>NZ_CP107758.1 GCF_041431095.1 Streptomyces sp. NBC_00597
CCTGAGCGCTGCGCGCTCAGGAGAGACCGGCCTCGCTGCGCTCGGCCGAGGCGCCTTCGGCGCCTGGCCCTCCGCTTCGCTCCGGGGCAGTGGACCGCCTCGCTGCGCTGGCGGGGCTCGGCTTCGCCGAGCCAGGGCCGGCCCTTCGCTTCGCCTGGACTCGTTCGGCTCTCGCTGCGCTCCAGCCGAACGGCCTGCTTCGCAGACCTGAGTGACTCCGTTTCACGGAGTCCGGGCCTTTGGCCCGTTGGGGCGCGTCCGCTTCGCTCCCCCACCCCGGGTCCTTCCGGCTTCGCCTCCAGGACCAGCCCGCTCTGCGGGCGCCGGCAGCAGTGTCAGTGATGCCGGTTAGGTTTCCCCTTGACGGGGTCGGCGGCGAAGCCTCCAGCACTGGAAACCCAACGGCAGAAACCTCCCGGCCTGCACGGGGGCGGCCACGGCCTAACCGGCGACCGGGGCAAAAGGGCCATGCAGACGCTTGCCAGCACCGGCCCCGTCACCACTCAGAAGCCGCCTCAGGGCTGGCATAGGCTGTACAGGCGCGGTGGGGGCAGGTAGCGCAGAGGTCGACGCGCCCTCTTGCTAAGAGGACTGACGCCGGTTCGAATCCGGCCCGCCCCACCGCGTGCTCTCAAGAGCACCCCGCTGCTCGGGGCCTCCGGGCCCAGGCCGCGTCGCGGGCGTCAGCAACGACGGGCTATGTGCCGGTCCAGGAGCCTGATAGCCATCTCATGGTTGTACGAGGCGGCCAACTCCCTCGGAGTTTCACCGTCGGGTGTCGCGGTCGGGTCGGCTCCATAGGCCAGGAGGATCGCGGTGAGCGCCGAGTCCAGTGGCCCACCAGACTGCAGTGCCCCATCCCCTTCAGCGTCGATCGCGTGCAGTAGAAGAGTCAACCCGCAGCACACTTCCTCGGGGTCCGCGCCCGCATCGAGGAGACGGGTCAGCTCTCCATGGTCACCGGACTCGATCGCCTGATGCGCAGGCGTCCATAGATTGTCCACGCCTGCTCCCACTGCACGCAGGAGGTTCACCTCGGTTTGCTCGCTGCGCTCCATATGAGTCCCCACTCATTCCACCGTCGTCAGCCAACCACTCGTTCGTGCTGCGTTCGAGTGTAGCCCGTGCATCAGAAGTGATGCACTATGTACTGTTGGCATAAATTAAGCATACGCTGAGGCGGGGAACATGGCCATCAAACGAGAAACCCCGACGGGCATCACCCTCAGGGCAAGATATTTTATTCGCGCCCACGGCCACTGGGCTGATCATGCTGACATCGAGCAGTACAGAGCCCGATGGACAGAGCACAGCATCCCCACGGCTCAGATCGACCGCGTGGCCTCCTACGAGAGGGTCTGGGGCGGCCTGATCCTGCCACCTTCCCCGCACTACGACGGTGGCCCCCGGGCGCTCAGCGGCGATGTGCCCGAAAGACTCGAATCCGGCGCGTGGCTCTTCGAAGCAGGGGCGCAGCGCACGGCCCTCCCCTACTCGTTCGTGATCGGACCCGGCGGGGAGTTCGGCCTTCACGCCGGCGCCGAGGACTGGGTACCACTGCACTCCAGCATCGAGGGGTGGGTGGAAGCCCTGTCGCTGGCCGACCACGCCCGGCGCTGCGCACGTACCACCACCACGCTGACCGGCGCTGCCGTAGACGACCTCGACCTCGACGGATTCGAAGCCGTACCGGAAGTCGCAGGCATCACGGACACCTGGTGGCGCGGCACCGACTCACTCATCGCCGTCTACCGCGGCGAAGCCGAGGCCATGCACGCACCCCAGTGCCGCACCGCCACCATCTACGCCGGACTCAACGACTGGGGACTACGGGGACTCGACACCTAGACAAGCAACAAAAGAACCCTCACTGCCCGATCTCCACCGGACAGAATGGACATCCGGAATGCACGGCATTTCCCTCAGGGAACACCAGATCGACCAGAAGTCAGCGTTCCGAAAGTGGGTGGGATTCCCTGCAAGGACATCCGTACCCCCGCAGGGGGCACGAGGCACCATCGTGTCAGCGACCGGGTCAGGAAAGACGATCACGGCCGCCGCCTGCGCGCTGGAATGCTTCCCAGACGGCCGGACCCTCGTCACCGTTCCCACCCTGGACCTGCTCGCCCAGACCGCCCAGGCATGGCGCCTGGTCGGCCACCGGACGCCGATGATCGCCGTCTGCTCGCTGGAGAACGACCCGGTTCTCAACGAGCTCGGGGTGCGCACCACCACGAACCCGATCCAGCTCGCGCTGTGGGCCGCCTCCGGGCCGGTGGTCGTGTTCGCCACCTACGCCTCCCTGGTGGACCGCGAAGACAACGACGCACCCGAGGAGCAGCGGAAGATCCGCGGACCCCTGGAGGCCGCCCTGACGGGCGGCGAGCGGCTCTACGGGCAGCAGATGGCGGCCTTCGACCTCGCAATCGTCGACGAGGCCCACGGAACCGCCGGCGACCTCGGCCGCCCCTGGGCCGCCATCCACGACAACACCCGCATCCCAGCCAACTTCCGGCTCTACCTGACCGCGACCCCGCGCATCCTCGCGGCGCCCCGGCCGCAGAAGGGCTCGGAGGGCGAGGAGGCGGACATCGCGTCCATGACAGATGACCCCGACGGCACCTACGGGGCGTGGCTCGCGGAGCTGGGGCTGTCGGAGGCAATCGAGCGGGGGATCCTCGCCGGATTCGAAATCGACGTCCTGGAGATCCGCGACCCCTCACCCATCCTCGGAGAGTCACAGGAGGCGCAGCGGGGCCGACGCCTAGCCCTGCTGCAGGCCGCGCTCCTGGAGCACGCGGCGGCGTACAACCTGCGCACCGTCATGACCTTCCACCAGAAGGTCGAGGAAGCGGCCGCGTTCGCCGAGAAGCTGCCCGATACGGCGGCCGAGCTGTACGTCACCGACGCCTCCGACGCCGACCTGGCCGCTGCGGAGCAGCTGCCGAAGTCCTCGATCGAGGCCAAGTTCTACGAGCTGGAGACCGGCCGCCACGTCCCGCCGGACCGCGTGTGGTCCGCATGGCTGTGCGGCGACCACCTCGTCACCGAGCGGCGCGAGGTCCTGCGGCAGTTCGCCAACGGCATCGACGCCGACAACCGGCGCGTACACCGCGCGTTCCTCGCCTCCGTACGCGTCCTCGGCGAAGGCGTCGACATCACCGGCGAACGCGGCGTCGAAGCAATCTGCTTCGCCGACACCCGCGGCTCCCAAGTCGAAATCGTCCAAAACATCGGCCGGGCCCTCCGCCTCAACCGCGACGGCTCCACCAAGGTCGCCCGCATCATCGTGCCCGTCTTCCTCCAGCCCGGCGAGAACCCCGACGACATGATCGCCTCGGCTTCGTTTGCCCCCCTTGTAGCCGTACTCCAGGGCCTGCGCAGTCATGATGAACGCCTCGTCGAGCAACTCGCCTCCCGCGCCCTCACCAGCGGCAACCGCAAGATCCACGTCCGGCGCGACGAGGACGGGCAGATCGTCGGCGCCGGCGGCGAAGGTGACGGCGAGGACCAGGGCGACGGCGCCGACGCGGCCGCCGAGTCGGCGCTGCTGCACTTCTCCTCTCCCCGGGACGCGGCCACGATCGCCGCGTTCTTGCGCACGAGGGTCTACCGGCCGGAGTCTCTGGTGTGGCTGGAGGGCTACCAAGCCCTGATCCGGTGGCGCGCGGAGAACGGCATCACCGGCCTGCACTCGGTCCCGTACGACACCGAGACGACGGTGGGCGTCACGAAGGCGTTCCCGCTCGGGCGATGGGTCCACCAACAGCGCAAAGCCCTGCGCGCCGGCGAGCTGGAGGACCGGCGCAAGGTCCTCCTGGACGCACCGGAAGCCGGAATGGTCTGGGAACCCGGCGAAGAGGCATGGGAAGTCAAACTCGCCGCGCTCCGCGCCTACCGGCGGGCCACCGGACACCTCGCACCCCGCCAGGACGCCAAGTGGGGCGAGGACGACGAAATGGTGCCCATCGGCCAGTACATGGCCAACCTCCGACGCAAGGGAGCCAAGAACGGACTCGGGAAGAACGAGGACACCGCCACGACCCGGGCCGCGCAACTCGCCCAGATCGACGAGGACTGGAACTGCCCCTGGCCCCTGGACTGGCAGCGGCAGTACCGCGTCCTGGCCGACTTGGTCGACGCCGACGGACAGCTGCCCGACATCGCGCCCGGCGTGCTGTGGGACGGCGACGACATCGGCCGGTGGCTTCAGCAGCAGAAGCAGCCGGCCACCTGGGCGCGGCTGCTGCCCGAGCAGCAAGAGCGGCTGACCGCGCTGGGCGTACAGCCCGACCAAGCGCCGCCTCCTGCCCCGGCGGCCAGCAATACGGCGAAGGGTCCGAGCAAGGCGCAGCAGGCGTTCCAGCGCGGCCTGGCAGCCCTCACGCAGTGGGTCGAACGGGAAGGCGCCCACCGGCCAGTGCCCCGCGCCCACAGTGAGGAGCTCGCAGTCGAGGACGAGGCGGAGCCGGTGATCGTGAAACTCGGCGTATGGATCTCCAACACCAAAACCCGACACCACAAACTCACCCAGGAACAACTGGACGAGCTGCAGAAGCTGGGCATGGACTGGGCGTAGAAGGCGATGGCTACGTACAAGAATGCTGCCACTGCTTGCCTCGTGCGATTCGCCGCCGAAGGAGGTGTTTTAGAGCTCGTAACACGATCATTTTGCTGACGTGTACTGGGCGCCCAGTTCCAGCTGTGAGAACCGACTTATCGGGCATTGCCAGAGGCATCAGGCACAGTGCGCCGTATGAACTTGGTAACCGCACGCGACTACGCCTGGATCCGCACCTCGCCGCTCTTCCGCCACATGATGGAGAGCGGATACACCTTGACACTGATTCGGGGACGGGGCCCGCAGGAGGTGCTGCATACGATGGAGGCGGAACCGCGCGGCACTGGGGAGGGCACGGCCGGGCTGATCGAGGCGGATGACGCTCGTCGTGCCGAGCTGGATTACGACTACTGGGACGAGTCCTACGTCGCGGGCGCCTTCAAGGCCCCGGGCGAGAAAGGCGACTGGACAGTTGTCCTCGGCTTTGACGGTGGCCTTGGGATGCCGTGCGCGGAGACGCTGTCGGAGGGCGGCCGGGTCGTGGCGCACTCGAGCAACGGCGGCAAGCCCATCCACCTCTTCCACTGGTTCGAGGACGGTGAGCTCCGTACTACGTTCGAGGGCCCCTCGGCCCGCGACGGCAACAGCCCCGATGAACTGGTTCCCCTGTTGCGGGAAGTCGGCTTCCCGCTGACTCCCGAGGGAGAACACGACGAGAGCGCCCCGGTCGTCGACGGGAAGGCAGCGGTCCTCGCTCTGGCCGAGAGACTCACCGGCATACGCGTCACCGAATCCCTCCTCCAGGACGCCACGTACGATCTGGGACTCGTCCCCGAACAGCCCGCCGAGGAGTGGACCAGCCTGGTCATCGACATCACCGATGCCCACGGAGAGCGTCTGTACAAGGAATGGACTTACGAGGAGATCGCGGCGGCTTCCGACCGCGCACGGGCGGAGGCGAACGCACCGATCGTGATCACCTACAACGAGCCTCTCGCCAAGGATCGTTCGGAACACGAGACGGGTGAGTAGCGAACGGGCGCGTGGAGGGTGCCCCCGGGCACCCGCCGCCCTCTCCGATGGACATTGCCGCCATGAGAGCTTCTTCGATCATGGAGCGGCAGCCCTCTTGAGCCGTCGGCAGCAGATGAGGCTGCACGCGAGGGAGACGAAGGCATCGTGTAGTTCGGTGCGGCGTTCCCATCGGACGGCGAGTCGTTTGAAATGGTGGAGCAACGCAAAGGTCTGCTCGACGACATAACGGAGCTTGCCCAGGCCCTCGATGTTTGGGGCGCCTCTGCGGGAGATGACCGGCAGGATCCGGCGTTTTCGCAGTTCACGACGGTTGGGGTTGGAGTCGTAGCCCTTGTCGCCGAGCAGAGCGTGGGGGCGTCGGCGGGGCCGGCCCGGGCGTCCGGCGACGGGCGGGATGCTATCGACGAGGGCAAGGGTCTGAGTGACGTCGTTGACGTTGGCCGCGGTCGTGATGACCTTGAGCGGAGGGCCTCGGCCATCGCAGATCAAGTGGTGCTTACTGCCCGTCTTGCGCCGGTCGACCGGCGACGGGCCGATGTCGGCTCCCCCTTTTTCACGCGGACGTGGGAGCCGTCCACACAGGCCCTGGACCAGTCCAGCTCGCCGGCCGCGTTCAGCTTGGCGAGCAGGATGCGGTGCAGCCGGTCGAAGGGGCCGGCCTTCTGCCACCACTCAAGCCGCCGCCAGCAGGTCTGGCCCGAGCCGAACCCCAGCTCCAGCGGCAGCAGTTGCCAGGCGATGTCGTTGTGCAGCACGTACAGAATGCCCTGCAGGCACTGCCGGTCCGGCACCGGCCGCGGGCCGGGAGCCTTCACGGGCCAGGGCGGCAGCGCCCGCGACCGGCACGACCTGACCCAGCTCACGGGCGAGGGTGGACGCGGCCCGGCGTCCGGTCGAGAGGGACGTGCCGGTCGAACGGCACTGGTAGGTCGCCGGCTGCGGGCGAGAGCGGCCACCCGGTCCGGGTGGATGTCAGGGAACTCGGACGTCCGCGCCGCTCATGCGCGGCGTGCTGACCAGTTTCCGAGTTCCTACACATGACTCCGCCACCATCTCTAGACTTCCCACTTGAGAGATTTCGACTTTCAGGGTTCAAAGTGGAGGCAGACCGTGGCCACCGGCATGCGGAACATTCAGGTCGACGACGAGGTGTTCGCGTACCTTCAGCGTCACAGCGAACCGCTGGTAGACACGGCGAACGATGTCCTACGGCGTGTGCTTTTGGGGGCGCAGCAGCCGCCCGTGGACGAGGCGGGCAGTCGGCCGACCGGCGCCTTGATGCCCCTCTTGGAAGCAGGCCTTGCGGCTCCGAACGACATGCTGCGCCACCATCAGCCGAAGCTCGGGCGTACCCACGAGGCCACCATCAGCGCGGACGGATGGGTGGAACTTCCAGACGGCCGGGCCTTCCAGCGGCCCTCCCCTGCGCTCAGGACTCAGACCGGGAACCAGATCAACGGTTGGGGCCAGTACACCCATGTCCCCAGCGGGCGCCCTCTCCAAGAACTTCGGGAGGAGGCGGCAAAGACCCAAGATTGAAACTTCCCGTCACCAGCTCCCTGCCCCGTCAGACAAGGACTCGCCCGCGTGGATCTGTGGCCCCACCAAAGATAAGCCGTCGATGCGGTTCTTCGCGCCCTGGAACCGCCTGCCAGAACGCTTGTCCCGGAGCGGGGGCTTCGGACGCAGGTGGTCATGGCGACTGGGTCCGGGAAGACATGGGTGGCGGTCAGGAGCGCGGAGGAGCTCTACGCGGGCCGCGTGCTGGTGCTGGTGCCCTCGCTGGATCTGCTCGCCCAGACGGAGGCCGCGTGGCGCGAGGGCGGCCGCAGGGGCCCCGTGATCGGAGTGTCCTCGCTCCGAGGTGGGAAGGTGTCTTTCCCCAACACCACGAACGTGAGCGAGCTGGTGGAGTGGACCCGGGGCCTGGAGAAGGTCACCGTGTACGCCACGTACGCCTCCCTCGGGCTGGGCACGCTCGAGAAGGCACACAACGCCGGCCTTGCGGCCTGGGACCTCATCGTCGTGGACGAAGCGCACCGGACGTCGGGACGGATCGGGAAGCCCTGGGCATCCGTCCACGACAACACCCGCATCCCGGCTCTGCGCCGGCTGTACATGACGGCCACGCCCCGGATGTGGCAGCTCGGAGACGAGGACGAGGCCGGCTCCCCCGGCGAGCTGGTCGCGAGCATGGACGGCGACCCGGACGGCCCGTTCGGCAGCAGGTGCTAAACCCTGTCCCTCTCCGAGGCCATCGACCGGGGCATCTGCGCCCCCTACCAGGTCGTCTGCGTAGACGTCACCGACACCCACCCTCCAGGCCGCGCAGCTCCTGGGCGCCGAGGCCCGCTCCGACGAGGTCCGCGGGGCCTGCATGGCAGCCCTGCAGACCGCGCTGGTGAAGGCGTCTGCAGAGGAGGGCTTCCGCAGGACGTCGGTCTTCCACCACGTCGTGAAGGAGGCCGAGGCGTTCGCGGCCGGCCTTCCCCACGTCGCCGGCCAGCTCCACGCCAGCGACCCGGAGCTGTACCCGGCCACGATCTGGGCCAACTGGCTGTGCGGCGACCACAAGCCGTTCCACCGCCGCCGCTTCCTCGCCGAGTTCACCGAAGGCATCGCCACGGACGGCACCGTCGTCGAGAAGAGCTACCTCGGGTCCGTGAAGGTCCTCGGCGAGGGCGTCGACACCAAGAACTGCGACTCCGTCTACTGGGCCGACGTCCGCGGCTCCATGCCCGACCTCGTCCAGGCCGTCGGCCGAGCCCTGCGGATACAGCCCGGCGAGGGCAAGGTCGCCTCACTGGTGGTGCCGATCCTGCTCGGCCCCGGCGAGACGGCGGACAACATGCTCACCAGCCGGGCGTACGGCGGGCTCGCCAAGCTCCTCGAAGCACTCCGCGCGCACGACGCGCGGATCGTGGAGACCCTCGGCGAACAGCAGGCCCCCGAGCCGCTACAAGCCCGTCAGCGAAGACGGCAGCGGCAAGAGCGGCAACGGGACCGGCAGCGGCTCCGAAGGCGTCAGCGCGCCCGCCAAGGCCCTGCTGAAGTTCTCCACGCCCCGCGACCCGGCCGCGCTCGCCGCGTTCATCAACCTGCGGGTCCTCAACCCCGAACACGAGCACTGGCGGCGCGGGGTCGAGGCCGCCGTCATCTACGCCCGCGAGCACGGCGACCTGCGCGTCCCGTTCACGTTCCGCGTCCCGGCCGCCGAGGACGCGGAGAAGGCGGGGTGGCCGGCCTCGCTGGCGAACTTCCCGCTCGAGCAGTGGACCGCCGACGCCCGCCGCTTCTACAGCCGCGGCGACATGGACGAGGAGCGCGTCGCGCAGCTGGAGAAGCTCGGTATGGTCTGGTCCCACTTCGACGTCGCCTGGGCGGAGGGCTTGTCCGCCGCGCGCGGGTGGGCCGCCGAGCACGGGCACCTCCTGGCGCCGCTGGACGCCGCCTACCAGGGCGCGCAGGTGGGGATCTGGCTGAAGAACGCGCGGGCCGCAGCGCGGAAGGCGCAGGAGATCGAGCAGCGCCGGGCGGAGGGGCTGCCGGTGGAGTCGTCGGCCGGGGCGATGACGCGGGCGCGGCGTGAGCAGCTGGAGGAGATCGACCCGTCCTGGTGCCCGGTGTGGCCGGTGACGTGGCAACGGTGCTTCCACCTCGTGCGCCAGCACTTGGACACCGGCCAGGCACTGCCCACCGTGGCAGGTGAGGTCGTGCGCCAGGGCGAGGACCTCGGCCGGTGGGTGACGTCCGTCCGGCTCGGGTGGGATCAGCTCACCGGGGTCCAGCAGTGGATGTGCGAGCAGGTCCTCGGCATCGAGCCCGCGACCGAGAACGATAACTCGAAGCCGCGCACCAGCCAGGCCGACAAGTGAGCCATGCACTACACCGCCGCAGCACAGTTCTTCGCCCGCGAGGGCCACCTCACGGTGCCCCGCAAGCACATCGAGACCATCACCACCGGCGACGGCCAGGCGCATCAGGACGTGGCGCTGAAGCTCGGAACATGGGTCGACAACCACGACGCCGGGCCGTCACGCTGGCGCCGGAGCGGGTCGAGTTGCTCTCCAAGGTGGGGATGCGGTGGGCGTGATGGGCGTGGCCATCGCCGCGGCCGTGCTCACCGAGGGATCTGCGAGGTAGGAGGCGAGACAGACGGGCCAAGGGGCCGTGCGGAGTCTCCGTGCGGCCCCTCACTGGCTGTGTAGGTCACAGCCAGGAACGTTTGCCGTCGGCTTTCAGGAGCGGTTCCTGATCACGGCCGCATGCGATGTCGGTGAGAAGTAGAAACGCTAGCCGTGGCAACGGTCTTCGGGCCGTGCCGGGCCTGTCAGCGGCGGCTGGCAGGGATCGCCAGCAGCTGAGCAGGGCAAGGTGGCTGGCGGTCAACAGAATTCCGGTGCCCAAGAGGCTGGCCGACCCACTCCGTCGCAGGTTGCGTCACAGCGTTCGACGGAAAGGGCAGGACAGCCCGTTGCCGCTGAGCAGAGGCCGGCCTCGCCTCGCCTCGGCTCAGCGGCAACGGTTCACCATCGGTGGAGCTACGCGGTGGGCTTGGCATGATGATCACGGCACCCGCGCGTGCCCTTGTCAGCACGGCACGTCAGACTAACGTCTGGACGATAAGGCAAACTTAGAACCAGTTCCCCCATCCGAACGTGAACAGATACGCCCGCCTTGCCGCGTCCAGCCCGTGCACACCACGAAAAATCACGAACCCAAAAACCACAAGAAACAGTGCGGCAAAGCAACTCAGTACCGCAGCGCCCACGATAGGCCCCCACACGAAAAAGCCCACCACCCCAACCGCAAGTACGACCATCAACCCAAAATTCGCGGCCGGCATATCCGCCCGCAGGGCGTCGCGCAGTGCCGCACGATCGGCTTTAATATCCGATTCATATCGAGCTCGCGCCAATTCAGGATCAGCGGAATTTCCTTCAGGCCACTCCATTTTCCCAGCCTTCGATTTGATCAACGAGTCGAGCATTGCCGACATCTTCGACTTCATTACGAGGATACCCAAACGGCGCACCGCCAGCAATTACCTCTCCATCACTGCGGGTGGCCGCCAGCTGCCGCCGACAGCCACCCGCAGTGATGACAATTACGCAGCGAACAGATTCCGTGTAGCAACCGGGCGCCACCCCGTCACCACTATTACATGGATTCTGTTCAGTTCAGAGCCGACCGGATGCCATCGACTCAGAACATCCACTCCTTCACCGTTCGACCAATTTCACGAACTGCAGCACCCGGAATTTTGGCACGCGGAACGCCAGCCAATAGAGAACCCGGCTTCGGCTTCAATGCGATGCAGCCGCCAGGACCTCTACCGCATAGCGCTCCAGCGATAACGCCGGTCCCTACGGCCTTGCCAGTCTCCGGTATGTATTTACCGGCACCAGCACGACGCTCTTCGGGAGATGAAGCAGCCATGTGGGCGCCCAATCCAACCGTGAACAGGGCGGCAGCGCCGACTATGAATAGCCCAGCACCACAAACCGCTGACATGATGCAGGCGAATGTTCCGGCCGCCGCAAGGAACGTCAATCCCTTGTCGATCCAAAAGTGTTTGTCTGCAGCAGTGCCCTTAACGCCCTCCCAGGCGTCATTGAAGTTCCCCTTCATCACACTTCCGAAAATTCCATTCCTCTTTGCGCGCTCGCGCGCCTCAGCCCTTTCCTTTTGCTGGGCGGCACGCCTGGCTGCCTGCGCCTTGGCTTCGGCGACCTCCTTAGCGTTGTAGTGATAGACCTTGTAGTGAGCGGGGTTAGCCCGGTATGCCCTGTAGCGCAGTTGCGAGTCGTAGTCCTTACGGGGGCTCTGGTGCCAGACCCACGTGCCGCTCTTGTAGGTGTAGCCGGCGGTCATGCCGCGGTCGTTTGCCCAGCGTTCGTCGTTGTACGAAGCGCCGCCCGCGGGGCCGTCGGGGCGGAGGCCGTCGGGGTCCGACTTGGTGACCGGGTTGTTGTGGGCGTAGCTGTAGGCGTTCATCTGGGCGGGGTCGCCGTTGTCGATGATGGGGTCGACGGAGAGGAAGCGGCCCAGCGTGGGGTCGTACTCGCGGGCTCCGAGGTGGGTGAGGCCGGTGGGGTCGTTGGTGCCGCCGACGAAGCCGCGGGGTCCGAAGGCTGAGGACTGGTTGGTGCGGAGTTCGCCGAACGGGAGCTGTTTGCGGCGGGTGACGGCGAGCGTGGTCAGGGCGATCGCAGTCATCGCCGTGCCTTGGTGGTCGGAGATGAGGTAGGAGACTTCGGATCCGGTGCGGACCGCGACGGTCTGGCCGGCGTGGGTGTAGTAGCGGGTGCCTGTCTTGGCTCCGGTGGCCGACGCCTTGAGCTCGTCGCCGTTCGGCAGGGAGAGGATGCTGCTGCCGTCCGGGTTCTTGGTGACGAGCCGGTCGCCGTCACTGTCGTAGAGGTAGCTGGTGGTCTTGCCCGCTTCGGCGAGGGTCTTGAGGTGGCCTTCGGTGTCCCAGGTGAGGTCCTGGGTGTTCGTTCCGATGACGCGCTTCGTCGTGTTGCCGACCTCGTCGTACTTGAAGGTCGACGTGCGGCCGTTGTCGGGGCCGCCGGTGACGGTCGCCTGCTGGACGCCGTGGGGGAGGCCCGTGTTCGGGGCCGGGTGGGTGTAGGTGGTGGCTGCGCCGGCGAGCTGGTCGGTTTGGGTGGTGCGGTTGCCCAGCTTGTCGTAGCCGTAGGAGAGCCAGTAGGCGTCCGGACCGCCGACCGTGCCGGTGGACGGGGCGGACGCGCAGTCGGTCTTGGCCGTCCACGCCGAGGTCAGGCGGCCGAGTACGTCGTTGGTGAAGCACTGCCGGTCGGTCGAGGCATCGGCGTCCTGGCCGCTGACCGTTGTCGTACCGGTGATGTTCCCGGCCGGGTCGTAGGCCCAGGTGGTGTCGTCGACCCGTTGCGGGGCCACGTCGCGGTCCACGGTCTGGCCCGTGGGCCGTCCCGTGTGCTCGTCGTAGGTCTGGGTCTTGTAGACCTTCTTGCCCAGGGTCCCGCCGAACTCGGTACGGGTGGGACGGTCGAAGGTGTCGTACTGAGTGGAGTTGACCAGCGTCAGGGCACCGGCGGTGGTCTTGTACGGCAGGTGTCCATCGACGAACACCGTGGTCACGCGCTCGCTGGGCACGTCACCGACGGCGGGGTTGAGGGTCCATTCCAGGGCCCCGGTCTCCTCGTCGTAGCCGTAGCTCCAGGTGTAGGTGCCGGCCAGCGGGCCGGCTGCTGAGGGGACGGTCAGGGTGCTGGATGTGGGCTGGTAGCGGTCGGTGTATCCGCTGGTGCTGGTGGTGTAGGCGGCGGCGCCGTCGTAGCGGGTGGTGGAGCTGAGCTGGCCCTTGGCGACGGTGTCGTAGGTCCAGTCGTTGAGCGTGGTGCTGCCGTTCTTGACGGCGGTCTTGCGGCCGAGTTTGTCGTAGCTGGTGGTCAGGGTGACGTTGCGGGCGTCCTTGGCCGCAGTCATGCGCCCCGCATCGTCGTAGGTGAGGTTGGTCAGGCCCTTGTCGGGGTCGTTGACGGCGACCTGCTGACCGCGGTTGTCGAAGGTGTAGGTCCAGACGTTGCCCGCGGGGTCGGTGACAGTGGCCGGCTCGTCGAACTTGCCGTACGCGTACTTCGTCGACTGGTAGGTGGTGCGCGCCGGGTCGGTGTACTGGCGCAGTTCGGTCTTGCGGCCCTGGGCGTCCGTGATTGTGGTCGACGCGGTGCCGCCCTTGGGCGGTATGACCGTGGTGCGGTCACCGTCGTACTGGGTGACCGTTCGCCACTGCTCGGTGCCGTTCTTCAGCGAGAGGGCGTCGGTGACGCGGCCCGTTCCGTCGAAGAGGTTCTGTGCGGCGGACGGGATCTGGTTGACGGACGTCGCCGTGTAGAGGGTGGTGGAAGGGGCGACGGCGGCGTAGTAGGTGCCGTAGCTCTTCCAGGCCCAACCCCGGGTGTCGTAGTGCGTCTCGGTCAGGACGCTGTTCGCCGTGCCGGTGGCGGGTGCCTGGGTCTGGCGGGTGCGCAGCAATCCGTCGTAGAGGCTGAAGGTGGTGCGGTAGGTGCCGTCCTGCTGGAGGGTCTTGGTGGTGACGGCGTTGGCCTCGGTCTGGGAGATCTTGTACGCGTACTCGGCCGAGGGCTGGGTGGTGTGGTCGGCCTTGGACCAGCCGGGCTGCCAGACCTTGAGGGTGCGTCCGAGGCCGTCGTAGACCGCGTCGGTGCGCTTGCCGTTGGCGTCCACCGCGGCGAGGGCGATGCCGCGGAGCGGGTCGTACTCGGTGGTCGCGGTGTGCTGGAGCGCGTTGGTCACGGTCTGGGAGGTCGGCGGCGCACCGGTGGCCGGTGTGTAGGCCGTGGTGGTCGTGTTCCCGAGGGCGTCGGTCTGTGTCAGCTCCCGGCCGTGCTGGTCGTACGTGTGCTGGGCCGTGGTCAGGAACCCGGTTCCGGCGGCGTCCTGCTCCTCCAGTCGGGTGACATCGCCCTTGGTCGGGGCTGCCGTGAGCGTACTGGCGCCGTCGTAGTAGCGACGCTCGGTGGAAATGAGGTCGTCCGGCAGGGACGGCGTGGTCCCGCAGGGCTTGGCGACGGTCTTGATCTCGGCCGGCAGGGCGATGAGGTTCATCCCAGTGTTGGCCACGTAGGTGGTGGTGGTGCACTCCTCGTCTCCGGTCAGCGCCGTGTCGCCGAGGCGGGACTCGGTCAGGACGTGACCGAAGTCGTCGAACGTCCGGGCCGTCTCGGTGGTGCGCCACCCGGCACCGACGGCGGTGCGGGTCTGCTCGACCTTGCCGGCGGTGCTGAGAGCGTGGCGGTCCGGAAGCCCCTCCGGGCGCTTCTGGGTGGCGGTGGGTGCAGAGACTCCGGGTTCGAAGCTCCTCGCAGTTTTCAGGGGGCCGCCGTCACCGTCGTAGGTGGCTTCCTCCCTGGTCATGCCTGCGAAGGCCTGGTTGTCCGAGACAGCTGTGCCGGTGCTGTCCTTGACGGCGGCTCCGTCGATGCCCCGGAAGTAGCGGTACTCCTTCAGCGTGGCCTTGTCCGGGGCTGCACCGGTACGGACCTGAACGCGGGCGTAGCCCTTTCGGTCGCTGTAGGTGAGGTGCTTGGCCTCGGTGAACTCGTCGTCCTTGGCCATGGCCCATGCCATGCCGTCGAGGTAGGCGTAGTCGGTCTCCTTGGCGGGAGCGCTGCCGGTGTTGTCGCTCTCCAGGATCTGGGTGACCACGTACGAGTGGAACCAGTCCAGGTACGGCTCGTAGTTGGCCTGAGGTGCGTCTGGCGGGGACCACTTGACCGGGTAGCAGCGGCGGGTGTTGGAGGCCGGTGACGGGACGTCGCCCGCCTTGCAGTCCTGCGGCGAGTAGGTGACGCCGAGGGTGCCGCCGGTCTCGGTGGTGATTCCGTAGACGCGGTATCGCCACATGGCTGGGACTGGGTCCGGGCTTCCACCGGTGGTGGCACCCTCAACCCGGTTGGGCAGGGTCCGGCCCTGGAAGGTGACGGCAGGGAGAGAGGTCTCACCGGTGCCGGTGTAGCCGGTACGGGTGATCGAGGCCAGCCAGAGCGGGGAGCTGAGGCTGTCACCGGTCGGCGGGAACTGGTGGGTGAGGGACCAGGAATCGACCGGCTTGTAAGCGCCGCCGGACAGGACGGCCGTGTCGATCTTCGTCAGGCGTACCTTGGTCCAGAATGAGGGCGAGTAGACGTTCTTGCACTCGGTTCCGTTGGCGCAGTACTGGTCGAACGGAACGTCGGGCCAGTTCTTGGCGTGGGCCGCGTCGAAAGTGCCACAGTCGCTGAGGCAGCGCTCGGCGTAGGTGAAGTCGACCTTGGCCGTGGGCTGGGCATAGTGGTTGTCGGAACGTAGGCCGTACTCGATGCGCTTGAGATAGCCGCTGCGGTCGTAGCTGGTGGCGGTTGCCTTCCCTGTGTTCGGGTCGACGTTGCGGCCGTAGTTGTTGGTCTCTTCGGCCCAGTAGTAGGTCATGGCGTCGCCGTGCGGGTCGACCACGGCGTCGAGATTCCACCGCCAGGCCTGCTGGCACCATGCGTCCTTAAAGGCGCTCTTGTAGCAGGGCTCGCCGGAGTGGTTACCGAAGACCGGAACGGTCCAAGTGGAGCGGGTCTCCTCCTTTCCTGCGGTCCAGCCGGGCGGACGGTTGAGACCGAAGAAGTACTGCGTCCCGTCAGGGGTGGTGACCTTCCAGTGCTCGCCGTCGTTGTCGCCGTTGTTGTTGGTGGTGCTGTTGAGGCGGACGATCTGCGTGCCGTCGTCGGACTCCAGGTGCCAAGCCCCGGTGACCGTGTCGCGGATCAGCTGGTTGGTGCGGCCTCCGAGGTTGATGACCGCGTTGTCCGTCTTCCAGCAGCGATCCCCGACCTTGGCCGTGGTGTTGTTGCTGCCCGCCTTGTCGTCGGTGCAAGAAGCGTACTGACGCTCGATGTAGCCCGGCTCCATCGACCAACCGTCGCCAATGGCATTGGCCTGGTTGTTGGTGGTGGCGGTGCGGCCGTCGACGGACTGAGAGCTGTACCCCAGTTGGAGCTTGGGGCCGACGTCACCCGGCACGTCCGGGGTGGCGATGTCGTAGTTCCAGGTGAAACCGCCATTGGAGCCGCCGGCCGCCCAGGCACCGGATGGCGCGAGCGAGGTCGCCTTGAAGTCGCCGGCAGACCCGGCCGCCGCGGCCGTGGCCGCCAGCAGGGTCGGGGCGCCCGAGGCCTGTAGCGGAACAGTGGCCGCGAGGGTCGCGGAGGCCGTGTCGTTGGTGGTGGGAAGTTCCCGAGATGCCGCGCAGCCCGGAGCCTGAGGTGTTGTCTGGGCACAGGCTGGGAGTTCACGAAGGCGCAGTCTTGACGCCCAGTCACCACCGTAGGCGTAGCGGAAGCCCTTGTAGTCCAGCTCGACTTTGACATCACCCGTGTTCTGCTGCGGCTGGACCGCCAGGACCACGCCCTCTACTCCGAGGTCCCGGGTCGCCTTGCGGTCGAGAACGCGCACCTGGACTTGATCCCCCGCACCAGCCGTGCGACTGCTCTTGGAGACACGGACCGGGCCTGCGCCGAAGCCTCCGGCGGCAGGCGATGCCTGGGCTCCTTTGAGCAGCGATGTCCGGGGTGCGCCAAGCGGCTGCCTCGTGGTTCCGGGCTGAGGCCAGGTCACATCCGGGGCCGTGACCGGAACGGTGCGCGGCTTCCCCTTTGACGCCTTCGGGGAGTCCACGGCTCCGGATGGCACGCGCTGCACGGGAACAGGGTCGGGCTTTTCCAGTTTCGCCAGCGCAAGTTGTGCGGCAGCAGCCATCGGTGCACCTAAGAGCCCAGCAAACAGAAAGCTCGTGAGCAAAACACCTATCGCCTTGAACCAGATCTTTTTGCGCACCACAGGCGCGCGCCAACTTCGAACCATGGATATCCCCCCAGAGATCGCACGAATTTTCGGACAATAGCACTCGTCACTGACAGGGGTAGGATTCAAACCCTGTCCGCCTCGCACCAATCCGGTCGACTGGGACATGAGAAGCTCCACCCAGGTGGCCCATCTGCCCAAATATCAACCATTTGCGTCCAGGTGAATCCAGCCAATTCCGATCACCAGAACGATCGGCGTGGCGTGACGACTACACGCCTCGCAGCACACAGCAACCCCGCCCGCGACGTCCACCCAGCATGTCGCCAACCGGCAGAACCTGGTCGCCGAAACAGCAGGAGCCGGGCTACATTGCCCCTTCGAAGGTTCACGTCCGCCACAGCAGGACGTGCACCACGCCCCTGCAAGACCGTCGGGGAGGAAGTGCGGTCGCGCGGGGGAGTAGCGCCGCTTTTAAGCGGCTAGTAATCAGGCAGCTCCTACTGCCATCGGGGGGATCCGCATGAAAACGAAGCCATCAATCGGGGGCGGATTCCTTTCCATACAAATCGAAACACGATTTGCGAAAGGGAATCTAGTGGCAATCAAATCCAAGCACCCTTCGCGAGGGGGCGGAAATCGCCGTCGAACGCTCGGCCTGTCTATCGTCTCGGTCGCAGCCGTGCTCGCTCCCGCGTTCTGCGCCATACCGGGTTCAGCGGCTTCTGCGACCGAACGGCCTGCGGCCCCACAGAAGGAAGAAGCGCGCGCGGTCGCCTCGGCCGCGGCCAGTGGTCAGCGAGTAGAGGTCCTCTCCCAGCGCAGCGAAAGGGCTCAGACCTTTGCCAATCCGGACGGCTCCTTCACCCGCGACAGCTTCGCGGTGGCCCAGTTCGTCCGGCAGGACGGCAAGCTGCTCCGGTTCGACACCCGACTGAAAACGAACAGCGACGGCTCCCTGTCACCTCGGGTCGCCGCCGTCAAAGTAGCCTTCTCCGGCGGTGGCACCGGACCCCTGGTGTCGGTGGAGCGCGACGGCCGCAGCATGTCCTGGAGCTGGCCGAAACCGCTCCCGAAGCCGACCGTCGAGGGCGACAGCATCACCTATGCGAACGTCCTTCCGGACGTTGACCTGAAGCTACGTGCGGGCACGGCCGGGTTCAGCCAGCTGCTCATCGTCCGCACGGCCAAAGCCGCGGCCCTCCCCGATCTCGCCACCGTCAAGTTCCCGTTAACCACGAGGGGGCTGAACGTCCGTACCGACGACGGTGGCAACATGCGAGCCACCGACCCCGCCGGTCACGAGGTGTTCACCGCCCCCACCCCGCTGATGTGGGACAGCACGCCACAGCCGTCGGCCGCCGCGCTCGGCGCGAAGTCGGCCCCCGCTCTGGCGCCGCCACACAACGAGTTCGAGGCTCCGCCGGGCGCCCGTGATTCCTCGATGGCGGTGAAGGTCGGTGGCGGCGAACTCGCACTGACTCCGAACCCCGAGGTGCTGAAGGGGGCGGGGACGACATACCCCGTCTACATCGATCCTGCGGTATCCGGAGCCCGCGAGGCCTGGGCCATGGTCACCAACGAGTACCCGAACGGGTCCTTCTATAACGGCAACGGCTGGCAGGAGGGCGACGGCGACAGTGTCACCGACTACGCCCGGGTCGGCTCGCCGGGTGACACGCTGTCGCGAGCGTTCTTCCAGATGGACACCAACAATCTCTGGGACACCAACAAGACCATCACCAACTCGGTCTTCCGCATCCAGAACAGCTACTCCTACTCCTGCCAGGCTCGATCGGTCGACGTCTGGCGTACCGGCGGCATCAGTTCCTCCACCACCTGGGACAGGCAGCCCAACTGGGAGATGTACCTGTCCAGCGTCAACGAGTCGAAGGGCTGGAGCTCCTCCTGCCCAGGAGGCAACCTCGCATTCGACGTCACGGCCGGTGCCCGGGACTCCATCACATACCGGTGGAACGCGCTCACCCTCGGCCTCCGCGCCGGCAACGAGAGCGATGCCTACGCCTACAAGCGCTTCGATGCCCGCACGGCCGTGATGTCCACGACCTACAACACCGCGCCGAACACACCCGCCTCACTGGACACCGTTCCGAGCACCGGGTGCAAGACCACGGCCCCATTCGGCCTGGTCGGGGACACCGACATCTACTTGACCGCGCAGGTCTCCGATGACGACGGCGGCACCGTGAACGCGCAGTTCCGCCTGTGGGGCGACAACGACACCGGCGCCGGCGGGATGCTCGTCGACCAAACGGTGGCCGCAACGTCGGGCACCGTCGCCACCCTCAAGGTTCCCAAGGCCACGTTGGAGGCCAAGGAGGCTGTAGCCAAGGGCGTATTCCGCTGGTCGGTCCAAGCGAGCGACGGAATCACGACCTCTGCCTGGGCACCCTCGGGCGCCCTCTGCGGATTCCTGTTCGACTCCGACCGGCCCTCGAACCCGCCGACTGTGAGCTCTGCACAGTTTCCCAATGGTTCCAGCGGATGGCCGCTGAACACCGCCCAGATCCGCACCGCGGGCACCTTCACCTTCGCCGCCAACGGCATTGGGGATGTGACCCGGTACGAGTACTGGACCGACAGTGACACCACCCATCGGTTCGTCTCTCCCGCCAGCCCTGGCGGTAGCGCCACCGCGAAGGTCACCCCCACGGTGGTCGGCGCCAACCGCCTCTACGTTGCCAGCAGGGACAAGGCCGACAACATCTCCGATCAGCAGGTCTATCTCT
This sequence comes from Streptomyces sp. NBC_00597, assembly GCF_041431095.1. GTDB lineage: Bacteria > Actinomycetota > Actinomycetes > Streptomycetales > Streptomycetaceae > Streptomyces. The sequence continues at coordinate 19,690 of NZ_CP107758.1, forward strand.
TCTACGCCAACGGCCTGACCGTGCCCGACAAGCCGCGGGACATCAACGGCAGTGGTGGCGCCGACCTGTGGGCGATCAGCGGCTCAGGCCAGCTGACCCGCCACTTCGGGGCATCAGACGGCAGCCTCACCAAGGCCGCCGAGCCTGCAGCCGCAGGTGACTGGACCGGTGCACAGATCACCCACTACGACGACTGGACGGGCGACTCTTTCGTCGACCTCATCGCTCTCCAGAAGGATGCCGCTTCCGGCACCCAGCGTTTGTGGCTCTACGAGAACGACGGAACCGGCGGCGTCTGCGCCACCAGCTGCCCCGCACACCCCCGCACCGAACTCTCCGTCTACAACGAGGCCAACAACCACTGGAAGAACGGGGTCAAGCAGATCCTCGCCATCGGTGACATCGATGGCCCGCTCGACACCGACGGCAACGGCACTCCCGACGTCCCCGGCTACCCCGACCTGGTCGTGAACGACGGCACCAACCTGTGGCTCTACTACGGTGCTCCCGGCAACCGGCTCGACTCCACCCGCGACCCCCTGCTGCTCGCCGGGCCAAACGACCCGATCGCGGCCGGTTCCACCTCCCTCAACGACGTCACGCTCATGGCCGTCGGGGACTTCGATAGCAACGGTCGCAACGACCTCGGTGTCCGCTTCGAATCCGCCAGCATCGGCAAGCTCTTCGTCTACTGGGGAGGCGACAAGACCGGCGCGGGCATGGCCGACCCGGCCCACCGCGGCCAGTACGCCGCGCACCTCAACTGGAGCATCGATGCAGCTCCGCTGATCACCGCAGCTCCCGCGGCCAGCAGCCTGGGCAAGATCGGATACTGGGTCACCACTCCCAGCTCCGGAAATCTCCGCTTCCTGACCAACTTCACCCAGCCCACCAGCGCCTTCACAGTCGCCGCTACGGACTTCGCCGGCTACCAGCGCCTCAGCTGACAACCCGCGTCCGGGTCCGGGGCCTGCCTCATATCGCAGGCCCCGGACCCCGCCCGTCCCACTCTGGCACCACAGGAAGTCCCTGTCACATGTCCAAGATCATCGGATACGCATCCGGAGTGTTCGACCTCTTCCACGTCGGCCACCTCAACCTCCTCAAACACGCCCGCGCTCACTGCGACCACCTCGTTGCCGGGGTCCTCACTGACGCGGCCGCAGGCCACAAAGGCCACGCCCCTGTTGTCCCTCTCCCCGAGCGCCTCGAAATCGTCCGTGCCATCGCATACGTGGACGAGGCCGTAGTCGACACCACGCTGGAGAAGATGGAGGCCTGGCGACAGATCGGCTTCCACCGCCTCTTCAAGGGCGACGACTGGAAAGGGACGCCCCGGGGCAAGCAATGGGAGCGGGACTTCGCGAGCGTCGGAGTCGACGTCGTCTACCTCCCCTACACTGCACACGTTTCGAGCACCAACCTGCGGCGCATCGTCGATGTACTCGCCAGCTCCCGGCAATGACCTCTCTCACGCACGTCAGCCCCCGTCCGGGCCCTTCCGGGTCCATACGGGGCTGTCAGGTCTGCCGCTGCTTCAGGAGGATGCGGAACTCTTCGAAGTCGAGGACCCCGTCACTGCCCCTCCCCTCGTAGCGTGGGGTCCGTGATTGCAGGGGAAGTTGGGGTTTATGTGTTCCAAGCAACGGATGTACACGCCTGAGTTTCGTGAGGGTGCTGTACGCATCGTAATCGAGACGGGCAGGCCGATCCCGGAGGTCGCCGAGGAGCTCGGCGTCCACTCCGGCACGCTGCACAGCTGGGTGTCGCGATGGCGGCGCAACGGGTCGGCGTCGTCCGACCGGCCGGCCGAGCCCGCGCCGGGCGGCCGGATGCGCGAAGCCGAGCGCGCCGAGCTGGAGCGGCTACGGCGGGAGATGTCGGAGAAGAACAAGCGGATACGCGAGCTGGAGATGGAGCGTGATGTCCTCAAGCGATGCATGGTCCTCTGGGTGAAGTGACCGGGACGGACCCGGCCGCCCTGGCCGCGTTCATCGGTAACCAGAGGACCGAGCACCGCGTCCCGCACCGTCTGGCCTGCCAGATCCTGGAGGTGTCGGAGTTCTGGTTCTACAAGTGGCGCGACAAGTCCACCACTGCGCGTGAAGTCCGGCGGGGACAGCTGGCCGACGCGATCACGGGGATCTTCGGGGGCTCCGGCGGCACCTATGGCTCCCCGAAGGTCTGGGTCCTTCTGGTCCGCGCGGGCTGGCGGGTCTCGGTGAACACCGTGGCCCGCCTCATGGCCGAACTCGGCCTGGCCGGACGGAAGGTTCGCCACCGGCGGGGGCTGACCCGGCCCGGCAACCGGCCGGCGGCCCCGGACTTCGTGCGCCGTGACTTCACCGCGGACGCTCCGGACCAGGTGTGGTGCGGCGACATGACCGAGATCACCACCGGTGAGGGCAAGCTCTACCTGGCCACCGTCATCGACCTGTTCTCACGTCGATTGCTCGGCTATGCGAAGGGCGCCCGTCACGACGCCGATCTCGGCGTCGCCTCCCTGAACATGGCCACGGCCACCCGCGGCGGTGACGTCAGGGGCGTGATCTTTCACAGCGACCGCGGCCGCGAATACGTCTCCCGGCACTTTCGCAGGACCTGTCGCCGCCTGGGCGTGACCCAGTCCATGGGCCGCGTCGGGTCGTGTTTCGACAACGCCGTCAGCGAGGCGTTCAACAGCGTCCTCAAGGTCGAGTACGTCCACCGGCACACCTTCACCACCCGCACCGAGGCCCGGCTGAGGATCGCGACCTGGATCACCGGCTTCTACAACACCCGACGGCTACACAGCGTATGCGGGTACCACAGCCCGATCGACTACGAACGAGACCACCAGGCCGACCCCACCGTGAAACTGGCCGCTTGAAAGATCTCCACAGCCGAGGGGGTCCGTAAAGTTGACGGTGGTTTTGGGGTTGTTGGGGGTTCAGCGGCGGGCGGCTGAGAGCCGGCCGTCGAAGGTGATGTCGAAGGCGTTCAGAGCGGCCTTCCAGCGCTGGGTCCAGCGTTTGCGTCCCTGGCCGGTGGGGTCGAGGCTCATGATGGCCATGTAGACGCACTTGATGGCGGCCTGCTCGTTCGGGAAGTGCCCGCGGGCCCGGACGGCCTTGCGGATCCGTGCGTTCACAGACTCAATGGCGTTCGTCGTGCAGACGATCCGCCGTATCTCGGTGTCGAACTGGAGGAACGGCACGAACTCGGCCCACGTGTTCTCCCACAACCTTACGATCGCGGGATATTTCTGGCCCCATTCCTCCTGAAATTCCAGGAACCGTTCCATGGCGGCGTCCTCGGTCGGGGCGGTGTAGACGGGTTTGAGCGCCTTGGAGATCTTGTCCCAGTCCTGCCGGGCCGCGTAACGGAACGAGGCCCGCAGCAGGTGAACGACACACGTCTGCGTGATCGCCTGTGGCCAGACCGCCGCGATCGCGTCGGGCAGCCCCTTCAAGCCGTCGCAGACGACCATGCAGACGTCTTCCGTGCCGCGGTTCTTGATCTCGGTGAGGACCTGGAGCCAGTACTTGGCGCCCTCGCCTCCGTCGCCGGCCCACAGTCCCAGGATCTCGCGAGTGCCCTCGACGGTGACCGCCAGGACCACGTAGAGCGGCCTGTTCGCGACCTTCCCGTCCCGCAGTTTCACGTGGACACAGTCGATGAACAAAACCGGGTAGACCGAGTCCAGGGGCCGGTTCTGCCATTCGTTCATGCCGTCGACCACCTTGTCCGTGATCGTGGAGATGGTCGTCTTGGAGACCTCTGCGCCGTAGACCTCCGCGAGGTGGGCGGAGATCTCGCCGTGGGTCAGGCCGCGGGCCGACAGCGAGAGCACCATCTCGTCGACGCCGGTCAGCCGGCGCTGGCGCTGGCGCTTCTTGACGATCTGCGGCTCGAACGAGCCCTCCCGATCCCGTGGGACGTCGAGCACGACCGGGCCGACCTCGGTCACCACGGTCTTCGAGCGGGTCCCGTTGCGGGTGTTGCCCGAGCCGGCCTTCTCATGCTTCTCATGCCCGAGGTGGTCGGTGATCTCGCCTTCCAGGGCCGATTCGAGGATCCGCTTCGTCAACTGCTGCAGCAGACCACCCTGGCCCGTCAGCTTGATCCCGTCGGCCTTGGCCCGGTCCACCAGCTGACTGATCAGCTGATCGTCCAGAACGTCCGGCACCAACCCGGACGGCTGCACCTCCGCCACGGCCTCCGGCGACACGGTCACTTCTGTCATCAGGCGTCACTTCCTATTCGAAGATCCACCGTTGACCGTACAGACCCCCGGGGTGAGTTGACGGAGTTCGTTGCTGATGTGTTCGCTTCGTTTCCGCGGCGGGACCAGCGCAGGTGGGGCGGGTGTTATCTGCGGGGTCTGATGCTGGACGGGCGGCGTAAGTCGATCCAGCCGATGGCCAGGCGGTTGCCGGACGGGAACATGCAGGCCCTGCAGCAGTTCGTGAATCAGTCGCCGTGGGATCCGTTGCCGGTGCGGCGGCGGATCGCCGAGCGGCTGTCAGAGGCAATCCGGCCTGAGGTGTGGGTGGTCGACGACGTGTCCTTCCCAAGGTGCGGGACGGCATCGGTGGGGGTGGCCCGGCAGTACTGCGGCGCGTTGGGCAAGACGGCCAACTGCCAGGTCGCGGTCAGCGTCCACGCGGCAACCGACCTCGCGTCCTGCCCGTTGGAGTGGGAGTTGTTCCTGCCCGAGGACTGGGCGGCGGACGAGGGGCGGCGGAGGAGGGCCGGGGTGCCCGACGAGGCCGGGTATGTCTCCAAGACCCGTCTGGCTCTGGACCTGCTCGACCGCCTCGCCACCTGGTTGCCGCGGGTGCCGGTGATCGTGGCCGATGCCGGCTACGGCCGCAGCGTCTCGTTCCGGCTCGCGCTGGAGGAACGCGGCTGGTCCTACGTGATGGCGGTCGATCCCAAAGAGGTCGCACGGCCTGCCGCCGCCGAGCCGTTCCAGCCCACTTACGGCGGGCTGGGGCCACCCACGCTGCCCCGCTACCGCGAGGCGGCCCGGTCCTTGCCGAGTTTCATCGATGCAGGAACCTGTTTCCGGGAAGTCACCTGGCGCCAGGGAACCAAGGGCACCATGACCTCGCGTTTCGCCGTCCTGGAAGTACGGCCGTCAGGCAAGGAAGCCTGCCGCACCGCCCAGGAACAGGCCGGCGGACGCAACCAGTGGAACGGCGTCCTACCGCTGCGGACCCTGCTGGTCGAACAGCCCGCAGAAGCGGACGAGCCGACCGGCTACTGGATGACCAACCTGCCCGCCACCACCCCGATCGCGGACTGGGTGCGGTGGGCCAAGATGTGCTGGCGCATCGAACACGATTACCGCGAACTCAAGCACGGACTGGGCCTGGACCACTTCGAAGGCCGCACCTGGCGCGGCTGGCACCACCACGTCACCCTTGTCACCGCCGCACAGGCCTTCCTCACCCTCCGGCGGCTCGACCCAAAAGCACACACGCCGGCCTGATCCTCTACCAGGTCCTGGACGTACTCCAGGACCTGCTGAGGTGCTGGACCGGCACCTGCACCACCTGCGGCCGCCCCCTGCCCCGCAACAGAACCCACCCCGGAGCCGTTCCACCTCCCCCAGCCTCATAACCGGAAGATGCCCACCACCAAGCGAGATCACCCGACGTAACGAAGCACTACTAGGGCATGTCTCCCCGATCATGAGCGAAGCCAGATGACGAGGGTGGCTGCAGTGAGTGTCCCGAGGTAGACGTAGCCGCGTTTGTCGTAGCGCGTCGCGACGGCACGGAAGCTCTTCAATCTGTTGATCGCCCGCTCGACGGTGTTGCATTTTTTGTACTGCTCTTTGTCAAACCCCGGGGGGGCGTCCACCGTGTGCACCACGGCGCAGGCGGGCAGCCTTGTGATCCTTCTTCTCCGGGATCACGTGAGGGATGCCGCGTCGGCGTAGGTAGGCACGGATCTGACGGTTGCTGTATCCCTTGTCGGCGCTGACGCTGTCGGGCCGGTTGCGGGGGCGGCCCGGTCCGCTCCGCGGTACTCGGATCTTGTCCAAGACCGGTTCGAACTGAGTGCAGTCTGCCCGCTGCCCTGGCGTGACGACCAGAGACAGGGGGCGGCACCGGCCGTCGGCGCTTAGGTGGATCTTGGTGGTGAAGCCGCCACGTGAGCGGCCGAGTCCTTCGCCTTCTGCGCCGCCTCCACCGGGCGGGCCGGCAAGCCCGCCTCCCCGTGCGGGATCGTTCCCACGTGCTGTCTCCGGAACTCGTTGTGAGGATCCGACCGGCGCCGGTGGCATCGTGCGGGCACCGGCCGCGTGCTAATAAGCCCGTGCCACCGTGGAGTCGACTGAGATGTTCCAGTCGATCTCGCCATCAGCATCAGCGGCCGTCTGGACCTGCTGCAAAAGCCGTTCCCACGTGCCGTCGGCGGACCACAGCCGGTGCCGCCTGTGAACGGTCTGCCATGGGCCGAACCGGGTGGGCAGATCACGCCATTGCACCCCGGTTCGGACCCGGTGCAGGTTCCCGTTGATCACCTGCCGGTGGTCACGCCACCGGCCGCAACGCCCGTTGCTCACTGGCAGGAACGGTTCAATTCGTTGCCATGCCTCGTCCGTCAGGTCGCCTCGGTCCCTCATGGCCGGAACAACGGGTCACGTGATCGGGGAGGCTCTGCCGGGCTGTTCGTACGGGGCCGGAGGTGTCAGCCGGTCACGTCTTCCTCGGGCTCGGTGGCTTGGACGGGGATGCCGATCTGGTAGGGCAGCGGCTGCCCGTTCTCGTCGAGTTCGGCGTACACCACCTCCTCGCCGACCGCGCGGGCCTGCGGGTACTGGCCGGTGTGGTAGTAGACGGTGCGGAACGGGAGTTTGGCGTCGTTGCTGATCATGTCGCCGTTGCCGCGGATGGGGAGCAGTTCGTGGCGTTCCATCCACAGGGCCCCGGAGCATTTCGGTGGCGTGACGAGGGAGCGGGTGACGGTCTTGCTCTCCATGGTGGTGATGCCGTAGCGGCGCTCGTAGCCCAGTTCCACCGAGGCGCTGACCGTGGTGCTGGCGGACACGGAGCCCCCGATGCCGAAGGGCTTGGCGCTCGCCTCGACGCCCACCGTGGCGCTGACCGAGATACCGGTCCTGACGCTGAAGGTCTCGCCCTGCTCGCGGCTGACGCCGGTGGTGATGGCCTCGCTGTCGGGCTGCGGTTCGCTGCCCTGCTGGTTGTTGCGGAAGAGGATGAGCTCGTAGTGGCGCTTGCGCTGGACCTTGTAGAAGGGGGAGTTGTCGACCTTCCACTTCTCGTCGCGGCCGTCGTCGCCGACCATGAAGTAGGGCACGGTGACGGTGCGGTCGGTGACGATGGTGGTCTGGGAGGGCGGTTCGTCGTGTGAATGCAGCTGCGGGACCGCCGGGTCCGGGCCCTTCTCGATGATCGCGGGCAGGTCCAGCACCCAGGTGGTCTCGGTCGGCGAGGGCCGCTCACGCGAGGGGACGGCGGTGAACACGCCGGCGGGCACGAACAGGTGCTCCTCGGTGTCGGCGTCGGGGTAGAGCGGTGCCTCGATGGCCCAGGCGGAGAAGTTGCCGTAGATCTGGCCGGCGAACCCCGGGCGCCAGACGGGATGCCTGGCGACCTCCGCGCGGCGGACGTAGTCGCGCCCCTTGTGGGTCTTCTTCACACACATCACCTCCTCCACGGGCGGAACGTGGTCACCCGACGTACAGAGGTCGCCCAGGGCCACGTAGCCCGCCGGAGGGGTGGGGCGCCAGAACGAAAGGCGGTGCCCCATGAATTCCGCGGTCATGATGCGCGTGTAACCCGTCGGATGGGCCAGCAGGTCACTGCCGGGGACACTTCGCAGGACCATGGCACCGCACCGGCCCCGGGGGTCGATCTGCCGGGGCGAGAAGTAGCAGCCCAGCGGCCACCACCCGTCCATCTTGGGCGCCCAGAACATGGCGTCGCCAAGGGCGGGGAGGTCTTCCGCGAGGAATCGGTAGTCGGTCGTGAAACCGATCTCCAGGTCGCCATAACGTTGGGTGATCACCAGGACCCTCAACTTTCACGCGTAGGCCGAAAACACGGCGGAACACACGTCGCGTTGCTTCCGACTCGTGGTCCACCCCGCATTCCCGGCGTCTCCAGGACGTCTGTGACTACCGCCCGCATGGGACAAATAACCCCTCACAGTGAAATCCGGACAGGTTCTGCCCAAAACGCGTGTATACATCACCGTTTGAAGAAGTCCGCGCTATGGCACCCGCTACGACCAAAGCGGCCACGCCTACCTCGGCCGCAGCCATCCTCACCATCTGGCTTCGCTCATGATCGGGGAGACAGGCCCTAGTGTCCTGCGCCGGAGATCCGTCGTTAGTTTATGTATGACTGCTTCTGCGGATGTGCCGGTGCCTCGGCGTGGTCCGAAGTTGGAACCGTTGTTGTTGTCTTCCGATGAGCGTGTGGTGTTGGAGCGTTGGGTCCGCAGGGCGTCATCTGCGCAGGCGGTGGCCTTGCGGGCCCGCATCGTGTTGGCGTGTGCCGGTGCTGATGTGCCGCCGATTGTCGTGGTGGCACGGGAGTTGCATATCGCGGCCGACACGGTCCGCAAGTGGCGTCGCCGGTTCCTGGCGGCCCGGCTGGACGGGCTGGTCGACGAGCCCCGGCCTGGCCGGCCACCCACCATCAGCGTTGATCAGGTGGAGGCGGTAGTGGTCGGCACGCTGGAGGAGATCCCGAAGAACGCCACTCACTGGTCGCGTTCATCGATGGCCGCCCGCAGTGGCCTGTCGAAGTCGACAGTGGGCCGGATCTGGCGGAAGTTCCAGCTCAAGCCCCATTTGAGCGACACGTTCAAGCTGTCGACGGACCCGCTGTTCGTGGAGAAGCTCTACGACGTGGTGGGGCTGTATTTCAACCCGCCCGAAGGAGCGGTGGTGCTGTCGGTGGACGAGAAGTCCCAGATCCAGGCTCTTGACCGCTCTCAGCCAGTGCTGCCGATGATGCCCGGCATGCCCGAGCGCCGCACTCACGACTATGTTCGCAACGGGCTGACCACCTTGTTCGCGGCCTTCGACGTCGCGACCGGTGAAGTCATCACCTCACTGCACCGTCGCCACCGGGCCGCGGAGTTCAAGAAGTTCCTCATCAAGATCGACAAAGAGGTCCCCGAACACCTTCAGGTCCACCTGATCTGCGACAACTACGGCACCCACAAAACCCCGGCCATCAAGACGTGGCTGGCCAAACACCCACGGTTCCACCTGCACTTCACACCCACCGGCTCCTCCTGGATCAACCAGGTTGAGCGATGGTTCGGCTTCCTCGCGGACCAGAAGATCCGCCGTGGCGCCCACAAGAGTGTGCGCTCCCTGGAAGCCGACATCCGAGCCTGGGTCAAGCAGTGGAACGAAAACCCGACCCCGTTCACCTGGACCAAGACAGCCGAAGAGATCCTCGACTCACTCGCCCGCTTCTGCCAACGGATCTCCGGCGCAGGACACTAGGACCTGTCCTGGCGATCATGTTCGGAGCCAGATGACCAGGGCGCCTGCGGTGGCGGTGTCGAGGAAGACGTAGCCGCGCTTGTCGCCACACAGTCCGCCACGGCTTGCGCCGCCTGAGCGATGAACGGCGCCGGTAGTTCATCCGACGTCCACGGTGACCAGTTGTCCCATTTCTGCCCGGCGATTTCTTCCACCCGGTCGGCAGCCTGGGACGGCCTCACCCCGGGAAGTTGCAGTGCCGCCGTCGTCCAGCCGATCAGCTCGTTCACCTTGACGTACTCGTACCACTCGGCGTCGTCCCAGCCGAGTCTGTCGGCGTGCCGGGCCCAAGCCCACCGCAGGGCCTCAGCAGTGGCATCGGCAGCCCGCTGCCGGGGAGTTCCCGTCGTCGTTCGGGCGGCGTGCTCGGCGTATCCGACCAGGTGCAGTGTCTCCCAGAAAGGGAACCTGGCGAAGAAGTCGAGGTTCTCGGCGATGGTGTGACGGAAGGCCCTGCCCCGGCCGTGGCTTTTAGAGGCATCCAGCCACACCCCCAGTGAGGACGGCCATCCCCAGTTGTTCGGGGGATAGTGGGCAGCAGGGCGGATCACGGCGTCGAACCAGCCTTGGACGTACGTGTCAGAGGCGGCGACGATCGCGTGTACGTCGGCGTCAGTCGCCGGTTTCTCCAGGTCTATGTCGCCCCACAGCACCACAAGCGAGCGTTCCACGGCGGTCCGCACAGCACGGTGAAGATCGTCCTGCCGGGAAGACTGCGCCCACGGCAGAAGGGCGGGATAGCAGACAGCGAAAGGATCTTGGTAGTCGGACACGGGTAGAGCCTAGGACTTGTTCGGTCGGTCATGTTCGGAGCCAGATGACCAGGGCGGCTGCGGTGACGGTGCCGAGGAAGACGCAGCCGCGCTTGTCGTACCGGGTGGCCACGGCTCGTGCGTGCTTGAGTTTGTTGATGGCCCGTTCGACGGTGTTCCGCTTCTTGTAGTGCTCTTCGTCGAAGCCGGGTGGCCGTCCGCCGCGTGAGCCTTTGCGCAGGCGGGGGGCCTGGCTGTCGGTCTTCTCCGGGATCGCGTGCCGGATGCCCCGGCGCCGCAGATACTCGCGGCAGGGCCGATTGCTGCAGGCCTTGTCCGCGGCAAGACCGTCGGGCTTCTTGCCGGGCCGGCCCAGCCCGACGCGGGGAACGCAGATCTTCTCCAGAACGGGTTTGAACTGAGTGCAGTCCGCCCGCTGCCCCGGCGTGACGACCAAGGAGAGAGGGCGGCAGCGGCCATCCGCGCTCGGGTGGATCTTGGCGGTGAACCCACCGCACGAGCGGCCCAGGCCCTCACCTCCCGGACCACCTCCACCAGGCGGGCGAGGAGACGCTGCCATGGCGTCTCGCCCTGGTGTTCTGTCGCTGCGTCCCCCTTTGAAGGGTGAGCCGGTGGTGGGTCGATGCGGGCGCCGGCGGCATGCTGATACGCCCGCACAATGGTGGAGTCGACCGAGACGTCCCAGTCGATCTCGCCCGAGGCGTCAGCCTCGGCCTGCAATTACCGGAGCAGGCGTTCCCAGGTGCCGTCCGCCGACCACAATCGGTGCCGTTCATAAACCGTCTTCCACGGACCGAACCGTTCTGGCAGGTCACGCCACTGAATACCGGTCCGCACCCGGTGCAGAATCCCGTCGATCACCTGCCGGTGATCCCGCCACCTGCCGCCCTACGCACCCGACCTCAACCCCATCGAAGGGATCTGGTCCCTCCTGCGACGCGGCTGGCTCTCCAACGTCGCCTTCTCCACCCCCGAACACCTCGTCCAGCGCATCCGGCGCGGCCTACGACACATCCAGTACCGCAGCCATCTCATAGACGGCTGCCTCGCCGAGACCGGCCTGGCCATCAGACCCGCCTGACCAACAGCACGACATCACGAGTTCAACCTCAGTAGGCAAGCTCAGCTCATTCCAATGCGATGACGACGTACGGTCCAAAGATGGACATAGTCACCGGCGTTATCAGCATCGAGTACTCGCACTTTTACATCAGCGAGGACATCGAGACCGCGTTGGATGGTCTCGACCAGACTCCTGACTTCCGCACGGATGATCCTGTGATCGTCACCCCCGGCCAGCTCACTATCGTCAGCTGCGTGCAGTCCCACGACGCCTGGGTGACGCTCATGCTCACCGAGGCCGAGCCTGTCGAACAGTCGGAACAATGGCAGTTACTCGGCAGGTGGCCCTACCTGCCGATTTCCGGCGGGCGGATGAGCATGTCCGGCCCCACCACCGGCCCTGCCGCACCAGCTGCGGGCTGGCTTACTGGTGGGCAGGGATACGCCCCAGCCTTGCAGCTCGACCCGGCAACGATCTACACCGTCCACGTCTACGCCAAGGGGCGCCAGGACTCCCGAGCCAGGCACGAAGCCGCCATGGCCCGCGAGGAATGGGGCCTGCATGAAGGATTCGAGGACTACGTGGCCGCATTCGTCCCCACCAGACAGCAGGTCAGGCCGCGGCATGCGGGTTAAACGACAAGCTTAGGCCGTCTCTTCCGGATCTTGCCGAGCAATATGGTTCCAGGCCTCGCGAACGTGGGAAGGGACGCGACCGCCTGCGTCGTTCCAGGTGAGGCCGAGAGCGGCAGCCCATGCCTTGATCTGCTGGTGGTCGGGCTCTGGCCCGGTGCGCATGGCGGGGGCGCCACGGACACCAAAGGCGGGCAGGCAGGCCTCGCCGAGGACGGCACGCGGCAACGAGAGACCGAACCTCCGCTCCAGAACACCGAGGGATCGCTCCTGGTAAGCCATGTGATTGTGACGACGCAGCTTTGTTGGCAAGGAGCGGTGGGGGTTGTTGCGGGTCCCAGCACTGTGTCGCTGCGTAGTTGGCAAGGATGACGCAGGACAGTTGGCAATCGGTCGTCACGACGTGTGACCTGCCTGCGCGAGGACCCTGCTGGCGTAGGTCGGCAGGAGGTTGTGCAGGTGCGTGAAGAAGGGGGACCTCGTGCGCGTGAGGGCGGAGACGACTGCGGCGTCGGTTGTGGCGGGCTCCGCCTTCGGTATCGGGTTTGGCTCCATGCCGGGAGCCAGCCGCCACTCACTGCCTGTGAGGACGGACCAGATCAAGGCGGAGAAGCAGATGTGGAGGCGTTCGGCACTCCGTGAGCCGGCGGCCAGGATGCGTCTCCGGTCCGGGTATCTCTCGATGATCTCCTGCATGTCCGATTCAGGGAGGGTCCAGTCGGCGAAGTGCTGGCGCCGGACGAAGTAGTCCGTGGGTGGCTGCTGGGCGACGTGGTCGGTGAAGCGCTGGAAGAGGGTGGCTAGATCTGCTCGGCGTCCGTGCAGGCGTTCCTCCAACGGGCGGAATCGCCCCCAATTTGCCGCCCATTCCGGAGGAATCCTGAGGAAGGACCCCGCTTCCTGCAGCGCCATGCCCGTGGCGGCTTGAACGAGATGCGCTGCGAGGGCCCTGCGGATCGCGAGGTTCGTGGGCGAGCGGCGCCCGTGGCCGAGCGGCGTTGTGATGATCTCCGTCCATTCTGTGGGGAGGCGCTGGGGGACTGCTTGCGGCGAGTAGCTGCGCCGGCGGATCCGCAGGAACGGGGGCAGAGTGACCTGAGTGGGTAGCGGGCGGGGAAACCTCTGGTCGAGCAGCTGGAGGACTTCATGCCGGAACAACGGCGAGCTGTCGCGCCGCAGGGTCAACCACGTGTGGCCCCAGGCTATGTCGTCGCGGGGAGGGATCTGGGCGATGAGCCGGCGGAGTTCCAGGCGGAGTTCCGGCAGCGGCAGGTTCAGGATCCGCGCCGAGATCACCAGGAGGGCGGCTGTGCCGCGGGCTGAGAACACGTCGCTGTCCCATCGCTTGTGGGCGGCGGTTGAGATTCTCAGAGACGGAGCCGGCCCTGGCCGGGTGAGGTCGTGATCGAGGGCCTGTGCGAGCGAGCCGCTCGGTGTCCAGCTGGCTGCCAGTGGCCAGGTGGCACGGGTGAGCGCGGCCAAGACGAGGAGGTCCGTCATGCGGTTGTGGCCAGCCAGCGGGTCCAGTGAGCTAGGGACGCCGTAGGGGCGGGCTTGCAGAAGGCGTTGCTGCAGGTCGAGCAGGTCGTGCGACGGGGTGTCGCTGTCGGCGGGATCGGTGGTGTCCAGCCGGGCGCCGCAGGGCCCCCGGCTGGGGTCAAGGACGTTGCGGCACTGGGCTGGATGGAGTGGGTCGAGGTGTGGTTCCACGATCAGGCGGCGTGAGGTGCCTCGGATCATCTGTGCCGGCAGTTCGCAGGTGGGGCAGGTGGTGCGAAGGAAGGTGCGGTGTTCAAGGCAGGCGAATGTGGTCGCCATCCGCCATGTCAGTTGCCAGGGTCCTCCGTGTCGTTGCTGGATGGCCGAGCCGTCGCCGGCGAGGCAGGAGGGGCAGTAGCGCGTCGATGTCGTCAGCAGCCAGGCGGGGAAGACGCCGCGGGGGGTGGGAGTGAGGCCGCGCATGCCCAGGAGGGCTTCGGCCACGGGAGGATAGCTGTTGACGTGGGGCTTGAAGGTGAGCGCGTCCGCGTCTTGTGTCGACATGCCGGTGGTGGCGCAGAACGCGGTGAGGACGTCCTTCTCGAGCATGAGCATGCGACGGGCGGGCGCCGAGTGGCTGTGCGGGCCGATCAGGCCGGTGTGCTGCAGAAGGCTGGCGGGCTTCATGTCCAGGCGGTGGGCGAGCCGCAGGACGAAGCCGTGGAGGTCTTCGCCGGGCAGTGGCGACAGGCTCCGGGGCAGTTGCTCGAGGGGGTGGGGCACGGATCAGCCTGCGGCCTGTTCGTGGCGGGGTCCGTGGTCGTCGAAGACGGTGTTACGGCTGCGGGAGCGGCGCTTTGCTGGCTTGGGCGTCGAGGCAGTGGTCTCGCTGTCCGGGGGGTGGGTGAGGTCGTCGCGGCCGATGACGATCTCGTCGAGCAGGGCTTCGTCCAGGAGCTCCTTCCCGCTGGCCATGGCTTCCAGGCAGCCGTCCTCGATCAGCCGGCCGAGGAGGCCCACGACTCCGTTGGTCCGGCGCATGAGGTATTCGGGCATGGTCCCCTCTGTGAGCATGCCGTCGCGTGCGTTCAGCAGCCGCAGGTGGTCCTCGATGCCTTGGAGGTGGTTCACGAATGCTTGAATCTCGGCGGGTGTGGTGGTGCGGAACCGGTCGAGTTCCACGAGTTCGAAGCGCCGCTCGGTCTGTGTGACCTCCAGGCCGTGGACGCGGGTGGACTCCAGCGGCGGCATCACCCAGGACCGCTGCTTGGCTTGCCAGCGAGCTTCGCGGAGCAGACCGGTGCCGGGGATGTTCACCCCGGTGAGGATCAAGGTGACGTCCAGGCCCATGAAGGCCCGGATGAGGTCGAGCACGTCCTGGTCGTCGGCGCGGTGCATCCGCAGGCGGTTGATGTCGTCGATATTACCGACCGCAGGAGCTCGGATACTGGCTCTGAACTGCGATGATTCATAGACTACATGCCCGTGACGGTGTCTCAGCATCGACTGGTGTCGTCCGTTGGAGTGGTTCTCAGCCGCGTTGCCTGGACCGCGAGTGCCTGAGTTCGAGCGCCGAGCTCAGCATGTGGGCTGACTCGGCTTCATGGTGCGGACTGGCGTCCATGGACAGCGCCTCAGCCATCCTGGAAGTAGCGCTGAGCCTGGACCAGCGACATGCTGCTCGCGCCGGGGTTGCGTCGGCCACCGCAGCTGGGGCAGGCCGTCCTCCCAGAAGCAGGCCAGGTAGATCCCCCACGAGCCGACGGCTCCCAGGACGATGTGCCCGCAGCAGGGACACGTGTCGGTGTACAGACCAGCCAACGTGTGCAGTCAGGTACGCGCAATCGTGCTGACCTTCGTTGCCGCGTGCGCGGTCGGGTGGCCGCGCATAGCATGCAACTGGCAGACCAAATTCCCGTGCGCCGCTGCTCAAGGGGGCAATCGTGTACTTTGCCGCAGGGGGAATAAATGACTTGATGGAATGGTTCAACGCGAACACAAACTCAGAGAAGATGCTCTGCTTGTTCGTACCAAAAAACCCAGAAGACGGGCAGCTGCTGCGCGACCTCTTCGACGCGAGAGGCTTGATCAGCCCACAGTTGAAAGAGGTAGCGCTTTGCCTCTTCTCCAGTCGAGCAACAATGAATGATCTGCGGGCACGGACCCCTGAGTCGGCTGACTACCTGTTCGTCCCAGGGCTGGTTGATGCGCGCAACATGCCCGAGCATTGGCGCAACTGGCGGCGGGTTGACCCGGCGAAAGCGGAGATGATCCCCGCGGAGGTGCGCGACGAAGTTCTTCTCCGTTCGCAGGCAATCGCCAACGAGATCATCGACTATTTTCAACTGGATGGCGCCGATCCGCCATGCCTGATATTTGCTGTTCGCGACGATCTAACGCCATTCGTAATTCGAACGCGAGGCGGCGCGAATCTCGCCACGTTGCGATCGCTGTTTGAAGACCTAGACCGCGCAGCCGAGCTGGTTAATCGGTCAGGCATGCTCAGCCTTCCTGTGCTGATCGCAAGACGGCAGGACCTGATGCAACGGAGAACTGCTCTGGAGGCATCCCTCCAGGATCACCACGGAGCCGCCACGCGAGCGCTTGCGGCAGCTGCCGACGCTTCCTTGCCCTTCGGACTTAATGACGCGATCAGGGAGATTGCCCCAGGTTCGGCTCGCGATCTATTTCGTTGCCTGGGCCTGCCTCATCAAGACAAGCGTCCGATGCATGTCCGGCCTGAGACGCGGGCGGCAGCGACGGCTGCATTATTGGACCCTACTGCCCACGCGGCCTTCCGTGAGGCGGTTAGGGCTGGCAAGAGACTCCGGAAAAATGAGGTTGAACTCGAAGCGCTCGATCGTGAAGCGCATCGGATCGATGGAGAGTTGGACCGTAATTCTCTGCTGAGAAAGCTCAACACAGTAGAGGATGAGATCAACGCAATTTGCACAAAGTACGAGAGGAAATTTAGACGCGCCAGGTATTACATGACGTTACGGCGATTCGTCCTGTTGCTCACCGGTGCGGCGACGGCTGTGGAAAATGTCACCACGTCAATCGGCTCGACCGTCGATAGCATCGTGAAGGAATTGCCGTCAGCTTCCGATTGATTCTGCGGCCTTCTCAATTGAATAGACTGAATGCTGGCATGGTGGCGCGCTATCCAAGATCTCCATTCATTGGCAAAATCGGACGTCGCACCCAGCGGATACGGCAGGCACTTCCGATTGCTTATCGTCACGGCCAGCACGGACCAGCACGAGTTGTCACGATTCGCCGATTCGTCCGGCTGTAGTTGGCCCGTGCGTACCAGGGGCGTTTCAAAGTCCCCGCAAGCGCTTGAGTCCGCAGGTCGCGGCTGTGCAGGGGGCGGGACTGGCCCGTCACGAACGCAACGAAGCTCCGGTTGGACGGGGTGACCTCCAAGTCGCCTCGAACCACCGGAGCTTCGATGTGCCGCAAGTCTGCCACCGTCTGCCTGATCAAGTCGCCGGTCCTGGACAACGTGGCGGGACTGTCGCTGGTGGAGCGGCTGCGGCTGCTTCCCGATCCGCGTCGGCGCCGAGGGGTGCGTCACCCGTTCGTGGCCGTGCTGCTGGTTGCCGCCTCCGCCGTCGTCGGCGGCGCGCAGTCGTTCGCGGCCATCGGCCAGTGGGCCGCGAACGCCCCGCAGCACGCCCTGGCCCGGCTGGGCGCCCGCGTCGTTGGGGCACTCGGCGTACGGGTCACGCCGAGTGTCGCGACAATCCGCCGGGTCGTCGGCATGGCCTGCCCCGGCGGCCTGGCCGATCTGACCGGCGCTGACCCCGCCGGCTCGGAATCACTGGCCATCGACGGCAAGGCCGCCCGCGGCTCCCGGCACGGCACCTCGCCCGCCGCCCACCTCCTGGCCGCGATGACCGGCGACGGCCGGACCGTCACCCAACTACGCGTCCCCGACAAGACGAATGAGATCACCTGCTTCGCGGCGCTGCTGGAGCCCTTCGACCTGACCGGGGTCACTATCACAGCGGACGCGCTCCACACCCAGCGCGGCCACGTCCGCTTCCTCGTCGAGGAGAAGAAGGCCCACTACCTGTTCGTGGTCAAGGCCAACCAGCCCGAACTGCACCGCCGGCTGCGGTCATTGCCATGGAAGGACGTCACCTCGCGCCGCTACGACCGCGAGACCGGCCACGGCCGCCGGGAGACCCGGGCGACCAGGGCACTCACCGTCACCGACCTCGGCCTGGACTTCCCCCACGCAGCCCAGGCCGTGCGCATCCTGCGCCACCGCACCGACCTGACGACCGGCAAGGTCAGCCGCGAGACCGTTTACGCGGTCACGGACCTGACCTCACATCAGGCATCGCCGCAACGGCTCGGCCGGCTCGCCCGCTCGCAGTGGACCATCGAGAACCGGCTTCACTTCGTTCGTGACACCACCTTCCGCGAGGACGCCTCGAAGATCCGAACCGGCCACGCCCCCGAGAACATGGCAACCCTGCGCAACCTGGCGATCAACACCGTCCGCACAGCCGGGCACCAAAACGTCGCCGCCGGCCTCCGACACGCCTCCTACGAACCGTTCACCCGCCCACTTGACCTCCTGGGCATCGCCTGACCAGCCCGCTCACAAGATCATCAGACTTTGCAATGCCCCTGCCGTGCGTACCCGCACGAAGAGCGTGGGACCACGGGTTCGTCCCGTGACCTCGGCGATGAACTTCAACAGAATCGGCTCAGTGTGCACCGTGGCCGGCGGCCGCCTCACCGAGGTGAGCGGCCGCCGGGTAGGTGCGGGTCATTCGGGCGAGGACAGGATCTGGGCTTCAAGGTCGGCGACGCGGCGGTCTTGGAAGCGGAGGTTGGAGCGGGCGGCCTTGAGGCGTTCGTCGAGGGTGCGGTTGTCGGTGGTGAGCTGGCGGACCCGCTGTTTGAGGGTGGTGTTCTCGGTGGTGATCTGCTGGATGGCTTCCTCGGTCCACTCGGCTTCCAAGTCGCGGATCTGGCCGATGAGTTCGCCGATGCGGGTGCGCTGGGCGAGGATCTCGGCATGGGTGGCCTTGAGCGCGTCTTCGGCGTTCAGCGCGCGTTCCCGCCAGGGCGCCTCGTGCGCGTTGTCCTGATCTTCGAGCAGCTGGGACCGGCGATCGCCGGCTTCGGCCATGGCGGCGGCGACCGTCGCTCTGGCCTCGGGGTTGTCGTAGAGGAAGGTGCGAGAGACATCCGCGCGGCGGGCGACGGCGGCAACGCTGACCTGGGCCTTCTCGCGCCGGAGCCGGATAATGGCCTCATGGATGCGCTGGAGTGATGCCTCGGCTTTGCGGCGGCGGGCTGCCAGGGCCGCGGCCGTGCGAGGTTCTGGAACGGCAGCGGTCTTCATGCGATGTCCTGTTCGGAGTCGTCGGCAGTGCACGTATCGCTGTACTCGCCCTCGTCCTGTTCGGCATCGCCCGCATCGGCTAGATCGGCGGCGCGGAAGGCGGTGGACCAGACGCGGTGGAAGTAGTCCTGGGGTTTGCGCAGGTCCAGGGCGAGGGCGTCATCGAGCAGGTCGAGGCCAGCCAGGGCCTTCTCCAGGCCGTCGATCGCGCGGGCGGTGGGCTCGAAGTGCTGGTGGAGGTACTCGGCGGTCGCGTCGTCCGGGGCGCCCTCGGCCAGCAGCCGCCACTGCTCGCGTTTGCGCCGCCAGTAGAGGAGGTCAGCGCCGGAGAGTACGAACTTGTCGCAGTTGTGGCAGTCCATATTCCAGGGGCAGGCGCCGCCGTTGACGACGGGCTGGAAGGTGCAGAAGCCGCCCTCGGCCGGGGTGCTGCGGCGGGCGAGGTCGATGGCGAGGGCCTGGGCCTGCTCGCGGGTGAGCGGGGTGGTCTCCCCGGCAAGGAGCTCGCCGGGCTGGGCGGTGCCGGGGCCGGCGACCCAGACGTGCTGGAGGACGTTCTCCAGGTCGGCGCTGGTCAGATGGACGTAGTGCTCGGCCATCCGGTCCGAGACCTGGCCGAGGTAGCGGCGGATGTGGGTCAGGGTGGCTCCCGCCCGAAGCAGGCTGGTGGCCAGCGTGTGACGAGCCTGATGGGGGACGAGCTGGCCGAGGTCGAGCTCGGTGATCCACTCCCGGAATCGCCGGTGGAACCACTGGTAGGACAGGGCGGTGGAGCCGTCGGGGTTACGGACCTTGCTGGTGAATAGGGCGAGCCGGGCGCGTTCGGCACTGGTCGGGCGGCGTCCATGCCGGGCGACGAAGCGGTCCAGCGTCTTGCGCTGCCGCTCAGCGAGGGTGTCGTAGAGGCTGTCGGGGATACGGATCGCGGTGTCGTAGTTACCGACCTTGGTCTGGTCGTGCCAGAACATCGCCAGACCTCCGTAGCGGCCGATGCAGTTCCAGCGCACTTTGAGGACCTCGTTCACGCGGCGGCCGGTCACGACGATGGTCTCCCAGACGTCCCGCATCCCCCGGTCGTCGGGATCGTGGCTCTGGGCGAGTTGGGCGAGGTTCGCCTCGTCGGCCAGGGCGCGGGCGACCTCGTCAGGGAAGGGACGCCGGGCCCGAAGCGGCTCGCCCCCGGCGAAGGGCATGGCGATGATGAACTCGCGGTCCAGCCCAAGGCGTTCGGCCACGCCGTTCTCTAGCGCGTTCCGCAGCAGCTTGCGTACTCCGTTGAACACGTCGGTGCGGGTGACGGGCGTGACCGTCGACAGCTTGCCGTAGAGCCCCTTCATCACCAGCGACGGCAGCCCGTGGCGTTCACGGTGCTGCTGGTCGGCGATGAAACGGTGCATGTTCTCCACCCGCAGGGCCGCCGGGTCGTGGCCCCCGCCTGGGGCGTCAACCTCCATGAACGCGCTCAGCTCGGTGCAGGCCCGGCGGATGCCGTCGATCGGCACCGCGGTGCGCGGGCGGTGCGGTGAGCGGATCAGATCGGCGGTGTAGTCCCAGAGCAGGTCGCGCAGCCAGCGCTGGCTGACGAGGGTCAGGTCGATGTGGCTGGCCCGATGGGGGAAACGGATGCCGAACTGATCGGTCTCCAGGAACCCGGCGTCCCGCGTCTGCTCGGGGGTGAAGTAGATCAGCCGCAGGTAGTGGAGCATCTTCTTCACGATCGAGGTGTGGAAGCGCGGGAAGTCGTCCAGGTCCAGATCTGTCAGGGAGCCGGCGTCGCGTTCGCGTGCGAGGTTGACGAGTTTCTGAATCCAGTCCAGGTGCCAGATGCCATGCCGGTCCTGCTGGGTGTGGGCAAACAAGGTGTACTGGATCTCGGCTCGCAGCAGCGGCCGCACCCCGCGCAGGTTGACCTGACCTGGCCGCGGGGCCGACTCGACCGTCGCGCACCAGGTGCGGAAGGCCCACTCGTCCGTGCAGGAGACGGGGACGGGACGTCCCTGGCTCTCATAGCTCTGCCACCAACTGGGCGGAAGGGCCGCCCCGCCGGGGCGGCGGTCGTGCTTGTAGCGGTGCCGGTGCCAGCAGCACAAACCCAGCGGGGACTCCGCCAGCCCGGGGCAGACCGCGACCTTGCAGCCGCCGTAACCCTCGCATGGCTCCTGTTCAGCAACCCACTGGTCGAAGTCCACCCCCGCATCGCGAGGAGCGACGTAGTACTTCCAGGAGCTGTAGTGGCGACGGCACAACCGCAGGTCGGTCCGAGGCGAGGCCGGCCGGTCCGGGCAGATCAAGCACGGGCCTTCGCGTTCGAACTCGGCCCGGGGCAGCGGTTGTGCCGCGGTGAGGAACTCTGCCCGGGTCGTGCCCAACTCCCGGCTCTTTCCCCACTGCTGGAGATGGATCGAGCACAGGTCTGTCCCTCCGGACCGGACGCGCTCGCAGGCGCCGACGACGCACCCCCACTGGTAGACGGGATGGTCTTGGGGAATCCGTACGAGCGTCTCGCGGAAGAGCGGGTCGAAGGACGGGGCGCCGATCAGCGCGGTGAGGATCTCCAGCCGGTCCCGGCCCTCGCGGTCGGGACGCTCGGTGTAGAGCGGCAGCAGAGAGTTCGCGGTCACTTCGTCTCACCCCAGACTGTGCGGAGCGCGGCGTCGAAGACCGGGTCGTGGACATCGACGTGCCCATAGACCTCGTCAACCATCGCGGCCGATGCCCACCCGCCGGCGTCCCGCGCGATCAGAGTGTTGCCATTGGCAGCGTCGAGAACCGCGGACGTAAAGGTGTGCCGGAATGCGTGGGGCTTCACGAGCCCCAGACCAGCGCGTTTCCCGGCCCGGCCGAGCATGCGGCGGGCCCCGACCGGCGCCCACGGCTGCCCGGAGTCCGCGCCGTGCAGCTGGACCAGGAGCATTCCATGCCCAGCCTGTCCGCGCGGATACTCACCGCCGGTGAGGTACTCGAAGTAGGTGTGCACCATGGCCGGGCTGACCCGCTTGATCAAGCCGCCGGTGATCGTGCCGTGCTCAACTCGCCACGGGTGCTTGGTCTTGGCCTCGGCCCGGTTCGGATTGCCGGGCCGGTGGCAGACGTGAACGTGCGGGGTTCGGCACTCGCCGCAGGCCGCGTTCTCCCGCAGATGCAGGTCGACCAGGTGCAGCCCGCAGAGCTCGCCGATCCGAAGGCCGCCATCGGCGAGCCAGGTCACCACCAGCCGGTCCCGGGCCGCGTTCACCGCCTCCAGCAACCTCTCCCGGGCTCCGTCCGGGAGCATCTTCGGGTGCCTGCGGTGCGGTCCCTTCGGCGCGAGCGGGTTCGTGGGCAGCGACGACTTCACGTGCCCGAGGAAAGACCGGCGCCGGTCCACGCGCGAGGGAAGACGGGACCGGTCGAGCTTCTTGCCCAGCTCGCCGTTGATACCGAGCGAGGATTGGTGCAGGTAGAAGCCCTTCAGACAGGCCGCAGCGGTCGACAGAGCAGACCGGCCGTAAGGGCGCTTGCCGACCCGCCACGGCTCACCCAGCGGCATCAGAACCTCGGCCCCGACGATCCCCATGTACCGCTCAAGGTCCCGCAGCACGACCTTGTCGAAGGCCAAGCACTCGCGCTCCAGCCACCGCAGATGATCCACCAGCAGGTACGCGTACGTCCTCTGCGTTCCCGAGCCGTCGTGGACGCGCAGGAACCGGTCCGCCTCAATGTGGATGGTGCCCTCAGGCCAGACGATCGTCCACGACCGCTGCCTGCTCTTCCTCTCGATCTGTTGGACCCTCAAGTCCCCGACCACCACGTGCCGTACCACTTGTCCTCCGTACCGACTCCGGAACATGACAGACGTCCCGGTCTCGGTCGGTAAACGAGTCCATGACGCCCACGTCACAGGCCCAGAGAGACATCACGGGCAGCACTACCCGCGGTCGGTAAAGTCGATGATGAGGACCTTGACGCCGTGGTCCCTGAGCGATTCGGCGACCTGCCGGACCAGCTGTGGCAGGTTCAGGCTCCGGGACGGTGCCTTGAAGAAGTTCAGGATGGTCACGCAGGTGCTCTTCGGCTTCGCGGTGACCGGAGCCTGGACATAGACGACCGGGGAGTGCAGGTCCACCGTGCCCGGGACGGACGCCGGGTTGACCGAGTTATGCAGTCGCAGCCATCGGTCTTCGAACGCTGCGACGACCCGGCAGACGGTGGCGGTCTTCCCGTGCTGTCCCCAGCCGCTGACCATCACGCCCGCCAGCGTCGGGTCTCCCTTCTTGCGGGTGTTGGCGCTGAGGCGGCGGTCGATCAGCCGGGACACCCTCTGGGCCATCGGCGTCTGCTGTAGAGGCAGGTTGACGTTGGTCATTTGCCGGTATGTGTCGTAGTCATCCCGCCGTCGGGTCGGCAGCGTGCCCCACTGGGCAGCCGAGAGCCGCTGAGCCGGAACCAGCAGTCCGCGGGTGGCCCGGAAGTGCTGCCAGCCGGCGAAGGTGTCACGGCTGGGTGTGTCCGACAGGATCAACTCGGCGATCTTCCTCCTGGACGGCAGGCCCGTCAGCAGGTCGCGCGGCATCGTCGTGTCCGTCATGCGTCGTCCCCCGGCTCCTCGTCAAGATCGGGCAGCAGGAACAAGCTCCGCTGCCGCAGAGCGTCATCCAGCAGCTGAGGAGCCTCCGGCGGCCGGGCGAGGTCCTCCCGGCGCCGGCGCTGGTCCGCGTCGACGGCGGCCTGGACGGTTCGCGCGTCCCGGGGCCAGGATGGGCTGGCCGGCTCTGCGGCGTCGTCGTACGGACTTGTCTCCCCAGGCGCCGGAACCGTCGCAGGCGGGCGGTCGGATGCCGCGGCCCGGCCCTGAAAGGCCAGGCGCGAGCGGGACACCTTCTCCTTCCTGGTCATCTGGGTGGGCCACTGATCGACAGGGACCGCAGACCGCAGAATCTCCAACAGTGGAGGCAGGAGCTCGGTGTCGCTGAGCACCTTGAGCTTTCGGAGACGGACGTCGGCCATGAGGGCCTCGACGGTCTTGTCCGAGAACGCCGGGACCTCACCCTGCGGCGGAAGCCCAGTCCAGCGCAGGGGGTGCCAGGTCTCGTGATCGTCCGGGTCCTGGAGGAAGACCTTGCGGCGATCCCGCCGGTCGCTGCGGACGACCCAGCGTCCCCCGTGCCGGCCACCGCGGGCCGATGGTCCCTGGAACCGGTGCTCGTCAAGCACAGGGTCGTAGTAGTAGAGGCCGAGGATCTTCACCCCGCGACGGGGGTGGATCATCACGTGGTGCTTGCGCAGGAGCTTGTAGTAGAGCTCGGGCGTGGGGATCTGCATTGCCCAGCCGCCCTGGTGCATCGCTGCGGCGAACAGGGAGTTCGGGCTGTGCTGGCCGCCGGGTTCCCAGCTGGGGGCGTACTCGCCGAGCGCGTGATTCTGCCAGATCCTCACGATCCAGGTCGCGATGGCGTGCTCCATCTGCCCGATGGTCAGCACCGCATCGGCTTCAGGGTCCGCACCGCGGTCGGCGACGTCCGTGCCGGTGAACCCCAGCAGGTGCTCGAGCAGCATCGTCTTTAGCGAGCCGAACGCCCGCTCGACCGCGTACTTGTCCGTGGCCCGCATCGTGCGGGCCGGCAGGATGTTGCAGCCGATCTCGTCCTGGGCCTGGACGATCTGGTGGTTCTTGTAGGGGGCGCCGTGGTCGGTGGTGACCGTCTCCGGGGCGAAGAACGGCAGACCGGCAACCTTGTGTCCGGCGAAGTCGGCGACGATGTCGGCGGGGACCCCGGGGTAGGGCCACTCCATCTCCCCGCCCCAGCCCTCCCGCATCGGCAGCGGCATCATCACGTCCCGCAGCAGCATCGCAATGTCCACCGAGGTGTCCGAGACCATGGTCAAACGGAAAGCGCAGCACGAGTGCGTGTAGACGTCCAAGGCCAGCGTGAGCATCACCGAGACCGGCTCACCGAAGACGCTCTCGCGGAGCTTGACCGGCAGCGGCGTCGAGTCCAGCGCGACCACCTGACCCGGGCGGTGCACCACCACCCGCGGCCCGGTGTCGTCCAGCATCTCCGCCGTCCCTAGATAGCGCTGGCGGGCCCCGCCCGGCCCGAACCACTCCCGCCAGATCCGGGCCAGGGTGTCGCAGCTGGGAACCTCCTTCGTCGGGAAGCCGGGGAATCGCTCGGCCATGTACTGGTGCAGCAGGCGGTGCTTGCCCCGCATGGAGATCCGCGATCGCCGTACCGACTCCTGGCGAACTGCCAGGATCGCCTCCCGGATCTCCGGCACGACGACCCGGCCCGTTCGCCGACGTGTCCAGCGGCCGTCCGCGCAGGCGAGCACCAGCTCGTCGACGTGCGGCGCAGACAGGCGGATCAGCGTGCGTTCGCTCATGCGCTGCAGCCCGAGCAGTTCGGCCTCCAGCGGGTCGAGGCCAGCCAGCTCCTGGGCCTTGGTCTTGCGGCGCTGCATCAGCGTCGTGCGGGCCGGATCGTAATCAGCTCGCGGCTCACCCGGCCGGGCCTTGGCCGGGTGACCGTCACGGAACCCGGTGACCGCCTCGCGGACGTGCTCGGCCCGCAGGCGGGCGCGCTGGAGCTGGATCGGCGTGAGGTCAGCCAGCGTCCGCGGCTGGGCCCTCCTCCCGTCCCGGCCGGACGCCTCCGCCGACTTCGCGAGAGGTTCAGGGCGGTGGTGCATGAGCCAGCTGATCGTCCGGTCCTCCGCCTGGCCCTCCGTGCTGACTAGGACGACGCGACCGTGCTGAGGCTCCACCTCGTCGACGACCCAGTCGACGCCGTCGATCCGGAACCCGGCCCCCGGCGCAAGGTCCAGCAGCCTCTGCGCGGCCGTCACCAGGACTCCGCCCAGCCCGCCGGCCAGACCAGGGAAGAATCTCCCAGCGGACGGCCGAGGTCGAAGCCGAGTTGGCGCTGCCAGAGCAGGTGAATGGCGTGCGCCCGGCCCACCGCCGGCAGCCGTGTGGCCTGTACGAGTTCACCGAACGGAACCGGCCCGTCGGCGGCGGCGTCAAGAAGGCGCGGCTGGCAGCCCAGTTGGTCGGTCAAGGGCCGGCGTTGAGCCGACAGCGCGTCCAGACCTGAGAGCACGTGCGGTCGCCATCCCGTGATCACCGAATAGCGCCAGCCGCAGGCGGCCGCCGCCTCCTGGGACGCGGCGAACTTCACCGCGTCCATCTCACCGACCAGCCCCGCAGGACGGATATCCAGCAGCCAGTGCCCGCCGTCACTCATCACGGCCAGGAAATCCGGGATGTGCCCGGCGTGGCCGTCGACGTGCTCGAAACTGAGAATGAAGGGCTGCGGAAGCACCTCGAGCACCGTCATGAAGTCCAGGGCCACCAGGGCCGCCCTCTCCTCCAGCGACTCGAAGCCGTGCTTCCGCCCTGTCGAGACCAGGAACTCCAGCCCCGGACGATGTCTCTGCTTCGTCCGCCAGGTGAACCCGCGGACCGGCTGCGACGACAGCACCGGCACCGAACCCAGGTCCCGGACCGGCCAGACGACCTCCGACCCGTTGATCTGCCAGGCGGCCGTCCAGCGGCTCCCCCAGTTGTCCCGCATGACCAGCCGCGTACGGACCTCATCCAGCCTCCCGTACGGCGACATCAACTCGTCCAGGACGCACACGTCGGAACGGACCTGGGCGGCAGCCTCCGGAATCACCGCACCAGATCACCAGCTCGCACGGCGCCCCGCAGCAGTTGATCACAACTGATCGCTTCGTGTAATCGTGCGCCGCAGTTGGCCCCGCTGGACACCTCCGATGCACGACTGCAGCCCGGTTGTTCAGAACAGGGAGTCCCAGAAGACCGTTTCCGGGTCGGGTTCCTCCGGTTGGAGCATGCAGCGCTTGCAGCGCAGGAGTCCCGGTTCGTTGGTTCCGGAGGCGGCGCTCATCCACGGCAGGGCCTCCATGGCGTGTGCGCGTTCGTCGTCGGCGAGGGCGTCGACGGTCCGGCGGAGTTCCTCGGGGGCGGGGTCGTCGGTGAGGCAGAGCCATCCGATCGCCGCTGCCAGGCGGACCTCGGGGGCCTCCGTCCGGTCGTGCCAGCGCTCTCGCAGCCAGGCTGCGGTTGGCGAGTGCGCGTAGGCCCGGGTGATCTCGGCGGTGGCCAGGACGAAGGCGGCGCGGACCATGGCGTCACGCTCCGCCGCGAACCCGGTGGCCAGAGCGGTCCGGACGATGTGGTCGAGGTCGGCGGCGGTCGCGAGGACGTAGGCGGCGTCAAGGCGGACGGCGGGGTCGGGGTCGCCGAGGAGGGGCAGCAGTGTGGGCGTGTCCGCGGTGATCGCGGCTCGGGCGGCGGCCACCGACCAGCCGGCCGGGTAGGCGGTTACTTCGTAGCCATACTCGTCGTCTCCGTCGGGGGCGTGACGTACGGGATCTGTGCGGTGAAGGAGAAGTTCCTCGCGAGACGCGACGCCGAAGTACCGCGCGCGGGCCGGGCCGGAAAGGACGTCGAGGGCGGCGGCACGGTGTGGGTGGTGGGGGTCGGTGGCGAGGGGGATCAGGAACGGTACAGCGAGGGCGGCGGCCGCCCGGCTGTCGTTGGCGCACAGGCCCCGCAGCACGCCCGTCGCGTCCATGCCCGGTTCGCCGTCGGCGCGGAGGGCGGCAACGGCCTCTCGGGCATGGAGGCCGTGGGGGAAGTTGCCCCACGGGACGGCGCCGAGGGGCAGGTCGCGTCGGGGCTCGGGCAGGATGCCGGCCACCACCGCCCGCACGTCGAACGGGCCGCCCGCGAACGAGGCCAAGTCCGCCCCGCCCGCGACTTCCCGACACATCGCAAACGTCGGATCGCTCCGCCAATCCTCCACAGCACACCCCCACCGTCGAACCCTCGGACACCTGATCATGACCTGCCCGGCGACCCGCCGGAACCCGGGCGGCGGAGGCGGGGCGGGCGATCTAGCTGCTCACACGGGGCCAACCATCGTGCACAGGGGCCAATCGGAATACTCAAGGCCACCTGTCGCGCTCAGTCACACTTCGCAACCCACGGAGCAACATCAGCATCGTTTGCCAACAAGCGTGCTGATTTGCCAACTGTGCTGCGTCGTCTCATCCGGCGGGGAGGAGACCTCTCCCTTCCGAGCACCGGACTCTGTCCACAGGGCCGCGCCCCGAGGCTCCTCTTAAGGCCGCCGCGATCAGCGAGGCGGCCCGTCGATGAGGAGCCGTTCATGTTCCAGAACCCCACCGTGCCGCTCGCCCCGATGACGCCGGACGCGGTGCTCAGCGCCTTCCGCTACCTCCGTGCTGTGGAGGCCGGCGACACCGAAGCGGCTGCCGGGTTCGCCGGCGCCGATCCGCGGATGCCCGTACTGCTCGCGGACGTCGCGGAGCGGATCGTCCTCCCGATCACCGGGCTGTGCGGCATCGACCCGGAGCCGTGTGACGACTCCTTCGCACTGGAGGCCGTCGGACGGGTCCTCGCGGCCACCCTGCGCACCTGGGCGCAGGCCGGGCCGGACGCAGTGGAAGGCGTCGCCCACGCGGTCATCGCCTTCGTAAGGCAGCTCCTCACGATGGAGGACTGCGGGGAGACCGTCGCCGAAGTCCTGCGCCACATGGAAGCCGTCGGCTTCGGCCAGGCCCTCGATGCGCACCCCGCCCCGGCCGGCAGCTCCGTGCGGCCCTGTGCGCGTCCGGGGAGACGTGGCCCGGGGCAGGGGTCTGTAGATCACCTCAGTATCGCATCTCTGTTCGAATCTCTCGTTCCGCTTTCCGGCACGCCTGTTCGAATAAGTTTTCGATACGGTGGGTGTGGGAGGTGTCGCCGTGGACGACGAGCAGAGGGAGGATCCGGTGGGCGCCGGCTCCTCGATCCTGCATCTGCGCTGCCCCGTGGACGTGGACCCGGTGGAGTACCGGCTGCTCCTCGGCCTGGTCGCGGACGTGACTCCGGTGGTGCAGGCTGTCCCGCCGTCGGTCCTGGTCGCGGATGTCTCGGGCAGCATCAGATTCTTCGACCGGGATCCGGCCGACCTGGGGCTGATGATCCGGGCCCGGGCGCTGGCGCTGTACGGACTGCCGGTGGCGATCGGCGTCGGCCCGACGTGGTCGGTGGCCGCGATGGCCTCCCGTGATGCCGCGCGCTGCGGCCTGGTCGCCGTCGGCTCCGCGCCGGACCAGGTGGCCGCGTTCCTGCACCACCGGCCGGTCGGGGAGCTCTACGGCATCGGGCGCGCCCAGGAGCAGCGCCTGGTGCAGTTCGGCGTGCACACGATCGGCCTGCTGGCGCAGCTGCCGGAGGCTACCGTGCAGCGGGTGCTCGGCGGGCGGGCGGGCCGGCAGCTGCGCGAGGTGGCCCGCGGCATCGACCGCAGGGTGGTGGTGCCGACGGAGCTGCCGCACAGCACGGCCGCGCAGCGTCGCTTCGCCCTCGACACCCTGTCCCCCGAGGCGGTCCGTGCCGCGCTGCTCTCACTGGCGGTCGAGCTCGGCGACCGGCTGCGGACCCGGCGGCAGGCGGCCAGGACGATCACGATGACCGTCACCCTGGCCAACCGCTCCCAGGTCCACCGCAGCCGCCAGCTACCCGGCGGCCCGAGCGCGCACACCGAGGACCTCCGCGACACCGCTTACGAGATGTATCAGACACTGGGCTTCCAGAGGGCGCGGGTGCGCGGCATCGCGCTGCGCTGTGAGCAGCTGGTCGACGCCGCCGCCGTCGCCGAGCAGCTCTCCTTCGACCAGGGCCGCGACCGGCGGCTGCGGGCGGAGAAGGCCACCGACCTGCTCAACGCCCGGTTCGGTTCCGGCATGGTGGGGCCGGCAACGAGCTACCGACAGGCTGGCTGATGCCCTGGGAGCAACGCCCATAGCTCGGCCGTGTAGGGGCCCGATGCAGTTCAGCCACCGAGCTCTCCTCTCAGCAGTACATCAGCAATGTTGGATAGTTCAGCAGTCCGACACCCCGGCTCTCTGGGAGATCAGTCCAGCGGTGGCCAGGAACCGGCGAGTAGACGCTCGGCCTCCGCGACGATCGCTCCGGCCAGCTGCTCGCGTGTGCCGCGCCGGATCGCCTCCCAGTCGTTGTACGCATCGACTTTGTCGACCAGCGGCCGAAGCGACTGAGGGCGGACCAGTGCGCCCCAGCCCTCGTACCTGATCAGATCACCGCCGGCCCCGGGAGCCAGACTCCCGTTCACGATCAGTCGGAGCCACCAGCGCACGAGCTCCCAGCGTGCCTTCTCCCAGGGAATATCGGAGTCATCGGCGGGTAGCCCCTCGGTCAGACCCAGCTCGGCCAGTACCTGGTCGAAGAGCACATCGGCCTTCTCATGCTCAGTGCGCGGCAGGCCGGCGAGCAGCGGAAGCGACTCCGTCTCAAGGTCGAGGACCAGTGCCGTGAGCCCTGCCTCGATCAGCTGGTGCGGGTAGTGCTGTCGGCCGATCAGGCGCTCCAGTGCCAGCATCCGCAGGGACTCGACAGCCTCCTGCGCGCTGACGGCGTAGGGGGTGTGCGGGGTGGGCGTGGCGACGTCGGTGCCGGGACCGCCGTGGACGAAGTACGACCAGAAGCCGACGGTCGAGTGTGCGGGAAGGCTGCTCGCCCGGCCGGTGAACTCGTTTCGTATGTAGTCGGCCAGGTCGTTCCCGTAGATGATGATGTCGGTCTGGTGGACGGACAACACGGGGTGGCCGCATTCGCCTGCTGTGCCGGGCAGGTAGCGGTGGCTGTAGACGGGACCAGCTGCGGGACGGCCGCCAACTCGGACCGTGCGATCTGCAGCGCGTCGGATGTCCCCGCCGGCCTCGGACTCCAGGCTGGGTGCCAGAAGCTGTTGTGCTCCACGTCGAAGAGCACTCCCTCGACCGGTTGGGAGAGCCGCTCGGCCAGGCCCTTGGGGTCGCCGTTCCGCCAGTCGGGCCAGCGCGGCGAGCCGTGGGGGAGTCCGGCGGCGAGGAAGACCCTATGGTCCGCCGAGAAGGTGAAGCCGAATCGCGCCTCGACCGCGTCGAGTTCTCGTTCGCTGAGGCCGAGCCCGATCTCGGCTCGGA
Organism: Streptomyces sp. NBC_00597; assembly: GCF_041431095.1. Taxonomy (GTDB): domain Bacteria; phylum Actinomycetota; class Actinomycetes; order Streptomycetales; family Streptomycetaceae; genus Streptomyces. Next base: position 50,525 of record NZ_CP107758.1, read on the forward strand.
GCATGTTCTGAAGGTCCCTCGCGGCTTCCAGGGTCAGCGGTCGGGGCGACTGTACGGTCATCCCGGCAGCATAGTGACCAGGGTAACGGCAGGGCATCGCTGACCAGCAGCGATGAAGAGCAGGTAACCGGAGACGGCTTCGATTGCCCCCAGGCCCGTGCTCAGGTACCCGATCCACAGGGGTGCTGAGACGTGCTCAACTACCGCAACGTCCCAGGTCGAAGCCTCATTCCTCTCGGACTCCTACAGCTGATCAGCGTCACGTGCCGTTCGAGCCGCCGCTCGACGTTGGCCAACGCATCCGGTCGCTCTGCGGCCAGGCCCGGCCAGGCGCCTTTCGCCTGGCCAGCTGGCGCGAGTCCCTGGAGTCGTACGTGTCCGACTACCTGCGGGAGGTGGAGATGAAGCCGACGACGACCCCCACGAGGGTGACGATGAGGGCGACGCCGCCGACCGCGACGGTGAGCGGCACGGCCAGGGCGGGATGCGCGATCGTCAGGTAGAGCAGACCCGCTCCGATGACGAGCACGACGAGAACGAGGATGAGGAGGGGCAGGACCGGGGTGGTACCGCTGCCCGAAGGCGGAGGGCAGGAGCAGTTGTTGGTCATGAGGAAAGATTCGCGGCGATCGCCGTCGGATCCTGGCCGACAAAATCGGGCTGTTTCTGATCGGCAGGACTGGCTGGACGCCCACCGGGAGCCTGGGATAGTGCCTGCATGGTGGGAGAGACGAGGTTCGGGAACACCGGGATGACGATCACCGAAACGGGCGTCGTCCTCAGCGACCTCTACGGATGGCCGGGGTGGGTGGTCGAGGTCGACATCGACTGGAGGACCTGGAGTGCCCGGGACGTGCGCGACATCGCACCGCCCCGGACCCGGAGCAATGCCCGGCGGCCGTGCGACGACCCCGAGCTGATCAGGCGGATCCGCGAGGCGGCTGAGGCATGCAGAGAGCTGCCCCGCAGCTCGATCTGGCTGCTGTCGCTCGCCTTCCCTACGCCCCATGGGAAGAAGAGGAACGGCCCGCAGCTGCGTGCCGAGACGATCGCCACGATGTACGGCTACGCGCGCCACCTCGGCCTCTCCCCCAGACGCGCCATCTCGAAGGTCTACGCGCTCCCGATGACCGAGAGCGAGGGAGAGCGCGTGGAGTACTCCCGCACGCTGGAGCGCTGGATCGAGCAGGCGCGCAAGACGGTCAACCCGAGCACGGGCCAGCCGTACCTGCCAGCCTACGAATCCGAATTGCACGCGCCGCAGCAGTGGCCGATCGGCCGCGGCCACCCCCTTGAACCGCGCCGGGCACGACCCGCACTGCCGGAGCCCGGCCGGGAAGGACCGCACGCGGGCCGAACACTGACCCTGCAGGTATCGCGGACCTCACCACCGGAAGAGGCGGCACGCGAAGCCGAAGAGCGCGGGGAGCAACTGATCGGACCCGACCTGATCGTCGAGGGCCGTTGGTCCAACGGCAAAGAACTGCCGCCCCTTCCGCCTCTGAAGGCGGTCAAACCAGGCGCGGTAGTTCACCGGGTGCAGTCCCTGGTCAAGGAACTCGAAGGGCGCTGCCCCGGCGCCAAGGTCACGGCGAAAGTCTCCAGGCAGGCGATGGGCAGCCCAGCACCGGCCGAGTGAACTGCCATCCCCGATCCTCGCTGCCACCACCGCCACGGCGGCGCTGTCGTGCAAGGCCAGCGGTCACCTGGACTTTCCCCTACGCCATGTGGCCGAGGACGGCTTCCACCTTGGGCAGAGGCCGTGAGCTTGGCGAGTAGCAGGTCCGCAGGAACCAGCGCCGCGTCGAACGTCTCCCGCGCCTACGCACCGCTCAGTCGTCGTAGGACGGTTCGACTTCACCGTCAGGGCAGCACTCGTCAGTCTCGTCGACCTCGTCGTTGCACGAGTTGCAGAACCAGTAGACGGGCGCGCGCTCTTCCTCGTCCATGTCCTCTCTCACTCCTCGCCGCTGGTGTTCTCGTCCATGTTCGCCTTCGGGCGCCTGGTGCCGCGGCGCTGATCACGCAGGGCGGCGAGCAGCTCTTCAGGGGCGGGCCGGAGGCCGGTCCCCAGGTAGCGGATGCCTTCTCCCTCAGGTGCCGTGTCGGTGCTCTTGCCGATCGGGTGACGCCGGCTGATCGCGGTCCGCCATCCGAAGCGCGAGTCCCACACCACGGCTGGCGCCGGCTGGTCGGTGTCGAGCAGCACGGCGGCCGCGAGGTGCTCTCCTTCGAGCTGGCGCATCTCTACCTGGGCCTGCTGGGCAATGCCGGCCGCGGCCAGGAAGTCGGCGGTGTGCTGCAGGTAGGGATGGGCGCTGCGGGCGCGCAGCTCCCGCTCGGCGACCGTGATGGCGACGCGGTGGGTGATGGCGGGGTAGCCCAGCTGAAGAGCAGCGTCCTTCAGGTCGAGGTCGGGCTGCTCCTCGACGAGATCGGCGATGCGCCGGCCGCGCAGGGTGGCCAGGCCGGACTGTGCGGTGGGGAACTTGGTGATGCCGAGGGTGTCGGAGACGGTCTCGACGGTGACGGCGGGGTCGGCGTCCAGGAGCTCGGCGATCCGCGGCAGGATCTCGTCGCGGGGGATCATGTCGCCGCTGCCCTCGCGGCGGCCTCCGCCGGCGCCGCGGCCGGGCCGGCTGTTCTTGTAGGCAAGGACCAAGCGGCGGGGCCAGTGCTCGGTGCCCTTGGGGCCTTCGGGCACGAGGACGACGCCGGCGGCCAGGTCCGGGTCGTTCTTGTACCCGTTCCAGGTCACGGGGGCGATGTTGAGCAGTTCGGCGGCCTCGTGGCGGTCCAGGAGGTCCTCGTCGTCGTCGACCTGAGGCAGCTCGGGGATGGGCTCGCCGGCGTAGTAGGCCTTGGTCTGCTCCGAGTCCCAGAGCTGATTGCGGGCGTCGGGCGAGCTGATCGGCGCCGGGTGGCCTTCTGCGGCGTAGGGCTTCTGGTTTCGGATCGTGGTGAGCTTCTTGCCGAGGGCGTCGGCCAGGTCGGACATGGTCTGGACGTACTGCAGGCGTCCGGCGCGGATCACGTTCTTCTCCTTCATCACGGGGCTGGGCGCGGGGGCGCCCCGCTGGCCGGGGGTGTCAGTCGTTCGTGGGGTCGGGCAGGCAGAACGGGTTGCACGGCTCGCCGGCCTCGGCACCGCACCCGTCGCAGGGGCGGGCGGCCGCCTCGATGAGCGGGTGGAGGTGAGCGAAGGTGCTGCCGGCGCTGGCGTGCGGGGTGAGGTGGCTGGCGGCGATGACGTACAGGGCGTGCGGCGGGTTGCTGGTGGTGCGCACCCGGATGCCGGCGGCGTCGCCCGGGCCGGCGGCAAGGCCGGGACCGCCAGGACGCCGGCGGCGGGGAGGGCGGTGACGCCGGCCTCGGCCAGGAGCTCGCCGAGGCGGGAGAGTTCGGCATCGGCGGCCGCGGCAGTCGCCGGCCAGGCAGGTGCGGGGCCCGCGGTCTGCGTCGGGCTGCTGGCGGGGTAGGTGAGGGAGAAGGACATGGGGCCTCCAGGGTGTTGGTGTGTGTTCGGCGCCGCGGGCTGCCACCACCCGCAAGCAAGAAAACATTACCTAGCTTACATCACCGTTGGCGAGTGGAGTGGGCCCGCAACGCCGCGGCGTACGGATACACTCGGAGGCGAGATACGCCTCTCGGGTCTCCCGCGGGTGTGTGTTTTCGGTTGGCCGGCGCCCTTGCCACCCGCCTCGGCGGAAGTGGGCGCCGGCCGCTTTCGTTTCCGCCGGCCGCAGGGTGCCCCTCGCACCGGGTGGTCTCCGCATCCTCTTCGCCTTCCGGGTTCCGGTCGTGTACTCCTGCGCTAGCCTCGTTGCAGCATCTACGACTTGGAGGCCGCGATGCGGATCGTCTTCGCCCCGGCCGAGCAGGAGGCCCTGCGGGCCGATGCGCGGGAGATGGCGGACGGCGACCCGCAGATCGCCTACGTCCTGGAACGTCTGGCCGGCGAGGGCATCGACCTGGACCGCGTCACCTCCTGGGAGGACCTGCGCGAAAACCTCTGGCAGCCCCCGCTCGACGACGCCGCTCCCACCTCGCACGTCGCCTGATGGGCCGCCACACACCCAAGCGCGCCCGCATCGTCTTCTATGACGTGGCGCAGGACCAGGTCGAGAGGATGACGGAGGCCGAACGTCTGCGGCTCGACCCCGCCCTGGTGGCTGTCTCCAGGAATCCCGAGATCGGCGTGCTGTCGAAGAACGGTTCGATCCGCGAGCACCGCCAGGACGGCGTACGGATCGTGTACGTGCCAACCGCCTTGGGCACGCTGGTCCTGGTCGCGTACGTCGAAGCGAATTGACCGCGCCGCCCCCAGGCTGTGCGGGCTTCTCGACGAGCCCGGATCCATGGCCTATCCGCCGTCTCGGTGTCCCGGGATTCGCGGCGCCGACTCTCCCTGCGCGGGGCCACCCTCCGGCGGTCACGAAGGGCCCCGCGCGACGCGCGGGGCCCGGTGCTCGTGACTCAGTCCTTGTCGGGCCGCCCGGGCACAACCAGGAACTCAGCGGGGTCGGAGAGCCCGTCGTTGTATTCGGCGACGATGAGCTTCGCGAGCGGGGCGGAACGGGACGAGGAACCGCCGCCGCCGACCGTGTTCGCGATGGACGATTCCTTCCACTGCGCCACCGTCTTCACCTTGCGCTTGGAGCGGCCGGCGAGTTTCGAGCTAAGGCGGTCGAGCCGGGCGTCGGGGTTGCGGTCGAGGACCATCCCCACGGCGCGCAACATGATCCCCTCCCACGTCGAAGTGTTGCGGCCCCACGCATCTTCGACGACCCTCAGCACCTTGGGGATCAGCGGGGTGCGCCCCTCGGGGAGGATGAGAGGGTAGACGCTCCCGCCCTCGTGGCGTTTGGCGTGCTTCTCGTCCATCACGGCAATGGCGGTGAGCGCCTGTACCGCGCCGATCTTGTTGGCCGAGGTGCTGCCGGAGATGCCGAGGCCGAGGCTCTCGACCTCGTTCAGGATCCGGGTGTTGCGAGGGTCGCCGGCGGTGATCGAGACGCGGAAGATGTCGAACGGCTTTACTGCCTTGCGGTCGCGGTTCGCCGCGAGGAACAGTTTCGCCTCCTGCTCAGCGGTGAGTCCCTCGTAGACCATGCAGTCCCTGAGGAAGTCCGCCCCCTCCTTCTCGATGGCCACCTCTGTGGAGTGCTGGCCGTCGAGGAGGTAGTACCGGCCGTCGTCCCGCAAGGAGACAATCGCCGGAAGCAGTGCGAAGGGGTCCCACATCTTCGTGAGCCGGGCCGTCCAGACCGCGTCCTTCTTGCGCTGCGCGGCGGGACCGGCGTCCTCTCCGGTGGAGGTGCCGTACAGGGCGGCAGAGTCGAGGTCCTGATCGACGTGCAGGTCCCCGACGCGGATGGCCGCGTAGGTCTTCTGGACGGTCCGGGTCGTTCTGGCCTGCGTCGGGACGGCGGCCTTCTTGCGTGCAACTACCATAAATCCCCCCGGGATTGAGCGTAGGTGACACCCAGTCAACCATAGAAATTCCTCGCGTGTGGGAATTTCTCGCGCCCGCCACCGCAGGTGGGTCAGCGTTCGACGACGGGCTTGTCGAGGTCTCGGTGGACGAGGCTGACGTCCAGGTGCCGGTCGGCGTACGGCTGGGCGAGGCCCGCGATGCCGAGCTCGGCGGCGGTGTCCGTGTCGCCGGTGAGGGCGGCCTGGAGGGCGAGGGCGACCGTTCCGGCGCTTTTCCGGACTATTGATCCGAAACGCTTTGAGTTCAGGCTCGTTGATGGTGTGTGAGTGATCTGGTGGGGGATGCGCGGGCCTGGTCGCCGGACGCGCAGGAGGCTGTGCGGTTGCTGGCGGTGTCAGCGCTGGTGGAGGGCCGGGACCGGATTGAGGTTGCCGCCCTGTTCAAGGTGTCGGTCAAGGCCGTGGACAACTGGTGGGTGAAGTGGCAGGCCGGCGGGCGGGACGCACTGCTGTCCCGCCCGCGAGGCCGCCGCGTGGGTGAGCATCAGGTCCTGTCCGAGGCCGAACAGGCCGCGGTCCGGCAGGCCGTCCTCGATCACGTTCCCTCCGACCTGGGACTTTCGGGTCAGCTGTGGACGCGGGGGCAGATAGGCGAGCTGGTCTTCAAGCTGTACCGGGTCCGCTTCACCGAGCCCGGGGTGGGCAAGTACCTCAAGCGTTGGGGGCTGAGCTTCCAGCGTCCGGACAAGCGGGCGGTCGAGCAGGACGCGGAAGCGATCCGCGTCTGGCACGAGGAGACCTGGCCTGCGATCCGGGCCAAGGCGAAGGCGGAGAACGCTGAGGTTCTCTTCGGCGACCAGGTCGGGGTCCGCTCGGACCAGGTCACCGGCCGTACCTGGGGCGCCAAAGGCGCGACTCCCATCGTCCGCCGCACCGGGAACCGGTTCTCCGTGAACGCGATGTCCGCGATCAGTACCCGTGGCCGGATGCACTTCATGGTCTTCACCGAGTCGTTCGACGCGAAGGTCATGTGCCGTTTCCTCGCCCGGATCGTCGGGCACTTCGACCGGAAGGTCCACCTGGTCGTCGACCGGCACTCGGCCCACCGCTCGAAGGCCGTCCGGGCCTGGCTCAACGACCACGGCGACGAGATCGAGCTGCACTTCCTGCCCTCGTACTCACCCGAGCTGAACCCGGACGAGCTGGTCAACGCCGACCTCAAACGCAGCCTGCCCCACACCCACCGGGCCAGGAACCAGGCCGAACTCGCCGCCGAATCCCGCAGGTTCTTCCACAGACGACAGCGTCAACCACACATCGTCCGCGGCTACTTCGGCGGCCCACACGTCCGCTACGTCCTGAACGAGAACCCTTTGAGTTTCTGATCAATAAGGCACCGCTTCCCTTGGTGGGTAGGTGGCGGACATCATGGTCATCGACGAGAGCCCATGCCCGAGAGGACGAGTGCGGTAGGTGTCTGGAGACGCACGGACGGTCTTGACGGACCAGTGGCAGAAGCATTGGCCTGACTGCCCGCCGGTTGGTTACAAGCTCCGCGACCCGTACCGCAATGTCTGGGTACGCTTCCACAGCCTGCCGGAGTCAAAGCGATACGCAGAGAACGAGAGCGAGTACGACGTCGTCCTGGGGCGGTACAACACGGTCCTCGATGAGTTGTTCGCTGGTGGGGATGTGTACGTGATCACGCCGGTCTGGACGACCGAAGCCGACGTTCCACCGCTGCAGCCTGACGCTGCCTACTGGCAGAGCCTGCTGGTGGAGGACGATCCTGACCCGGAGTTCCGCACGTACTGCCATCTCTTCGCCGCCCGCCGGCCCTGGCGACATGGCTGCCTCGACGCGTTGCTCCGTGACGTTGCGGACGACAAGGTGGCGGGAATCCTTGTCACCGACATTCAGATACGGCGTATCCACCACCCTTACGACGGGGGCGCTGACGTCTTCCTCGCCACGTCTGAGGAACGGGATCTGACGCGCGAGCGGCATGCCCACTGGCTTTCCAGTAGCCCGTCGGGGCTTTGACGGGCCAGGATCACCACCCTGCCCATTTCTTGCAGGGATGACTTCCTGAACTCCGGGGAGAACCGTCGAGGCCGAGGATGTCGCGGGCGGCAGCCGGAGCGCGAAGCCGCTCGCGAATGTCCTCGATGCGGTCAGTGGCCGGCGGGACCGGTGTGCCGTCCGGGCTCGCGGGGATCGGACTCTTCTGTTTCTGACGGGACTGTTGGGTCGGTGATGAGCGGCATGCCGAGGTCGACCAGTTGAGGGCGTCCGCCGATGAGGGTGTTCTTGAGGCTGTTGAGCTTGGTCATCGCGGCGTCGAAGCTGACCTGAAGTCCCTCGACCTCGCCGAGCCAGCCGTTGGCGCGGGCATCCCGGATGCGTTCGCGGAGGTTCTGGATGATCTCGATGAGACGGGGCCTCTGACGGGGGTCCATCTGCAGGACAGGGCAGCGGATGCAAGCGTCCGCTGCTCCCTCCTACGCCCCGACCCCGCACAGCGCAGCAGGCTGGCGGAGATCCACGACAGCCTCCTGGATCAGAGTGCCGAGGCCGAGCGGCAAGCTGGCTCGGCGAGATCGAAGGCAGCCTCGCCGGTAAGAGATGGCCCCGCTGCGGTTATCCGAAGTGATGGCCGTCACTGGGCACGTTCTGAGATTCTTTGACAGAACGGGGCCGACCCGGGCCCGAAGGATGAAGCACCCGCTTCTATTCCTCCAAGGAGCCCCGTGTATCCCAACCTGCACTTGTCCCGAACCTTCTTTCCGATCTCCTGGTCCCGCGTCGCCATAGAGGACCCGCGGTTCGATCGGGCGTTCCTGGTCCTGGACATCAGAAGCACTCCCATCACCTACGGGCGGCTCTACCCCCGGGTACGTCGCGGCTACCACTGGGACCTGCCGGCGTTCTATCCGATGAGCCGCCGCCAGTGGCCCACTCAGGTGGCGCAAGACCTTCCCGAACAGACAGTGCTCACCGGCTGTTTGGACGAGGAGGAGTTGATCCGCCGCGTCAGGCAACGGCAAGCCCACAGGTACCCCGCACACAGCTTGGCGTTCGCGGTCGGCCAGGTGCTTGTGTACGTCCGGCACCTCGCCCGCTCCTCCCCGGATCGCGAGGTGCGCGAACAGGCTCAGCGCATGGTGGCTGCCGCTCTCGCAGCCCGGCAGGCCATTCTGGAGAGCGAGACGGTCGACGGCTGGAAGCCTGCGGTGGCGGACTTCGCCAGCACCTTTCTCGGTCTCTCCCGGCCGAACGCCGAGTGGCTGGAGGCTATGTCGACAGCCCTGCTTGGCAACTGGTTCAGCTCTCCAGGCACGACCACCCCCGAGGCGATCGGCACTCTCGACGAGCTGCGTCGCGAGGCGCAAGTCGTACACCGACAGCTCATGCCCCTATGGGAACGGAAGACCGGGCCAGGCCGCGTGTGGGCGCTCGACTACCTCCTGCCCTCCGGCGGCTCCGTCCATGAGGTCATCGACAACTCGTACCGGATCGAAGACGAGGTGCTGCCTTGGGAACCGGAACGAAAGGATGCCCTCTCGGTATTCGGCCGACTCAAGGCGGACGAACAGCACGTCGCTCGCGCCTACGCGCTCGGCGGAGGAACGTGGGAGGAGGCTGCTACCGAGGCCTGTCAGCCACGGATGACCGGGCAGCGGGTGATGCGTAAGCTCCGCCGCCTGGGCAATCAGCGGCTCGCCACCAGCCGCCTCGGTTGTGGTGCGGCGGTCACCGGATGAACACCGCCACGTCCCTCCTGCATGCCGCAATCCCCGAATTCCTCGGCAGCCTCGCCGCCTCCGCCGTTCTCGCCATCAGCCTCTGGTCGTGCCGGCGCGGCCGTGAAGCCCTCGCGCGAAAGCGCGCCACCGCAAGTACCAACACCGTGCCGTGATTCGAGCAACGCCCGGCGGGCGGTCAGGGCCCGCACCGCCCTGCCTTGCGCAGCGCCTGCCGGCCGTTCAGCAGCTTGGCCGTTGTCCTCCGAGCGCCAGTGCCCACCAGGGGGAACTGGCTCAGGGAAGTGACCAGGCCAAAGCTGATCGCGCCGCTCCAGACCGGCCGCATCGCAACCTCCAGGCTCAACCCCCTCCCTCCAGGCTCGCACCCCCGGGCAGACGCGGCACCGAGGTACACCCAGACGGCAGCAGCCGCCCGAGACGGCCGTCCCGATGGGCGGCAGGTGCTTGATGTCCATGATCGGGAGCCTGGGGCACAAGACGTCCCGCTGGCAGGCAGGGTGATCGCATCCGTGCGCCGGTGCCGTTGGTCAGAGGTCCAGGAGTCCGAGGCGGAGTCGGCCCGGCAGATTTCGCATGCACGTGCCTGGGTGTTCTGCAGAGTCTCCAGGGCCTGGCGGCGAGTGGCAGGCTTCGAGCGGCCGGAGGCCATACGGCAGTCGCCGGTGTGCACGAGTTCGGGCCGGTGCTGGGCGCTGATGCCGTACTGGATGACCCATTCCACGACCGGTGCCTGGCGTCGGGCGGCGTCTGGGCGGACGCGCTTAGCCTGCTCGAGCACGGCGATCCGCTCGCGGGTCTTCGCGAGGAGCACGGACAAGACCGTTTCCACTGTCCGTAGCCGGTCCAGGTCAGGCGGGAGCCAGGCCGGCTCACCACTGACATCCATGGCTACTCCCCGAGGTCGGCAGGGAGCCGCTTGAGGGCCATCCGGGCCTCCACGACCTGACCGCGCTCCACTGTCGACCTGAGGTTCCCCCGTTGTGCGGGAGCGGTTGACTAGCGCCAGTTCATGGCTCACGAGCGCAAGGGCTTCCTTCGCTGAGCCGCATCCCGGCCTGCTGGTAGGACCAAGTCAAGCTGGCGGCCACCGCCTGGTTGCGGTCCGTGGTGTACCAGAAGTCCGGCAGCGTGGCCCGCAGGAAGCTCCCGTACCGGCCCGTGGACAACCGGGGGTCCAGGACCGCGACGACGCCCCGGTCGCCGGAAGCCCGTACGAGCCGGCTGGCACCCTGGGCCATCAGCAGCGCCGCGTGCGTGGCCGCGACAGCCATGAAGCCGTTGCCGCCGTGCTCCTCTACCGACTTCTGCCGGGCGCTCATCAGCGGATCGTCCGGGCGCGGGAACGGGATGCGGTCCATGATCACGAGCTGGCAGCTGGGACCGGGCACGTCCACGCCCTGCCAGAGCGACAGCGCCCCGAACAGACAGGTCTTCGGTTCTGCCGCGAACGCCTTGATCAGCTCTCCCAGCGTCCCCTCGCCCTGGAGGGGGATCGGGTTGTCGAGCCTGCCGCGCAGTTCCTCGGCCGCGTCCTGAGCACCCGACATGGATGAGCACAGACCGAGCGTGCGGCTAAGGATGCTCTGCTTGGGTAGTCGAATGGCGAGCCGGGATCTTTCACGTGGCGAGGTTGGCGTAGCCGATGCCGAGCTGGCGGAAGGCTCGGGTGTTCTCGCCGATCTTCTGCGTCGGGAAGTCCGCGAAGCAGATGGAGATGTCCATCGCGGTGATGACGAGCTCGACGACCTTGGCGAAGCGCGTGGCATAGAAGGACTTGTTGCCTACCCCGTTGTCGTTCAGGAAGAGAGCCTTGCCGTCGACTTTCTCGATGACCTCGCCGGTCGTGCGGGCGCGCAGGCTGGACTCGGTGCCGTTCTCGACGGCCGTCATGAACACGTCGTTCACGCGGGGGAGCTGTTGGGGTTCTGGCACTGGACCGACGTGATGTCGTCGTCGCCGAGGTCCATCTCGAAGCCCCGTCGGCGCAGGGCGCGGATTTTCTTCCTTCAGGGAGGAACGCATGCGAGAGAAGGCCAGGCCGGTGCCGGAGCCGCTCTTGAAGTCATGCCCTCTTCCTTGTACCTGTCCGTCATCGACTCCATGGAGTCGATGACGGACAGGAAGAAGACAGCGTGCCGACAGCGCCGCCGAAAGATCTGTTGGTGACGATGTTGACCGCGTTGACCGGTCTAGCAGTCGGGGAGCTCGCCGTTGCGATACTCGAAGTCCACCGAGCCGAGCGGTCGTGCCAGTGGGTCATGACGACGTCACGGCGCTCCCAGCTCACCTCGTCGTACGGGTCCGTCCAGGGGGAGGTAGGGGATGCCGACCATGGAGGAGTCCACCGTGCCGAGGGCGGTTGTAGCTACCGGCTCTCCAGGAACACGGCTGGTGAAGCTGCTGCTGGAACCCGGGCCGTGGATGCCAGCCACTCCCCGCGGAAGTCGTCAGGCTGTGTGGATGGAGCAGTCACCCGCCCGCTGAAGAGGGATACTCCCGTTGCCCCTTGGCTGCAGAGGCAACGTCCATGCCGCCCGGATACCGTCCAGCAGCGTCCGCGCGCTGTACGGGGAGATCCCCAGTTCCTGCCGGGCGTCGGCCAGCCGCTGAAGGTCGCCCTCGCGGCCGAACGCTGCAGCCAGAGCGGTACGCCGGTCTAGACCGCTGCTGCTGAAGATGTCGAGCAAGGTCAGCGAGAAGTACGCGTACGCAGAGGCCTCGTCGATGAGCTGGCGCGTGGTGTCGACGAGCTCAAAGCCGGTCGGCGCACCAGGGCGCTCAGCCGACCCGTAGAACGCGAACCGCTCCAGGCTCGGCTGCAAACTGAGCGCAGCGCACGGGCAGGGGAGCTGAAGGTCGCGGACGAGGGCACCGAACGACCCGAGGATGGGGCTCGTGTGCGGGGAGAACTGGTGCTTGCTCAGCAGGGTCCGAAAGCCGGCCAGTGTTTCGGAGAGCTCTTCCAGGATGAGGTGGCGGGAGATCTCGGTCAGCTCGTTGGACTGGGACTTGTCCTGCATCTCCATGATCTGCAGTCCGTAGCGCAGAAGGTCGCGTAGCCCGCCGCCCGACAATGCGTGGGCCAGCGCTGTGTACGGGCCGGTCAACGTCTCCGACCGGGCGGAGAGAATCTGCTGGGACTCGGTCAGGGTGCTGGGCTGCACGTGAAGGATGTCGTCCAGGGAGCTGTCGGTCACGTCACGGTGCGGCAGACCGCGGCGTACGAAGGTAGCGCCGACGTCCTCCGCGACCGAGATCAGGTAGTAGACATCAGGCACGCCCAGGACTGCCTTGATCTCGCTGAGGAACGCCAGTGCCTTCGTATCGGAGCCCAGCCGGTCCACCTCGTCGATGGCGATCACCACGTACTTGCCCTGGCTGGCCTTCTCCGCAGCGATCAGTCCCAGCAGCCGACGGAAGTCATCGACCAGTTCCGGAAAACTCAGGGGCACCGTCGACAGGGAGGACGTGTGAGCGGTACCCAGAGTCACCAACTGAGCCGCGGCACTGGTGTTGAGGGCGCTGGAGGAGGACTGAACGGTCTGCAGCCGGTACAGGTAGTCCTGGCAGCGTGCAACGAGAACGGACTCTGCCGGGCGAGGTTTCCACAGGGCGATCTTGAACAGCAGAGCTGCAACCACCAAGCCTGCCAGCCGCAAGGGATTCTCGGAGTCCGCCAGCAGCGCGTGGACCTGCTCGTTGCGCAGGAGAAGAAGGACAATCAAGCCGCTGACGAGGTACGTGACAGGGCGGAAGACGCCTCGGGCCGAGATGTCCCAGGCGCCCCAAGTGAACTCCACCTCCGACTCCTGAGCAGCGCGACAGACTGTCAGAACCAGCACGGCGAAGCCCAGGCTGAGAAGGGTCGACAACTCGACCTGGCGAAGTACCTGACGGATCTGCTCATCGGTGACCAGGTCGCGGACACACGCCGCGACCAGCAGGAAACCCACCACACCGCCTAAGACCAGCGGAGCCCGGAGCAGCACATGCACCACCCCGGCCCGGCGCCGGGCCCGCCACCACACGAGACCTGCGACAGCCACCAGCACACTGGTGAAGACTGAATGCCCCTGCCAGATCTGCTCCCCGCCACGACTCACACGGTCGGCAACCACGCTCACCAGATGAGCCCCCGCACCGGCATTCTGCGAGTACACGGACCGCACCGACGCCGCTGAACCCGCCACCACTAGCGCGGCGGCCGGCAGAGCGAAGACACCCCACCGCCCCACACGCCTCACGCCGGCCTTGATCCGCCGTCCCAGCCGGTCGAGAGGCGAAAGCCGAGTGAACTCCGGAACTACCTTGCCACTGTCGCGGATATAGGTCTGGCACAAGCGCACCGTGAGCGACACCAGGAAGTCGTGAGGCGTGTACGACGCAGGCGCCTGAGCAAGCACCCCGAAATCCGCCTGCCGGACCGCCGCCTCCAACAGAGTCGTCTTTCCCGACCCCCGCGGACCACAGACGGCGATGGTCCCACCCTCGATCTGCTGCACCTTGCGCTTCAGCTGCAGCCACGCAGCGTTCTCCACCAGGTAATGCGCAGCCCGAGGCGTTCGCAGACCATCCTCATGATCGCCACGGACAAGAAGGGAGTCAGGGTCCTCCCCCAGCATCTCCCGGACCACTGCATCAACCGAAGGCCCCGTCCCCTCCCTCTGCAGCGTCTCGGCCCACTCCATGGCGGAGACCCCCGCGCTGATCCGACAAGCGACCCAGCTGAGTTTCCGAACCCCGGCCCGCAAACACTCCAGCAGGTTCACCAACGCGCTGCTGCCCCGCGAGTGCAACCAGGCAAGCACCCCCGCCGCCAGCAGCAGCAAGATCGGCGAAATCCACGGCCCGCCAAACACCAGTAGAGCGACGAGGGCGCCGGCCAACAGCAGGCACACCGGCCGCCAGTCCCACTCCGCTTCGTCCACCGCACGCTCGTAAGCACTCGCGGCCTCAGCTAACTCGGCACAGGCCCTCTCGAAGCGTGCCCGGGTGCGCAAGTCATCAGCACACCGGCCCATGACCTGCCCGCGATACGGCTCAGCGCACATACGCACCAGCACCGCAGAGCGGCTGACCCCCTCGCGCTTCCCCAGAAGCCGAGCAGACTTCGCCGTACTGAGAGAAGAACTCGCGCACCGCAAGTAGACAGATCCCGGGTCCGGCGCAGAGAAGAAATGCTCAGCCTTCGCGTACCAGACCTCCAGCTGCGTCTCCAACGGATCCGCCCTCCCCCGCAGTGACAGAACCAGCGGATGCTACGCCTCGCCCAGCCAGCCCAAGCCGACAAGGCTGGAAACAACCGACAGACGGCACATACCTGGCGAGAACACAGCGCCTTCTCGCCGAGGCCATCTGTGCCGGGGTCATTGTCGGCGGAGCTCCGACGGCCTCCGCGACGTTTTTCGCGCGGATGAGCTCATCCTCGCCGTAGGACTGTCCGCCATAGGCCGTCGAGTGGTGGAGAGCCGCGCTCGAGTCGATGGGCTGAACGAGATCCAGCTGCAGCGTCGTGTGAATGCCCTCGCCCCGCGTCTCCCGAGCCGCCGCTGTGGGGGCCAGGTGGACCTTGGCGCTCAGCCCCCCGCGGGGGAGCGTCCGAGAGCATGATCGGCGGGCTCACCCGATCGAGCTGCCTCTTGTACGTGCCTAGACCGCACCCTGATGGGCCCGGACGACCGTGGAGTTTACTGAAACCGTCCGGTTGATCTCATCGTCAGCGTCTGCTGCTGCCAGGACAGTGGCGAAGGCTATCTCCCCGGTTCCGTCGACGCCCTACCTGACAGCCGTTTGTGAGCGGTCTGGAATGGGCTGCCGTCGGGTGATGAGGTTCCCCCGCTGTGTGGGAGCGGTTGACTAGCTGGCCAGGGCGGGTTGACGTGGTGTCAGGTTCACTTGTTCGGCTGCTGCCTGGTCGGCGTAGTGCTTCTCCTCGTACTCGATCGGGCTGAGGTAGCCGAGCCGTTTCTGGATGCGGCGGGGGTTGTAGAAACCGTCGATGTACTCGAAGAGTGCGAGGTTCGCTTCGGCCCGGGTGGCGAAGACGCGGCCGCGGATGCACTCGGTCTTGATCAGCATCCACAGGTTCTCCGCGAGGGCGTTGTCGAACGAGTCGCCGACCGAGCCCATGGATGCCTGGATCCCTGCCCTGACCAGGCGTGTCGTGAGCTTTACGGAGGTGTATTGACAGCCGTGGTCCGCATGGTGAATGAGCTCGCCGGGGGTGGCTTCGCGGCTGGCCAGGGCGTACTCCAGTGTGGTCAGGACCAGGTCCGCGTCCGCGCGGGCGGAGGTTTCCCAGGCCACCACCCGGCGGGAGAACGCGTCGCGGATCGCGGAGAGCCACAGCGGGCCCTCCAGCGTCGTGATCATGGTCAGGTCGGTGACCCACAGCCGGTTCGGCCCGCTCGCGGTGAAGTCGCGTTGCACCAGGTCAGGGGCCAGATCCGCGTCCGGGTCGCGTCGGGTGAAGCTCTTGCTCCGGCGAGGGCTGATCCCGGCGAGGCCGGCCTGGCGCATGAGCCGTTCGACGCGCTTGCGGCCGACGCGTGTGCCCTCGCGCTTGAGGACGGCGTGCACGCGGGGTGAGCCGTAGATCCCGCCGGACTCGTCGTGGACCTGACGGATCTTGCTGGTCAGCTCGGCGTCCCGACGGTGCCGTTCGCACGGCTCGGTCTCGGCCTGGCGCCAGCGGTAGTAGGTGGTGGAGGGGATGTTCAGTTCCCGGAGTACGGGCTCGACCCCCAGGTGCGGGTGCTCGTCGACGAGCGCCGTCACCTGGGCCGGGTCGGGTCGAGCTGGGCCGCGAAAAAAGCCGAGGCCGTCCGCAGGACCTCGTTCGCCCGCTTGAGCTGGACATTCTCCTTCCGCAGGGCGGCCAGTTCCTCGCGCTCGGCGGTGGTGAGCAGGTCTCCTCGCTCGCCGGCGTCGGCCTCGGCCTGCCGGATCCAGTTACGCAGGGCCTCGTGGTGCACGCCGAGATCCTCGGCCATGCGGCGGATCACGGGCTTCGGCTCGGCGGTCCGATACATCCGTACCGCACGCTCACGCAACTCCAACGGGTACTTCCTCGGTGCGGGCATCGTCTGGGCTCCTCTCGCGAGACCCATCTGACCATCCGTCACTCATCCCCGCATCTCGGGGGAACCTCATGAGCACTTATCGGACGGACGCATCCGATCAACTGACCAACCGATCAAAGAGGCACGCGGCGGTTCCTGGCTTGCCCACGCTCTACTGCGGGCAGGGATCTCTGCTCAGTCACGGCAGAGGGGGACACATGAGCTACTTGCGAGACCAGGCTGAAGATCTGGCCATCAAGGCCAAGTATCGGGATGGAGAGGACGAACAAACCAAGGCGGTCGGTGAGGGGCTCGCCGCCATCGCTTACGCCTTGCTCGACGTAGCCCAGGCTATCCGCGACAGTAGGGAGTAGCAGACCTGTGAGGAGAGCCAAGGCCTGAGAGCTCTCCCCGACCACCACAGCGAGGCCTGTTGTATTGGTCCAGAAGACGACAGGTCTCGCTACACACCCGAAGCCCCCTGCACAGGAGTGTGCTCGGCTGGCTGATCGAGCTGCTGCTGGCGCCGCCGCTGCTCATTGCGCAACGTCTCCACCCGCTGCGTGAACTTCGCCAGCGCCTGGTCCTGCTCGTCCTCACCAAACACGCTGTACTCCCCCACACCCAGCGCGACCGCGTTGGCTTCCTCCTCGATCGCATCCGCTGTCTGCTGCAGGAAGTAACTGCGCTCCCGGTACTTGTAGTAGCCGGTGAACGTGCTCGCGAGCGTGACGCAGAACCCGAGCGCGATGACCATGATCGTCTGCCAGTTCCACTCCTTCGCGTCCAGCGCCGCGACCGTGGTGATCGTCGTCGACCCGACCATGATCAGAGACTGCAGACCGTTGTGGACCCGCCGGTACTTGCGGCTCTCCGCCTGGTAGTTCTCGATGACCTCCGCAAGTTCCTCCCGGTACATCCCCCGCTGCTCCCGCAGAGACACCGGCGTCAGCGCGCCCACCCGCCGCAGAGCCGTCCGGTTCACATCCAGACGATCCTGCAGCTCCGCCATCGGAAGCTTGAACCGATCGCGAACCGGATGGACCAACAGACCGAGAGGGGCTTCCAGCCGGTTGGTCTTCCACAGATGCTGAAACGCAGTAATCAGCAGAAACAGAACCGAGCCGCCTAAGACCACCCATAAGACGGCACGGCCCGCCATCAGCCACTGATGCTGGCCGGAGAACACCGCGGACCACACCACCAGCCCCGGGACAGCCAACACCGCCAACGCCAATGCAGTCCTAACCCGCCGAGTACGCCTCTTCTTCCAGGCAAGATCACGCTCGTCCGCCCAAACCCTGTCCTGCAGCTCCCTGGCCTCATGGCCGGATAAGCCGCCGTACCGCGAATTGGCTGCCAACTCTTCTCCCGCGTCCCATCGGATGATCCCGGGAGTATTACGCGTCAACCGACCACCGCAGACAGGATTCACCCAGGCTGTGACACGCTCCATACAAGTTCCGCCACCACAGCCCGAAGCGGCGACCCGCGGCCCTCGTATCGATCGGGTCAACCTTGTCGGTCCAGCCCGTCCTCCAGGCGCTCCAGATCCTCATCCAAGGCCCGCAGAAGGGAGTGGGAGAGGAGAAGCGACGGTAGGACGAACTCCAGCCTGTAGGAGTCGGGCGATGCTTGGTGGGCTCCGAGATGACGGTTGAAGGTGTCCTGTGTGGCCCCCGGGGCAAAAGCCTTGTTCATGCCCACCAGCACGAGGAAGTGCTTGAACTGCCGCAGCGTCAGGTCCGTCCACGGGTCCGAGTCACTCAGCGCGCCGGCGATGGTGAGGTGGTGCCCCGTTCCCCGATATTCAGCTTGGGGAAACGATCTCCTGATCCAGGCATTGCCATGCCCCTTCATGGCGGTCTCCAGCACATTGCCCGCCAGCGCCTGGGCGCCTTCGTCGGAACCGACCCGCGCCGCTCGGACAGCGGCATGCAGGATGACCGACACACCAGCGAGCCTGGGATGAGTGACGTTCTGCAGACTCGCCTCAATGTCGTCAAGAACTTCGTCGCGGTGTCCAGAGAGGAAAGCCCCACGCTCCTCTCGTGCATTGAGCGAGAGGAGTCCACCGACGATCGAGGCCCGAGGGGCCCATGCCAGGGATAGACCGTCTTGCTCGCACAAGTCCAGGATCCCGAGAAGCTCGTCGGTAGAAAGCCCGCTGAGGTTCGAGGGAAGGAACAACGAGGCCGTGGCCGAGAGCTGGTCCAGCAGCGTACGCGGAAGCGAGATGCTGCTGACCGCATCACGGATCCGTCGATCCCAGTCGTACAGGTCGCGCACCTGGCTCTGGAGGGCCAGGACGGGGCCGGTCATAGCCGGTATCTCCCGCTGTGAGCGCACAACAGCCTGAAGGGCAGGGCCGACAGTGCGGGCGACTGCCCTGCCCGTGGACTCCATCTGCTGGGTGTATGCGAGGAAAGGGCGGAGCATTTCGCTGATGGACTTGACCCAGACCTCAGCCGCGTACATACCCGACAGGTCCGGGCCCTCATTGCTCTCGAGTCCTGCGTCCTCCCCGCAATCCTTGTCGTCGGCTTCATCATCCGGCCTGTGCTCATCGCTCATCCGCCAATGATCCAGACTGCGCCCTCGGAAAGCACCCCCCTTTCACGCTGCGCACCGTTCACCGAGGAGATCTAAAGTGCGGCCCCCTGCCGCACACAGCAAGGAGGTCCACCCCTGAAGGGATGGGCCTCGCCGAACCGCAGCCGGCGACCGTCAGAACAGCGTGTCCTGGTCAGGTTCCTGGCGCGGTAACGGGGCGACGTCTTCGCCGTTCCACTTCGCCTCCAGGTGCTTGCGCCAGCCGGACGGAGGAGGCCACGGCACTCCCCACTCGGCAAGCTGCCTCTTGGTCCAGCCACCGTTTGCGGTCAGCGCGGCGGACACCTCATCAGGCGAGGGCACGTAGCTCGTCATGAACGGATGATTCCCAGCAAGCCCTGACCGCAACAACGGTGCCATCACGCGACCGGACGGACTTCCTTCCCGCTGGCTTCGTTCACGTGAAGTGGTTCTGGCGCAACTTCCGTGCAGTAGCAACTCTCAGTGACAGCTGAGCGTCGACGGGCAGTGCTCGAAGTCGCCCGAAAATGAGCCGTGGTCAGGGCAGTTGGGCTGACAGTACGGGGCTGTGGAAGAGGTCGTGGTCCGACTGAAGGAGCTGTTGTTCCCGTCGATCGCGAACGTCGCAGTGCTGTCGGTGGACGTGAACATCGCGATAGTGCGTGTTGACGCGAAGTGCACCACGACTGGCGCCGCCTGCCCGGAATGCGGGGCCTGGTCGACCCACGTTCACAGTTCCTACCTGCGGTTTCCTGCCGACGTGCCCAGCGCAGGGCGAAGGGTCGTGCTGCAGCTTCGCGTCCGGCGGTTCCGGTGCCGGACGACCTTGTGTCGGCGCCGGACCTTCGTGGAGCAGATATCCGGCCTGACCCGCAGGCACGGTCAGCGCACGGAACGACTGCGCTCGACCCTCGCGGCACTCGGTCTCGCCCTGGCCGGCCGGGCCGGCGCCCGGTTGGCCGACGTCCTTGGCGTGTCCGTGAGCCGGAGCACTGTCTTGCGCCTGGTCAACGCGCTGCCCGAGCCGGAAGTACCGGCGCCGCGGGTGGTCGGCGTCGACGAGTACGCCACCCGCAAGGGCCGCCACTACGGCACCGTCCTCGTGGACATCGAAACCCGCCGTCCAATCGATCTTCTCCCAGATCGGGAGGCATCCAGTCTGGCGGCGTGGCTCGCCCAGCGGCCAGGCGTTGAGGTGGTCTGCCGGGATCGGGCACCGTTCTTTGCCGAGGGCGCCGCCGCCGGAGCGCCGCAGGCGGTCCAGGTCGCGGACAGGTGGCACCTCTGGCACAACCTGAGCGAAGCCGCCGAGCGGAGTGTTGCCCAGCATCGCCGCTGCCTGCAGGTTCTGACACCCGCGTCACCTGAGCCCCAGCCTGTGACAGTCCCGACCGTGGGCCAGACCGGGTCGCCATGGCCACGCGGGCACCGGTTCGCCGACCGGACCCGGTCCCGGCACGCAGCCGTGCACGCCCTGCTGAAGGCAGGGCACAGCCAACGCTCGATCCAGCGACAACTCGGGATGACCTGGCGGACCGTCAAACAGTTCGCCAACGTCGCGAAGCCGGAGGACCTGTTCACCGGCCAATGGCAGAACCGGCCCTCCGTTCTCGACGACTACAAGCCCTACCTGGACGACCGCTGGAACGAGGGCTGCACCAACGCCTGGAAACTCTGGGAGGAGATCCTGCCTCTCGGCTACAAAGGCAGCTACCAGCGCGTCCGCGCCTACCTGCACGACAAACGCACCTCACCACAGCCGGTGACCGCACGGCCGCCCTCGCCCCGAACGGTCGCCGGATGGATCCTTCGCCGCCCGGCCACCCTCACCGAGTCCGAGCAGATCCGACTCAAGTCCGTCCGGACACACTGCCCCGAGCTCGACGCTCTGACCCGCCACGTCCGGTCCTTCGCGACCATGCTCACCGAGCGCCAAGGCGAACGACTTCCGGACTGGCTCGAAGCCGTCCGGCAGGACGACCTGCCCAGCCTCCACACCCTCGCCGCCGGCATCGACCGAGACCGCGATGCCGTCATCGCCGGCCTCACCCTGCCCTGGAACTCCGGAGTCGTCGAAGGCCACGTCAACCGGATCAAGATGCTCAAGCGCCAGATGTTCGGCCGCGCAGGCTTCAACCTTCTTCGCAAACGGGTCCTGCTCGCCCCGTAATCGTGTTGTCAGTGCCTGATGCGAGGATCCGGGCGACCATACGCAAGGAGATCAGCATGGGCACCTGGGATACCGGCCCCTTCGACAACGACACAGCCGCGGACTTCGCTAACGCGCTCGACGACGCCGAGCCCGAGGCGCGCGAATCTCTGATCCGAGGCGTCCTCATCCGGACGATCGACACCACCGGCTATCTCACGGAAGCAGAAGAGGCGGTGGCCGCCGCTGCACTCATCGCGGCGCAATGCCCAGGAGGCGAACCCGTCGACATGTCCTACGGTCCGGAAACACCTATGCCCCTGTTCCCTTCCGACCTTCGGGCACTCGCCGACGAAGCCCTCGCCCGCATCGCCAGCGACAAGGACGGGCCAGCCTCAAACTGGGTCGACCCGGAGGACTGGAAGCAGTGGCGAGCCATACTCACGCGCCTCCGCGCAGTGCTTGCCCCGCCGCCACCTTCCATCGCCCTCTTCGACGTCCAGCCGTAACGGAGCGTCACTCAGCACGGAAGTTGAGCCAGAGCCCGCGTTGTGAAGCCAGATGTTCACGGGTTTGGAAGGCGCCCGGTCGGCGCCGAGGTCGATGTTCACGAGAAACGACAGCACCCGGCTGGCGGGGTTACGCAGTGGAGCGCCATTCCTCTTCGAGGCTGCTGAAGATCATGGAGTCTCGCCAGCCATCGTGGAGCAGGGCCGTGTGGCGCAGGCGTCCCTCATGCGTCATACCGATCTTGGACAGCACTCGGGAGGAGCCGAGATTCCTCGGGTCACAGGTGGCATGGATCCGATGAAGCCCCAGCTCGCCGAACCCGTGCGCGAGTAGCTGCCGACCGATTTTCGTGCCGATGCCCTGCCCCCATACCCGGGGATGCACGATGTATGAGATCTCGCCCTGGCGCTGCTTATGGCTGCGGACGTGCAGCTCACCCATGCCCACCACATCCCGCCCGACGCGGGCGACATAGGGGAACCGGCGCTGAGGGGTGGCCGACCAGGCCTTGACCGCGGAGTCCACGAAGTCCTGTGTCTGGACCTCTGTGTTCGGCCCCCAGGACTGATAGCGGCACACCTCCGGGAGGCACGCCCACGAGTGAACGGCCGGCCAGTCCTCCAAAACGATCTTGTCCAAGGTTACCGAGTGCTGACTCATAAGACGATCATGAACGGGGCGCCACGCGAAGATCAAGATCAAGGAGCCCATCACGCTTCACTGACGGCCATGCGGGAAGGATGGGCCCGGCTCTGTCAGTTCTCGGGTTCTGGCTCACATTCCGTGGAGCATGCACTCTGAGTGACGATTGTCGGGCGAGTGGGCCCTGAGGGAGATGCCCGAAATTGAGCCGTACCGGGTGCGGTGTGGCTGACAATTCGGCCCGTGGAAGAAGTGGTGCTCCGGCTGGAGGAGTTGCTGTTCCCGTCGAACGCCGACGTGGTGGTGCTCTCCGTGGCCGTGAACGACGAGGCAATACACATCGAGGCCCGAAGCCCGGTGGCTGGGCCATCTGTCCCGGATGCGGGAGCTGCGGCGGATCCACTGCTCCTACCTGCGCTTTCCCGCTGATGTCCCCAGCGGAGGCAGACGAGTCGCTCTCTGTTTACGCGTCCGCCGGTTGCTCTGCCCGGTCATCTCGTGCGGGCGGCGGACCTTCGCCGAACAGCTGCCGGGCTTGACCCGTCGGTATGGCCGGCGGACAGAGCGCCTGCGGTCGACGCTGGCCGCGGTCGGCCTCGCGCTCGCTGGCCGGGCCGGTGCCCGCTTGGCGAGAGTCTTCGGCGTGGCCGTCAGCCGCAGCACGGTGCTGACGCTGGTCGAAGCCTTGCCCGACCCTGAAGTTCCGGCCCCGCGCGTGGTTGGCGTCGATGAGTACGCGACCCGTAAAGGCCGCCATTACGGGACCGTCCTGGTCGATGTCGAAAGCCGTAGGCCGGTGGACCTACTGCCCGACCGGGAGGCTTCCAGCCTGGGTGGCTCGCGAAACGGCCCGGGGTGGAGGTGGTCTGCCGCGATCGTGCACCGTTCTTCGCCGAAGGCGTCACGGCCGGGGCGCCCCAGGCAGTGCAGGTGGCGGACCGGTGGCATCTTTGGCACAACCTGAGCGAGGCTGCAGAACGTTGTGTCGCAGACCAAGGTGGATGCCAGCGGGTGCTGGCGCCGGATCCGGCCCAGCCTGCCCCCGAGCCTGAGAAGTTCGAAGATCCGTCCGGCTCGCCCTAGCCACGGGGACACCGCTTCGCTGACCGCCCGCGTCAAGCACGCGACTGTCCACAAACTGCTGACAGCCGGGCTCAGCCGGAGGGGCGATCGGCCGCCAACTCCGTATGACCTCCCGCACCGTCAAACTCTTGGCCGACGCAGCCACCCCGGAGGACCTGTTCCACGGGCAGTGGCAGGGCCGGCCGTCCAACCTCAACGCCTTCAAGCCCTACCAGTGAACCGGTGTCCGTCGCAGACCAGGAACGAGTCGTGCGGCCCGGCGCGGGCTTACGGACTGATCGAGCCGCCGCGTCCCGAAACCCACCAACTCCGAACCCACACCCTGACCACCTATTACCTACTGAACTACACAGAAACCCTGAAAAGCACGAAATGCGCCTCGTTCCTTTAGACCCAGACGCCATCTGCAACACCAGCATGATTCTCAACCAAGCCGCAACAACCCCAGGTCAAGACGCGACTGACGCCGTAAACACCGTTCTCACACGACCTGCAACACCCCAGCTCACCGAGCCACGGATACCGCAACTGCCCTCCCCCTCAGCGACAACCGCGTCTCCCTGTCCAGCTCAACTCATCCCGGTGACACCACCTACACCGCACCAGACTGTCCCCGCGAGCCGCCCCTCGCTGGCCTGACCCGCCCAAAACCGAACACTGCCCGGAAGACACCGGCTGGGGCTTGCTGGACAACCACCCACGATGTCGCAATGGGTGCGATGTCCATGGGCAGCACCGTCCGAGTCCACTGGTTGCGCCTTGGGCACTTCGCGTAGTCCGGGCACAAGGTCCGGAGCCCTCCGCTTCCGCACCCAGACGCTTCACCCGGCCGGGCGTAATCCGCCTGGGGCGGCCACAGACGCCAAGCACGCTCATCGAGGACGTGGCCACGCCACGGTGCGTCAATGCTGGCAGGACGGCCGGACGCGGAGCAGCTCGGTCCGCAGCACGGGTGTGCCGTCGACCGGAGCAGGGTCCTCCGCGGTCGGTTCGATGCCTCCGGCGGCGACTTTGTCGAGTGTCGTCAGGCCGTCGGCGCCGACCGTGCCGAACACCGTGTAGTTCGGTCGCAGCGCGGAATCGCCGTAAACGACGAAGAACTGTGAACCGTTCGTTTCCGGACCGGCGTTGGCCATCGCCAGCAGGCCGCGCCCATAGAGGCGGCGCGCGCCGGTCGGATCGGTCGGTGCCGGCGGCAGGTCCACCGGCAGCTCGTCCTTGTACTTGTACCCGGGCCCGCCCTCACCGGTACCGGTCGGGTCGCCGCACTGCAGGACCTTCAGCGTCGGGTACGCCGTCAGACGGTGGCACACCGTACGGTCGTAGAACCCATGCCGTGCCAGGTGCAGGAAACTCTGGACCGTGCACGGCGCCTTGGCCCGGTCCAAGTGCAGCGGGAGCGGGCCCTGGCTAGTCGGAACAGCCGTATCAACCGTGCCACGACTGGGGGTGCGCCGCGGGTCAGGCGGCAGCGGAACAGAGCGCGCCGGCGGCTCGTCCGGGGTCTGTGTGTACTGGCAAGGGCCGTGCGTCGTGCGCGGCGGAGCGCCGTCGGAAGCGGTGGCGACACTCCCCCCGGACACGACTAACGCCACGGCCGCCAATGCGCTGATCAGTGCCCGTTTCATCTCGCACGCCCTCCCGGTGATCGCCAAGTCCTGGAGCGGTCGCAGTCTAGGACGTGGGTTTGGTCCGCGGGAATAGTCACTGACCTTGAAGGCGGGTTGTCGTAGGGGCTGACGATCGGTGATCGTCGCGCTATGCCGGGTGTATGAGGTATCCGCAGGGTGGGGGGTCTGACCCGCGGAGAGGCAAGCGTTTCGCGAGCGGGTCCGGATGGAAGCAGTCGCCATGTTCGCCGCAGGGCGGGGCAGTACGGACATCGCGAAGGAGTTAGCCGCATCACCACAGCCAGGACCAGCACGACGGTGAACACCACTGGCGGCGGATGAAAAGCCGGAGGACATTCTCTCTTCTCAGTCCTACGGTCCGTTGATTCGGGTACTGGACGGGCTTCGGGCACACGATGAACGCGCCGTGGAAGTGCTCGCCATTCCACAAGAGGCCCAGATGCGTGTCGTTGCGCCGTCGCAGTTGATCGGGCAGGCGCCCGGCGAGCGCGAGGAGGAGGCCCGGCTGTTGCTCCGGTTCGCCGCTCCCCGCGACCCCGCGCTCATCGCGAAGTGGATCAGCTACCAGATCTTCAACACCGAACGCCAAGACTGGCGAAGGGGCGTCGAGGCAGCGTGGCGCTACCGCGAGCGGGAGGGCGGGCTGGAGGGGCTGGGGATCGTCTGGGACATCGCCGATGCCGGGTTCGAGACCAATCTCGCTGCCGCGCGGGCCTACTACGAACTCCACTGCACGCTCGCCGCGCCCCGGCACGCCACCGCCCTCGACCGGTCCCTGGGACAGTGGTTGACCAGCATCAGGAGGCCCGGCGGGCTGGGGAAGGACCCGGAGCGTGCCCGCCGGCGGGCCGACGCCCTCGCCTCCATCGACGAGGACTGGAACCCGAGCGCGCTCGGATGGACGGTGGACTGGCAGCGCCACCACGCCTACCTGCGGTATGCCCTGGCGGCCGGTGCGCGGCTCGGCGACATCGTGCCCGGGGTGACCTTGGCACGGCGACGACATCGGCCGCTGGCTCACCACCCAGAGGCGGGAACGGAGCCGGCTGAACGAGGAGCAGCACCGGCGGCTCGGCGCACTCGGCGTGAAGGCGGAGAAGGCCGTACGAGCCCGCACGGCGGCGACGACGGCGCCGCATTCGGCGTCGTGGTTGGTCCACCAGGTGGCGTCCGGTCCGAGGAGGGACACGACTCGGTCCGCCGCGATCCGGGCCGGGAACGGGGCGGCCCCGTGCGTCTCCACCGGTTCGAGGGCGGCGCAGATCTCGGGGATGGAGGGCGGGGCGTCGTCGGGCATGAAGCGCTGCCGGGCTTCGCCCGGCGCTACCGTGGCCAGCAGCGTGCCGATCCGGGCCGCCAGCTCTGGAAGGTCGGGTTCTGACTCGATGAAACGCCCTGCCGCCACCTACGCCGGGTGCGGCTCGGCCGCAGGGTGTGACGCGGCTCACCGGGAAAGGGTGACAGGGGGTTGTCGCGGACGGATGTGACCGTTGGGGCATGACGATCACAGATGAGGACTGCCTCGCCGAGACCCTGGCGTTCAACGAGCAATTCGAGGCCGCTGCCGCGAGCCGTCCGGCGCGCGAGGGGACGCCGGACGCGGCTCTGCTGGCCGCCCTGCGGCGCAACCGGCTGGGCGGCGACACTCCGCCGGTGAGACTGGCGCACGGGCAGGACCGCGTGGTCGAGGGCGGGGTGAAGGTACGGGTCTTCGTGCCCGACCGCGTCGACGGCGTGTTCTTGCACATCCACGGAGGCGGCTGGGCGTTCGGTTCCGCGGACGGGCAGGACGAAAGGCTGTGGCTGCTCGCCGAGCGGGCCCGGCTGGCCGTGGTGAGCGTGGAGTACCGTCTCGCACCGGAACACCCGTTCCCCGCCGGAGCCGACGACTGCGAAGCGGCGGCGCTGTGGCTGGTGAAGCACGCCGCGGCCGAGTTCGGTACCGAACGGCTGCTGATCGGCGGTGAATCGGCCGGAGCCCACCTGAGCGTCGTGACGCTGCTGCGCCTGCGCGACCGGCACGGGATCCGCGGCGCGTTCCGGGCGGCTCACCTACTGTTCGGCCCCTACGACCTGTCCATGACACCGAGCCAGCGATCCTTCGGCCCGAAGCGGCTGCTGAGCAATACCGACACCCTGCGGCGGACCTACGAGTCGTTCACGCCCGGCATGGACGCGGAACAACGTCGCGATCCCGAGGTGTCACCGCTGTTCGCCGATCTCGTCGGCCTGCCGCCCGCACGGATCGTCGTCGGTAGCGAGGATCCGCTGATGGACGACTCGCTGTTCCTGGCCCAGCGGTGGCGGGCGGCGGGCGCACCCGTGGAGCTCGGCGTCGTTGCCGGCGCCATGCACGGCTTCACCCTGTTCCCGCTCACCGTCACGGAGCGGGAACTGCAGCGCCAGCAGGACTTCCTGTCCAGCGCGGGACGGTAGCGTCGCCGGCATGAACCGCACGGCCCGACTCTATGCACTGGTGGAAGAGTTGCGCGCAGCGGCGCCGCGGCAGCTGACGGTCGCGGAGCTCGCCGCGCGATTCGAGGTGAGCACGCGCACGGTGCAGCGCGACCTCCAGGTGTTGATGGAGGCCGGTGTCCCGGTGCGCAGCGCACCCGGGCGGGGCGGGGGCTGGTCGATCGACCCGGCCATGACCCTGCCGCCGGTTCGCTTCACCGTCGAGGAAGCCTGGGCACTGGCCGTCGCCCTCGCCGCGGCCGACGCCCGTACCCCGTACGCCGGTGCGGCCCGTACGGCCGCCCAGAAGGTCGCGGCGTCGATGACCGGCCCCGCCTCGGCGGCAGCCGGGGACCTGGCCGCACGGATCGTTGCGCTGCCCCCGCCGTCCCACTCCGCGGTCCGCGCCGCAGTGGAACAGGCCCTCGCCACCCACACGGTGCTGCGGCTGTCCTACGTCGATGCGGCAGGACGCGAAGGCGACCGAACGGTGGAACCGGCCGGACTGCTCACCGCCGGCGGCCGGTGGTACCTCATCGCGTGGTGCCGCATGCGACGGGCAGGTCGGGGCTTCCGGCTGGACCGCATCACGGCAGCGACTCCCACCACTGAGCGGGCCGGAGGCCACGATCTGGCCGAACTGCTGCACGGCTCGGCCGCAGCCGGTGCCGTGCAGCCCGCTGCTCTGGCCGGCTTCGCCCATGCCCCGGCTTGATGCCGGGGCATGTCGGCGGTGGGAGTGATCAGCGGAGGCGGGTGAGACGGGTGGTGGTGGACGGTTCGGTCAGCGTGTGGTGGAGGGCCACCGGTACGGACTTGGCTCCTTCGCCGTCGCCGGCCTTCAGGGTGCCGACCTCCGTGCCTGCCTTGGCCTCGTGCGGCAGCGGCGCGGCGCCGGCGGTGAGGGTGAGTTTGACCTGCTGGCCCGGGACGCCGATCACGTTCAGGTCCTTGGTGGCCACGAGCGGAGTGCGGCCGCCGAGGCCGTCGTCCACGTAGCCGACCGTGTCGCCCTTGCGGACGAGCGGGGTGGACGCCAGGGCCGTGCGCACCGCCTCGATGATCTGCCTGCTGTTCGTCAGGGCCAGAGCCAGGCTGTTGGTCGCGTACGGGTCCGGGCCGTCCACGCGCTGCTGCATCAACGTGCCGAGGATCAGCGGGGTCTCGTCGCCGACCGACTTGTACGCCGCCCACATCAGTGCGCCGCCGGCCGGTGTGCTGGAGCCGGTTTTGATGCCGCGGACGCTGAGGCTCTGGATGCTGAGCAGCTCATTGTTGTTGAGGAGCGGTTTGGCCAGCCCCTTGATGGGGGCGCTGGGCATGGCGACGATCGTACGGAAGACCTCGTCCTTCATCACCGCCTCGGCCAGCTTCAGCTGGTCGGTGGCGGTGCTGACGGTGCCGGCGTCCAGGCCGCTGGGATCCGTGTACGTGGTGTCCTTCATCCCGAGGTCCCGGGCGGCGCCGTTCATCTTCTCCACGAACGCGGCCTCGGAGTCGGTGCCGGTGTCCCAGCGGGCCAGCAGGCGGGCGGCGTTGTTGCCCGAGGGGATCATGAGCATCTTGAGAACGTCCTGCTGGCTGAACTTCGTACCGGCCGTGAGCCCCTGGATCCGGGACTCGTAATCGGAGTTGCCGTCCGCCACGGTCTTCGCGTCGATGGTGATGTCGGGGCCGGGCTCGTTCTTGCGCAGGGGGTGGCCCTTGAGGATCACGTAGGCCGTCATCACCTTGGCCACGCTGGCCATGGGGACGGGCGTCTGGTCGCCGAACGTTCCGATGTCGCCGGAGCCGGGAACGCGGACGGCTCCCTGGCCCTTGGCGGGCCACGGGATGGAGAACTGGCCGTCGACGGTGTGCGCGGTCTTGGTGGCGACCACGTGAGGGGTGGGGAGCGGACGCAGCAGCTGGGCGCCGGCGTAGGCCCCGGCGAGGAGCAACAGGATGGGCGTCCACACCTTGACGCGGCGCAGCGCGGTCCGGTGGGGCGTCTCCGGCGGGGCAGGGGTGTTGGTGAGTTCGGCCAGCAGGTCCAGCGGGGGCCGGGGCGTCGCGGGGGCGGGGACTTGGGTGGGGGCTTGGGGGTGGGGGTGGGGCACGCTGGGTGCCGGCAGGTCGAGCGGCTTGAGGGCGACGAACTGGCTCGTCCGCTCGGGGTCCGTCTCGGGGGCGGCCTCAGGGGCGGTGCCGGTCCCGCCCTCCTTTTCGTCCGCCTTTCCACGAGCCCATGCGGGCGTCCTTCGGCTGTCGGCCTTGGGCTTGGGCTTGGCCTTCGGGTCGGTGCCGGTCTGGCCTTCCTGGGCGTCGGACTCGTCGCCCGACGCGTCTTCGGCCGAGGGCCGGGCTTCCTTGTTCGCATCGCGACGCGCCTCGGCGTCGTCCCCGGGCGTGTCCGTCGCGGCGGTGTCGGGCGCGCGGAACACGATGGTTCGCGTGTTCTCGCCGTCGGCGGTGGAGGCCGGGGCTTCTTCGGCTTCGGTCGCACCGTCGCTCGCCGCGTCGGCTCGCGTCGCGGCCTTGGTCCCGGGCTTCGTCCCAGGCTTGGCTCCTTCGCGGGCCGGCTTGGTGAACGTCAGCGTGCCATCGGCCTTCTCGCCGGCTTCGGGTGCAATGTCGGTGCGGCTCGCGGGCTCGTCAGCCGACTCGGGGCCGGTGTCCTTCCCGCTGTCGGGGGTGGGCCGAGCATCCCGCTCGGGCTCGTTGCTCGCTGCCGCAGCGTCGCGCTCAAGGCTGGGCTCGGTCCCAGGCTTGGCTCCTTCGCCGTCGAGCTTCTCGCCGGCTTCGGCTGCAGTATCGGTGCTGCTCTCGGGGCCGGTGTCCTTCCCTCTGTCGGGTGTAGGCCGAGGGTCGCGCTCGGGCTCGTTGCTCGCTACGGCAGCGTCGGGTACGGGCTTGGCCCCGTCGCGGGCCGGCTTGGTGAGCGTCAGCGTGCCGTCGGCCTTCGCGTCAGCCTCGGCTGCAGTGTCGGTGCGGCTCTCGGGCTCGTCAGCCGGCTCGGGCTCGGCGTCCTGTTCCTTGCCCGGTGCTGAGGCCTTGGGCGCGGGTGACACGGGTGCCGTGGCATCGGCTTCGGTGTTGCGCTTGGGCTTGACCGCGGTACGGGCGGGCATCGTGAGCACTTGCGTTTCGTCAGCGCTCTGACCGGCCTCGGATTCTTCGTCCTCGTCCGGGTCGGCCCCGACCTCGGGAGCGTCGGCCTTCGTATCGGTCTTGGCGTCGTCCGCCGTGTCCGGCTCCGTGGACGTGTCGTCAGGGCCCGCCCCCGCGGTGGTGGTTCCTTCCAGCTCCGGGTCTTCCGGAGGACCGCCCGCCACCTTCATTGCCTTCATCCCAGCCCCGCCTTGCCACTCACACCGTGCAGATACCGTGCGGCGGGGGCCCTGTGGAGCCCCGCCGCACTGCTAGATGTACGGAGCGCACGGCTCGTTCCACCTGCACGAACTCGTGAGGTCACGGGTCGGCCTTCGTGGGGCCCCCGGGCCGTGTCCTCGGCCCCGCATCAGGCGTCGGTGAAGCGGCGGACCAGGAGGGCGAGGCGTTCTTCGTGGGCTTCGCGGGGGAGCCGGCCGACGCGCATGAGGGTGGCCAAGCCGTGGAGGGCGGCCCAGTAGGTCTCGGTCAGCGTGCCCGTGTCGTCCTCGCGCGCGTGGGGGGCCATCGCCCGCGCCAGTTCACCGAACGCGGCGTGCAGCGACTCCGGTGCGTCCGGTGTGGCGAACGGCAGATCCACGACATGGCTGAACATGGCGTCGTACACGGCGGGGCGCTGCTCGGCGAACGCCGCGTACGCGGCACTGACCCGTGCCAGCGCGGCGCGCGCGTCGGCCGCCCCGGTGCGTGCCGCCAGCAGGTCGGCGGCCAGGTCAGCGAAACCCTCGACCGCGACCGCGGCCATGATCGCGCCCTTGCCCTTGAAGTGGCTGTAGAGGACCGGCTGGCTGTACTCGACCCGTTCGGCGAGCCGCCTGGTCGTCACCGCCTCCCAGCCCTCCGACTCGGCGAGCTCCCGCGCCGCCGTGACGATGAGCCGTTCCCGCTCCGCTCGTTCGCGCTCACGGCGCGCCTGAATCGACATGGCAGCGATTCTAGCAGTGCTAGAAAATCTCGCACTGGACTGCTAGCGTCGTTCTTGATACTAGCAGTGCTAGAACTTCGATCCTGAAGGAGCCCCACCGTGTTCGCTTCCCTCGCTTACGGCCTGGCCGCCCTCCTCATCGCCCTCGTACTCGTGATCGGCGCCCGCTTCCTCCTCTCCCCGCAGGCCGCGGCCGCCGGATACGGAGTCCCCGCCCGGCCCGAAGGCGACCCCGCCTACCTGACCATCAAGGGCCTGCGCGACTTCACCTCGGGCCTGATAGGCCTGGCCCTCCTCGCGTTCGCCGACGCCGACGCACTGGCCTGGTTCATGCTCGCCGTGGCCGTCACTCCGCTCGGCGACACCTGGATCGTGCTCCGGCACGGCGGTACCAAGGCCACCGCCTTCGGCATCCACTTCGCCACCGCCGTCATGGTCGTCCTCAGTGCCGCACTCCTCTTCGTCAGCGGTTCGTAAAGGGGTCCAGCGCGGCGGTCAGGAGGGCGTTGACGTGGTCGGTCTCCGGGATCAGGACGGCTTCGATCTCCTCGTCGGTGCAGCCGGCCAGGGTGAGTTCCTGAATGCGCCGGAAGAGCAGGCGGTCCGCTGCGGCGATCAGGGCGGCCGCGGCCCTGGGGGCGATGGCCGGTACGGGGTCCGGCGCCGCGGCGCTCAGGGCCGCGGCGAGGGCCTCCTCACGCTGGTCGTGGAGTTCGCGCAGCCGTGAGATGAGGGTCGGGCTGTCGGCGACCATGCGGGCGAAGGCGGGGCCGGTGAAGCCGACGACGGGGTCGTGTGCGAGCAGGGCGGCGCGGAACGTCCGGCCCAGGGCGGCGTACGGCTCTTCGCCGGGCGCGCGTTCGGCGACGGCCCGGGCCAGACCCTGGGTGAACGCCTCGTGATGGTCGAGGGCCAGGTCCTCCTTGCGGGCGAAGTAGTTCGTCACCGTCTTCTTGGCCACGCGGGCGGCGGCGGCGATCTCGGTGATGGTGGTCTGTTCGAAGCCCTGCTCGATGAAGAGCGCGGTCGCGCAGTCGGAGATCAGCTGCCTGGTCTCGTGCTTCTTGGACTCGCGGAGCCCCATCTCGGTAGTCATGGGCAAATCTTACGTCGAGGGAAAAATTCTGCTTGACCTACTCAAGCGGCTCCACATAAAGTTACGTCCGTCGCAAAATTATGTCGAATGAACGGAACTGGATGGAGTCCGCCTTGAACGTCACCACCTCCACGCTGTCCCTCACCGTCGCCGACGTGGACGCATCACGCGCCTTCTTCTGCACCCACCTGGGCTACCGGGTCACCGCCGCCGCCGATGGGTTCGCCTCCCTCACCCGTGGGGATGCCGCCGCCGACGTCATGCTCCTCCGCAGCGGCAGCGAGGTGCTCCCGCCCGAGCAGCGCGACCGGCGGGCAACGGGCCTGATCTTCGCGCTCACCGTCACCGACATCGAGGCCGAGGAGCAGCGCCTGCGCGAGGCCGGGGCGCCGATCACCATGGCGCTGCGCGAAGAGCCCTGGGGCGAGCGGCTGTTCCAGCTGACCGACCCGAACGACATCGTCATCCAGTTCGTCGAATGGGCCGCCGACCCCGACGAGCCCGCACAGGCCGAGGAGCCCGCCATGATCGTGATCACGCCCACCGCCGAGAACGTCACCGAGTCCCCGAACGCCCGAATGACCGGGCTGGCCGCACCCAGCCGGGGCAGCTCGGAGCTCAGCACCTGGACCGTCACGATGCAGGCCGGCCAGAACGGCCCCGAGCACTCCGTGAGCCGGGAGCAGGTGTGGACGGTGACTTCCGGGGTCCTTGAGGTCACCTGCGCCGGGCGCACCGAGAAGGTCGCCGCCGGGCAGACCCTCGTCCTGCCGCCGGACGTGTTCCGTCAGGTCCACGCCCCGCAGGCCGCCGAGGCCCACGTCGTCATGCGGGCCGACGGCGTGGTCTCCGTGGCCGGAAGTGAAGAGACCCGGGTGCTGCCCTGGGCCCAGTAGACCGTCGGGTCAGTCCCACTGCTCGTCGGCGAGGGAAGTGACCGGGGTGGGCTTGCCGATGACCGCCAGGGCGATGAAGAAGTTGATCTGGCCGATCGCGATGGTGAGGGTGGCCAGCGCCTTCTGGTCGAAGTGCTCGGCCACCTCGGCGTACAGCTCGTCGGTGACCCGCTCGCGGCCGGCCGGGGCCGGCTGGAGGGTCGCCTCGACCAGGGCGAGGGCCGCGCGCTCGGCGGCGTTGAAATACGGGGCGTCGTGCCACGAGGAGACGGCGGTGATGCGGGCCTCGGTCTCCCCGGCCTTGCGGAGGAAGGCGGTGTTCAGGATCGTCAGGTAGGTGTTGCCGACGATCTGCCCGGCCCGCAGGTGGACGAGGCTCATCGTGGTGCGGGGTACCGAGCGGTTGCCCGTGGCCTTGAAGAGGGCCGCGCTGATGTCGGCCGTCTCGGGCACGAACTCGGCCGGGTTCTGCATCCGTGAGATCGGGGCGTTCGTCATGACCGGGCTCCTTCACATCTGCCTGTTCGTTCGCATCTGCCTGTTCGGCGCTTGCTTCCACAGCACTGACGGACCGGAGGAGAAGGATGTGACAGGACTCGGGAGAAAGGATTTCCTCGTCACCGTCGGTTGGTCCAGCGGATCCGTTACGGCCCGGCCGTAGTCGCCACCGGGGAGCCGTTCGTCCTGCTCGTCGAGCCGGCAGCGGCCGACTCCGGGCGCCTGCCCGGCCGGGCAGGCGCCCGCTGTGGGCGTACGCGCACGTGCCGCACGGCAGCACGGTGGACCTGCACGAGCTGGTCCGGCGGTGCGGATCAAGGGCACGGGCCCGGTTTCACGGACACGGTCCTCGCGCACCGCTCGGTGACGGACGCCGCGTACGAGGACTACAACCCCAGGGACATCGTGGCGTGCGCCATGACGCTGGTACGGAGCCCGGCCCGGCCCACGGCGCGGACCGCCCCCTACCGGACCCCGCTGCCCGGGGTCTACCTGTGCTCGGCGTCGCCCCCGCCGCGGCAGGGGTGCACGGGATGTGCCGGGTACCTGGCGGGCGGGCGGCGCTGCGTCATGAGTTCGGTGTACGACAGACCCCGCGGCTGGCGTCTGAGCCCACGTGCTCCGCCGGGGCTTCGGGTGGGGCCCGGCCGGGGGTTGGGTGGACATCCCGACTGACGCGTGCGCAGCGGAGTGCGGGGGCAGGCGCCGCGGTTCCGCTCCGGTACGCACCGCGTGCCGCTGGAAACGGCTTCAGCCGCCGCGGCGCGTCCACACGTCCAGGTGTCGGGGTCCGTGCTTCACGGTT
Organism: Streptomyces sp. NBC_00597; assembly: GCF_041431095.1. Lineage (GTDB taxonomy): Bacteria > Actinomycetota > Actinomycetes > Streptomycetales > Streptomycetaceae > Streptomyces. Next base: position 85,202 of record NZ_CP107758.1, read on the forward strand.
CGGCTTCGGGCCGGGTGGGTGAAGCCCGGGGGCGTTCGGCGCGGGTTGGGGATCGGGGCTCGGGGGTTCCTGGACCCTGGGCGTCACGAGACCCCTCCCGCGGTGCCCCCCTCCCCCGACAGGTACTGAACGCCGGTGGATCGCCTTCGGTCCCTGTCGCTTCAGTCACTACGTAAACCTGCAGGTCAGCGGGCTAAGGCCGGTGGTCCAGGGACTGAAGGGACTCAATTTTGTAGTTATGAGCCGCATATGGAGTACCAGGCTTCTTATATGCCTGCGCGCATACACACACGCACGTAAAGAGTGGAAGTAGTGATTCTCAGTCCCTTCAGTCCCTGTTCCGTGGGCTCTAGCGCTCTGACCTGCGGTTTTCTCAAGGGACTGAAAAGGGAGGGACTGAACGGGGTTCCGAGTGCTTCAGTACCTGCGTGCAGGGCCCCTTGGACCATGGCCCTCGCATCGCCCTCGCCCGGTGCTTGAGAGCCGCTGGAGCCCCGGGGCGGGAGTCGGGCAACCGTTCGCGACACGCCCGGGCTGATACCCAATTCCAAGACGGAACTTTTCCGGACGAACCAGGGTAGAACTTCAGGGACTGAGGGACTGAAGGGACTGAACTCTCGATATACCTGTGCCTGCGGCCCGAGCTTCCGCAAACCCTGCGGTAATCTCCGCGATAGTGAATCTTCAGTCCCTCTGGTCCCTGAGGCGCAGGTCAGCCTGTACGTCAGGACCGGGCCCGGGACGGAGGAGCCGTCCCCCGACACCGCGTCAAGGAAGAGCCAGTGCTGGTCCATCCCGAGAACCCGCGCCGAGGCGCGACCGGCGGGACGGCGCTGGACGTGGCGGCCTGGCTGGCTTCGCGCGGCTATCCGGTGCACCCTTTGGCCCCGGGGACCAAAACGCCCGCCGCGAACTGCCGGGAGTGCACGGGCCGTCGCCACTCCCCCGAAGCGTGTCCCTGCCATGCGGAAGGCCGTTGGTGCCACGGGTTCCACGCGGCCACGACCGACCCGGACAGGCTGCGCGAATGGTGGCGCAGGGAGCCGGAGTTCGGGATCGGCGTGGCATGCGGCGCAGCCGGACTCGTGGTCATCGACGTGGATGCCCACGCGGCCGTGGTGCCGGACCGCGGGCGGCTGCTGCCAGGCATCCCCATCGACGACCGCGTCGACCTGACCGGCCTGGAGAGCGGTTTCGACACCCTGGCCCTGCTGGCAGCCCACCGGGGCCGGCCCGACCCCTGCGAGGACACGCAGACCCTGCGGGTTCGTACGCCCTCCGGCGGGATGCACATCTGGTACCGGGCGCCCGAAGACGGTCCGCGGCTGCGGTGTTCCAGCGGGTCGAGCTCGCGTGTTGCGCTCGCCTGGCAGGTCGACGTACGGGCCGACGGCGGCTACATCGTGGCGCCCACGACGCGCACCGCCGCCGGTGTCTACCGGGCCCTGCCAGGGGCCCGACTGCCCGCGCCCCTGCCGCTGTGGCTCGCCGCCGAACTCGCCCGCACCGGGCACGTGGTGGAGGACCACTCCCCCGTGCCCTCCACCATGCCCTCCACCGTGCGTTCCCAGGCTGTCGGAGCCGGGTTGCGGCCCCCTGTGCCCGGCGGTCGACGAGAGGCCGGGAGGCGGCTGCTGGGAGGCCTCCTGGCGGAAGTCGGCTCCTGCGGGACGAGCCCGTCCGGAACGGCCTTCAGCGAGAAGCTCAACCGCGCCGCGTTCACCGCGGGCGGCCTCGTCGCGGGCGGCCACCTCGACGAGGCGGAGGGGCGCCTGCTCCTGCTCGAAGCGGCGGACCGGGCCCGGCCCCACCAGTCGCGCCGCAACGTCCTCATCGTCGACACAGGGCTGCGCGCCGGAAGCGATCGGCCGATCCACCCCAAGGAACGCACATGAGCAGCGCCAAGAGCACGGGGTTCAACGCCCAGGCGGCGGCGGAACAGCTCGCCGCGTTCGCCGCCGAGACGACGGCGGAGCTCCGCGTACCCGGTGGGCACGACGCCTTGCCCGCCGGCTCTCCCGTGCCCGCAGTGCTGCCCGCGTCCACGGCGGTGCGCGGCAAGCGTCGCCTGCCCGCCCAGCAGAACGCGGCCCCGCTCCCGGCCGCCGGAGCCGCCGCCGACTTCGTCCAGACCGGTCTCCTGCACAACCTCAGCGACCGGGGCAACGCCAAGCTGTTCGCCCACCTCCACCACGACCGGTTCCGGCACGTCGAGGGGCTCGGCTGGTACGTCTGGGACGAGTACCGCTGGAAGCGCACCGGCGGCGAGAAGGCCGCGATCTGGGCCGCGGGCGACATGGCGGAGGAACTTCCGGTCCACGACCCGCGCGGCGTCTTCTCCGACCGCGAGCTGGCCCAGCACCGCAAGCGCGCGATGTCCACCTCGGGCGTCAAGGCGATGCTCACCCAGGCCAAGGCTTCCCCCGAACTGGCCCTGGACCCCGACACCCTGGACGGGGACAAGTACGCCCTGTGCACCCCGGCCGGTGTCGTGGACCTGCGCACGGGCGACCTGCACAAGCCGGACCCCACCCGGGACCTGCACTCGCGGGCCACCCACCTGGCGCCGGAGGCGATGCCCACCCCCCGTTTCCACCGCTTCCTCGACGAGACGTTCGGGGACGACGAGAAGGGCCGGGAGATGATCAACTTTCTTCATCTCCTGCTCGGCTACTCCATCACCGGCGACGTCGGCGGCCAGGTCCTGCCCTTCCTCTACGGCGTCGGCGCGAACGGCAAGTCCGCCCTCCTCGACGTCGTCATCAAGATCCTCGGGGACTATGCGGACGTGGCCCCGCCCGGCTTCCTGATGGAGCGCGGCAAGTTCAACGAGCACTCCACCGAGCTGACCGAGCTCCACGGCCGGCGCCTGTTCGTGTGCAGCGAGCTCAAGCCGCACGACAAGTTCGACGAGGCCCGGGTCAAACTGCTGACCGGCGGCGACCGGCTCAAGGCCCGGCGGATGCGGCAGGACTTCTTCAGCTTCGAGCCCACCCACAAGCTCTGGCTGCTCGGCAACCACCGTCCGGAGGTGGGCACCGGCGGACACGCGTTCTGGCGCCGCATCCGGTTGATCCCGTTCGAGAAGGTCGTCCCCGACCACCGCAAGATCGACAACCTGGCGGAGACCCTCGTCCAGGAGGAGGGTCCCGGGATCCTGCACTGGATGATCCAGGGGGCCAAGGCGTATCTCGCGGCCAAGCCGGCCCTGACCGGGCCGAGCGTCGTCCGCAGTGCCACCCAGGCCTACGCCACCACCGAGGACCACATCGGGCGGTTCCTCGTCGAGTGCTGCACCACCGGCGCGGACCTGCCCGACCCCCGCGACCTCAAGGTGGAGCAGGGAGCCCTCTACCGCGCGTACAGTGCTTGGTGCCTCGACGGCGAGGGCCTGCGGCCCGCGACCACGCGCGCGTTCGCGACACGCATTCGCGCCGAGGTCGGCGTCGCCTCGCCGAACGAGATGCTCCGCTCGAACGGGCAGAAGTTCTACCCCGGACTGGCTCTCCTGGCCGATGAGGAGCAAACTCCGCGCGAGGCGAACAGGGCAACCACGAGGTGACCCGACGATGGGTGATGCCGCCCCGGGGTGGGCACGCCTACGATGGACAAGGACGATGAACAGACCCACCACCCGGCAGTGGCCCGCAAGGCCCTGCTGCATACCCGCATCGGCGCCGTCCGCGGCGTGGAGGGACCAGGGGCCCCGCAGGGCCCATGTGATCGAGGAGGGACCCAGGCCATGAGCTCGCTACTGTCATCAAGCGATCTCGCCCACGAGGACAAAGTGGTGTGGCTGGAGGACCCCGAAGAGCTCGACTACGTGCGCCAGGCCCTGGACAAAACGCCCCGCCGCCGGGGCAAGCCGCGCTACCACCGCGACGGGCGCATGATCGGCTTCACCGAACTCGGCGACACCGCCGAGGCGGATCCGGACAGCGGACTGCAGAAGCGGCGCGTCTTCTACCTGCTGCCGCACGACCGGGACGCCGAGCCGCACGGCCTGTACCGGGAGGGCGCGCCGGGCGAGGCCGTCGACCCCCGGACGATCGGGCCCCGGCAGGTGGGCAGGAAGACCGAGCGTTCGCAGCGGGGGCTGTCCACGCCCACGGTCGCCTGATCCGGTCCTTCAGTCCTTCGGGTTCTTCAGTCCCTTGGGTCCCTTGGGTCCCTGCCCGGCCCCGTACGGGCCGGGCGCGCGGGCGCGCGTGAGCGGAATGCCGAATCCCGGTCCCTTCAGACCCTGTGGGCGGACGGACGGGACGAGCGGGCCTGGGGTCAGAACGCGAAGTCGACGTAGTCGATGTCGGTGAACTCCACCAGCAGGCCGCCGGCGCGCGCGCCGTTGTCCTTGAAGTAGATCTCCTGGAGGCCCTCCGCGGCGATGGCGCGCAGCTGTGCCTCGCCGGCGCCCGCCTCCTGGGCGGCGAAGAGGCGTCCCGCGTACTCCGGCGGGAGGTGCTGGGTGATACGGCGCATGCGGCCGTCGTCGGTGGTGCCGGGGGCGGCCGTGAATCCGAAGCGGGCGCGGGTCTCGATGACCAGGCCGGTCGTCCGCGCCGCCCGGGCGCGGGCGCGCTTGCGGACCAGGGGCTGCCATCGGCGGCGCACCTCCGACTCCAGACGGGCGGCGAGGGCCGGCTTGGGCTGCCTGATCTGGTCCCTGACGTAGCGCTCGACCGTGCGCTGGGAGATGCCGAGCAGCCGGGCCGTCTCGCGGGTGGATTTCAGCCTCTTGACGAGGAAGCGCACCTGGGCGCCCGCGGACTTGGGGATGCCGCGGGTGAAGTGCTGCTCGTCGGCGCGGGTCAGGCTGTCGTCGATCTCGGGCATGTCTGGTTACTCTCCGTCGGCTGCCGCGTCGTGGCCCTTGATGTGGCGGGCGGGGTTGAGACCCTGGTCAAGCATCTCGACGGCCCACAGGAGGGACTGGGTGCCCTCGTGCTTGACCATGCCGGGGCTGACGCCGAGACGGAAGCCGCCGGGGAGCGGCTTGCCCTCGGGGGTGCGGGGGAGGAAGTCGAGCGGGCTCGGACCGTCGGAGAGGTACACCGCGCAGTCGGAGAGGACGGCTACGGGGTACAGGCCGGCGGCCGTGGCGAGCTTGTTCATCTTGCGGTGCATGTTGACGCGGGCCGTGGAGATGACGGCGGCGCGGATGTCGGGGCGCCACGTGGGGCGTTCGAGGGCGGGCCAGGGTTCGCCCGGGCGGTAGGCGGCGCCCTGGGGGCGTTCGCGGAGCTTGCCGATGCCGCCCTTGACGGTGGACTTGATGGCCGAGAGGACCGGCTTCAGGACGGGGTCCGGGCACTCCTGGAGCTCGGCCATCGCCGCCAGGAACTCGGGCTCGGGGAGCGCCGAGGTGACGCCGAGATCGGCCATGGTGGCCACGTACGCATCACGCAGGCGGGTGTACCAGGCGTCGAGGTACGGGCCGTTGTCGGGGCGCAGCCAGGCCTCGGTGGGCTGGACGGGGTGCCCGAGCTCCTGGGCGTAGGCCAGGGTCGGGGTCGCGTACCAGGCGGGCCCGGCGGGCGGCCGGCCGGTGGGGGTGAAGGGGCTCGGGAGGCGCGGGTCGAGGGCGAGGGCGGAGAGGTCCGCCAGCCAGCAGCCGGGGGTTTTCGGGTCGAAGCGCGGGCCCTGGACGTGGACGGCCGGGCCCAGGCCGACGGGGAGCCGGTTGGCCGCCGCGGCGAACGCCATGTTCACGTCGATGCCGACGGCGTGGGTGCGGGTGCACTCGGCGTCGGTGAGGAGCTGGGGGTCGCGGATCCAGTCGTACGCCTCTTCGTCGAGGACCTCGTCCGGAGTGCGCTGGTGGGAGCGCGGGAAGAGGGCGGCGACGACCGGGTGCTCGTCGGGGGCCTCCGGAGGGGCCGGGTCGACGGGCCGCAGCAGCGAGCCGGGTACGGGCGCGGACTCCCAGACCTGGGTGTCGGGGTTGCGGGCCGCGCGGGTGGGCGGGCGCAGGGCCGTCATGAGCTCCAGGCCGGACACCGCAGTGGAGCCGCGCGGGGTCAGGACGCGGGTGGCGTACGTGGTGAGCACCTCGGCGAGTTCCGGGGCGGGGAGGCCGGCGGTGTCCTGGCCCCAGGCACGGGCATCGAGGGCGCCCCAGGGGAGGACCGCGAGCTGGACGCACTGGCGGCCGGTGGTGGGCGAGGCCGGGCGGTAGATGCGGGGCCAGGGGCCGAAACCGCGGCGGGTGAGCTGCCACTTGCCCTTGGACAACAGCTTGAGAGTGGGGTGGTCGTCCGGGAGGCGGAGGGTCCGGCGGTCTTCGAGGGCCGGGGGGAGGCCGAGGGCCTCGGTGGCGGCGGCGGTGAGGACGAGGAGCGGGTCGCCGTCCTTGCCGTTGCGGTGGAGGCGGGGGGAGCGGAGATCGGCGTCGGGGCCGAGGGCCCAGGCGATGAGGGTGGGAAGGTCGGTGTGGGCCTTGGGAGGGAGGGGGAGGACGAGGCCGGAGGCGGCGTAGGCCTTGTCGGTGCCGTCCAGGACGAGCAGGGGGCCGTTCCCTTCCAGGGGGGTGGGGGTGCGGGTGGGCTTCGGGGTGGGGCCCTGCGGGGCTGATCCCCTACCCGCCCCTTCCCTGAACCGGGGCTTCGCCCCGGACCCCGGCGGGGTGCGGGGCGCGATGCCCACGGCGCGGGCGGGGGTGTCGGCGGAACCCGGTTCCGGGGTGGCGGCCGGGGTCGGGGCGTTAACGGCGTTAACGGTCGGGGGTGCGGGGGGTGCCGTGGCGGGCTGTTCCGGAGCGGGAGCGTTAACGGCGTTAACGGTCGATGCGGTCGACGGGAGTGCCGGCGGGGCCGGGGTCGGGGCGTTAACGGCGTTAAGGGTCGGGGGTGCGGGGGGTGTCGTGGCGGGCTGTTCTGGAGCGGGAGCGTTAACGGCGTTAACGGGGTGGAGGGCGGCCAGGCCTTCCAGGAGGCGGGCGTAGGCCGCGCGCTTCGGGGCGCGGGGGGCCGTACGGCCGGTCTCCCAGGACGTGACCGTTTCGCGGCGTACGGAGAGGGCCTTGGCGATCTGGTCCTGGCTCAGGCCTGCTGCCTCGCGCAGGCGCTTGCGCTCGTCGGGGTGCGGGAGCGGGTCCTGGGCGGCTTCCTCAAGCAGCGCGTCGACCGCTGCGAAGAGGCTCTCTTGTTCGTCGGGCATCGGTACCTCCGAGTGCAGCCTAGGTGAACCGCACGGTTGAACGCACATGAAACGCACGTGGGGGCGCAGGCCGGCGTTAACGGCGTTAACGCCCCCGGCGTGGGGTGTGCCTCAGAGCCGCAGCATCAGCAGCTCGGTGACGGCCTTGAGGTCGTCGGGGGTGAGGTGCGCCGTCAGGGCGTCCGCGATGGTTTCCGGGGAGTCCGTCGCGATCGTGATCCGGGGTGTGGCCGGTGCGGTCGGTTCGGCCGGTGCCGGTGCCGGTGCCGGTGCCGGGGGTGGCGTGGGGCGGGGGGCCGGTGCCGGGGCGGGTGCGGGGGCGTTAACGGCGTTAACGGTCGGCGGGGGTGTGTGCGTGCGCTGCCGCGGCGGATTGACGGCGTTCAGGCTCTCGTCGGCAGCGGCCTCCTGGTGCTCCTGGGGAAGGCGCCCGATCCGGCGGGCCGGTTCGACCTTGAGCTCACCCGTGTCGACCTTCTCCTGGAGGCTCGGGGTGAGGTTCAGGAGGGCCAGGCGCTGGGAGACCCAGGCGCCCGTCTTGCCCAGGCGCTTGGCGACCTGGGCCTGGGAACCGTGGACCTCGACGAGCTCCTGGAGCGCGCGGGCCTGGTCCATGGGGGCCACGTCCACCCGGTGGACGTTGGCGATCAGCGCCGATTCGAGGATGTCGGCCGCGGAGGCGGACAGGGCGTCGTTCACGTGGATGTGCATGGTCTTCAGCCCGGCCAGCTGAGCTGCCGCGAGACGGCGGTTGCCGTCGATGACCACGTACGGGGCACGGCCCAGGCCGTCGGTCTGTCCCGGGTGCGCTTCCATGAAGGCCATGCGGGTGGCGACTGCGAGGGGCTGGAGCTGGCCGCGGGAAACGAGGGACTGGGCCAGCTCGTCGAGCTCGGTGAGGTCCTCGCGGAGGTTGAACGGGTTGTGCGCGAGCGCCTCGATGGGCACCTCGGACGGGGCCACGCCGGACGTGGGTGCCCCGGTGGCTTCCGCGATGGCCGCGCGGCGGGAGCTGACGCCGACGGGCTGGGCCCGCGCGAAGGATGCGGAGACTCCGAGTTTGTCGGCCTTGCTCATGAGATCTCCCTAGCGAGGGCGCGCAGTGCGACGGCCTGGTCGCCCTTGGGCGAGTACACGAACAGCGGCTGCTTCACGCGGACGGCTTCGCGCTGTTCCTTGAGGTCGGGAACGATGGCGACGACACGCGGATCCTTTATGTCCATCCAGGCCTGGAGCGAGGAGGTCGCGATGTAGCCGCGGCGGCCGTCGTAGAGGTTGACGACGAGGCCGAGGTAATCGATGTCGAGGCTGAGGTCGTCCCGCAGGTCGTTGATCTGCGAGGTGAGCAGGTCGTACGCGTCGGCCGACGAGTCCTCCGCCTGTACGACGATCAGCGCGCCGGAAGCGCCCGGCTGCTCGGTGTCGCGGCGGCGCCCGTAGTAGATCGCGGCGTCCATGCTCAGGCCGAGGCTCGGCGGGCAGTCGATGAGGATGACGTCGTAGTCGGATTCGACGGGGGACAGGGCGCGTTCGAGGGCGGCCTCGCGGGCGCGGACGGTGGAGAGGCGGACGTCGAGGAGGAAGGCGTCCGTGCAGGCGGGCAGGATGTGGAGGCGGTTGCCGAAGCGCTGGTCCGGGATCGGGACGATCAGGTCGGCGAGGGGCCCCTTGGCCTCGCCGGCCATGTGGCAGGTGAGGCTGTCGCCGCCGATGGGCAGCGGCTGCTGGCCGAGCTGCTTGGTGAGGTGGCCCTGGGGGTCGAAGTCGACCAGCAGGACCCGCATGCCGAGGCCGGGGAGGTCCTCCAGGTCGAGGGGGGTCGTCTCGGAGTGGTGGTGCGGACCGCCCTCCTCGGTCTCCCTGCCGTCCTCGGCCGCCGAGAGGCGGGCCAGTTGGCGGGCGATGCGAACCGGGTGGAGGCTGTCCGGGTCCTCGGCGAGGGCCTCGGCGGTGCCTGCGGTGATGGCGGTCTTGCCGACGCCGCCCTTCTGGTTGCAGACGACGATGCGGCGTACGACGGAGGGCCGCCTGACCGTCGGCGCCGGGTTCATCTCCAGCCAGAGGCGGACCGCTTGGGCGAGACCCTGGATGAGGGAGACGCCGCGGTCCTTGGAGCCGGCGCGGAAGGACTCCCACTGGCCCGCGGGCAGCCAGGTGGAGAACGATTCGGCGCCCGAGGTGTCGACGGGGGAGGGGGCGGAAGCGAGGGCGCTCCAGTGCGCGATGCCCTGGTGGACGGCGTCCTGAATGTCGACCCGCAGTTGGGCTGTGCGGATCTTCAATTCCTGGCGGAGCCACGGGGGGAGCTTGGAGACGACCTTCTCGCGGTCGCTCTGGGACGAGGGCGAAGTCATGAGAGGGACTTTACTAACGTTCGGAGGCGGATGTGAGCGCCACGCTTGGGTTTTGCTAACGAAATGGCCTGGGAAGCGTTCTGGAGGCCCCGGGTACGCGACAGGGCGGCCTCGCACACGCCGTAGCGAGCACCCCCGTGGTTCACCACGGCGTGTGCGAGGCCGCCCTGGATACGTCGTCAGCCGACCGGGACCGCCAGGGAGTCCGGCGCGGTCAGCCCGAGTTCGGCCCGGCACTCGGGCGAGCCGGCCGGGTCGAAGTGGGGGATGCGTTCCGCGGGCACGATGCCCGGGAGGAGGAAGTTCCAGAGGTCGATGACCCGGGTGTGCAGGTCCTCGCGGCCGGTGCGGACGTGCGAGGTGACCTGGATTCCGGTGAAGGAGCCGACGAGGAGCGTGGAGAGGTCGTACAGGTCGAGCAAGGGGAAGACGTCGCCGCGCTCCTGGGCCGGCTTCAGACAGCCGTGGCAGGTGTCGATCCAGGCGTTGTAAGGGGTCGGGTCCGGGTTGGTGAAGGAGCCGAACTCGATGACCAGGCGGATGCCGGCGCGGACACGGACGTTGGCGCGCAGTCCGTACGCCATCTGGTGCGTCAGGTCGATGACCGTCTGCAGGCCCGGTTCCTCGATGGCGGGGACGCCGGCGGAGACCTGGAACTGCTCGTCCATCAGGGTGCGGGCGAGGGCTTCCTTGGACTGGAAGTGGAAGTAGAGGGCGCCCTTGGTGACCCCGGCGTGCTTCACCACGTCGCTGAGGCTGGCGCCGCCGAATCCGAAGCGGTCGAAGGCGATTGCCGCGCCGTCGAGGATCGCCTGCCGCGTGATCTCGGCACGTTCCTGCCGGGCCCTTGCCATGTGGTGGTTCTCCTGAGGGGGGTTGGTGTTCGTCGTTGGTTCAAGGGTCAATCTAGTCGGATGGCGGCAAAGAAAACCAGTCGACAAGTACTTTTTCGTTAACGGCGTTAACGCCGTTAACGGTTCGGCGGCGGATCCTGAAGGACCAAGGCCTGTACGGGACCCCGGTCGGCGCCCGGCGTTAACGGCGTTAACGGTCTGGCCGGGTCGGGCCCGGATGTTGGGGTGCTGGGCGTTAACGCCGTTAACGGTCCGGGCGGGCGCTCCGGGGCTTCGGCGTTAACGCCGTTAACGCCGTTAACGGCTCGGGCCTAGCATGCGGGCATGGGTGATCTTGGGGACTGGGCGCAGGCGTTCCGGGTTGATGTGGCCGAGCACGAGCTCAAGGACCTGGCCGAGCGGTTGGACCGGGTGCGGTGGCCCGATGAGCTGCCGGGGGTGGGTCGGGCGTACGGGATGCCGCTCGGGGAGGTGCGGGAGCTCGTGCGGTACTGGCGTGACGGCTACGACTGGCGCGCGGCGGAAGCGCGGTTGAACGAGTGGCCGCAGTACACCACCGTCATCGACGGGGCGCAGGTGCACTTCGCGCACCTGCGCTCGCCCGAGGCCGGTGCCACCCCGCTGCTGATGACCCACGGCTGGCCCGGGTCGTTCGTGGAGTTCCAGCGGGTGGCCGGGCCGCTGACCGACCCGCGGGCGCACGGCGGGGATCCGGCCGATGCCTTTCACCTGGTGCTGCCGCACATCCCGGGCTTCGGCCTGTCCGGGCCGACCCGGGAGAGCGGCTGGGAGTTCAAGCGGACCGCGCGGGCCTTCGGGGTGTTGATGGAGCGGCTCGGGTACGCGGCGTACGGGGTGCAGGGCGGCGACTGGGGCGCGGCCGTTTCGCGGGAGCTCGGGAGGAGCCGGCCGGGGAACGTGCTGGGGGTGCACCTGAACCTGTTGCCCGGGGGAGGGGCGACCGAGGAGCCGCGGGCCGAGGAGCTGGCCGGGCTGAGTGCCGCCGAACGGGAGCGGACGCTGGCTTCGTGGGAGAGGTTCCGGGTCTGGTCGCGGGAGCGGCAGGGGTACGCCGACATCCAGGCGACCCGGCCGCAGACCCTCGCGTACGGGCTGAACGACTCGCCGGTCGGGCTGCTCGCCTGGATCGGGGAGAAGTTCGCCGAGTGGAGCGACCCCGGGTGCCCGATCGACCGGGACCAGATGCTGACCAATGTGATGCTGTACTGGCTGACCGGGACGGCCGGGTCGGCTGCCCGGATCTACTACGAGCGCGCGCACGCCGACTACTACGGGCTGCCGCCCGAGGTGTCGGCCACGCCGACCGCACTGGCCGACTTCCCGCGGGACAACTTCATCCCGCTGCGGCACGTCGCCGCGCGCACCGACACGATCGTGCGCTGGACCTCGTTCGACCGGGGCGGCCACTTCCCGGCGATGGAGGTGCCGGAGCTGCTGGTCGGGGATGTCCGGGCCTTCTTCCGGCAGCTGCGGTCCGGCATCTGAAATGCCGTGCACGGGTCGCCGTACGGCTGTGATGATCGCCCGATGATCGACGAGCAGCGGACCCGGCCCGTACTGGTGGGCGACGAGCGCGCCACCTTGACCAGCATCCTGCAGTGGCAGCGGGACACCCTGATGATGAAGTGCGCCGGGCTGACGGACGAGCAGCTGCGGCGCAGGGCCGTCGCGCCGTCCGGGCTGAGCCTGATCGGGCTGGTGCGGCACCTGGCGGAGGTCGAGCGCGGCTGGTTCCGCAACGTCCTGAACGGCGAGGACGTGCGCGGCTACTTCCCGAAGAACGAGGCCGGGCAGTGGACGGAGTTCCACGTCGACGACGCGGACCCGGCCGAGTCGTTCAGGATCTGGGAAGAGGCCTGCGCGCGGTCCCGGGCGATCGTCGAAGCCGCCGAGTCGCTCGACGTGCAGGGGCACTTCGGCGACCAGGCGTACTCGCTGCACTACGTCCTGGCCCACATGATCGAGGAGTACGCCCGGCACAACGGGCACGCGGACCTGTTGCGCGAGGCGATCGACGGGGTGACGGGGGAGTAGGCGGCCCTGGTACGGCCCTCATGGGTTGGGTGTGGTGCTCGTGGCGTCCAGGGCGGTGAGGGCCACCGGCCACGGGAAGTGGGGCGGGGCGTCGGGGCCGGCAGGGCCGGGGACGAAACCGTCGTCGCCGTAGAGGACGGTGACGCCGGCACCGCGCAGGGTGGCCAGGGACTGGTCGAACTGCGGGTGTGCGGCGAGCGCCGCGTTCGTGCAGGGCATGGTGACGACGGGGGTGCCCTTGCCGATCGCCTCGGCGGCGACGCCGACGGCGAAGCGGTCGGTGAGGCCGAGGGCCCAGGCGTTGAGGGAGTTGAAGGTGGCCGGGGCGAAGAGCAGCGCGTCGGCAGCAGGCCATACGTCGGGCTCGCCGGGAAGCTTGTACTGCCAGCGCACGGGGTGCCCGGTCAGGGCGGCCAGGCCGTCGAGGCTTCCGGCGACCCAGTGCGCGGCGGCCGGGGTGAGGCCGAGACAGACGTCCCAGCCGCGGGACTGGGCGTCCTCGATCACATGGGCCACGTCGAAGACGGGCGGGGCGGCAGAACAGAGCAGGTAGAGCGTCCTCGTGGGGGTCATGCGGACATGTGATCACATTGCTTGATCTCGACCATAGTTGAGGCTGCGTGATCGGCCATATGTGAGCGACCGGGTTTCATCCCGACGCGGTCGAGGAAACGGGTCAGGACGGCGTGGAAGGCCCCGGGGCTGTCGAGGTGGACGTCGTGAGCGGCGCCCGGTACGGAGACGGCCGTCGTGGAAGGGCCCGGCGGGGTCAGCATGCGCTGTGATTCCTCCGGCGGAACGATCCCCTTCTCGCCGATCACGAGCAGGACCGGGCAGGCGACCCGCTGCCACTCGGGCCACCAGGCGCGGGTGGTGTTCTCCGTGATGGCGGCGACCATGACGTCCCGCTCGAAGCGGGGGTACCAGCCGTCCGCCTGCTGCTCCAGGCCGGCCGCCCAGGCCTCGCTGCCGAGGAACTCGCGTGCTGCGTCGAGCGTGGGGAACGGGAGCGGCCAGGAGTCGAGCATGGCGCCGATCCGGTTCGGGGTGGCGGGGTCGGCGGCAGCGGGGCCCGCTTCGACCAGGACGAGGGCGCGGACCAGGTCCGGGTGGGCGGCCGCGGTGAGCAGGGCGGTGTGCCCGCCGAGGGACTGGCCGATGAGGACCGCGGGGTCCAGACCGAGTTGCGTGGTGACGGCGAGGACGTCCGCGACGTGGGCCGCGCGGGAGACGTCCGCCGGGCGGCGTTCGCTCGCGCCGTGGCCGCGCTGGTCCACCGCCACCACGCGGTGGTGCGGGGAGAGGTGTTCGGCGGCTGCGTCCCATTCGCCGGCGTGACCTGCCAGGCCGTGCAGGAAGACGACGGGGACGCCGGTGCCGCCCCAGTCCCGGCAGGAGAGGCGGATACCGTCCGGGGGACTGGTGACGATGCGTTCGGTCCAGGTCATCGGGACATCATCCGAGATCTTTCCGGTGATCGGCGATGAGTTTCGGTCGGGAAGCACGTCTACCTTCTGACAGCGGAACACGACGTACGTACCGACCGACAGGAGCACCGCAGAGATGAGCGAGCCGGTGAAGGGCCCTGCCAGCTACTTCCCTTCGATCGAGAAGAAGTACGGACGCCCCGTCGCGCAATGGAAGGACCTGATCCGGTCCTCGCCGCTCACCAAGCACATGGAGCTCGTCTCCTGGCTCAAGACGGAGCACGGCATGGGCCACGGCCACGCCAACGCCCTCGTCGCGCACACCCTCGGCGAGGACGCCGGCCGCGCCTGAGCGCCTCGACCGCGGCGTGGACGCACGCGTATGCGGTTGAGCTTTTCGGCGATGTTCCGTCTCGCCGGTGCCGGCTTCACTGGAGGCATGACACAGACACCGCAGGCATCGCAGGCACGGCCCCTCGTCATCGGGGGCAACGGCAAGACCGGCCGCCGCGTCGCGCAGAAGCTCGACCTCCTGGGCATCCCGGTGCGCATCGGCTCGCGCACCGGGGCCCCCGCCTTCGACTGGAACGCCCCCGTCACCTGGGAGCCGGCGCTGGAGGGCGTCGACCGGGTGTACGTGACCTACTACCCCGACCTGGCCTTCCCGGGGGCCGCCGAGCAGATCGGCGCGTTCTCAGAGGCGGCCGTCGCCGCCGGTGCGCGCCGCCTGGTCCTGCTGTCCGGGCGGGGCGAGGAGGCCGCGCAGCGCGCCGAGGAGAGCCTGAAGGCGTCCGGGGCGGACTGGACGGTCGTCAGGTCCAGCTGGTTCGCCCAGAACTTCGACGAGGGATTCTTCGTGGAGTCCGTACGGGCCGGGGAGATCGCCCTGCCGACCGCGGACGCCGTGGAGGCCTTCGTCGACACCGACGACATCGCCGACGTGGTGGTGGCCGCGCTGACCGACGACCGGCACATCGGCAGGACGTACGAGCTGTCCGGGCCGCGGCTGATCAGCTTCACCGACGCCGCCGCCGAACTGTCGAAGGCGACCGGGCGCGCGATCGCGTACGTGCCCGTCTCCAACGAGGAGTACCGCGCGGTGCTCCGCGAGAACGGTCTGCCGCATGAGTTCGCCGACCTGTTCACGATGATCCTGGACGGGCGCAACGCCCACCTCGTGCACGGGGTGGAGGAGGCCCTCGGCCGGGCTCCCAGGGACTTCGCCGACTACGCCCGCGAGGCGGCGGCCACCGGTGTCTGGGACGTCTGAACTCCTGCCCCGGGGCAGGACGCCGGGAGAGGATGGCCCCGTGGACACGCTGACCGGACTCCTCGAAGGCCCCAACGCCCGGGGCGCTTTCCTCCTCAAGTCCGTCTTCAACCCGCCCTGGGCGGTGCGGATCGAGGACCGGGCCCCGCTGTCGGTGGTCACGATGGTGCACGGGACCGGCTGGCTGCTCCCCGACGGGGGCACGCCGGTGCTGATCGGCCCCGGGGACGTGGCGGTCGTACGGGGGCCCGAGCCGTACACGGTGGCGGACGCGCCCGGGACGCCGGTGCAGATCACGGTGGACCCCGAACAACGGTGCAGTACGGAGGCGGGCGAGGACGTCAGCGAGTCCATGGCGCTGGGCGTGCGGACCTGGGGCGCGGGGCACCAGGACGCCGGGTCGGCGGTGATGCTGAGCGGTACCTACATGGCGCCGAGCGAGATCGGCCGCCGGCTGCTGGGCGCGCTGCCGACGATCCTGGTCCGGCCGGCGGCCGCCGCGGACGCCACGCTGATCGGGCTGCTCGGCTCGGAGATCTCCCGGGACGAGCCGGGCCAGGAACTCGTCCTGGACCGGCTGTTGGACCTGCTGCTGATCGGGGTGCTGCGCACCTGGCTCGCGGACCCCGGCTCGGGGGCCCCGGGCTGGTACCGGGCGCAGGGCGATCCGGTGGTCGGCAGGGCGCTGCGGCTGCTGCACGAGAACCCGGCGCACGGCTGGACGGTGGAGGAGCTCGCGCACAAGGCCGGGGTTTCCAGGGCCTCACTGGCGCGGCGGTTCACGGACCTGGTCGGGGAGCCGCCGATGGCGTACCTGACGGGGTGGCGCCTGGCCCTGGCGGCCGACCTGCTGCGCGAGCCGGACGCCACGGTGGCGACGGTGGCCCGGCGGGTGGGCTACGGCTCGGCGTTCGCGCTGTCGACGGCGTTCAAGCGGGTGCGCGGGGTGAGCCCGCAGGAGTTCCGTACGGGGGCCGCGGCCGTGACCGCCGGTCCGGCGGCTCCGGGGTCCTCGCGCACGGTGGTCCTGCCGGACGGCCCCTAGACGGCCGGGAGGTCCAGGACGCCGACGGTCTGGCCGCCGCTGACCTCGCCGGTGAGGCGGAAGCCGAGGCCCAGGTAGAACGGCTCGGGGGTGCCGGGGCCGGGCTCCCAAGTGACGTAGACGCGGTCGGTGCCGCGGCTGCGGAGCTCGGCGGTGAGGGCCCGGACCGCGAAGCGGCCGTAGCCCTTGGACTGGTGGTCGGCGCAGACGTTCAGGCGCCAGATGCCCGAGCGGATGTCGGCGGGGTCCCGCTCCGGGTTCCAGGCGATGTCGACGAAGGCCATGACGAAGCCGACGACCTCGTCGCCGTCGACGACGGCGCGCGGCCAGGCGGTGTCCCCGTGGACGTAGGCCTCGGCGAGGGACTTGACCACCGGGGAGACGAGACGGGCCTGGTCGGGGCGTACCCGTACGGCGCACACCGCATCGAAGTTGGCTGCGGTGACCGGCTCCAGGCGCAGGGCGGAGGTGCTCATGGCCGCACCCTACCGGGGGGTGCGACCTGCTCGGGCACCGGGATTTTCGGGATCGGATCCGGACCGGACCGTGGTGACACGACACGACCAGAGGAGAGTCCCATGCGGAAGAACACGGCTGGCGGCGGCGACCGGATCGCGACCGTCCTGCTCATGGTCTCGACCGTGCTCGTGGGTCTGATGGCGGGGCTGTTCTTCGCCTTCGACGTCTCGGTGATGCCGGGGCTGGCCCGGGGCGACGAGCGGACGTACGTCACCGCGATGCAGAACATCAACGCGGTCATCGACGGGAACGGGCTGTTCGGCACCGTCTTCGTGGTGGCCCTGCTCGCCGCAGTCGCCTCGGCGGTGGTGGAGTTCCGCAGGGGTCGGCGCGGGGTCGCGGTGTGGGTGGGGGCGGCGGCCGCGCTGTACCTCGTCGTCCTGGTGATCACCTTCACCGTGAACATCCCGCTGAACAACGAGCTCGCGAATGCGGGCGAGGCGGCGAAGCTGACCGACTTCTCCGTCGTGGAGAAGTTCAAGGGGACGTGGGTGACCACGAACATCATCCGCACGCTGCTCTGCACGGCGGCCCTGACGGCCCTCTCGCGGGCGCTGGTGCTGTACGGGCGGGCCACCGCGCGGTAGCGCCCGAACGCGTCAGAGGCGGCCGTTCAGTACGAGGGCCCAGGCCAGGCAGCCGAGGGCGATCGTGCACAGCAGCGTCCGCCAGCGGTTGGCCGGCACCCAGCGCGACTCGAAGGCCCGGCGGACGGCGCCCGGATCGGCGATGCGCTCGACGGGGCCGGCCTGCTCCAGGGCGTTGTTGAGCGGGATGTTGACCCTGCCGGTGACACCGAGCTGGAGGACGTACGCGACGAGCGCAGCGATCAGCGGCACCGCCGCGGCGCCCCCGCCCGAGGTGAGGTGCAGGGCCAGCGCGAGGCCCGTGAAGAGCAGGGCGCCGAGGAAGCCGATCATGAACCAGCCGTTGATGATGGCGACGTTGACGCGCTGCATCACCTGGATCGTCGTCCGGTCGTCCGAGCGCCGCAGCGCCGGCATCACCGACACGTCGAAGGCGAAGAACAGGCCCGCCATCAGGCCCGTCGTGACCGTCGCGGCGATGAGTGAGACGAGTCTTGCGATCTCCACGTCCGTTTCTCCTCTGGTGGTGGTCTGCTCGTGGTCCTACCCCACGGGAGGACATTTTTGTCCGCAGGGCAGAAGCCTTGCCCAGAGCAGTGCTGCGCACGGTAGCCTCCGAAAAGGGCCGCGATCCGGAAAAACTTTTCCGAAAGTGCGCGTGCGAGGTGCGCTCCGCTCGGAAGCGACCGGTACTCGCGGACCTGAAGGCACCATGCACCTGCCGTCGTCTACGCACCGCGCACTCCCTGGAGGGACATCCGTGAAGGACTCGAAGGACAGGCTGGAAGCACTGCGGGCCGAGATCGAGCGCCGCAACCCCGCGCAGCCGGAGTTCCACCAGGCGGTGCGGGAGGTGCTGGAGAGCCTGGCCCCCGTCTTCGCCGCCCGGCCGGAGTACGCGGACCCGGCGGTCGCGTTGGTGGAGCGGCTCACCGAGCCGGAGCGGCAGATCCTGTTCCGGGTCCCGTGGCAGGACGACCGGGGCCGTGTCCAGGTCAACCGCGGCTACCGCGTCGAGTTCAACAGCGCGCTCGGCCCGTACAAGGGCGGCCTGCGCTTCCACCCGTCCGTCGACATCGGCGTGGTGAAGTTCCTGGGCTTCGAGCAGATCTTCAAGAACGCCCTGACGGGGTTGGGGATCGGCGGCGGCAAGGGCGGCAGCGACTTCGACCCGCACGGCCGCTCCGACGCCGAAGTCATGCGGTTCTGCCAGTCCTTCATGACCGAGCTGCACCGCCACATCGGCGAGCACACCGACGTACCCGCGGGGGACATCGGCGTCGGTGGCCGCGAGATCGGCTTCCTGTTCGGCCAGTACCGGCGCATCACCAACCGCTGGGAAGCCGGCGTCCTGACCGGCAAGGGGCAGAACTGGGGCGGCTCCGCGATCCGCCCGCAAGCCACCGGCTACGGCAGCGTCCTGTTCGCCGCCGAGATGCTGCACGTGCGCGGCGAATCCCTCGACGGCCTGACCGCGGTCGTCTCCGGCTCCGGAAACGTCGCCCTCTACACCATCGAGAAGCTCCAGCAGCTCGGCGCGAACCCGCTGACCTGCTCCGACTCCAAGGGATACGTCGTCGACGACAAGGGCATCGACCTCGCGCTGCTGAAGCAGATCAGGGAAGTCGAGCGCGGGCGCGTCAGCGAGTACGCGGCGCGGCGCGGGTCCTCGGCCCGGTACGTGCCCGGCGGCCGGGTCTGGGAGGTCCCCGCGGACGTGGCCTTCCCCTCCGCCACGCAGAACGAACTCGATGCGCAGGACGCCCGCACGCTCATCGCCAACGGCGTCAAGGCGGTCTCCGAGGGCGCCAACATGCCGACCACTCCCGAGGCCGTACGCATCCTCCAGGAGGCCGGGGTCGCGTTCGGGCCCGGCAAGGCCGCCAACGCGGGCGGAGTCGCCGTCAGCGCCCTGGAGATGAGCCAGAACGCCGGCCGGGTGGCCTGGAGCGCGGAGCGCGTCGAGGACGAGCTCGCCGGCATCATGCGCTCGATCCACGAGGTCGCGCACGAGACCGCCGAACGGTACGGGGCTCCCGGCGACTACGTGACCGGCGCCAACATCGCCGGCTTCGAGCGGGTCGCCGACGCGATGCTCGCGCAGGGCGTCATCTAACCCACGGGTCGGGTGTGCGGGGTCCCGGGCTTCGGCCCCGGACCCCGCACGGCTCTTCCGGGGCCTCGGTGGCGCCCCCGGGGGAGCGGGACGGGGGGCCGTAGCCTGGGGCCGACCGGGCCGGATGACCACCGAGGGGGACACGAGCGTGCTGACGGCATTGGACGGGGAGTACGGGGACCGCAAGGACGCGATCGAGGTCGCGGGACGGACCGCCTCCTACGAGGACCTGCTGGGCGCGGCCCGAGCGGTGGCCGCCGACGTGGCCGGGGCCAAGGCCTTCGCGATGACCGCGACGGCCTCCCTGGAGACCGTCGCCGCCGCGGTCGGAGGGCTGCTGGCCGGGGTGCCGTTCGTACCGCTGCCGCCGGATGCCGGGCCCGCCGAGCGCGAGCACATCCTGCAGGACTCCGGGGCGCAGGTCGTGGAGGTGGACTTCGCCCGGCGGGACTCCGGTTCCGCGGCATCGGCGGGCACCGCCGGTGCGGGGCCCGAGGACCCGGCGCTCGTGCTGTACACCTCCGGGACCACGGGCGCGCCCAAGGGCGTGGTGCTGACCGCCGGGGCGCTCGCCGCCGACCTCGACGCGCTCGCCGAAGCCTGGCAGTGGAGCGCCGAGGACACGCTGGTGCACGGCCTGCCGCTGTTCCACGTGCACGGGCTCGTGCTCGGCGTGCTCGGCGCCCTGCGCACCGGCAGCCGCCTCGTGCACACCGGACGGCCCACGCCCGAGGCGTACGCGGCGGCGGGCGGGAGCCTGTACTTCGGGGTGCCGACCGTGTGGTCCCGCATCGCCCGCGAGCCTGCGGCCGCGGCCGCACTGTCCGGGGCCCGGCTGCTGGTCTCGGGCAGCGCCGCGCTGCCCGCGCCCGTCTTCCGGGACCTGGAGCGGCTGACCGGGCTGCGGCCCGTGGAACGGTACGGGATGACGGAAACGCTGATCACGGTCAGCGGCCGCGCGGGCGGCGAGGTCCGGCCGGGGACGGTCGGGACCCCGCTCACCGGCATCCGGACCCGGATCGCCGCCGAGCCGGGCGCCGAGATCGGGGAACTCCAGCTGACCGGACCGACGTTGTTCGCGGGCTACCTGGGCCGGCCGGAGGCCACGGCGGGCGCGTACACCGAGGACGGGTGGTTCCGTACGGGCGACATCGCGGCCGTCGATCCCGCGGACGGGGTCCACCGCATCGTGGGCCGGGCCTCCATCGACATGATCAAGTCCGGCGGATACCGGATCGGCGCCGGCGAGATCGAGAACGCGCTGCTGGACCACCCCAAGGTCAGCGAGGCGGCGGTGGTGGGGGTCCCGGACGCGGACCTGGGGCAGCGGATCGTCGCGTTCGTCGTCGCCGAGGGCGTGACGGGCGCCGAACTCACGGACTTCGTCGCGGCGAACCTGTCGGTGCACAAGCGGCCGCGGGAGGTGTGGTTCGTTCCGGCGGTGCCGAGGAACGCCATGGGCAAGCCGCAGAAGAAGCTCCTGCTGGAGCAGTACGGGGCCTGACGCGGCCCCGTACCCGGGCGCTCCCGTGCCCGCCCGGACCGGGGCTGGGGCCGGGGCCGCTGCGCGGGGCCTTCTCCCCGCCCCGCCCCTCCTCCGTTTCCCGGGGCACTGCCCCGGACCCCCCGCGCCTCGAACGGCGGCGGGGCCGGGGTCGGCCGGCGGGGCCGGATTTGCCCGGTGGGGCGTTCAGTCGCTGCTCGGTTCTCGGTGGAGGCGGGGTTCAGGGGGCCTTGAGGGGGGTCGCGAGGCGCAGCGACTGAAGGGCAGCGACTGAGCGACTCTTCGGTCGCTTCGGTCGCTGGAGGAAAAGAGCAGGTCAGAGGGGTCGTTCAAGGGGAACAGCGACTGAAGCGACTCAAGGTCCGGGTATATGGAGACATTGGCGTGCGTGCGCGTGTGCGCGTGTGCGCGTCATATATAGGGGTCTTGAGTCGCTTCAGTCGCTGTTTGTGCTTGCGCAGGCCTGTGACCTGGTGTTCTGTGAGCTACTCAACGAGCGACCGAAGAGTCGCTCAGTCGCTCCCGTTCAGTCGCTCAGTCGCTGCGACCCTTCTGCGACCCTTCGTGGACACGTACATCTGTTCTGGCTCTCATGTCTCTCGTCTCCCAGTGGTTTCGCTAATCTGTTGTTGGGCGTTGAGTCGCTTCAGTCGCTTACGGGGGAAGTAAATGGCAGCTGAGCTGCGGGTTTCGCGCAGCGACCCAAGGCGGTCGGAGCCTGTGGCGACTGCCGAGTGGTGCGCGCGCCAAGGGTGGCCGGTTCACCCTCTTGCGCCGGGCCGCAAAACGCCCGTGGGCAACTGCGACGTGTGCCGCGCTCCGGGCCATGACCGGGGGGCGTGCCAGTGTCTGCGGGCGGGCCGTTGGTGCCACGGGTTCCACGCCGCCACGCTCGACTCCGAGCGGATCCGCCAGTGGTGGGGTGCCCGTCCCGATCTCGGGGTCGGCGTCGCCACCGGTCCGGCGGGCCTCGTCGTGATCGACATCGATGCGCACGCGCGCGAACTCCCCAGCCGCGAACGGCTGCTGCCGGGCGTTGCAATATCCGACACCGTCGACCTGACCGGGCTGGCCAACGGGTTCCACACCGTGGGCGTGCTGGCCGCCTTACGCGGTGCGGCGAGCCCGGCGGACGACGAGACGACCCTGCGCGTGCGGACCCCGTCCGGGGGCCTGCACGTGTGGTACTGCAACGGCGGCGGCCAGCGCTGGCAGTGCTCCGCCGGATCGGGCAACGGCCGGGCGCTCGCCTGGCAGGTCGACGTACGGGCCCACGGCGGGTACATCGTGGCTCCCGGGACGGTGACCCCCGCCGGGGTCTACCGACCCCTGGGAACCGTACGGATGCCCGCGCCGCTGCCGGGCTGGCTCGCCCGTGAACTGGAGCGCACCGGACACCTGCCCGCCGCGGAGGTTCCCGGGCCCCGTCCCGTGCCGCCCCGGGCCCGGCAGGCCGTCATCGCGGCCGGCGGGGGGCGCGGAGCCCCGGACCGGGTCCTCGCCGGAGTGCTGGCCGAGGTCGCCGACTGCGCCCTCGTACCCGAAGGGGCCGCGTTCTCCGAGAAGTTGAACCGCGCCGCCTACACCGCCGGTGGACTCGTCGCCGCGGGCCACGTCAGCGAGACCGAGGCCCTGCGGGCCCTGGAGGAGGCGGCAGGCCGGGCCCGCCCCGGGCAGGAGCGGCGCTGCCGCGCCATCATCCGCGGCGGACTGAGCGCGGGCCTGGCACGCCCGCTGGCCCTCCGAGGCCGCGTGTGAGCGTGGAGAACGACAGCATGCTGGCCGGCTTCGACGTGCAGGCCGTCGCAGCCCAGATCCTCGCGCAGCCCGTTCCGGCGCCCCGCGCCTCCGAGGAGTCCCTGGAGCCCTCCCCGCGTTCCGCGGGCCGGGAGACGGCCGTACAGGGCCCCCAGGCGGCCCTGGCGACGGCCGACGGCGAGGCGACGGCGGACGGGCTGCTGCCCGACACCCTCACCGACCGCGGCAACGCCAAGCTGTTCGTCAAGCTGTACCGCAACGACTACCGGCACGTTCCCGGGATCGGCTGGTACCGCTGGGACGGTACGCGCTGGCAGATCGACGAGGACGACACCGTGATGTGGTCCGCGGGCGACCTCGCGGAGTCCATCGCCACCACCGACCCCCGGGGCCTGTACACGCCTGCGGCGCTCCAGCAGCACCGCCGCCGCACCCTCAGCACCAGCGGGATGAACGCCATGCTCACCCAGGCGAAGTCCGCCCCGGGCATGGTGCTCAACGCGGCGCGCCTGGACGCAGATCCGTACGCGCTGTGCACGCCCGCCGGCGTCGTGGACCTGCGGACCGGGCACATCCGCCCCGCCGAGCCCACGAAGGACTTCCACTCCCGTTCCACCTCGGCGGCGCCGCAGCCGATGCCCACGCCGCGCTGGAACCGCTTCCTGACGGACACCTTCGGCGAGGGGCCGGAGGGCGCGGAGATGATCAGCTTCCTCCAGCTGCTGCTCGGCTACTCCGTCACCGGAGACGTCGGCGCCCAGGTCATGCCGTTCCTGTTCGGCTCCGGCAAGAACGGCAAGTCCGTACTCCTCGACGTCCTGATGAAGCTGCTGGGGGACTACGCGGACGCCGCGCCCCCCGGGTTCCTGATGTCACGGCCGTACGAGGGGCACCCCACCGACCTCGCCGAACTGCACGGCCGCCGCGTGATCGTGTGCAGCGAGGTCAAACCGGGCGACCGCTTCGACGAGGCCCGCGTCAAACTGCTCACCGGCGGCGACCGCATCAAGGCGCGCCGGATGCGGCAGGACTTCTTCAGCTTCGAGCCGACGCACAAGATGTGGCTGCTGGGCAACCACCGGCCCGAGGTGGGCACCGGCGGGTTCGCGTTCTGGCGGCGCATGCGGCTGATCCCGTTCGAGCGGGTCGTCTCCGACGACCGCAAGATCGACAACCTGGCGGACGTCCTCGTCACCCAGGAGGGTCCGGGCATCCTCAACTGGCTGATCGACGGGGCCCGTCGCTACCTCGGCGGCGACCGGGACCTCACCGGCCCCGAGCGGGTCCGCATCGCGACCACGGCGTACGCGGAGACCGAGGACCACATCGGGCGCTTCATCGGCGAGACCTGTCGCCTGGAGGCCGATCTGCGGGCGGAGCAAGCGCAGCTCTACGCGGCCTACAGGGGCTGGTGCCAGAATGAGGGGGCACCGGCGATATCGTCCCGGGCCTTCGCGGCACGCGTCCGCGAGTCGGTGGGACTTGCCTCGCCGAAGGAAATGATCCTGTCCAACCAGCGCAAGTACTACCCGGGCATCGGCCTGCTCGCGGACGAGGAGACAGCATGAGCGCCCTCATCGCAGAAGACGAGATCCTCCACGAGGTGGACCTCGTCTGGCTGGAGGACATCAGCCGGCTCGACTACGTCCGCCAGAGCCTGGACCGGCTGCCGACCCGGCGCGGGCGGCCCGCGTACCACCGCGACGGGCGGATGGTCGGGTACGCGCTACTGGGGCCGAAGGCCAAGCCGTCGCGTTCCTCCGGCACCTTCCGGCGGCGGGTGTTCTGGCTGCTCCCGCACGACCGGGACAGCGCCCCCGAGGGGCTGTACGCGACGGGGGCGCCGGCCGAGGCCGTGGACGCCCGGACGCTGGCACCGGGCAACAAGGGGCACAAGACGGAGCGTTCCGAGGGCGGCCCCATGTCCTCGGCGGTGCGCGGACTCCTGCCGTAGCCCTGCCGGAGCGCCCGCCGTGGCTTCTCGTACGCCGCCGGTGCAGCGCCCCGCGCAGCCCCGGCGCGCCCCTGCCGGAGCCTCGCCGTGGCCGGCCCCGGGCTCCTTCCGAAGCCCCCCGCCAGGGCACGGCGACGCCGCGGCCCGAACCTGATCGCACGGGCATGGAAAAAAAACGGGACACCCGGTATATTTCTGCGCCAGTACGGAGTCGGCCAACGGGGAGGCACCGCTGTGCAGGGGGAACGTCGTATGCGGGCGCAGGTGGCGGTGGTCGGCGGGGGACCCGTCGGGATGCTGGTGGCGGCCGAGTTGGCCGCGTACGGGGTCGACACGGTGGTCCTCGAAGACCGGGCCTCGGTGTCCGACCGGCCCAAGGCGACCACACTGCACGCCCGGGCCGTGCAGTGCCTGGCCCGCCGCGGGCATCTGCCGGGACCGGCGGCCCCGTGCGCGCCCACCCGGACCGGCGCGGGCAGCCCCTTCCACTTCGCCGGACTGCCCGGCCTGCTCATCACCGCTCCCGACAGCGAGCCGGAGCCGATCCTCAAATGCCCCCAGGCGCAGCTGGAGCGGCAGTTCGAGGAGCGGGCCCGTACGGCGGGGGCGCGGATCCTGCGCGAGCACCGGGTGACCGCGCTGGTCCAAGAGCCGGACGGGGTGCGGATCGAGGCCGAGGGCCCGCACGGGCCCCTCGCCTGCACCGTCGCGTACGTGGTGGGGGCGGACGGTGCGCGCAGCACGGTCCGCGAGCAGGCGGGCATCGGCTCCGACACCCATCCGGCGACGGTCTCCGCGCTGATGGGCGCCGTCACGCTGCAGGAGCCGGACGCACTGGCGGCGGGCTGGCACCAGACCCCGCGCGGCTGGATCGTGGCCAAGGCGGACCCGGAGGGCCGGACGCACATCCGCACGCTCAACTGCACCGGGGCGCACGCCGACCGGCACGCTCCGCCCACCCTGGGGGAACTGCGCCGGGAGACGTCCTGGATCGCCGGACGCGAGATCGCGATGGAGGAGCCGCGCTGGCTCGGCAGGTTCAGCGACTTCACCCGGCTGGCCCACGCCTTCCGCGCGGGACGGGTGTTCCTGGTGGGGGACGCGGCGCACGTGCACTTCCCGATCGGCGGGCAGGGACTGAGCACCGGCGTGCTGGACGCCCTGAACCTGGCCTGGAAGCTCGCCCTCGCGGTGCGCGGGCAGGCGGGCCCGGACCTGCTCGGCACCTACGACGCGGAGCGCAGGCCGGTCGCCCGGCGGGTCATCGAGAACACGCGGGCCCAGCTCGCCCTGATGCGGCCGGGGCCCGAGCTCGACGCCCTGCGCGGGGTGTTCAGCGGACTGTTGGCGCAGGACGGCGCCCAGGGGCACCTCAGCGGCCTGATCAGCGCGCAGGACACGGTGCTTCCGGAACACACCGGGAGTCCCGGCCCGGGAGCAGGAACGTTTCTGCACAATGTCGTGCTGACCACCCCGACCGGCGAGACCGATGTGATCGGGCTGCTCCGGGACGGCCGGCCGCTGCTGCTGCTCCTGGGGGAGAAGGGCGGCCGCCACCGCGAACAGGCGCGGGCCTGGGAGGGGATCCTGCGCGTGGTGCGGGCCCGGCCCACTTCCGAAGTGCCGTACGAGGCGGTGCTGGTGCGGCCCGACGGCTACATCGCCTGGACGCCGGGCGGCGCCGACCTGGCCGGCACGCTGTCGCTGTACTTCGCCGGGGGCGCCCGCGCGGGGTGCCCGTGACGGAGCCGGGGGCGGGACCGGGGGCACTTCGCCCCGGTCCCGCCCCCGGCTCGGCCGACGCGGGCTCCGGCTCGGCCGACGCGGGCTCCGGCTCAGCCGACGGCGGCCGCCAGCTCCAGCTCGTCCGCCGCCTTGCGGGCCTCGGCGTAGACCGCGGCCCCGCGGGCCTCGGTGAGGTCGAGGGAGGCGAGGACGGACGGTACGGCGATGCTGGGCAGCAGGTGGCGCATCAGCGCGGAGGCCCTGCCCGCCAGGTCGCGGTAGTCGCAGATGGCCTGCGACATGGACTGGACGCCGGCGAACGTACCCACGACGACGTCCGCGGTCTCGGCCGGCGCCACGTGCGGCAGCAGCTCGCCCTGCTCCTGGGCCTTGCGGAGCGTCATGGTGGTGACTTCGGCCCAGCGCAGGAAGGGGCCGCTGCGGTCGAGGCCCTGGGCCAGCTGGTCCATGGTCAGTCGGACGCCGGCGCGCACCATGGGGTCCGTCTGCAGGCGGTAGGCGTGGAGCATCACCATGTCCACGATCTCCTGCACCTTGGACGCCCGCTCGGGGACCATGATCCGCTGGTCCTGCTCGGCGAGTACGCCCTGCGCCAGGTCGTCCTTCGACTGGAAGTGGAAGTACAGGGCTCCCTTGGTCACACCGGCTTCGCTGAGGATCTGGGAGATGGTGGCGGCTTGGTAGCCGTGTTCCTCGAAGATCTTGGCCGCTGCCGAAAGGATCGCCTGCCGTGTGCGGATGGCCCGGACTTGCTCAGCCACGCTGCCTCCTCCTCTCCTCTGGTTGCGGGGTCAGTAAAAAACCGCCCAGTTCGTATCTTACAGCGGGTGACGGTCATCGGCTGTCGTGGCGGAAGAAAAATGTCAGGTCAGAGAGGGAAGGTCATGATTCTTGTCACCGGTGCCACGGGGACGGTCGGCCGGGAAGTCGCCCGTCGCATCCCCGCTGACCTGGGCGTTCGCGTCATGTGTAGGAAACCGGAACGACTTGTGGAGGCATTCGCCACGGCCGAGGCCGTGTACGGCGACTACCGGGATCCGCAGTCGCTCGCGGGGGCCCTGCGCGGTGTCCGCACGGCCTTTCTGGTGACCACGGAGGTTGGAGGGGACGAGGACGCGGCCTTCGTCCAGACCGCGCGGTCGGCCGGCGTACGGCACGTCGTGAAGCTCTCCGCCGCCGCTGTCGAGGATCCCCGGGCCGACGACCTGATCACCCGCTGGCAGAGGCGCAACGAGGAGCTCCTGCGCTGCTCGGGGATGGAATGGACGCTGCTGCGCCCGCGCTCGTTCATGTCCAACACCCTGTCCTGGGCGGCCTCCTTGCGCACGGACGGCGTGGTGCGGGCCCTGTGCGGGTCCTCGGGCAACGCCTGCGTCGATCCGCGTGACATCGCGGACGTGGCGGTACGGGCCCTCACGGGGGAGGGGCACGCGGGCCGGGCCTACACGCTGACCGGGCCGGAGGCGATCACCGCGGCCGAGCAGACCGCCGTGCTCGGGCAACTGCTGGGCCGCCAGCTGCGCTTCGAGGAACTGGAACCGGAGCAGGCGCGTACGGCGCTGCGGGCCCGCTATCCGCACGAGCTCGCCGAGGCGCTGCTGGACAGCGCGGAGCGGCAGCGCGCGGGTGCGAAGGCCCGGGTGGACCGGACGGTGCCCGCGCTGCTCGGTCGGCCCGCGGGCTCTTTCCACGCATGGGCGAGGGATCACCTGAGCGCCTTCGTGTGAGTGTGTGACGGCCCTGTTCGAGCGGATGTCGGCCGGGGCCGCCGCGGCCGGTCAGAGGTCGTACGACGCCGCGGTCACGATGGAGCTGAACACGCGGCTGCCGTTCTGGTGACCGGTGACCCGGACGGCCTTGCGGTTCTCGGGGACCGTTCCCGCGGGGAGCTCGTGCGCCTCGATGACGCAGGGCGCGTCCAGTTCGGCGTACAGGTCGAAGGTGCTGTCCATGCCGAGGGGGAGGAAGGCGAATCGGTCCAGCAGGGCGGAAGTGGCCTGTCGGGCGGCCTCCAGCAGCACCATGCCCGGGATGTGGTCGACGGGGTGGTCGAAGAGCACGGGGTGGCGCGTGTCCGCCCGCAGGAACCAGCGGTCCGGCTGGTCCGTCGGGGAGAGGACGACGTCCATGGGGGATATGCGTCCGACGCTCTGCGGGGCCGTCGGCGCGGTGAGCGGCAGCTGGCGCTGCGCACCGCTCAGGGGGCGGTCTCCGCGCAGCCGTTGGTAGACCGCCGGCGCGATGCAGGTGTAGGAGGCGGCCGCGGTCGCGGCCGGCCGGCCGTCCCGGCGGAGCACGGCCTCGTAGCGCAGGCCCGCGAGGCGGCCGCCACGGCGTTTGACGTCGGTGCAGGTGACCTCGATGTCGATCGAGGCGGGCGCGCCGCCCATTTCGAGCTGCTCGTGCTCCACGGCGATGGACAGGTCCTTCATCAGGAACTGGTGTCCGAAGGGGACGCCGAACTCCGCGTGGCCGAGCAGGGCGCCGACCTGGCGGAAGGTCTCGACGGCCATGAGCGGGTCGTGATGGGTGCCGTGGACCGGGGTGAAGAAGCTGTGGCCGCGGGGCCACTGGGCGGTCACCGTGAAGTGGGTGTCGTCCTGGCGCTCCCAGTCGGTGAGCATGACCTCGGCGACGGCGGCCCGGTGCACTAATTCCTTGGGGACCGTCGTGGTCCACGTGGAGGGGACCCCGGGTCTCGTCGCAACCCGGGTGGCCCGTCTCGCCATTTCCCCGTCGAACCCGGTGCGTTCAACTTGAAACGTGCTCGCAGACATTGCTCCCCCTGGGCTCCGCTGGCGAGAAGGGCGTGTGTGCCTCTGGCCGGGAAAGATACATACCAACCGGTTTAATTTCTAGCGGTATCCGACGATCCGCTGGGGCAAACGGCGGATGATTTCCTTCCGAATAACACGTTTCCGCTGGTCGGAGCGGTTCTTCTAGCCTCTGCCCCACTCTAGCCGCAGCCCCCGTGGCCGGCGGAACCCCCGGGCGAGTCGAGTGCCGCCGGAGCGATCCTCAAGTGCGGTGATCAACGGTGTCCGAATGTCTTCGATGGCCCGGCCCGCCCTTTCGGCCGCCTCGGAGGCATATGAGGCTCTGCATCAAAAACCGCACAGACGGTTTGTTACAGTGAGAGCTGGAGCACGTGGTAGTCAGGAATCGCGTGGCAGTCACGAAGCGGCCGCCACCGGAGCTCCGCAGCAAGCACCCGCCGGCCTGCCCTCCGCGGGCGTGGCAACCCCTCGCGATGACGGAGCAGTCGATGGTCAAACAGGAGCGCGCAGCGCGCACGCGCGAAACCCTGATCCGGTCCGCAGCCGAGACCTTCGACCGGGACGGGTTCTCGGCGGCCTCGCTCACCGCGATCAGTTCGCTGGCCGGGGTGAGCAACGGGGCGCTGCACTTCCATTTCCCCAGCAAGGCCGCGCTGGCGAACGCCGTCGAGGAAGCGGCGCTGGTCCGGCTGCTCGCCCTCGCCGGTGACGCGCTCCCGGCCGGGGCCAGTCGCGTACAGCTCCTCGTGGACGTCAC
Source organism: Streptomyces sp. NBC_00597 (assembly GCF_041431095.1). GTDB lineage: Bacteria > Actinomycetota > Actinomycetes > Streptomycetales > Streptomycetaceae > Streptomyces. The sequence goes on from NZ_CP107758.1 coordinate 115,080, forward strand.
CCACCGGCTCGCCGGGGCCCTGCGCACCGACCCGGTGCTGCGGGCCGGCTTCGCGCTGAGCGGCGAGCTGCCCCGGCCGCGCCGGGGCGATCTGCGCGAGCGCTGGCGCGGCTGGGTCGAGGAGACGCTGCAAAGGGCGGAGGCGGAAGGCGAGTTGCGCCCCGAGGCGGCGGCTGGGGACGTGGTGACCGCCGTGGTGGCGGCGACCGTGGGGTTCGAGGTGCTCGGCGTCCGGGACGGGGTGTGGTTGTCGGCGGCGACGGTGACCCGCTTCTGGCGGCTGCTGCTGCCGACGCTCGTGCCGGCGGACCGGCTCGGCGGCTTCGAGGCCGCCGGAACCCGGGTCTCCTGAGGATGGCCGGGACGGTGCCCCGGTTCCTCCGCGCGCGTGCGCGGAGGAACCGGGGCACTTCTGTGTTCACCCACTTCGTTCACCCACTTCGTACGCAGACTTTGCGGTTTGTTTTGCCTAATCTAGGGCCGTTCTAGAGGGGCTGCAGAGCGGGGTTGAACCGGGCTCTGCACCCTGACGCGTCGACAACATCCCAGGTCAGAAAGGTTTTCTGAGGGTTCGTTAGGACAACTAAGAGATAAAAACAGCATGGTCGGTTTCGTATTGACAAACCGCCGGTCCTGTTTTTTACTGGCGAAGGCTCATCCACGGACAGGGGAGTACGGCGTGGACATCGAAGTACTGGGCACACTGGCGGTGCGGGAACAGGGAGTCTCCGTTACGCCGACCGCCCCGAAGCCGCGACAGGTGCTGGCACTGCTGGCGCTCCATGCCGACCAGGTCGTCCCGGTGTCGGCGCTCATAGAGGAACTGTGGGCGGGAGCACCGCCGCGCAGCGCCCGGACCACACTGCAGACGTACGTCCTGCAGCTGCGCGCCCTCATCGCGACCGCCCTGGAACAGGGCGAGTCCGCCGGTGACGGCGAGGGCGCAGCGGCCCCCACGGGCCGGCGCACCGCCAAGGACGTCCTCGTCACGCTGCCCGGCGGCTACCTGCTCAACAGCGGTGGCGGCACCAGCGACGTCCGCGAGTTCGACCGGCTCGCCGGCATGGGCTACCGGGCGATGGACGCGGGCGACTTCCCCGGCGCGGCCCGGCTGCTGCGCGAGGCGCTGTCCCTGTGGTCCGGACCGGCCTTCGCCGACGTACACGGCGGAATCCAGCTGGACATGGAGACCCGGCGGCTGGAGGAGACCCGGCTCTGTGCGCTCGACCAGCGCATCGAGGCGGACCTGCGGATCGGGCGGCACCGCGAGCTGCTCGCCGAACTCACCGTGCTGGCCAGCCGGTACCGCACCCACGAGAACCTGCACGGCCAGTTCATGCTCGCCCTGCACCGCTCCGGCCGCCGCGGCGAGGCCCTGGACGTCTACCAGCGGCTGCGCGCCACGCTCGTGCGCGAGCTCGGGCTGGAGCCGTCGGCCGCCCTGCGCCGGCTCCAGCGCTCGATCCTGATGGCCAGCCCCGAGAGTCCGGTGGTGGCGGAGACCAACAGCGAGCGACTCGTACGCGTCGGCTGAGATGGCCGCACGCGACACCAGGAACGCGGCCGCAACCGGCTCGCCGGGCCGGACGCGCGCCCGGACCACCACGGGCCGAGGAGGCAGCGCGGTGCAGGAGAGGTCGGAGCGGACCCGCAGGAAACTCGTGCACGCGGGGGCCGAGATGTTCCACCGCAACGGCTACGCGAACGCGACGCTCGGGGAGATCGCGGCGTCCGCCGGAGTGACCAAGGGGGCGCTGTACTTCCACTTCGCCTCCAAAGACGAACTGGCGGAGGCCGTCCAGCTGCGCGGCTGCGAGCTGCTGCACGCAGCGGTGCGCGAACTGAGCGCGTCCGGCGGCTCTCCGCTCCAGACCCTGGTCGACACGACGCACTGGCTCGCCCTCAACCTGCGCGAGGAACCGGCGATCCCGGCCAGCTTCCGCATCACCAAGGAGTGCGCGGGACTGCCCTCGCGCGCCACCGACTTCCACCGGATCTGGCTCGCGGAGGTCTGCGGGCTGCTGCGCCAGGCCCGGGACGCGGGCGAACTCCGCGCCGAGGGCCGCTGGGAGAGCATCGAATCCCTGGTCGCCGCGGCGGCTTGCGGCATCGAGGCACTCGCCGCCACGGGCATGCCGTACGCCGAGCTCCAGCGCCGCGTCTCGGGACTGTGGACGCTGCTGCTGCCCGGCCTGGTGCCCGAGGGCACGGAGCGGGACTTCCACGTCGGGATGCCGGATCCCGACACCGCGCCCCGCCGGGTGGGCGAGGTACGGGGCGACGCGCGGGACGACGTACTGGGCGCCGTGCCGGCCGACGGCGCGCGCCACCGGGCGGACGACCGGGCGGACGACCGGTCCCGGCCGGTGTTCTCCGGCAGTACCGCGTGACCGTGTGCCACCGACGGCTTGGAGGAGCCTGCGATGATGAATGAACACCCTGCGGACGTACTGACGGACCTCATCGGAGTGCTCGGCGACGTCCTGAGGGTCAAGCCGGAGAAGATCGACCCCGAGCAGACCTTCCAGTCCATGGGACTCGACTCCCTGCTGGTCGTGGAGTTCGTGGCCGTCGTCAACACCCGGTACGGACTGCGCGTCCTCGCGACCGACCTGTACGACTTCCCGACGCCGGCGTCCTTCGCGCGGGAGGTCGCGCGGGCGGCGGGCAGTGCGGCCGCCGCGCCCGCTTCCGTTGCCGCCGCGGCCCCTGTTGCCGCCGCGGCCGCTGCGGCTCCGGCCACCGCCCCCGCCCGGCAGTCGCCGGCCGCCGCCGCGGCGACCGGGATCGCGGAGGTGCTGCGCGAACAGCTCGCGGGGATCCTGTGCTGCGACCCCTGGGACATCAACACCACCGCCGCGTTCAACGTGCTCGGCGTGGACTCCATGGTCGGCGCGGAGTTCATCGCGGTCGTCAACCGCACCTTCGGCCTCCAGGAGCGGTCCGTTTTGCTGTACGAACACCCCAACCTGGCCGCGATGGCCGCCTACATCGCGACGCGGACGGGAGCGGCCGCACAGGCCGTGCAGGCGGCGCAGGCCGGGCAGGCCGGGCAGGCCGGGCAGGTCCGGCAGGAGTTCGGCGCGGCGCCCCGGCCGTCGGAGCGGGCCTTCCGCCCGGCCGCCGTCCCGATCCCGGTTCCGGTTCCGGTCGCCGCCGTGGCTCCCGTCCCCGCCCCGGCCCCCGCCGTCGTACGGCCGCTCCCCAGCGGCGACCTCGACGTCCTGCTGGACGCGATCCGCGACGACCGGCTCACCGTGGACGAGGCACTCGTGCTGCTCGGCCGCCGCGGCTGAAGCTGCTTTTCCACCCCCAGAAGGAGCGCGTCCAGATGGACGAGAAGGAAGTCCTGACCCGGTTCAAGAACGGCCATCTGGACCGGGCCCAGGTGGCCGCGCTGCTGACCGGCGCCGCCACCGGTGCGGGACCCGTCGTCCTCGCACAGCCGGACGCCCGGCCCGAACGGGACGCGGAGCACGCCGGTGCCGTCGGGCCCAGCGCCGTTGCCGGGCCGGTCGACCGGGCAGTGGGGGCCGGGCCGGTGGCCGGTGCCGGGCCCGTCGCCGTCGTGGGGCTGGCCGGGCGCTATCCCGGCGCGCCCGACCTCGGCGCGTTCTGGCGCCGGGCGCGCGACGGCCACGGCAGCGCCTCGGCCCCGCCGCCCGGGCGGCCCGGTGACGAGCCCGGCCACTACCTGGAACGCGTACAGGACTTCGACCCGGAGTTCTTCGGGATCGACGCGCGCGAAGCCGCCCTGATGGACCCCCAGGAACGGCTGTTCCTCGAAACGGCCTGGGAGGCCCTGGAGGACGCCGGGTGCACCGGCGGCCGTCTCGACGCACTGACCGCCGCCGACGGGACGCCGCGCAGCGTCGGGGTGTTCACCGGCGCCGGGAGCGGCGACTACGCGCTCCTCGCCGCCGGGACCTGGCGGCGCGAGCGGCCCCGGCCGATGCCCCGCGGCGGCCAGTGGAGCCTGCCCAACCGGCTCTCGGCCCTGCTCGGCCTCACCGGCCCCAGCCAGTCGGTCGACACCGCGGAGTCCTCCGTGCTCGTCGCCCTGCACCAAGCCGTCGCCGCGCTGCACCGCGGCGAATGCGCCGCCGCGCTCGTCGGCGGCGTCCGGCTGCTGCTGCACCCCTCCAGCCGACACCCCGGCGCGGGTGAAGGCGTCGGCGCCCTGCTGCTCAAGCCCCTGGCGCGGGCCCTGGCCGACGGGGACGACGTCCACTGCGTGGTGCGCGGCAGCGCGGTCGGCCACACCGCACCCGATCCCACGGCGGCCGGCCCCGGCCGCAGGTCCCGGTCCGGCGGGTGTACGGGGCCCGCCGGACCGGTCCGGCCGGCGTCGGCGGACACGTCGGCCGACGCCCCGGCGCCGCGCGTGCTGCGCGAGGCCCTGCGCGCGGCCGGTGTCGAGGCGTCCGCCGCCGCCGTCCGCGAGGACGCCGGGTCCGTGCGCCCGCTCGTCGGCGATGCGGGCGCGGCGACCGGCGCCGCCGCCCTCACCCGGGCCGTGCTCCAGCTGCGCCACCGGAGCCTGGCGCCCGGGCCGGGGCGCGCCGAGGCGCAACCCTGGCAGGGCGACGAGAACGTGCCGCGCCGGATCTGCGTCGGCGTCCGCGGGGCCGGCGGCGCGGACGCGCACGTGGTCCTGGAGGAGTACGTGCCCGCCGCCACGGAGCAGGGCGCGGAGCGGGTCGGCGCGGCCGGTGAGCTGTTCGTCCTGTCCGCCCCCACCCCCGCCCACCTGGCCGCCACCGCCCGGCGCTTCGCCGAGCTGCTGGAGGGCCCGGGACCGGTTCCCCCGCTCGACGGGCTCGCGCGCGCCCTGCGTACCGGGCGGGCCGCCATGGACTGCCGGTTCGCGGTCGTCGTCGGTGACACCGGCGAACTGGTCCGGGCCCTGGAGCAGTTCGTACGGGACGGGGCGCCCTGCGCCGATCTGCGGGACGGCGGCGCCGACCCGCTGGGACTGGGCGCCGTACCCGAGACGGACGGGTACCTCGCCGCACTCTGGCAGTCCGGGCACCTGCACCAGCTGCGCGGCCTGTGGCTGTCCGGGCTGGACGTCGACTGGGCCGCGCTGGAGCCGGCCCGCGGGGCCGCCACCGCCGGAGTGCGGCTGCCCGCGTCCGCGTTCCTGCGCGTTCCGCTGTGGCTGGGCGGCGAAGACGGCGGCCCCGCATGACCGCGCTGCCCGTCGACCCGGCGGGCCCGGGGGAGAACGAGCCGGCCCCGGTGAACCTGTGGTTCTGCCCCAACGAGGACCTCGCGCCCGGGATCGCCGCGACGCTGGCCTCGTACTGGCTGGACGAGAATGAACAGGAGGTGGCCGGCCGCTTCCTGTTCGAACGCGACCGCCGCCAGTACCTCGTCGCCCACGCGCTGGTCCGGCGGGTACTGGCGTTGGAGACCGGCATCCCCGAAGCCGAGGCGATCATCTGGCGCTCCTCGCGCGGACGGCCGTTCCTCCAGACGCCGGCCGGCGGGCTGCCGCGCGGGGCCGACGCGCTGGACTTCAACCTCTCCCACGCCAACGCCTACAACCTGCTGGGCGTGTCCCGCGGATCGCGCATCGGCGTCGACGTCGAGCGGCTGGACCGCGGTGAGCGGGGACTGGACAACATCATCGCGACGTTCGCCGCCGAGGAGCAGGAGTGGATCGCCAGCGCCGCCCCCGGGCGGCCGCGCGACCGGCGGGCCCTGCGGTTGTGGACGCTGAAGGAGGCGTACTCGAAGGCGCGCGGGCTGGGACTCGGCCTGCCCTTCGACTCCTTCGTGTTCACCCTGGCCGAGGACCGGGGCGTCCTCGGCTTCCGGCCGCCGGCCGACGACTCGGCGGTGCGGTGGCGGTTCCTGGAGGTCGAGCCGGTGCCGGAGGTCCTGGCGGCGGTGGCGGTCGAGGTCGATGCCGCCCGGCCGCCGGCGGTCCACCTGCACCACGGCTTCCCCTGGGGCCGCGCAGCCCCCCGCCGCCTGGTCCTCCCGGAACCGGCGGGAGTCTGACACCGGCCGTGCCGCGCCGTGCCGCGCCGTGCCGTGTCGGTAGGGGCGCGGGGTGGGTCCGGCACTGCGCCGCCCGGTCCCGGCGGACCGCCGCCGGGTCGCCGGACGCATCGGCCGGCGCGAATGCGGGGGCGGATCGGTGATCCGCCCCCGCGATGGGTCGCCTGCGCCTGCACCTGCGGTGTCTGCGCCTGTATCTACGCCGGTTGCCCCGTGACCCGTTGTCGTGAGAAATAGGCGGGTCAGGAATTCGCTCGACATTTGGTCAAGGTGGCGCCTGGGAATGCGCGGCGAGGGGGAAATTCCACGGGGATTTTAGGGGGAATCTAGCGGGGGCGTGGCGGGGCGGTTGAGAATTCTGGTTACGGATCTTTGGGAAAGAGGTGGGCCGTGCGGGGCGAAGGTGGCGTTGTCGAGGTGGGTGACGGGGTCCACGCCTACGTGCAGCCCGCCGGGGGCTGGTGCCTGAACAACGCCGGCATCCTCGTCGACGGCGGGCACAGCGCGCTCGTCGACACCGCCGCCACCGAGAGCCGGGCACGGCGGTTGCGCGGGGCCGTGCTGCGGCTGGCGGGGCGGGCGCCGCGGGCGCTCGTCAACACGCACTTCCACGGCGACCACACCTACGGCAACTTCGTCTTCCCCGAGGCCCTGACCATCGGCCACGAGCGGACCCGGACCATGGTCCGGGCGGCCGGGCTGCACATGGCCGGGCTGTGGCCGGACGTCTGCTGGGGCGACATCGAGATCACCCCGCCCGAGCTGACCTTCCGGGACCGCACCACGCTCCACGTCGGCTCGATCCGGGCCGAGCTCATCCACATCGGCCCGGCGGCCCACACCACCGACGACACCGTCGTCTGGCTGCCCGACCAGGGCGTGCTGTTCACCGGCGACATCGTCATGAACGGGGTCACGCCGTTCTGCGTCATGGGGTCCGTCGCGGGCTCCGTGCGGGCGCTGGACCGGCTGCGGGAGCTCGGTGCCACCACGGTCGTACCCGGTCACGGGCCGGTCGGCGGCCCCGAACTGCTCGACGCGAACGCGGAGTACCTGCGCTGGGTCCAGTGCCTGGCGCGGGAGGGCTCCGCGGCCGGCCTGACCCCGCTGGAGCTGGCCCGCGCCACCGGCCCCGGCCCGTACGCCGAACTGCTGGACACCGAGCGCCTGCTGCCCAACCTGCACCGCGGCTACGCCGAGGAGCAGGGCCTGCCGGAGGGGTCGCCGCTGGACATCGGCGCCCTGTTCCAGGAGATGACCGAGTTCCACGGGCGGCCCCTGGAGTGCCACGCCTGAGGGTTCACGGCCCGTCCGGGGCCGCGGTCAGCTGGTTGAAGCGCCGGATCAGGGCCTCCTGCTCCCGGCCCAGTGCCTCGATCCGGTCGCCGAGACGGGCGATCGCACGGCCCAGTTCGTACAGGGACGGCTCGGGTTCCGGCGCGGGGGAGGCGGGCAGGGCCAAGGTGGGCGCGTGGTGCAGGATCGCCTCCATCCGCTCGCGCAGGGCAGGGCCCGGCTCCACGCCGAGTCCGTCCACCAGCCGCCGGCGGGCCCGCTCGTACACGCCCAGAGCCTCCGCCTGTCGGCCGCACCGGTACAGGGCCAGCATCTGGAGGTCGTAGAGCCGCTCGCGCGTCGGGTGGCCGGCCGTCAGCCGCTCCAGCTCCCGGGCGACCTCGGCGTGCCGCCCGCTGCGCAGGTTCGCGTCGTACAGGGTCTCCAGCGTGGTCAGCCGCAGTTCCTCCAGCCGGTCCGCCTCCGCCGTGCACAGCGGCCCCTGCCCGCTGCCTTCCAGTGCCGGGCCGCGCCACAGGGCGAGCGCCCCGCTCAGCAGCTGCGCGGCGTGGACGGGATCGGCGCCGAGCGCCGCCCGGCCCTCGGCGGACAGGCGGTGGAAGCGCTGGGCGTCGGTGGTGGCCCGGCCCGGGTGCAGCAGGTAGCCCATCGACCGGGTGGCGATCCACTCCTGCCCGCCCGCGCCCTGCAACAGCCGGCGCAGCCTGGCCACATGGGCGTGCAGGGCGTTCGCCGCGCCCGCGGGCGGCCGGTCGCCCCACAGCTCGTGGATGAGCCGGTCGGCGGGCAGCACCTGGCCCACCCGGACCACCAGGGCGCCGAGCAGCGCCCGCTGTTTGGCGCCGGAGGGCACGACGTACGCCCCCGAGCGGCGGTCGAGCACCTCGACCGGGCCCAGGACGCGGAAGTCCGCCCCGGTGTCGTCCATGGTGCGTGCCCCCTCCCGGCGAAATGAATTATGTGCCGGTTTTAATCCACTGAGCGGAATCTACCAGCTTGTTTTCGTCCTGCAACCATCTGGGGCGGAGGGCTGCTCGACACCTGCTCAAGAATTCCGGGACACCGCACTGGACACCGCTACCGTGCCGGAGTCGAAGGCTGAAAATCGATGGGAACTCGACGAAATGCGGAGGACACCGTGAAGATTCAGGTTCTGGGTCCGTTGAGTGCCGAGGTCAACGGGGGCTCGATTGTTCCGACGGCTGGCAAGCCGCGCCAGATCTTGGCGCTGCTCGCGCTCTATCCGGGGCGGGTGATGCCCGTACAGACCCTCATGGAGGAGATCTGGGGCACCGACCTCCCGCAGAGCGCGCTCACGACGTTGCAGACCTACATCCTGCAGCTGCGCAGGAGACTGGGCACCGCCATGGGACCGGGCGTCCCGGGCAGCGCCAAGGACGTGCTCGCGACCCGGCACGGCGGCTACCTGCTGCAGATACCGCCGGACGCCGTGGACGTGTACGCGTACGAGACCCTCGTGGTCGGCGGTCAGCACGCGTACGAGGAAGGGGACGACGAGCGCGCGGCCGACCTGCTGCGCAAGGCGCTCGGACTGTGGAACGGCCCGGCGCTGGTCGACGTGCGCGTGGGACCGATCCTGGAGATCGAGGTCATGCGGCTGGAGGAGAGCCGGCTCGTGACCGTCGAGCGGCGCATCGACGCGGACCTGCGCCTCGGCCGCCACGTCGAGGTCATCGCCGAGCTGACCGAGCTGATCGCCCGGCACCCGCAGCACGAGGGCCTGCACTCGCAGGCCATGGTCGCGCTGTACCGGTCCGGCCGCCAGGCCACCGCCCTGGACGTCTACCGCAGGCTGCGCAACCGCCTGATCGACGAACTCGGAGTGGAGCCGTCCCCGCAGCTCCAGCGCCTGCACCAGGCGATGCTGACGGTGGACCCGGCGCTCGACGTGGTGGCGGGCCCGCGCCGCGGATCGACGTTCGACCTCTACGCGGCATAGGGGGCGCTCCGGCCCCACCGCCCGCCCCGAGTCCCCTCCCGGGAGGGGCCGTACACACGGGTTCGAGCCGGTCTCAAGTGAGGTCGGTGAGTGTCGAGACCTACGTGGTGCGGTTCCTGGGAGGTGGCGATGGGCGACGGACGGGCCGTTCGGCTGCACTGTTTCGCACATGCGGGGGCCGGAGTGTCCTCGTTCTACCGGTGGGACAAACTCGCCGGGAGCGGGGTGTCGACCACGCCCTGGCTGCTGCCCGGACGCGACGAGCGGCGCCGTGAGATCCGGCTGACCGGCCGCGACGAGCTCCTGGCCGACCTCAAGCCGCTCTTCGAGCAGATAGCCGACGAACCCGGCGTCCCCTACATCCTCTACGGGCACAGCCTCGGCGCGACGGTCGCCCTGACCGTCGCCCACGCCGTCCGGGAGTACGGGCTGGCGATGCCCGCGCTGCTGGCCGTCGGGGCCAGCCCGCCGCCGGACCTCCCGGCCGCCCTCGCGAACTCGGCCGAGCTGCCGGACGCGGAACTGCTGCGCGTCCTGGACCGGTTCGACGCGCTGCCGCCCGGCGTGGAGCCCGGCGACGTGTGGTTCCGGTCGGTCTTCCCCGTGCTCCGCGCCGATCTCCGGCTCGCCCGCAGCCTGCGGGCCGCCGCCACCGCGCCGACCGCGCCCGGTCCGCTGCCCGTACCGGTGCTCGCGGTCATCGGCCGCGATGACCCCCTCGTCGGCGCCGAGGCCGCCGCGGGCTGGCAGCGCTGGACCACCGGCCGGCTCGTCCGCCGGACCGTGCCCGGCGGCCACTTCTTCGTCCGGGGCGGCGAACTGCCCCGGATGCTCGGCCGGGCCGCCCGCATCGTGCTGCGCGGCCACCGCGACCAGACAGGACAGGGGGAAGGGCGATGAGACGAGTCGTCATCACGGGCATCGGGGTCGTGGCCCCGGGCCGCCCGGGCACCAAGGAATTCTGGTCGCTGCTGACCGACGGCCGGACGGCCACCCGCGCCATCACCCTCTTCGACGCCTCCGCGTTCCGCTCCCGGATCGCCGCCGAGGCGGACTTCGACCCGCAGGAGTCCGGGCTGAGCGCCGAGCAGTCCGGGCGCCTGGACCGCGCCGCCCAGTTCGCCGTCGTCAGCGCCCGCGAGGCCCTCGCCGACAGCGGCCTGGCCGGCTCGTACGACGCCGCGCGCACCGGGGTCACCCTCGGCAGCGCGCTGGGCTGCACCACCGGCCTGGACGCCGAGTACGGGGTCGTCAGCGAGCAGGGCACCCGTACGCTCGTCGACCACACCAAGGCCGTACCCCACCTGTACGACTACTTCGTCCCCAGCTCGATGGCGGCCGAGGTGGCCCGTACCGTCGGCGCCCAGGGGCCCGTGGCGCTGGTGTCCACCGGCTGCACCTCCGGTCTCGACGCGATCGGGCACGCCGTCGACCTCGTCCGCGAGGGCAGTGCCGACGTGATGGTCACCGGCGCGGCCGAGGCGCCCATCACGCCGATCACCGCAGCCTGCTTCGACGCGATCCGTGCCACCTCCACCCGCAATGACGAGCCGGAGACCGCCTCGCGGCCCTTCGACCGCACCCGCAACGGGTTCGTCCTCGGGGAGGGCTCGGCCGTGCTCGTCATCGAGGAGTACGAGCACGCCCGCAGCCGCGGCGCCCACGTCTACGCCGAGATCTCCGGATTCGCCTCGCGCAGCAACGCGTACCACATGACCGGACTGCGGCCCGACGGAGTCGAGATGGCCGCGGCCATCACGGCCGCGCTCGGCGAGGCGGGGCTGGGGCCCGAGCACATCGACTACATCAACGCGCACGGCTCCGGCACCAAGCAGAACGACAAGCACGAAACCGAGGCGTTCAAGCGGAGCCTGGGACAACGGGCGTACGAGGTCCCCGTCAGCTCCATCAAGTCGATGATCGGGCACTCGCTCGGCGCGATCGGAGCCCTCGAAGTGGCCGCCTGCGCCCTGGCCATCGAACACGACACCGTCCCCCCGACGGCGAACCTGCACGAGCCCGACCCGGCCTGCGACCTCGACTACACCCCGCTGACCGCCCGCCGGCAGCGCACCGACGCGGTCCTGACCGTCGGCAGCGGCTTCGGCGGGTTCCAGAGCGCGATGATCCTGACCAGCCCGAACCTGAAGGCGGACCGATGACCACCGCAGTCGCCGCCCCTGCCCCCGCCCCTGCCGTCGCTTGCGTACCCGCTGCCGCCCGGCCGCGGACCGCGGCCCCCGTCGTCACCGGCATCGGGGTCGCCGCCCCCAACGGGCTCGGCACCGAGGCCTGGTGGTCCGCCGTCCTGCGCGGCCGCTCGGGCATCCGGCCGGTCAGCCGGTTCGACGCGAGCGGTTACCCGGCGAAGCTCGCCGGGGAGGTGCCCGGATTCGTCGACGCCGACCACGTGTCGAGCCGGCTGCTGCCGCAGACGGACCGCGTCACCCGGCTCTCGCTCGCCGCAGCGAAGGAGGCCCTCGACGACGCCGGGGCCGACCCCGCGCAGCTGCCCGAGCACGCCGCCGGCGTGGTCACCGCCAACTCCTTCGGAGGGTTCGAGTTCGGCCAGCAGGAGCTCCAGGCACTGTGGAGCAAGGGCGGCCAGCACGTCTCGGCGTACCAGTCCTTCGCCTGGTTCTACGCCGTCAACAGCGGCCAGATCTCCATCCGGCACGGCCTGCGCGGCGCCTCCGGAGTGATCGTCTCCGAGCAGGCCGGCGGCCTCGACGCGATGGCCCACGCCCGCCGCCAGATCCGCAAGGGCGCCGAGCTCGTCGTCACCGGCGGCATCGACTCCGCGTTGTGCTCCTGGGGCTGGGCCGCCTACCTGGCCGGCGGCGGGCTCACCGACCGCGAGGACCCGGCCCGCGCCTACCTGCCGTTCGCCGAGGACGCGAGCGGCCACGTCGCGGGCGAGGGCGGCGCGCTCCTCGTCCTGGAGGGCGCCGAAGAGGCGCGCCGGCGCGGAGCCCGCGTCTACGGGACCCTCGCCGGGCATGCCGCCACTTTCGACTCCGACGGGACCTCCCGGCTCGGGGCGGCCGCCGAACTCGCCCTCGCCGACGCGGGCGTACACCCCGACGAGGTGGACGTCGTCTTCGCCGACGCCGCGGGCGAACGGGGCGCCGACCGCGCCGAAGCCGAGGCGATCACCGCGCTGTTCGGCCCGCGCGGGGTGCCCGTCACCGCACCGAAGTCGATGACCGGGCGGCTCGCCGCAGGTGGCGCGGCCCTCGACGTGGCAGCCGCCCTGCTCACCCTGCGCGACCAGCTGATCCCGCCGACCACCGGGACCGAGCTCCCGGCCGACGACTGCCCGCTGGACCTGGTCACCGGAGCGCCCAGCCCCGCCCTGGGGCTGCCGCTGCGGACCGCGCTCGTGCTCGCCCGCGGCCGTGGCGGCTTCAACTCGGCCGTCGTCGTCCGTGCCGCGGACGCCTGACCTCACCCACGCCCCCACACCCCCCCCACGCCCACATCACACCCCACCAGAACAGAGGGAGACCATGGACCGGCTGGAACTCGACGACCTGAAGCGCATCCTGCGCGAGTGCGCGGGCGAGGAGGAGGGCATCGACCTCGACGGCGACGTCCTGGACATGAACTGGTTCGAGCTGGGCTACGACTCGCTCGCCGTCCTCCAGACCACCGGGTACGTCGAGCGCGAATACGACGTCCTCCTCGACGAGGAGGCCCTCGACGACGCCGACACCCCCCGCCGCTACCTCGCCATGGTCAACGAGGTGCTGGCAGCACGGGCCGCGGTCTGAGCCCGGTGCGCGAACAGGCAGCCACCGCCGGCGCCTCCACCACCGCCACCGCCGGCGACGCCATCGACACCGACGTCTGCGTCATCGGGGCCGGGCCGGCCGGGCTGGCGCTGACGCTCATGCTGCTGCGCTCCGGCGTCCGGGTGACCCTGGTCGAACGCTCCACCGCGTTCCACCGCGATTTCCACGGCGAGATCCTCCAGCCCGGCGGCCAGCGGATCCTCGACGAACTCGGCGTCCTCGCCGGAGCTGCGGCCCACGGCGCGGCGTGCCTGGGCGGTTTCCAGGTACTGGAGCGGGAGCGGGTGCTGCTCGACATCGACTACGGGCGGCTGCCCGCCCCGTACGACCACCTGCTCGCCCTCCCGCAGCCGCACCTGCTCCGGGAACTCCTCGCCGCCTGCCGGCGGCTGCCCGGCTTCACCCTGCTCGAAGGCCACCGGATCGCCGCGCTCCGCCAGCGGCGGCCGGACGGCCCCTGCACGGGCGCCGTGGTGAACGGCCCCGATCGGGTGCCCGTCACCGTCCGCGCGCAGGTGGTCGTCGGCGCCGACGGCCGGTTCTCCAAGACCCGCGCGCTCGCCGGCATCGACGCGGGGCGCGTCGAGTCCTTCGCCCACGACGTGGTGTGGTTCGCGCTGCACGCGCCAGGCCGGGCCACCGGGCGGGTACGGGTGCACCGCACGGCCGGCAGCGCCCTGCTCGTCCACGACACCCACCCCGACCGGCTGCGGATCGGCTGGACCCTGCCGCACGGCGGCTGGCGCGGCGCCGTCCGGCGCGGCATCGAGGACATCCGACGGGAACTGGCCGAGGCACTGCCCCCGTTCGCGGACCTCGTCCACGAACAGATCACCGCCATGGCCGACCTGACCCTGCTCGACGTGTTCGCCTCGCACGCCGCGCAATGGGTGCGCGACGGGCTCGTCCTGCTCGGCGACAGCGCCCACACCCACGGGCCCATCGGCGCCCAGGGCATCAACCTGGCCCTCCAGGACGCCGCCGCGCTGCACCCCGTACTCGTCTCCGCGCTGTCCGACGGGGAGCCGACGGCCCGGCGACTCGCGGCCTACCGGGACCGGCGCGCCCCGGCGGCGGCCGCCGTGCACCGCATGCAGGTCATGCAGGCCCGCACGATGTTCGGCGGCGGCGGGCCCGCTGCCGACTTCCTGCGGGCGCGGGCGGCGGCGCTCGTCACCCGCACCCCGATCGGCGCGAAGATCACCCGGAAGGTCGCGCACGGTCACGACCCGGCCGGGGTGCGCACCGACCTGTTCACGCCGCTGCCCGCGCACCGCGCCGCGTAGCCACCGCGCCGCGTAGCCCCGCGGGCCCGCGTAGCCCCGGGTCCGCGGGGCTGCGCGGGCGGTCAGGCCAGGTCGTCGCGCGTCACCAGGCGGTGGGCGACCTGCCAGCCGCCGGGCGCGGGCACCAGTACGTCCTCCATCACGCAGACCCGGTGCACCTTCGACCCACCGCCCCGCGGGGTCAGGTACACCAGTGCGTAGCTGCGGGTGTGCACCGAGCCGTCGGGCTGCGGCCGCGCGTCCAGCATGCCGAGCCAGTGCCGCAGCTGCTCGCCGGTGCCGGCCTGCACCTCCGCGTTGCGCCGGACGTTCGCGGCGAGGGCCGCGCGCCCGATCACCGGCGCCGGCAGCGTCGGCACGTCGAAGACCGCGTCCGGTGTGAACGTACGCGCCCACGGCTCGGCCTCGAAGGAGTCGAACAGCTGCATCTGCCGGGAGTAGAACTGCTGGACCTCGGCGTACAGCAGCCCGAACTCCCGTTCCCGGGGCGGGCGGGGGGACGCCTCGGCGGCGATCGTCGCGGTTGTCGCGGTCATCGCGGGACTCCGTTCCATCGGTTCCCCACAGCATCTGCGGCGCGGATCGAGCGCCCTTCGAAGACTCCTCAAGCGCCGCTGCCCAGGGTGGAGGCTCCGCCGCAGCCGCGGCTGCCCCTTCGGGAGCCAGGAGGAGAGCACCATGCCGAGATTCGTGTACCCGGAACTTCCGCTCGACGGCCTGCTGCGTCGGGCGGCGGTCCGCGACCCGGCCGGGCGGGCGATCCGGACCGCGACGGGCGGCGGTGTCACGACGACGGTGACCTTCGCGGAACTCGACGCCCGGGCCGACCGCTTCGCCTCCTACCTGGAGCACACCCTCGGCCGGCGCGGAGCGCGGATCGGCGTCGCCAACGTCCTCGACCCCGTCTTCGCCGCCGCCTACTACGGGACCGTGCGCAGCGGGAACACGGTGGTGCTGGTCAACCCGTTGATCAAAGAGGCGGGCCTGGTGCACGTCCTGCGCACCGCCGAGGTCGAAGTGGCGTTCGTACCGACCGCCACCGCCGAGCTGCTGGTCAAACTGGGCGACGGGCTGCCGCACCTGCGGTCCGTGGTCGTCACCGACGCGCCCGACGGCATGGTCCCCGGCGACGCCGTCCCGCTGGAGGCCGCCCTGGAGTCGGCGCCGGAGCGGACGGACCTGCCCGGGGCCGTCGACCTCGACGGCGACGCGTGCATCCAGTTCACCACCGGCACCACCGGCCGTCCCAAGGGCGTCCGGCTCACCCACCGCAACCTGGTGGCGAACGCGGCCCAGACCGCCGCCGCGCACGACCTCGGCAGCGACTCGGTCACCCTCAACCACCTGCCGCTCTACCACGTCATGCACCTCAACTCGGGCGTGTACGCAGGTGCCTGCCAGGTGCTGTGCACCGACCCCGACCCGATCGCCTCGCTCGCCGCCGCCGCGCAGGTGGGGGCCACCCACTACTACGGGTTGCCCGCCCGTCTGCACCGGCTGGCCCAGGACGAGCGGCTCACCCACGACTTCCCGGCCGGGGCCCGCCTCACCGCCGTGCTCTCCGGCGGCACCGCCCTGTCCCCGACCGCCGCCCGCACCCTGCGCGCACGCCTGGGCGTGCCCGTCATCCAGGGCTACGGGCTGGCCGAGCTCTCCCCGCTGTCCCACTGCCAGGACCCGCACCGTCCCAAGAGCGGCTCGGTGGGCGCCGCCGTACCCGGCACCGAATGCCGCATCGTCGCCGTGGACACCAGCACGCCGCTCGACGTGTACGCCACCGGCGAGGTCCAGGTCCGCGGGCCGCAGGTGATGGCCGGATACCTCGACGAGACCGTGACCCGGCCCGTCGACGCGGACGGCTGGTTCGCCACCGGGGACATCGGATACCTGGGCGAGGACGGCGTGCTGTTCCTCGTGGACCGGCTCGACGACGTCTTCAAGTACGACAACGAGCTCGTCTCGCCCAGCGCCGTCGAAGACGTCATCGGCGCCGACCCGCGCGTCGCCGAGTGCATCGTGGCGGGCTGGCCCGACCCGGTCCACGGCGCGCTCGTGTGGACCGGCATCGTCCTGCGCGACCCCACCGCCCCCGGCCTGCTCGACGTCCTCGACTCCATCGTGGAGCGCGCCAACGCCCGCCTGAACGACTTCGAGCAGATCCGCCGCGTCGAGGTGCTCGATGCCGTGCCGCGCAACCACGTCGGCAAGCCCGAGCGGCGCACGCTGCGCCAGAGCCTGCGCGGCCGCGCCGCCGCGGAGGCCGCGGCCGTCTGACCCCGGCCCCGGACCCCGACTTCCCCCTTCGCATCCGTACGACCAGAGGAGCAGTCACGTGGCGAGCAGTACCGGCACACCGTCCGGGGCCGGGTCCGCCCGGGTCCTCGTGGTGGGGGCGGGCCCCGTCGGCCTGACCGCCGCCCATGAACTGGCCCGGCGGGGGCTGCGCGTACGCCTCGTCGACGGGGCCCCCGGGCCGGCCCGCGAGAGCCGTGCCGTGGCCGTCCACCCGCGCACCCTGGAGACCTTCGACCAGATGGGCGTCGTGGACGGGGTGCTCGCCCGCGGCCGCAAGAACCGGGCCTTCACGATGTACGCGCGCGGCAGCCGCCTGGTCCGCCTCGACGCGGACTACGCGGCGATGCCCACCCGTTTCCCGTACAGCCTGATCATCGGGCAGGCCGAGACGGAGCACGTGCTCCGCGAGGCCGTCGCCCGCCTCGGCGTCAGCGTCGAATGGGGGGTGCGGCTGGCTTCGTTCGAGCAGGACCACGACCGCGTACGGACCCGCCTGGAGCACCCCGACGGCACCACCGAGGAGTACGAGGTGCCCTGGCTGGTGGGCTGCGACGGCGGCCACAGCACCGTGCGCAAACAGCTGGGGCTGCCGCTGCTCGGAGAGTCCAGCGAGACCTGGGCACTCGCCGACGCGCCCGTCTCCACCGACCTGCCGCCCGACACCATCTACTGGGTCCACACGGGCAGCCAGGCCCTGATGATGGTCCCGTACCAGCGCGAGGGGTACTGGCGGCTGCTGGACACCGCCCCCGGAGCGCAGCCGGGGGACGCGGCGCGGCGCTTCTCGGAGAAGCTCGGCGCCGGGCTCGGGCGGCCGGTGCGGGTCGGTGAACCCGAGTGGACCTCCGTGTTCACGTTCCAGCAGCGGATGGTGCCGCGCATGCACGACGGCCGCTGCTTCGTTGCGGGCGACGCGGCCCACGTGCACAGCCCCGCCTCGGGGCAGGGCATGAACACCGGCATCCAGGAGGCGTACAACCTGGCCTGGAAGCTCGCCATGGCCGCCCGGGGGCAGGCGGGCCGGGAGCTGCTGGCCACGTACGGGCAGGAGCGGGTCCCGATCGGCAAGGCCCTGATCGGATCGACCCGGAAGGCCACCTTCCTGGTCCAGTTCAAGAACGCGCTGGCCGGATTCGCCCTGCCGGTCGTCTTCACCTTCGTCCGCACCATCGGGCCGCTGCGCAGGGCCATCCAGCGCAAGGTCCTCGGCGGGATGTCCGGACTGCTCCTGTCGTACGGCGACAGCCCGCTGAGCACCGCCGACCCGCTGATGGGGCTGCCCGCAGGCGTCCGGGCCGCGGCGGCGGCCGACCGGCGCGGCGACCCGGGCTCCGAGGCGCTGCGCGCCGAACTGCGCGACACCCGCTGGTCCCTGGTGTGGGAGGCGGGCGGGCCGGGCGAGGTCGGCGTGGCGACGGCGGCGGCCGCGGCCCGCGCACACGGCGCCTGGTTGTCGGTACGGGCGGTGGTCGACGGGCCGGGCGACGGGCGGCCGGGCGACGGTCTCGGCGACGGCCCCGGTGACGGCCCCGGCGAGGCTGCCGCAGACCTCGGCGGGCCACGGGCACTGGGCGATCCGCAGGGGGTGCTGCGGCGTGCGCTGGGGCTGCGACCGGGCGGCTGGCTGCTGATCCGGCCCGACGGCTACGTCGCCGCGGGCGGCGCGTCCTTGACCCGGCGCGCCCTCGCGCGGGCCCTGGCACCCCTGGGTCCGCAGGCCGCCCTGCCGGACGGGGCGCCGGACGGGGCGCCGGACGGGGCGCCGGACGGGGATCCCGCGGATCCCGGCGCGGCAGGAACCGTACCCGTCCTCAATCCGGCTTCCACCGCACCTCCAGGGCTCCGCGACACGGTCGAAGTCCCACCACGGGTTTTGGAGGCAACACGATGACCACCACGTCCACGACGACAACACGGTCAGCGCCGTCGGCGGCGCCGGACAAGCCGGTCGCCCTCGTCACGGGCGGCACGAGCGGCATCGGCCTGGCGGTCGTACGGGACCTGGCCCGCCGCGGACACCGGGTGTTCCTGTGCGCGCGGACGCCGCAGAACGTCAAGGAGACCGTCGAGGAGCTGCGCGCCGAGGGCCTGGACGTCGCGGGCACCGCCGCCGACGTCCGCTCCCGCGAAGCGGTCACGGAGCTGGTGGCCGCCGCCGTCGCGGAGTGGGGCGCCCCGGTCTCCGTCCTCGTCAACAACGCCGGGCGCAGCGGCGGCGGTCCGACCGCCGACATCACCGACGAGCTCTGGTACGACGTCATCGACACCAACCTGAACAGCGTCTTCCTGCTGACCCGGGAAGTGCTCAAGCACGGCGGCCTCGGCGGGGCCCCGTACGGCCGGATCATCAACATCGCCTCCACGGCCGGCAAGCAGGGCGTTCTGCTGGGCGCCCCCTACTCGGCGTCCAAGCACGCCGTCGTCGGCTTCACCAAGGCCCTCGGCAAGGAGCTGGCCCCGGCCGGGATCACCGTCAACGCCGTGTGCCCCGGCTACGTCGAGACGCCGATGGCGCAGCGCGTACGGGCCGGCTACGCGGCCGCCTGGGACACCACGACCGAGGACGTGCAGGAGCAGTTCGAGGCGAAGATCCCGCTGGGCCGGTACGCGATCCCGGAGGAGGTGGCGGCCATGGTCGGCTACCTGACCACCGACCTCGCCGCGTCCGTCACCGCGCAGGCGCTGAACGTCTGCGGCGGACTGGGGAACTTCTGATGGCAGCCGAGCAGGTGCACCGTACCGTGCACGAGACCGAGGTGGCCGCCCCCGCGGGCGTGGTCTACGGACTGATCGCGGACCCCGTGCAATGGCCGCTGTACTTCCCGCCCAACGTGTACGTGGAGCGGCTGGAGTTCGACGGCGTCCACGAACGGCTGCGGATGTGGGCGACGGCGAACGGGCGGGTCAAGTCCTGGACCTCGCGCCGCGTCCTCGACGCCGCCGCGCGGCGCATCGAGTTCCGGCAGGAGGTCCCCGCGGCCCCGCTGTCGGCGATGACCGGCACCTGGATCGTCGAGCCGTTGGGCGCCGAACGCTCCCGGCTGGTCCTGCTGCACGACTTCTCCGTCGGCGGCGACCGGGCCGAGGACGTCGAATGGGTCGAGCGCGCCACCGACACCAACAGCCGTGCGGAGCTGGCGAACCTGGCCACGCTCGGCGAGCGCTGGGGCCGGCTCGACGACCTCGTGATGTCCTTCGAGGACACCGTCCGCGTCGACGCCCCGCCGGAGCTGGTCTACGCCTTCCTGGAACGGGCCGAGCAGTGGCCGCAGCTGCTGCCGCACGTGTCACGGTTGGAGCTCACCGAACCCGACGAGCTGCCCGGCGTCCAGGTGATGGCCATGGACACCCTCACCGCCGACGGGTCCGCGCACACCACCGAATCGGTGCGGGTGTGCTTCCCGGCGGCCGGCCGCATCGTCTACAAGCAGACCCGCACGCCCGCCCTGATGTCCGCCCACACCGGGGTGTGGACCGTCACCGGCGGCGCGTACGGCTCGACCGTCACCTCGCAGCACGGGGTCGTGCTCCGCGAGGAGGCGGTGCAGCAGGTGCTGGGGGCTTCGGCCGACCTGGCGGCGGCCCGCCGGTACGTGCGCGAGGCGCTGGGCCGCAACAGCACGGCGACGATGACGTACGCGAAGCAGTACGCGGAGTCCGCGCTCGCGCGCTGAGGCCCCGGCCGGGCACTGAGCGGCCCACGGGTGCGGCCCACGGGCGCGGCCCCGACCCGCTCAGGGCCTGGCTCCAGGCCGCTTCGAGCGGAGTTCCGGCCGGCACGGACAGACTCTGGATCACTTGTGAGGGAAGGGTGTGGCGATGTCGGTCCAGCAGGTGCACCGCACGTCCTATTCCGTGGACGTGAACGCGCCCCCGGGCGTGGTCTACGGGCTGATCGCGGACACGACCCAGTGGCCGCTGTTCTTCCCGTCGAGCGTCCACGTCGAACGGCTCGACTTCGACGGCTCCCGGGACCGGTTCCACATCTGGGTGACCGCGAACGGGACCGTCAAGTCCTGGCTCTCCCGCCGGACCCTGGACGCGCCCGGGCTGCGCATCGACTTCCGCCAGGAGGTCCCCGCCGCCCCCGTCGTCTCGATGGGCGGCAGCTGGATCGTGGAGCCGCGCGGCACCGGCCGCTCGCGGCTGGTCCTGCTGCACGACTTCGCGGTCGCCGGCGACCGGCCCGCCGACGTCGACTGGACCAAGGAGGCCACCGACACCAACAGCCGCGCCCAACTGGCCACCTTGAAGGAGGCCGCGGAGCGCTGGAGCCGGCTCGACGACCTGCTGCTGTCCTTCGAGGACTCCGTCCGGATCAACGGCCCCGCCGAACTCGTCTACCAGTTCCTCTACGGGGCCGCCGACTGGCCGGAGCGCATCCCGCACGTCTCACGCGCCGCCGTCACCGAGGACGAGCCCGGCGTCCAGCTGCTGAGCATGGACACCATGACCGCCGACGGGTCCGCGCACACCACCGAATCGGTGCGGGTGTGCTTCCCGGCGGCCGGCCGCATCGTCTACAAGCAGACCTCGACCCCGGCCCTGATGGCCGCGCACACAGGCGAGTGGTCGCTGATCCCCGACGAGAGCGGCGTCACCGCCGTCTCCCAGCACAGCGTGCTGCTGCGGGAGGAGGCGATCGAGCAGGTGCTCGGCGCCGGCGCCGACCTGACGGCGGCCCGCCGGTACGTGCGCGAGGCCCTCGGCCGCAACAGCACCGCGACCCTCGGCCTCGCCAAACAGCACGCGGAGACCGCCGTCCGCACCCTGTGACCTGGTAGCGCACCCCTCAAGGCCCCGTCCCCACGGCCCGGGCTCCGCCGGGACTCCGGCGGTGTGTCAGGCGCGCGTCAGCGAAACGTGGGAACCCCGCGCATACTCGACCCCTTTGAAGTGCGAGGCCGAGACGAGGGGGAAAGGATGAGCGTCGGCTCCGAACGGACCGGCCCACCCGCACACCCCGGGCCCGGACGCCCCGAACGCGTACACCCCGGGCCCGGGCTGGCCGCCGGGGCCCGGCAGCGCGAGGTCCTCCTCGACGCCATGGCCGCCCGGCCCGGCTCCGGACTGCACGTCGGGCAGCTGCACTGGCGCTGGTACGGGCCGCTGGACACCCGGCGGTTCCAGGCCGCATGGCAGAGCGTGTACGACCGGGAGGCCGTGCTGCGCGCCGCGTTCGCCCCGTACGGAACCCGCGGCGGACCCCGCGTCGTCGTCCACCCGCAGGTCGTCCCGCAGCTGGTGCGCCACCCGCAGGGCTCTGCCGACTGGCAGGCCCTGCTGCTGAGCGAGCGGCAGCGCGACTTCGACCCCACGCGGCCCGGACCGCTGCGGATCGCACTGCTGGACGAACAGGGCGGTCCGGGCGGCGGCAGCGGTTGCGCCGGTCCGACCCGCGTCATCCTGACGTACCACCAGGCCCTGCTCGACGGCCGCAGCGTACGCCTGTTGCTGCGCGCCTTCGCCCGTGCCTACCTCGCCGAAGGCGCCGCCACGGGCGGGGAGCGCCGCCCCGACCTGCGGGACCACCTGCGCTGGCTGGCCGGCCAGGACCGCGCCCCGGCCCGGGCGTTCTGGTCCGCGGCCGCACCGCCCGCCGGATCGGCCACTCTGCCGCCGCCGCCCGCGGTCGCGGGGCAGCCCCGCGACCGGAGCGGGCACCTGCGCACCACCGTCCGGCTCGACCCGTACGAGGCTTCCCGGCTGCGGGACTGGGCCGCCGGGCAAGGCGTCACCGAGAGCACCGCCCTCCAGGCGGCCTGGGCCCTCCAGTTGCGCCGGGCCGTGCCCGGCGGCGGCCCGGTCCCCGTGGCGTTCGCCACGGCCGTGTCCGGCCGCGGCATCCCCCTCGACGGCGCCTCCCGGCTGCCCGGCCCGCTGCGCAACCCGCTGCCGATGTCCGTCGACGTCGACCCCGGCGAGCCGCTCGCCCGGCTGCTGGCCGACCTCGCGGACCGCGCGTTCGACCTCGCCGCGTACGAGTGGGTCTCCATGGGGCAGGTGCACGCCTGGAGCGGCCGGGAACCGGACGATCCGCTCACCGAGACGCTGCTGGCCTTCGACGCGCCGGCGGCGACGGGCACCGACCCGCTGGACGAGGAGTTCGCCGCCCAGGGGATACGGGTGACCCCGCCGGAGACCGTGGGCGCGCACGGCGGCTTCGCCCTGTCGGTGACCGCGCACCACGACCGCGGGGGCGGCCTGGTGCTGACCGGGGTGCACGACCGGGCGCGGATCGCGGACGCGGCCGACGCCGTCCACCGGACCGCTCAGCTGTTGCGTGAGTTCCCCGCCCGCGCACGGGAGTCGACGACCGTCGGCGAGGCCCTGAGGCTGCTCGGCCCATGGCCGCAGCCGCCCGCGCCGAGGCCCGCGGGAGGCGCACGCCTGCTCCTCCTGCGACGGGCCGCCCGCCCCGGGGCCGGCACCGTGGTCCTGATCCCGCCCCCGGGCGCGCCCGCCGGGCGTCAGACCGCCCCGGCCGCGACCGATCCGGGGGCCCGGCAATTGGTCGCGCTCGACGTCCATGCGGACGCCGGCGCTTGCCTGGCCGCGCTGCGCCCGGTCCTGGCGAAGGGCGAACCCCTGACCCTGGCCTGCCCCCAGGCCGCCGCGCCGCTGGCCCGGGAGCTCGCCCACCGCATCACGGCGCACGCCTGGCCCACCCCGGCGATCACCATCACCCCGGACGACGACCCGGCGGCCTGAGCCGGGCCGGATCGGCCCCGGTCAGCCGGTCAGGGGGCGGGCTCCGTGTGCAGGAGGCCCGCGTCGCGCATTTCCTCGATCCAGATGTCGAGGTCCGCGCGGGCGTTTTCGGGTCCGGTGCCCCACAGGCGGGCGAGCAGGTCCGCCGCCGCCGCGCTGTCGCCGTCGTGCTGGCGCAGGGCGATCCACATGGCGGTGCCCACCGGGCCGCAGCGGTAGCTCGCCGGTCCGGTGGACGACGCGGCCAGCAGCTCCAGGCGGCCGTCGGCGTCCACGGAAGTGACACGCACCCCCGGCATCGGTCGGATCCGCACGGGCACCTCCAGGGCCGGCTCGATGCCGGTCTCCGTACCGGTCGAGGAACCCTCAAGCTATTACGGAAGCCGGGCAGGATCCATGGATCCGGCCGCAATCTGGGGTTCCCCCCACCACACCCCCTGTGGGCCGACATTCAGGAGTTAGGGGGGTTTAGGGGACCGCCACGCCGGGCTCCGGCCGCTTCCCGTGCACTCTGGAGGGGCGGTCGAGCCGTCTTCCAGGGCTCTTCGAGCCGGGCCGCCGAGCGTGGCACCCGGACCCCAATCCCCCAGAACCCACACGAGGGCGGCAATCCCGCCGTGGCAGACCCGAGGAGCCCCCATGGTGACTTTCGTCAACAAGCTGACCGTCCACGGCGACATCGACCGCTTCCTGGCCGTCAAGGACCGCCTGACCGCGTACATGAGCAGCCAGCCCGGCTACATCGGCCACGAGGCGCTGCGCCACCTCGGCGACGAACGGATCTTCCTCGAACTCGCCGTGTGGCAGGACGCCGAGGCCCACCGCAACGCCGTCCGCAGCGAGCAGTTCCAGGCCCTCGTCAAGGACCTCGGCCCGCTGGCCACCCCCGAGCCCGGTCTGTACGAGACCGTGGAGGCGGCGCCCGGTGTCCGATGACGCGGCCGCCCTCCTCGCCCGCCGGCCCCGCGGGCCGCGCCCACCGTGGCGTTCCGCCCCGCCGCTGACCGTCCTGTTCACCGGTCACACGGGCCGCCGCCTCGCCCTCGGCCGTGAGCTGTACTGCTCGGTTCCCGCCTTCCGGACCGCGTACGACGTCGTACGCGAGGCACTGGACCCCTGGCTGCGGATGCCCCTGGCCGCCGTGGTGTTCGCCCCCGAGGGCGGGGTGGACTCGGGCCTGATCCGCCGGGCCGAGTTCGCCCAGCCGGCGCTGTTCGCCTTCCAGGTGGCCGTGTACCGGTTGTGGCAGAGCTGGGGGCTGCGCGCCGACGCCGTGGCCGGGCAGGGCGCCGGTGAACTCTCCGCCGCGCACGTGGCGGGCGTGCTCAGCCTGCCCGACGCGGCCCGGCTGGTCGCCGCGCTCGGCCGGCTCGTCCCGCCGCGGCCCGCACCCGGTGCCGCCCGGGCCGCCGAGGGCGAGTTTCTGAAGGCGGCCCGCGAGAGCGCCACCGCGCCGCGGTCCGTCCACTTGGTGTGCACGGCGACCGGCCGGGCCATCGGCCCCGGCCCGGACGAACGCCGGCTGCGGCCCGAGCGGCTGCTGCTCCAGGCCCACCAGGTCATCCGTACCGCCGACGCCGTACGCACCCTTGAGGCGGCCGGATTCACCCGCCCCCACCCCTGCGGGCCCGACCCCGAGGACACCCTCCCCGGCTGTGAACTGCGTGCCGCCCGCGCCGTGCTGCTCCACATCGAAGGACGGACCGCAGGCCGCCACCGGTGATCCCGGTGGCCGGTCTCCGGCCGTGCTGCACGAAGCCTCAAGCGGGTGTCGAGCCGATGCCCGCACGCTGAAGATCCGCGCACGAGGACGGACCAGCCCCGCGGACTGCGCACAGCAGGCCGAGAGTCCCGGACGAAGGAGCTGATCTCCGCCATCATGGCCACCACCGAGACCACCACGCGTCCCGAGAGCGGGCCCGCCGGCCCGGCCGCACGCCACGCGGCCGGTCGTGTCGCCGGTCGCGTTGTCGGCCGCGCCGTCACCAGCGTTGCCGGCCGCGCCGCCGAGGAGACCGAGGCGCTGCGCCGGGCCGCGCGCCTCGAAGCCCTGTTGGGCGACCCGTACGATCCCGCGAACCCGCACGGCCTCGGCGCCCTGTTCGCCGCCGACGAGCGCCGCGAGCCGCCCGCGGCCACCGAGCGGCTGCTCGTCGGGGCGGGCCTGGGCGCCGAGTTCGTCCCCGCCGAGTTCGGCGGCCGGCTCACCCGCGCCGATCTGCTCGTCAAGGTGCTGCGTCCCGTCTTCCGCCGCGACCTCGCCCTCGGCTTCGGGTCCGGCATCACCTCGCTGTTCGCGACCTCCGCCGTCTGGGTGGCCGGCAGCACCGCCCAGCGCCGGGCCGCCGCGGACGTCCTGCTCGGCGGCGGGCGCGCCTCGATCGTCCACCACGAGCTCGCCCACGCGAACGCCATCCTGCGCGACGAGTTCACCGCCCTCCCGCGCCCCGGCGGCGGCTTCTCGCTGAGCGGCCGCAAGGACGTCATCATCAACGCCGCCCGGGCGGACGCGTACGTCGTCTACGCCCGCACCGACCGCGCCCGCAGCCCGCTCAGCCACTCCGTCCTCCTGCTCGACCCGGACGAGCTCACCGCGGCCGGCGGCCTCACCCGGCTGCCGCGCGTGCCCACCGCCGGCATGCGCGGATCCCTCTTCTCCGGACTGCGGTTCACCGACTGCGAGGTCCCGGAGGGCGCCCTCGTCGGCCGGGTCGGCGAAGGCGTGGCGCTCGCGCTGCGCACCTACCAGGTCAACCGCTGCGTCATCTCCGCGACCGCCGTCGCCGCCGCCGGCACCGTCCTGCACTCCGCCGTGCGGGCCGCCACCACCGGCCGCAGCCGTCCCGTCGCCCGCCGCTTCCACAAGCCCCTCGCCGGGGTCTTCGCCGACCTGCTGGCCTGCGACAGCATGGCCACCGTCGCGCTGCGCGCCCTGAGCCTGCTGCCGGACCGCACCCATGTGCTCGCGGCGGCGGTCAAGTACGTCGTCCCCGACCTGCTCCGGGAGAGCCTGGAGGAGCTGGCGGCCGTGCTGGGCTCGCGCGGCTACCAGCACGGCACCCCCGAGTACGGCGCGCTGGACAAGCTCTCCCGGGACCTGCCGGTCGCCGGGCTCGGGCACGCCGGGACCGCCGCCTGCCAGGCCGTGATCGTGCCCCAGCTGCGCGCCCTGGCCGAGCGGGCCTGGTTCAAGGAGGAGGAGCCGCCGCCGGAGCTGTTCCGCTCCGCCGCGAGCCTGCCGCAGCTCGACTACCGGCTCCTGGGCATCGCCGACGGCGGCGACTTCCTCGCCGCCTCGCTCGTCGGGTCTGCCGCCCGGCTGGCGGAGGTCCGCGGGGTCGGCGGCCAGCTCGCGGTCCTCGCCGACCTCGCGGAGGCGTTCGTCATCGAACTGCGGGCGTTGCGCGAGCAGTGCCGGGCGATCCCGCAGGGCGCCGCAGCCCTCGCCGACCCGGCCTGGTGCGTACTGAGCGACCGCTACGCGCTGGTGCTCGCGGCGGCGGCGATCCTGGGCACCTGGGAGGGCCAGGACGGCAGCGAGCCGTTCCTCGCCTCACCGGCCTGGGCCGTGCTCGCGCTGACCCGGATCGGCGGCCGGCTGGGCATTCCGGTGCCGGAGCTGCCCGACGACTGCCTCGGGCAGGTGCTGGAGGAGCTCGTACGCCGCTACCGGGCGGGCCGCAGCTGCGACCTCGACGCCACCGAACTGGCCCAGTGAGCCGAGGGGACACGCCGATGAACCGGCACGACCAGTACGACCAGCGTGACCCGTACGAGCGGCGCAACTCACCGTTGCTGAGCGTGCCCGTACACGCCGCCGGGCCCGACGGGCCCTGGGCGGAGGTGGCCGCGGGCATGGCCCGCACCGGCAACGCCTGCGTCCACACGACCTGGGACGAGTGGCCGGCCGAGCCGGCCTCCGGGGCCGCGCTGCGCCGCCTGCTGGGCCGGGACTGGGCGCGCTACCGGGACACGGCCGACGCCACCGCCCGGCACCGCTTCGTCGCCTCCCGGCTGGCGATCCGGTACACGGCCGCCGCCGCGCTGGGCACCGGGCCGGCCGAACTCGACCTTTCCTACAAGCCCGGTGGACGCCCGTACCTGCGCGGCTTCGACCAGATCGACCTGAGCCTGACCCATACCGACGACCTGATCGCCGTGGGCATCAGCCGCAACGGGCGCATCGGCGTCGACACCGAACCCGCCGACCGCAGGCTGGCCTTCGAGTTGTTGCAGGAGCAGGTCTGCACCCCGGCCGAGCGCGCCGAGCTCGCGGTGCTGGGGGAGAGCGGGCGGGCGGCCGGGATGCTGCGGCTGTGGACGCTGAAGGAGGCGTACACGAAGGCGCTCGGGCTGGGCCTGCGGATGGGCTTCTCCGAGTTCGGCTTCGCCACGGCGACCAGCGGCGAGACCGGCCTGCTCGCGCCCGACGGTTCGCCCGCCACGCACGGCGAATGGGCCTTCGGCACCTACCCCGTGGCCGGACGCTACCTGCTCAGCGTGGCCTGCCACGACGCCGGGCTGGACACGTCCCGGGACAGTGCCGTGGCCACCATGCTCGACGAGGGTTTCGTGGCCATGGTGTCGGCGGCGCTGCTCGACCCGGCCCTGCCGGCCCGCTGAACGCGCGGAAACCGGGCAGGTTCCACACGGAATTTGCCAAGTTCCATGTGGAATTAGACAGTCCGATGCCTGAGGCATGTTGTTTGACCAGCTTTTGCCTTATCTTTGACCCCGGCTTGACTAGCCCGTTCTGGAGGCGCTTCCACGGCATGCAGGGGGAGGGGAGATGGACGACGCCATCACCGTGGTGATCGCCCCGGGCACACCACCCGCACTCGACCTGATCGGGCCCCTCGACGCCCCGCTCATGGCCACCGCCCTCGTCCTGGCGGCGCCCTGCGGGCCCAAACTGCACCGCCACACGGCGACCCACCACACGCTCCACTTCACCTGCCGACCGGGGGACCGGCCCGCCGACCGGCCCGCCCTGGCCGGCCGGCTCGCGGACCTGCTCACCGCCCCCACGGCGCGCGACGGCCGCCCGGCGCGGCCCGGCCCGCTGGCCGCCCTGCCCCAGCAGCCGGCACCCGGCCGGGCCGCTCGCCTCGCCGGACCCGCCGCCGGGCTGCCCGCCTCCGCCCGCCAGCGCGAGGTCCTCCTCGACCTCATGACCGCCCCGCCGGGGCCGCAGCTGCACGTCGGGCAGCTGCACCTGCGCTGGTACGGGCCGCTGGACCGGGGCCGGTTCGACGCGGCCTGGCAGTCCGTCACCGACCGCGAGGCCGTCCTGCGCGCCGCGTTCGCCCCCGGTCCCGGCCGGGGCGGCAGCGGTCCCGTCGTCAGGGTGCACGAGCGCGTCGAAGCCCGGGTGCGGCACGACCCGTACGAGCCCGACCGGCCGGCCGACTGGCCGCAGGTGCTCCGCAGCGAGCGGGAGCAGCCCTTCGAACCGGGGCGGCCCGGCCCGCTGCGCATCCGCCGCGTCGACGGGGAGCCCGGAGCCGACGGCCCCGACGCCCGGATCGCCCTGACGTACCACCAGGCCCTGCTCGACGCACGGAGCGTACGGGCGCTGCTGCGCGCCTTCCTGTGGGCGTACGCGGCCGACGGCCGCCCGGCAGGCGGCGAACGCCGCCCCGGGCTCCCCGACCACCTGCGCTGGCTGGCCGGGCAGGACCCGGGCCCGGCCCGGGAGTTCTGGGCCGGGGCGGTTCCGCCCGCCGGGGCCCGCACACTGCCCGCGACACCGACACCGACACCGACACCGACACCGACACCGACACCGACACCGACACCGACACCGACACCGACACCGGCTGCGGCTCCGGACCCGGGCCCGGGCCCGGCTCCGGTTGCGGCTTCAGGGGAGGGCGGCGGCGGGTACGGTCACGCCCGGGAACGGCTCAACCCCTCCGAGGCGGCCCGCCTGCGCGGATGGGCGGCCGTGTGCGGAGTCCCGGAGAGCACCGCCCTGCACGCCGCCTGGGCACTGCAACTGCACCGCGCGGCCGCGGCGACCGGCAGCGGCCCCGCACCCGGCCCCGTCGCGTTCGGGGTGACCGTCTCCGGGCGCGGCATCCCGCTCGACGGCGCGGACCGGCTCCCCGGCCCGCTCGGCAACCCGCTCCCGCTGTCCGTGGACGTGGACCCGAAGGCTCCGCTGGCGCGGCTGCTGACCGACCTGCGGGACCGGGCACTGGGCCTGGCCGCGTACGAGTGGGTCTCCGCCGGTCAGATCCGGCAGCAGGCCGGCCGCCCCGCGCAGCCGCCGCTCACCGAAACGCTCCTCACCTTCGTCCGGCCGCCCGCCGCCGTCCGGCCGCCCGGCGGCGCCGAGGACCCGCTGGACGGGGAACTGGCCGCGGCGGACGTGCGCGTGGCCCCGCCGGAGACCGTCGAGGCGCACACCGGGCTGCCGTTCGCCCTGACCGCCCGCCACGACCGTGCGGGCGCCCTCGTACTGACCGCCGACAGCGACCGGGCCCGCCTGACCGACGCCGAAGCCGCCCGGATCCTCGCCCAGACCGCCCTGCTGCTGCGCGGGCTCCCGGAGGCCGACCCCACCCGGGCCACCGTCGCCGACGCACTCGCGCTGCTCGACGGCCTGCCCGTACCGGATGCGGCAGCCGTACCGTACGGGGCCGCGCCCGCCCTGGTCACCCTGCGCCCGGCCGCGCGTCCCGGTGCCGGGACGGTACTGCTCGTACCGCCCCCGGCCGCCCCGCAGGACTGCTACGCGGCGGTGGCGCGCGCCCACCGGGGCCCGCAGGCGCTGGTTACCCTCGACGCCCCGGCCGGCGCCACGGCCTGCCTCGCGGCGCTGCGGCCGCTCCTCGCCGCGGCCGAACCGCTGCTGCTGGGCTGCTTCTCCGGCGGTGGAGCCGTCGCGTACGAGGTGGCCGAGCGGATCGGCGCCCACGGCTGGAGGGCCCCGCTGGTCTCGATCGGCGGCACCACCGACAGCACCCCGACCTCGGCCCGCGACCTCGCCCGGGCCCTGTCCGCAGCCACCCGCCAGGAGTCCTCGTAGGCCGGTCCCACGCGTGGCGGCAGTACACCCGTACGGGTGGCCGGTGCGGGGCTTCCGGAGCGGATCTGCCAGGGTGGGGGGCTGTGTGGACCTTCGCGGTCCTGTGATGCGAGAGGGGAACGTCATGACCGAGGCCGAACTCAGGGCACTGTTCGACGAGATCGACACGGACGGCGACGGGCGGATCAACATCGTCGAACTGGCCGAGGGGTTCAAGGCCGAAGGCGGCCAGGGGCACCTCGCGGAAGAGGTCAAGAAGGCCATGGAGGCCGACGCGAACGGCGACGGCGTCCTCGACTTCGAAGAGTTCAAGACCCTGCTGAAGTAGCGGTACCGCGGACGCCCCCGTCGGTCCTGCACGGGCTGCCGGAGCCGGTCGTCACCTCCCGCCGGGCCCGTGTCGGCGCGCCGCCGCAGGACACGGCCGACTACGGCGCCGGGCGGACGCATTCGATCAGGTAGTCGCCGTTCTCGGGGTCCACGGTCACCCCGTGGGCCTCGCTGTGGAAGCCGGGGAAGGCCCGGTCGAAGGCCTCCAGGGCGCGCAGGTACCGCAGCAGCGGACCGTTCGGGGCGCCGGTGGACTCGCCGGGCATCAGCACGGGGATCCCCGGCGGGGTCACCGTCACCATGGCCGCGGCCACCCGCCCGGCCGCCTCGGCCAGCCGTACGCGCTCGGTGCCGCCCCGGACCAGCAGCTGGTAGCAGTGGCGCGGCGGCGCCACCGGCTCCGGAAGTTCCTGGAAGGCCGCGTCGAGGGCGTCGATCAGCTCGGCGCGGGTGAGGTGTTCGTGCATCTGCCGGCACAGCGCGCCGAGGGTGGTGCGGCCGTAGCGGCGCGGGAACCGCGCGACCAGCTCCGGCAGCACCCGGTCCAGCGGGGCGTCGGCGTCGTGGAGGGCCTTGAAGTCCATGAGGGCGTCCATCAGGGTGCCCCACTTGCCCTTGGTGATGCCCATCGAGAAGAGGATCAGCGCGGTGTAGCTGTCGGTCTTCTCCACGACGATCCCGCGCGCCGCCAGATAGGCGGTGAGGATCCGCGCCGGGATGCCCAGGTCGCCCCGTTCGCCGGTGGCCGTCACCCCGGGGCAGGTCAGGGTGACCTTGACCGGGTCCAGCAGGCAGTAGCCCTCGCCGAGCCCGGCGAAGCCGTGCCAAGCGGCGTCCGGTTCCAGGTGCCAGCACGAGGGCTCGCGGCTCAGTAGCGACGGCGGTGCGTCCG
Organism: Streptomyces sp. NBC_00597; assembly: GCF_041431095.1. Lineage (GTDB taxonomy): Bacteria > Actinomycetota > Actinomycetes > Streptomycetales > Streptomycetaceae > Streptomyces. Next base: position 146,686 of record NZ_CP107758.1, read on the forward strand.
CGAACGCGATGCGCGCGCCAGTGGCCGGATCGGTGACCGAGTCGGGCTGCCACACGCCGAAGAACCACTCCGGCCGGTCCCCGGCGGCGGCGATGCGGCGCCCGGTCCGTACGACGGCCTGACGGAAGCGGATGGCTTCGGTCACGGCCTCGTCGATCAGCCACTGTCCCTGCGGGCCGTCCATCATGGCGGTGGCCACGTCCAGGGAGGCGATCGCCGGATACAGCGGGGAGGTCGTGCCGTGCATCATGAAGGCCTCGTTGAACCGCTCGTGTTCGACGGGGGCCCGGGGCGCCGAGCGGACGTGGACCATCGCGCACTGGGAGAGGGCGGCCAGCAGCTTGTGCGTGGACTGCGTCGCGAAGACCGTGGGCCTGCCCGGCCCCGCAGCGGCGTCCGGGTCCGCGTCGCCCTCCGGGTCCGGGAAGGTGTCCGGTCCGACGGCCATCCCGTAGCGGCCCGCGTACAGCGGATGGAAGCGGGCGTACGCGAACCAGGCCTCGTCGAAGTGCAGCCGCGGCGTGCTCGGCGCCAGCGCCCGCGCTGCCGCGACGGTGTCGTAACACAACCCGTCGTAGGTGGAGTTGGTCACCACCGCGTACTGGGCCGCGGGGGACAGTGCCGCGGCCGTGAGCGGGTTCGCGGCGATCCTCGCGGCCACCGCCGCCGGCTCGGTCTCGGCGGGTGGCAGGGGGCCGGCGAGACCGTAGCCGTTGCGGGTCGGTACCAGGTAGACGGGGCGCGCCCCGGAGATCACCAGCCCGTGCAGCACCGACTTGTGGCAGTTGCGGTCCACGAGCGCGATCTCGTCGTCCGTCACGCTGTAGTGGCCGACCATCCGGTCCGCGGTCGAGTCGCCGTGCAGGACGAAATAGGTCCGGTCGGCGCCGAAGACGCGGGCGGCGTTGCGTTCGGCCTCGCCGATCGGACCGCTGTGCTCGAAGAGGGAGCCGAGCTCCCCGACCGAGATCGACAGGTCGGTGCGGAACAGCCGCTCGCCGTAGTAGTCGAAGAACGCCCGTCCGGCGGGGGACTTGAGGAAGGCGACCCCGCCCGAGTGGGCGGGGGTGTGCCAGGAGTACTCGTGGGAGTCCTCGAACCGGCGCAGTGCCTTGAAGAACGGCGGCAGCAGGTCCCGGTGGTAGCCGTGGGACGCGGTCGCGACGCGGCCCGCGATGAAGGACGGGGTGTCCTCCAGCGGCCAGATGTAGCCGACCACGGTTTCCGAGACCCACAGCGGCAACCGCTCCAGGTCCTGGTCGGATTCGTCCGCCATCACCAGGAAGACCGGCAGGTCCTTGAAGCGCCGTCCGATGTGCCGCAGGACCTCCCCGCCGCCGCCCTCCTCGACCGCACCGCCCGCCGTGCGCGGCAGGTCCCAGGCGATCACGGCCGCGGCGAGGCCCGCCTCGGTCTGCAGGGCGGCCCGCGCGTCGCGGGCGCTCGGCGCCCAGCGCAGCTCCAGGCCCTTGTTCTCCAGTTCCTTGCCGATGCGGCGCAGCTGCTCGGCGCTGACGCCGCCGCCCATCGGGTTCTCCCGCAGTGCCAGCAGGACCGTTCCGTTCGTCATCACTCGCGCCCCCGTGCCCAGGAGTACGGCCGCCCGTACCGGGGCACAGTCTCCCGAGCCTCGGGGCGGCGCCGCCGGCTTCGGGCCGGACTTCACCCGTAGGTGGGCGTGGCGGTGCACTGACGTGACCCGGACCCGGACCCGGAACCGGTCCCGAACCCGGACGGCTGCCGGTCCGCTCTTCGCCGCCGGTCCGTCGTCGGTCAGGCGCGGCGGCGGGGGCGGAGGGAGAGGGCCAGCAGGAGGGCCGCTCCTGCGAAGGCCGCGCCCGCCGTGAAGCCCGCGGACATCGTCTCGGAGAAGTCGGAGTGCCCCGAGGACGCCGTCACCATCAAGGCGATGCACAGGGATCCGCCCACCGACTGGAGGGCGTTGAGCACGGACGCCGCCGAGCCCAGTTCGTCGGGGCGCAGGCCCGACGTGGCGAGCACGGTCGGCGGGATCACGCAGAACGCCATGCCCGCGCCCAGCAGGACCAGCGCGGGCAGCACCCCCGTCAGGTACGCGTCGCCGGGCCCGAGGGCCGCCAGCCACAGGTTCTCGACGACCAGCGCGGCCGTGCCGATCGCCATCATCGGCTTCGGGCCGATCGCCCGTTCCACCCGGACGGCCACACCGGCCATGGCGGCCATCGTCACCGGCACCGGCAGCAGGCCGAACGCCGCCTCCAGCGGGGACCAGCCGTGGTGCTGTTGGAAGGACTGGCTCAGGAAGAAGTACGCCCCGATCAGCGCGCCGGGCAGGACCAGCATGCTGGCGAAGGCCAGGGCCCGGTCCTGGTCGCGCAGCAGCCCGAGGCGGACGATCGGCTGGGAGGCGCGCCGCTGCGTGGCGACGAACACGGACAGCAGCACCAGGCCGGCGAGCAGCGGACCGGCGACGAGCGCGTCGGTCCAGGGGTGTTCGGCGGCCTGCGACAGTCCGTACACGAGCGAGGCGGCGCCCAGCGCGGACAGGAGCGCGCCGCGCAGGTCGAAGCGGCCCCGGATGCGCTCGGTCTCCGCGATCACCCGCGGCGCGAGCAGTACGACGGCCAGGCCCATGGGGACGTTGAGCAGCAGCACCCAGCGCCAGGATCCCGCCGAGGTCAGGGCGCCCGCCAGCAGCAGGCCGCCGGCGGTGGAGGCCGCGCCCACGGCGGTGCAGACGGCGATGGCCCGCTTGCGGGCCGGTCCCTCGGCGAACGTGCTCAGCATGAGCACGAACCCGTTGGCCGCGGCGAACGCCGCGCCGGCGCCCTCCACGGTGCGTACGGCGATCAGCAGTCCACCGGTGGGGACCACCGCCCGGACGGCGGCGGCGGCCGTGAACAGCGCCACGCCCGCGACGAAGACCCGGCGCCGCCCCAGGATGTCCCCCGCCCGGCCGCCGAGCAGCAGCAGGCCGCCGAACGCCAGCAGGTAGGCGCCGATCACCCAGGACGCGGCGAGCGCCGACAGCCCCAGGTCGGCGCGGATGCCGGGCAGGGCGATGTTCATGATGGGGTCGTCGAGCTGGATCATCGCGTTGCAGCCCGCGATGACCGCGAGCGCCGGCCCGGGGCGGGCGGGGCGCGCGCCGGACGGTGCGCGTCGGTCAGCCGCCGCCGTGGGGGCCGGCGCATCGGCCCCGGCCGTGGCGGGACGCTCGGATACGGACGCGGACATGCGCTGCCTCCCGTGGTGCACTCGAAAACGGGTCGAAGTGGAGTCCCCACGCTCCCAAGGGCCGCTGGAGAAGTGCTGCAGTGCGCAACGAGGGAGTGGGGACGGGTTGACGGGGCGCGTTGACGAGGCCGGGTTCAGGACGCGGCCGGTGCCTCGGCCGGAGTTGCGGCCGGAGTTGCGGCCGGCTCCTGCGCCGGGGCGTCCTCGCGGCGGTCGGACGTCCGGCGCGCCCAGGCCACGGAGGGGCCGATGGCCGCCGTACCGGCCAGGAAGACGGCGCCCATCGCCAGCCAGCCCAGCGAGTCGTCGACGGACACCAGGAACGACACCACGGCCGGGCCCAGCGTGGCCTGGACGACCACGTGCAGGTGGAAGGCGCCCAGGTACTCGCCCCGGTTCGCGTCGGGGGCCAGGCCGAAGCCCAGTCCGAACCCGCTCGCGGACTGCCACAGTTCGGCCGCGGTGAACATCAGGACGGCCACGATCGCCGCGACCCCCGTGAGCCAGGACCCGGTCCAGCCGGCCACCGCGAGCGCCGCACAGGCCGCGACGCTGACCAGCCCGGCCTTGCGGGCCGCGGCGACGGCGCCGTCCAACGTGTCCGCGCCCTTGGCGGCGGCGACCTGGCACAGCACCACCAGCACCGTGTTCACCGCGAGGATCAACGGCACCACTCCACGCGGCAGATCGGTGGTGCGCACGATCCACAACGGAATGCCCACCAGCAGGACCGCACTGTGCAGCGCCAGCAGGCTGGACGCGCCGATGACGCTCAGGAACGGTCGGTCCCGCAGCACCTTGAAGTGTCCGCCGCCGCCCGCGTTCGGCCGGGCCTGCGACGCGGGCAGCCGCAGTACCAGCGCCGCGGCCGCCAGGAACGTCAGGCCGTTGCCGAGCGGCAGCAGCTCCAGCCAGCCGCCGCCCAGCCCGATCAGGGCGGCCGAGGCCAGGGCGCCGCCGGAGAAGCCGACGTTGAACAGGGACCGCAGCGCCGCCCGCGCGGTGACCCGGTCGGACTCCGGCACCAGGTCCATGATCAGCGCGCCGAAGGCGGGCCCGCAGCCGAACTCCAGGGCCCCGATGGCGATCACCACCGGGAAGAACGTCCAGGCCGACCCCACCAGCGGGTACAGCACGTACAGCCCGGCCAGCAGCGTGAGCAGCACGGCCAGCATCTGCCGGGCCCCGAACCGGTCGGCGACCCGGCCCAGCAGGATGCTGGAGACGAACCCGCTGAAGCCGGCGAGGGACAGGCCGAGGCCCACCGTCGTGACGGGCAGGCCCGCCACGACGACGAAGTACACCGCCGAGCCCGCCATGAACAGGCCGCTGCCCAGGCTGTCGACGAAGTGCAGTGCGCCCAGGGTCCGCGCAGGGCCCCGCAAGGAGGCGAAATTGCCCTGGAGGAAGGATTTCAGCACGGCAGGTCCGATCGTCGCATGCGGTCAGGAGAGGGGGAGGGGGCGCACCGGCGGCAGGCCGTCGGCCGGGCCGGGGGCCACCAGCACGCCGGTGAGGCCGGGTTCCAGCAGGTACGTGCGGGCCGCGCGCGCCACGTCCGCGGCGGACAGCGCGCGCACCCGGTCCTCGTACCCGCCGAGCCACTGCGGGGACAGGCCGCTCACCAGCGTCCCGGCGAACACCGAGGCCAGCCCCGAACGGGACGAGCAGGCCATGGCCATCGAGCCCACCGTGAAGTTCTGCGCACCGAGCAGCTCGCCGGTGGAGAAGGCCCCGGCCGCCAGCCGCTCCAGCTCCTCGTCGATCAGTACGAGGGCCCGCGCGGCGCCGTCGGGCCGCACGTCGGCCTCCAGGGTGAACGATGCCGAGCCGCCCAACGGGTCGAGGACCGCGCGCGGGGCGTACGAGAGCCCCTCGCGCTCGCGCAGCACCGCGGTCAGTCGGCTGCCGAAGTAGCCGCCGAGCATCAGCACGGCCACCTGGAGCGCCGGATAGTCCGGGTGGACCCGGCCCGGCACGTGGCCGCCCAGCCGGATCAGCGTCTGCGGCACACCGGGGGAGACCAGCGTGGCCGTGCCGCCCGCCGGGCGGCACGGCGGCGCGGCGGCGGTCCGCGGGGCGAGCCGCGGCGGGGCGGGCAGCAGGGCCCGTGCCGCGTCGAGGAGTGCGCCGGCCGGTCCGCGTCCGACGACCACGGCCCGCCGGGCCGCGACGGGGGCGCCGGCCAGGAAGGCCCGGAGGGCTTCGCCCGTCACGCCGGGCAGGCGGGCGGCGGTGGCCGTGTGCCCGTACGCGTGGCCGCCGTACACGGCGGCGAGGAAGCCCGCGCGGGCGACCACCGTGGGATGGCGTTCGGCGGCGGACAGCCGGGCGGCCACTGCGGCCCGGGCCCGGTCGACCCGTTCGGCGCCGAACGGGCCGACCGCGCCCGGGTCTGCGGGGCCCGGGCCCTCGGGGCCCAGGCAGGCGCCGATCCGTGCGCACACCTCCGCGAGATCGCCGGTGAAGGAGCGGGCCGAGACCACGATCCGGTCCGGGCGCGCCTCCGCCCGTACGACGGCCAGCGCGCCGGCCGCCTCCTCCAGGGCCTCGCGCAGCGCCTCGGCGGCCACGTCCACCTCGGTGGCGTGTGCGGCCGCGGGGCCCGGCACCAGCGGCAGCAGCAGCCGGGCCTCGGCGAGGTCCCCGGTGCCGGCGCGGTCGACGGCGACGAGGGTGCCGCGGTCCAGATCGTGCTGCCGGTGGGCGGGCGCGGTGAAGTGCGGTACAGGGATGGTGGTGGCCGTCATGCCGGGGCTCCCGCGGTCGTGGGCTTCGGTTCCGGTACGGGCTCTGCGGCCACGGGGAGGCTGGTGATGCGGGCTGCCGGAGCCGTCGCGTACACCCCGGCGAGGCGGGCCACGTCGGTCGCCGACACGGCGTCGACCGCGGCGGGCAGTCCGGCGAGATGGCCCGGGTCGCCGTGCACGGCCGCGCCGACGACCAGCCAGGACGCCTGGCCGGCCACCGAGTCCAGTTCGGCGTGCAGGTGCATCGCCAGCCGGCGGCGCAGCGTCGCCAGCGGGCCCTCCACCGGCAGGGAGCCGTCGGCGATCCGCGCGAACACCGACCGCAGGCAGTCCTCGGCCGCATCGGGGGAGGTGTCCACCGGATGCGGGAACTCCACCGCGAACAGCGAGGCGCGGGCCACGTCGAACGGGTTGCCCGTCCGGTTGACCCGGGCCCGGAACGCCCCCCAGGGGTGTTCCCCCGCGCCGTGCCGGGCGCAGTCGCCCCCGACGGTCTCCAGCAGCTCGCTCAGCAGTACGGTCGCCAAGTGGTCCGCGGGCGCCGCCTGCGGGTCCGGCACCCGCCAGCCCAGCACCGTACGGCCCGCGGGCGCGACCTTCTCCGCGCGCCGCCCGTACCGGCCGCCGGTCAGCGGGGACTCGACGGCCGGCTCGCGCTGCCAGGTGGGCCGCGCCGGCACCGGGCCGAGCAGCCGCTCCACCAGCTCCCGCGCCCGGTCGGGGTCGAAGTCGCCGACGACCGCGAGGTGGATGTTGCCGGGTGCGTAGGAGCGCTCGAAGAAGGTGCGCAGCTCCGCGGCGCCCAGCGACTCCAGTGCCCCGATGTCGCCGTAGCCGTTGTGCCGGTTCTCCCAGGTGTCGTGCAGGAGCTCGGGGAGGTCGAACAGGACCAGGCCGCCGTGCGGGCGCTGGAGCACGTTGCGCCGGATCTCCGCCTGGACGACGGCGATCTGGCCGCGGACGTGCTCCGGGCTCAGGTCCGGTCCGGTCAACCGGTCCCGCTCGATGCGCAGCCCCAGCTCCAGCCCGTCGGCGGGCAGGATCTGCGTGTACTGGGTGTGGTCGGCGGAGGTCCGCGCGTTCATCGTGCCGCCCATGGCCGTCACCGCCGCCGTCAGCGGCCCGTCGGCCGTGGAGCCCTGTACGAGGACGTGCTCCAGCAGGTGGGCCGCGCCGGCGACGGGCTCGTTGCGGAAGCCGGTCCCCACGTGCAGGCAGGTGGCGACGACCTGGCAGCCGGGCAGCGGCTGGAGCAGCACCCGCATTCCGTTCGCCAGCGTCAGGTCCGTCAACCCCGTCGACCCCGTCAGCTCCGTCATGACCTCTCCTCGTCGCCGCGCAGGATCGAGAACAGCACCTGGTCGTGCCACCGGCCGCCCCGCCACTGGGCGGCGCGCAGCACGCCCTCCCGGGTGAACCCGGCCTTCTCCAGTGCCCGCTGCTCGGCGAGGTTGCGCACGTCCGTCCAGGCCTGCACCCGCTCCGCCCGCGTGTGGGCGAACAGGTAGCGGGCCAGCTGCTGCTGCGCCCGCGTGCCGAAGCCCCGGCCGCGGGCGCCCGGTACCAGGCCGATGGCCACCGTCCAGCAGAACGAGGTGTCCGTGCGGCCCCACGTCGACTTGAACCACTCCACGCGCCCCACGGTGTCCCGTCCCGCGACCACGCTGAGCACCCCGCCGTCCGGGCCGAGGAGCCCGTCCTCCGCGTGCCGCCTGCGCAGCCGCAGGGCGGACGTGAAACCGAACCACTGGAAGGCGCCCGTCCCCTCCTCGCCGGTGAAGGCGGTCTCGAACAGGTCCAGGTCCTCGCCCGTGACCGGGCGCAGCAACACTCCGCCGGCGGTCATACGGGCACCCCCGGAGCCGGTTCCGGCCGCAGTTGCGGTCCACGGCCGCAGACCAGCGGCGGCAGCGGCAGCGGGCCGTCGGCGTCGACGACCTCGCGCCAGCCGGGCGGGGCGATCCCGCGCCGCAGGTCCCGGTGGCCGGGCAGCCAGCCGGCGGCGAAGTCCACCAGGGGGCGCAGGGGCACGGCCCGGCACACGGCCGTGCCGACGGCCGTCCGGGCCAGCGGGCCGCCGCACGCCTCGTACTCCGTGCCCATCCGGTCGAAGTCGCCCTCCCAGACGAGCAGTTCGGGCACCTCGTGCCAGCGGGTGCCGGCCGGGCCGGGACCGGGCAACGGCCACAGCCCCTCTCGCCGCCCCGGATACGCGGCGGCGTACTCGGCCAGGTGCAGCGCCGTGCACTTGTCCCAGCCGGTACCGAGCATCAGGACCGTGGCGTCGAGCCGCCACAGCTCACCCAGGGGGCTCTGCGACGACAGCCGGTACGCGTCCGGATGGGAGCGGGTGATCTCCCGCGCCCGCGGCCCCTCGGCCACGAACGACACGTGCGGGTGCGGCGAGCGAAGACTGCCCGGCAGCGCGCGCAGCAGCTCCGGCAGCACGCCCATGGTCCGCGAGACCGGCGTGCGCAGCGGATCGAAGACCGGCATCCCGGCCGCCGCGGCGGCCGGGTCGGTCCTCACCAGGTCCGGGGCGCGCCAAGTGGCGGGATGGCACAGCTGCGGGGTGAAGGCGGGCATGACGAGCGTGCCGTCCGGTCCGACGGCCTCGCGCAGGGCCTCGTACACGGCCTGCGCGCCGCCCACCACGAAGCCGAAGGCGCGCAGCGAGGAGTGCACGACGGCCACGTCGCCGGGGCGGACGCCCAGGGTGGTCAGTGCGTCGGCGAGCTGCCGCCGGGTGACCACGGTGCGTTCGGTGGTGCGCCCGGTCTCATGCCGCGTCATCGAGGCCTCCCATGGCCAGTTCGGCGAACCGCGCCGCCAGTTCACCCGTCAGCTCGTCCGCGATTTCGCTGCCCGCCTCGCCCGCGAGCGCGCTCGCGCAGGCCGTCAGCACCCACCGGTACCAGGCGCGGATGTTGCGCGGCCGGCTCAGCGGATGCGCCTCCGAGCGGAAGAACGCCACCTCCGAGCGGACGCCCTGGCGCGACAGCTGCCGGTGGACGCGCAGCGTCTCGGTCGGCGGCACCAGCCCGTCGTGCATGCCGTGCGAGAGCAACACGCGGGTGCCCTCCGGCACGGGCCGCACCGGCAGGCTGTTGTCCCGGTAGCCCGCGTGCTGCGCCGAAGCGGGCTCGCCGTACTCGCGCAGCCACTGCCAGCCGACGTCGCTGCTCTCCGCGACCTGGACGAGGTCCAGCGGCGCGGCGTGCGAGGCGATCAGCCGCGGTCGCAGCGCCGCGGCCGTGCTCAGCGACAGGTAGCCGCCGAAGCTGCCGCCCATCAGCGCCAGTGGCAGCTCCGCCAGGCCCGTCTCGGCCCGCAGCTGCTCCACCTGGCGCACCGCCACCGCGGCGATCCCCGACCGCCAGTTGGCCCAGCCGCCCGGGACGGCCGACACGTAGCCCAGCGACATCGGGGGCTCGATCAGCGCCACCGCGTACCCGGACGCGACGAACGGCCACGGGTTCCACCGCCAGGACCACTCGGTCCAGCTCTTGAAGGGACCGCCGTGGAAGAACACGACCAGCCCGCGCACCGGTCCCTCGGCGGGCCGGCACAGCCAGCTCGCCAGCGCCCCGGTCGCGCCGGGCACGGCCTGCCGGTGGTACGACAACGTGCCCGGCAGCGGCGGCCGTTCGCTGGCCTCCACCCGCTCGGTGTGCCCGTCCGCCAAGGTGACGACGTCGACCGCCGGGGGCGTGTCCAGCGCGGACACCAGCACCGCGACCCGGCCGCCGCGGACCTGCACGCTCTCCGCGGACGCGGCGAGCGGGACGTCGCGCCAGCTGTCGCGGGCCGGTTCGTACACGTACAGCCGGCGCCGCGGGCCGTCCTCGGCCGTGCACACGAGCCGGCCGGGGCCGTCCCAGCCGACCGGGCGCTGCCAGGTGCCGGCCGGGGCGTCGAGCACGGCCAGCTCCAGGGTGCCCGGGCGGACCAGGCAGGCGGACTGCACGGGCGGTGCGTCGTTCGCAGGCACCGAGGTGCCGAGGTAGGCGACCTGGCCGCCGTCCGGGTCCGCCACCGGGTAGCAGAGGTCGATCCCGTCGAAGAGGAGGCTGCGCTCGGTGGCGCCGTCCTCGGCGCGGACCGCGAGGAGGCCGAACCGCCGGGTTCCGTCGGGGCGGTGGTGGGCGAGGCCGAGCAGCAGGGTGTCCGGTCCCGACCAGGCGGCCTCGCCGGTGAGGGAGGCGCCGTCCGGCACGGTGACGGGCAGGTCGCGGCCGGCGGCGTCGGTGGTTCCGACGTCGACCAGCCGGATCTGCCAGTCGCCCTCGGGCCGGCGGACCGCAGCCAGGCTCGCGTCCGCGCCCTGCGACCAGACGGCGTCGGACCCCTGGAGCAGCCCTTCGGGGTGCGCGCCGAGGGGGCCGGCCGTACGGATCACACAGGCGACCGTGGCGGTGCCCGGCCGCAGGGCCAGGGTGGCGATCTCGCCGGCGACGTGCTCCACGACGCGCTCGACGACGTCTGCGCCGTCGTGGGCGGACCGGAAGGTGACGGCCCGGCGGCGCACGTACAGGAAGCCGCCCGGGACCGCGATCGTCTCGCCCGGCTCGGTCACCGACCAGTCGGCCGCCCAGGTCCCGGCGGGGCCGCGGCGGTATCCGACCAGCGTCGGGACGAGCGAGCCGAAGCCGTCCGGGGCGTCCGCGCGCAGCAGCAGCCGTCCCTCGCCGTCGAAGGCGGCGACGGCCTTGGGGCGGGGCTCGGCTGCGAGCGCTTCGACGAAATCGGTGGCCGGGGTGGGTGTCGTGGGGGTCATCACGCGGCCGCCCTCTCGGTGAGCAGGGCGACGAGCGCCGGGTTGAATGCGGCGGCGAGCCGGGCGGCTTCGGCCTCGTCGCGGAAGCCGCGCTCCAGGGCGCACAGCCGGTACTCGTGCGGGTGCTGAGCACCCCACAGCCGGCGCAGCAGTGCGTGCCAGTGGGCGGGCGGTACGGGCGGCGGGCCGGCCGGGGTCGCCAGGCGCAGGCACCACTGCTCCAGCTCGGCGGGCCCGGTGCCGCCCAGGGCCTCCGGCGGCAGGTCGGCGTACACGAGCCGGCCCGGGCGCAGCCGGAACGTACGGGTCAGCAGCCGGTCCTCGGCTGACCAGTGCGCGGTCGCGGCGGTGGGCCGGGCCAGTCGTGCGTCGGGCCGGGTCGCGGGCGCGAACCCGGCGGCGCCGAGCAGGGCGCCGGAGGCCGCGCCGGCCGGCAGGCTGACGGCGGCCGCCGCCATCCGGCGGGCGTAGGCGCGGTGCCGCTCGGGGAAGTCGGCTTCGAACAGCTGGAGGCAGGCCAGGGCGTGCCGCGACCCGACCGCGGACCCCGGGCGCAGGGGCCGCCGCTCGAAGGCCCACTCGCTGCCGTACGAACTCTCCCAGACGGCCCCCGCCGCCGGGACGCCGGCGGCGAGCTCCGGTCCCGGGGCGGACCCTCCGGTCGAGCCCGTGGCGGTGGCGGCTGCCCGGCCGATGCCGGCGCAGAGCCCGGTCACCGTGCCGGCGGCGGGTGCTCGGCCCGGGTCCGAGGCGGTGTGCAGGACGGCTTCCGGGCGCCGGCCGCCGGCGGGCCTCGCGGCCGCGTCCGCGGCGGCCTCGCGGGTCGGGTCGGCGGCGGGGCCCCAGCCCGAGTCCTTCGTGGGGGCCGCGCGTTCGGACTCAAGGAGGTGGAGGGCCGCCAGGGCGTCCTGGGTCTTGACGTCCCCGTGGTCGGCCAGGTGGTCGACGAGCCGCTGCATGGCGGGGCGGGCGGGGCCCGCGTGGTGGAGGAGCGCCCGTTCGGAGCGCTCCGTGAAGTGCAGGGAGTCCGCCACCTGCCGGATCCGCGCCGCCTCGGCGGCGGAGAGCCGACCGGCGGCCGTCAGTTCCGCGACCGCATGCCGGACGGCGACCGTCGCCACCGTGAGGCGGCGCCCTCCGTCGCCGTCGGCGGCATGCAGCACGCCCACGTCGGCATCCGCGACCAGCTCGCCGCAGCGGGCCGCCGTGTACACGTGGCCGAGGCCGCGCATGCCGAAGCTGGCCAGCTCCGCGGCGCGCAGCGCGCCCAGGCTGGCCGTACCCGCGACGCGCACCCCGAGGGCGAGCACCGCGAGGATCTCCTTGTGCCGGATCGGCGCGAAGTGCTGGTAGACGCCGTCGATGACGAGCACCTGGTCTCCGGGCCGCAGGTCCAGCGCGAACAGGTCGCCGTGCCGGATCGGCGGCAGGTACGTGAAGGAGCCCTCGGGCCGTTCGGACGGAGCCAGCGTCGGGCCCACGAAGGCGATGCGGCGGGGTGGACGGGCTGTCACACGAAGCTCCTGCTGGTGAGTTCCTGCGGGCGCGGGTGTTCGAGTACGAGGCCGAGACCGGGGGCGAAGACCTGCACGACGGCGGGCCACGGGCGGCCGCCCGGCGTGAGGTCCACGGCGATGACGGGCCGCCCGGTGCGGTCGTGCACGGCGTCGACGAGTCCGTCCAGGACCTCGTCCAGGGTGCGGACGGGCGCGGCTCCCGCCGCGGGCAGCGGTTCGCTGCGGCCCGGCACCGGGCGCGGCCGTCCGGCGGGGGCGCCCTGGAGCCGGAACGTCCATTCGGGGATGTCGTCCCGCCCGCCGCTGATGGTCGAGCCGCGGCTCTGCACGGCCTCCAGCAGCGCCCGTTCGGCTGCGATCGCCGCATCGGTGTGGCAGCCCGACCCGGCGAAGACCTGCCACATCTCCGGCTGGGTCAGCCAGCAGGTGTACGTGTACGTACCGGGCAGCGACGGGATCCGCTCCAGCACGGCGTCGCCGCCCGCCTCGCGGATCCGCTGCACGACCGGCCCCAGCCGGTCGCCCAGGCCGTCGGGTTCCACCCGTACGGCGTCGGCGTCGCCGAGGCGCGCCAGCGCATCGCGCTCGCACAGCTCCAGCAGCCCGTGCAGCGCGGCCTCCACGTGGTCGTTGCCGCCGGCCAGGCCGTTGGTCGTCGTCACGAAGGTGCTCGGCTGCCACTGCCCGGCCGCCCAGCCGCGCAGGCCGACGGCCGCCGCGGGCAGCAGGGCCGGGGCGCCGGCGACCAGGTCCCAGCCCGCCACCCAGTCGAGCTCCGTACGGTCGTCGGCCAGCGAGACGGGGTGCAGGGACAGTTCGGCGACGCCGTAGCCCGGCTCCACGTCCCGGGCGCTGCCGTGCGCGACGGTCTCGGGACGGGCCTGCTCGGACGCGGCCACCTCCAGTGACTCCATCACCGCGGAGATCCGCGCCGACGCGTGGTCGATGCCCTTGCCGGCGCTGGCCACCAAGGTGGCGGCCGCGGGCCGGATCGCGGTCCACACGGGAGTGCCGAGGGTGTCCAGACCGGTCAGGTCGGCCACCCGCGTGATGCCCCGCTCGGCGAGCAGCGGTGCCAGCCGGGCCCAGGTCTGCTCCGGGGTGGTGCTGCGCAGGGTGCCCCGGGTGACGGCTGCGGGTCCTCCGCCGGTCAGCCAGGGCGGACGTCGGGAGGCCCGCAGCCGGTTCACCGGTGCTCCCTGCGCAGGGTGACGGCGGCCTGCGTGACGGCCTTCTCGTTCGCGTCGGCGAGGTGGGCGAGCAGGGCCTCGCGCAGCAGTTCCGTGCGTTCGGCGGCGGAGTGCCGGTGGTGGTCCTCTTCGAACGCGGTGAAGCGCGGGTCCGCCATGAACGTGGCCAGCAGGACGTTGGCGAGGTTCTCGGCGGTCGGCTCCTCCACGGTGATCGCGATGTGGATGGAGTTGCCCTCGCGGGCCGTCGCGTAGTGCGGCGTGCCGTGCGGCATGTAAAGGACGTCGCCCGGGCGCAGGGTGACCTCGACCCGCTCCTCGTCGGCGATCGGGCCCTCGTGGATGGTCGAGTCGCTGGTCGAACCCGGGTGGATGCGGCCGAAGACCCAGTCCTTGGTGCCGCAGACCTGGAGCACGAAGACGTGCGCGCCGTCGTAGTGGGCCTGCATGGCGGTCTTGCCGGGCGGGCTCAGGAAGACGAAGGACTCCAGGCCGCCGCGGAAGTGCGGCTGCATGCCCTGCACGAGGGTGCGGATCCGCGGGTGCCAGTGCTCGGCCTGGTTGAACTTGAAGGTCGCCCCGGCCTCCCAGTCCTTGTGGATCTGCTCGGCCCGGATGAAGCCGGTCAGGTCGTGGCCGACCACGCGCCGCTTGGTGGACATGTCGCTGATCGCGGTGCGCACGCCCTCGTTGAACACGGTGAAGTACGGCCGGGACAGCAGGCCGCACTCGACCTCGTCCCACATCTCCTGCTCGGTGATCAGGCCGGACAGGTCCGTCTGCGCCCGCAGTACGACGGGCTGGTTCGCCCAGTGGTCCCGGAAGAACACGGCGGGGTCGCCCACCAGATGGTCCAGGAGCGTGGGCACCCCGTCGGAGGCCGGCGCGGTCGCCGCCCCGGAGCGGGCCTCGGGGGTGTGGGTCGTGACAGTCATCAGCCGATCGCCTCCCGCATCGTGTCCACCGCCGTGCGCGTCCATCGCGCGCCGTCCAAGTTCTTGGCCTGCTCGTACAGGGCCTTGCGCACCGCGCTGGTCCGCTCGTCCAGCGGGCGCTGGTGGAAGTGGTGCACGAGCTCGGGCTCGTCCTCCAGGAAGCGCTGCAGGAACGCCTCGACGAGGTTCTCGGGGGTCGGGTCGGTCAGCGTGAACGTCAGGTGCAGCGAGGGTCCGTCGACGGCGACCGCGTCGTGCGGCCAGCCGTGCGGGAGGTAGAGCACGTCGCCGGGCTCCATCGTGAACACGTGCGTCGGGCGGGACGCGTCGACGTCCAGGCCCGCGCCGGCCCCGACCTGGTCGGGCTCGGCGTACAGGTGCCACTCCTTGCGGCCCTCCAGCTGGACGGCGACCACGTGGGCGGCGTCGCGGTGCGGGAGCATGCCGCGCGACTCGTCCGGCGTCCAGAAGACGTACGAGTTCGCCGCGACGGGCAGGAACTCCTCCAGCCCGCGGGCGATGTCGCGGGTCTGCCGGTGCCAGTCCTGGAGCTGGTTGAGCTTGAGGGTCGCGCCGCGGTCCATGTGGCGGCGGACGGCGGCCGGGTCGGGGAAACCCTCCCGCTTCTGACCGATGACGTCGCGCACCGACGTGTACGAGGTGACGGGAGGAACTTCGCCGTGCTTCAGCAGCGTGAAGTACGGCCACTTCAGCAGGCTCGCGTCGAGCCAGCGCTCGATGTCGGCGGAGCCGAGCAGATCCGACACGTCCACGGCGTTCTTGAGGATGCGGTGCGAGACGCCCCAGGCGTCTTCCAGCAGCCTGTCGCGGAGCGTGGCAGTCAGGGAAGCGGCTGCGGTCATGCGGGGAGCCAGCCTTTCGGTCGGGAGGGGTCTCGGGATCAGAGGCGCCCGGGAGCGGGATGCTCCCGGGCGGCCTTCTACCTGCTGACTTGCCGAGCGATCAGGCCTCGTTGATCTGGCTGAGGACCATCATCGGGGCGTCGTACGCCTCGTCGTTGCTGAGGACCGCGGCCTTGGCCGGGTCGATGACGCCCTCACCGGCGAGGCGGGCCTCGGTCGGGTTGGCGACGAGCTCGGTGTCGTTCAGGTTGTTGAGGACATCGCGCAGGGCCATGGGAATACCTCCTCGGGTGCGCCACCGTGAGTCGGTGGCGACTTGTTAACAGCATGTTCATGGCAACTTGACGCGCCCTTACGCGCGGCTGGATTCCCGACGGCGCCGCGGACCGGTCCCGCTGGGGCGTCGCTGGTGCCTGGGGGGCGCGGTGGTGCCTGGCGCTCGCGGTGGTGCCGGTGGGACCCGGAACGCACGCAGGCCCCCGCCACGGTGGGTGGCGGGGGCCTGGAGCGCCGTGCTCGTTACTGGAAGATCTCCTCGCCGTCGAGGATGTCGAACAGTTCCTCGGCCGTGGCGGCGCTCAGGTCGTCCTCGGGGTCCTCGGCGCCGAACAGCAGCTCCCGCAGGTGTGCGGCCAGCTTGACGGGCGACGGGTAGTCGAAGATCAGCGTGGGCGTCAGCCGGCAGCCGGTCAGCGCACCGAGCCTGTTGCGCAGCTCCAGGGCCGTCAGCGAGTCGAAACCGAGGTCCAGGAAGCCGCGGTCCGCCCGTACCGCGTCCTGCCCGGCATGGCCGAGCACGGCGGCGGCGTGCGCGCGCACGACGTCCAGCAGCTCCTGCTCGCGCTCCTTGGCGGGGAGGGCGGACAGGCGCTCGACCAGCGCCGCCGGGTCGGTGCCGCGGTCGGCGGTCCGGGCGGCCGAACGGGTGGGTTGGGGGACCAAGCCCTTCAGGAGGGCCGGGAGGTCGTCCGCGCGGGAGCGGAGCGTAGCCGTGTCCACGCGGAGCGGGACCAGGGCCGGGCGGCCCTTGGCGTGGGCCGAGGTGAAGAGCTCCAGGGCCTCTTCCACTTCGAGGGCCGGGAGGCCGCGCGCCGCCATCAGGCGGATGTCCTCTTCTATGGACTCGGTGAGACCCGTCCTGGCGGCCCACAGCCCGTACGCCAGGGCCTGCGCGGGCAGGCCCTCGGCGTGGCGGTGGGCGGCGAGGGCGTCGAGGAAGGTGTTCGCCGCCGCGTAGTTGGCCTGGCCGGCGGCCAGGGTGAGGCCGCCCGCCGAGGAGATCAGCGTGAACAGGGCCAGCGGCAGCTCGCGGGTCTGCTCGTGCAGGTACCAGGCCGCGTCCGCCTTCGGCGCCAGGACCGCGGACAGGCGGTCGGCGTCCATCGTGGCGATCAGGCCGTTGTCGCCCGTGCCGGCCGCGTGCACCACACCGGTCAGCGGGTGCGCGGTCGGTATCGCGGCGAGCAGGGCCGCGACCGCCTGCGGGTCGGAGACGTCGCAGGCGGTGACGGTGACCTCGGCGCCGAGCTCGGCGAGTTCGGCGGCGAGTTCGGCCGCACCCTCCGCATCGGGGCCGCGCCGGCTGGTCAGGACGAGGTGGCCGGCGCCGTGCTCGGTGACCAGGTGGCGGGCCAGGTGGGCGCCGATGCCGCCCGTGCCGCCCGTGATGAGGACCGTGCCCTCCGGATCCAGGACAGGGAGGTCCGAGCCGGCGTCCGTCACCGGGGTCAGGCGCGGGACCAGGAAGCCTGCCCCGCGTACGGCGCTCTCCGGCTCGCCGGAGACGATGACCGCCTCCACGCCGTCAACGCCGACACCGCCCGCGGGCAGGTCGGTGAGCTGGATGCGGCCCGGGTTCTCGGCCTGCGCGGCGCGCACCAGGCCCCACACCGGGGCCTGCACCACGTCGACGCCCTCGCCGGCGTCGGCGGCCACCGCACCGCGGGTCGCCACGACCAGCGTGGACTGCTCGAACCGCGGGTCGGCCAGCCACTCCTGGACGGCGGTGAGGGTCTGCCCCGCCGCGGAGCGCACCGCGTCCGGGACCGGGCCGCCGGCCTGCGGGACGGGGAAGACCACCGCGCCCGACACGGGGCCCGCGGGCAGCTCGTCCCACAGCTGGAACGCGGCCCCGGAGCCTGCGGGAACGGCGAGCGGACGCCAGCCGATCTCGAACAGGGTGTCCGGCTGCCCGCCGCCGAGCTGCTCCTGCGATACGGGACGGAAGGTCAGCGAGCCGATGGAGGCGACCGGTGCCCCGCTGCGGTCCGCGAGGGCCAGCGACAGGTTGTTCGTCCCGTGCTTGGTGATCCGCACCCGCAGCGAGGTGGCGCCGACCGCGTGCAGGGACACGTCCGACCAGGAGAAGGGCAGCTCCGTCGGCTCCTCGCCGGTGACGCCCTCGCCTACCCCGAGCGCGTGCATCGTGGCGTCGAGGAGCGCCGGGTGGAGGCCGAACAGAGCGGCGTCGTCGTGCGCTTCCTCGGGCAGTTCGATCTCGGCGAACACCGAGTCGCCCTGCCGCCAGGCGGCCTTGAGTCCCTGGAACACCGGGCCGTAGTCGTAGCCCTGCCGGAAGAGGAGCTCGTACGCGTCGCTCACCCGTACCTCGTCGGCGCCGGCCGGCGGCCAGGCGGTGAGGTCGGCGTCGAGGGTGGCGGGCGCGGTGCCGAGCAGGCCCTCCGCGTGCAGCAGCCAGGGGGTGTCGGGCAGGGCGTCCTGGTGGCGCGAGTGGATGCGGATCGTGCGGCGGCCCAGGTCGTCGGGGCCGACGGACACCTGGAGGGAGACGCCCCCGCGCCCGGGCAGGACCAGCGGCGCCTGGAGGACGAGCTCTTCCAGGGCCGGGTAGCCGACCTGCTCGCCCGCGTGCAGGGCGAGTTCGACGAACCCGGTGCCGGGCAGGAGCACGGTGCCCAGGACGTCGTGGTCGGCCAACCAGGTGTGGGTGTCGACGGAGAGGCGGCCGGTGAAGGTCACCCCGTCCGTGTCGGGGGAGGCGACGACCGCGCCGAGCAGCGGGTGGTCGGCGGGGGTCAGGCCGAAGGCGGAGGCGTCGCCGCCGGACTGGTTCTCGATGATCCAGTACCGCTCCCGCTGGAACGGGTAGGTGGGCAGGGCCACGGGCCGGGCCGCGGTGCCCTCGTAGAAGGCCGCCCAGTCGACCCGGGCGCCCGCGGCGTGCAGGTGCGCCAGCGCGGTCAGCAGGCTGCGGGACTCGGGCCGGTTCTTGCGTAGCACCGGCTCGATGACCGCGCCGTCGGTGTCGAGCGTCGTACGGGTCAGCGCGGTCAGGATCGCGTCGGGGCCCAGTTCGACGAAGCGGGTGACGCCCTTGGCAGCCAGCTCCCGGACGGCGTCGGTGAAGCGAACCGCGTCGCGGACGTGGCGCACCCAGTAGGCGGGCGAGGACAGGTCGGCGTCCGTGGCGAGGCGGCCGGTCACGTTGGAGACGATGGGGATCAGCGCCGGCTGGTACGCCACGCTCTGCGCGACCAGGTGGAACTCGGCCAGGGCCGGCTCGACCAGCGGCGAGTGGAAGGCGTGCGAGACCCGCAGCCGGGTGGTCCTGCGGCCGCGGCCGCCGAACTCCCCGGTGATGGCCTCGACAGCGTCCTCGCTGCCGGAGACCACGATGGAGCGCGGACTGTTGATGGCGGCGATGCCGACGGCGTCGGTGAGGTACGGAAGGACCTCCTCCTCCGTCGCCTCGATCGCCGCCATGGCGCCGCCCGCGGGCAGCGCCTGCATCAGGCGGCCTCGGGCGGTGACCAGGCGGGCCGCGTCGGGCAGGGAGAGCACCCCGGCCACGTGGGCCGCGGTGATCTCGCCGATGGAGTGCCCGGCCAGGAAGTCCGGCCGGACGCCCCAGGACTCGACGAGCCGGAACAGGGCCGTCTCGATCGCGAAGAGCGCGGGCTGGGTGTAGGCGGTGCTGTTCAGCAGCTCCTCGTCCTCGCCCCAGATCACCTCGTACAGCGGGGTGTCCAGGTACGTGTCGACCGCCGCGGCGACCTCGTCGAGGGCGTGGGCGAACACCGGGAACGCGGCGTGCAGTTCGCGGCCCATGCCCAGGCGCTGCGCACCCTGGCCGGTGAACAGGAACGCCGTCCTGCCGTCCTGGACCTGGCCCTCCACCACACCGGCGTCGGCGGCCGCGCCCTCGGCGAGGGCGGACAGGCCGGAGAGCAGTTCCTCGCGGTCCGCGCCGACGACGACCGCCCGGTGTTCGTGCGGGGTCCGGGTGGTCGCGGTCGAGTAGCCGAGATCGGTGAGGGCGAGCTCCTCGTCCGCTTCGAGGCGGGCGTGGAGCTGCGCGGCCTGGTCGGTCAGGGCCTGCGCGGACCGGCCGGACAGGACGACCGGGACCAGCGGCAGTTCACGGGCCCCGCCCTCCGCCCCGGAGGGCTGCTCGGCGGGCGCCTCCTCCAGGATGACGTGGACGTTCGTACCGCTCAGGCCGAACGAGGACACGCCCGCACGGCGCGGACGCTCGCCCGCCGGCCAGTCGACCGCCTCGGTCAGCAGCTTGACGTTGCCCGCCTCCCAGTCGACGTGCGGGGTCGGCTCGTCCAGGTGGAGGACCTTGGGCAGCAGGCCGTGGCGCAGGGCCTGCACCATCTTGATGACGCCGCCGACACCGGCCGCGGCCTGCGTGTGCGCCAGGTTGGACTTCAGCGAGCCCAGGTACAGCGGCTTGTCGCCGTCGGGCCGCCGGCCGTACGTGGCCAGGACGGCCTGCGCCTCGATCGGGTCGCCCAGCGTCGTGCCCGTGCCGTGCGCCTCGACCGCGTCGACGTCGGCGATGGTCAGGCCGGCGTTCTCCAGGGCGCTGCGGATGACGCGTTGCTGGGAGGGGCCGTTGGGGGCCGTCATGGAGCTGGAGGCGCCGTCCTGGTTGACGGCGGAGCCCTTGATGACCGCCAGGACCTCGTGCCCGTTGCGGCGGGCGTCGGAGAGCCGCTCCAGGACGATGACCCCGACGCCCTCCGAGCAGCCGGTGCCGTCGGCATCGGCCGAGAAGGACTTGCAGCGGCCGTCGGCGGCCATGCCGCGCTGGTGGCTGAAGTAGAGGAACATGTCCGGCTCGGTCATCACGGTGACGCCGCCGGCCAGTGCGAGCGTCGACTCGCCCGAGCGCAGCGACTGCGCCGCCAGGTGCATGGCGACCAGGGACGACGAGCACGCGGTGTCGATCGTCAGGGCCGGGCCCTCCAGGCCCAGGCTGAACGCGACGCGGCCGGTGACCAGGCTGCCGTCGCTCGTACCGGGACCGTAGTCGTGGTACATCACGCCGCCGAACACCCCGGTCTTGCTCTTGCGCAGGGTGTGCGGGGCGATGCCCGCGCTCTCGATGGCCTCCCAGGACGTCTCCAGCAGCAGTCGCTGCTGCGGGTCCAGACCCAGGGCCTCGCGCGGGGAGATCCCGAACAGCCCCGCGTCGAAGTCGCCGGCGTCGTAGAGGAAACCGCCCTCACGGGTGATCGTCCTGCCGAGCTTGCCCGGCTCCGGGTCGTAGAGCGCGTCGGTGTTCCAGCCCCGGTCCTCCGGGAACGCGGAGACGCCGTCGCGGCCTTCGGCCACGAGCCGCCACAGGTCGTCGGGGGAGTTGACGCCGCCGGGGTAGCGGCAGGCCATGCCCACGATCGCGATCGGCTCGGAAGCCCGCTCGGCCTCCTCGGCCAGCTCGCCGTTCTCCCGCCGCAGCCGCTCGTTGTCCAGCATGGACTGCCGGAGCGCGGTGACGAGTTGCTCAACTGATGCTTCCACGATGACCTCAGCCCTCGTTCGAATTCGGTTCGGCGGACGCAAGCGCGGCACGCACCAGGTCGTCGATGTTCATGCTCTTGATCTCTTCGCTGCGGTCGGCGGCCTGCGGCGCGGCAGGCCCACCGGACGCCGCCGGTGCGGCCGGCGCCCCCTGCTGCTCCACCGGTCCGGCGAGCCTCAGCAGCGCGTCCAGCAGACCCGCCTCGCGCAGTGCGGCGACCGGGATCGAGGCGAGCGCCTCGCGGATCGTGTTCTCGTCCTGGGCCGACGCCGCCGGCTCGGGCTCCGCGGCGTCCTCGATGGCCGGGAGGATCTCTTCGAGGAGGAACTCCGCCATCACGACGGGGCTCGGGTAGTCGAACATCATGGTCGCCGGCAGGCGCATTCCGGTCGCGGTCTGGAGCCGGTTGCGCAGGTCGATCGCGGCCAGCGAGTCGAGCCCCAGGTCCGTGAAGCCCTTGTTGACGTCGATGGTGTCCGGGTCGCTGTGGCTGACAGCCGCGACCTGGGCCCGGATCAGGTCCAGGACCGCCGGCTCCCGGTCGGCGGGCCGCATCCGGGCCAGCCGCTCCTCCAGCGACAGCGAGCCGGCCGCCGCCGCGGCCGCGGCCGCCACGGCCGGGGCCCGCACGTCCTGGCGCTGCTGCGCCGCCGGCTCGGCCTTCAGCACGTCCCGCAGGAGTACCGGGGCCTGGCCGGGCGCCGCACCGCGCGCCGCGTTGTCGACACGGATCGGGGCGATCATCACCTCGTCGAGGGTCATCGCCTCGTCGAAGAGCTCCAGCCCCTCCGCGGTCGGCAGCGCCGGCAGGCCCAGCGACTTCATCCGGCCGAGGTCGGAGTCGGTGACGCCGCCGCCCAGTCCGGTCTTCGTCTCCCACAGGCCGAACGCCAGCGAGGTGGCGGGCAGGCCGAGCGAGCGGCGGTGCGCGGAGAGCCCGTCCAGGAACCGGTTGGCCGCCGCGTAGTTGCCCTGCCCGGCGCCGACGACGAGTCCGGCGCAGGAGGAGAAGAGGACGAAGGCCGACAGGTCCATGCCGAGCGTCGCCTCGTGCAGGTGCCAGGCGGCGTCCGCCTTCGGCCGCAGCACGGCGTCGACCTGCTGCGCCGTCAGCTGCGCGGTCAGCGCGTTGTCCATCAGGGCCGCCGCGTGCACCACCGCGGTCAGCGGCTGCTCGGCGGACACGCCGGCCAGCAGCGCGTCCACGGCGCTGCGGTCCGACACGTCGCAGGCGACGACCGAGACCTCCGCCCCGAGACCGGCCAGCTCGGCGCTCAGTTCCCGCGCGCCGGGCGCGTCCGGGCCCCGGCGGCTGGTGAGCAGCAGGTGGCGTACGCCGTGCTCGGCCACCAGGTGGCGGGCGGTGATCGCGCCGAGGCCGCTCGTACCGCCGGTGATCAGTACGGTGCCCTCCGCCGACCAGGGCAGGTCGGAGGCGACCTGGCTGGAGGCGATCCGGGCCAGGCGCGGAACCTTGACCTCGCTGCCGCGCACCGCCGCTTCCGGCTCGCCGGTCAGGACGATGGCGGGCAGCACCTGGTGGGCGGCGGCCGAGCCGTCGGTGTCCACCAGGAGGAAGCGTCCCGGGTTCTCCTCCTCGGCCGAGCGCAGCAGGCCCCACACGGGCGCCTGGGCAAGGTCGACGGTGTCGGTGTCCTTCGCCTGGACCGCGCCCCGGGTGACCACGGCCAGCCGGGACCGGCCGAAGCGGGGCTCGTCGAGCCAGGCCCGGAGGACGTCGAGGACGGCGCCGGTCACCGACCGGACCGCTCCCGGTACGTCGCCCTCGCCCGCCGGCACGGGCAGCAGGACCACCTCGGGCAGCTCCGCGCCACCGTCCAGGGCCGCGGTGAGCGCCCCCAGGTCGGGGTACGCGGCCAGGCCGTCACCGAAGGCGTGGTCGGAGCCGCCGAGCACCGCCCAGCGGTCGGCGACCGCCGAGGCGCTGGCGCCGAGCGGCAGCTGGTTCCACACCATGTGGAACATCGAGGTGCGCTCGCCCTGGCCGGCGGCCGCGGCGGCGTTGACGCGGGCCGCCGTGACCGGGCGGACCACCAGGGAGTCGATGGTCGCGACCGGAGTGCCCCGCAGGTCGGACAGTTCGATGCGGACGGCGTCGGAGCCCTGCGACTTGTGCGACTCAACGGCCGTGATCCTGCCCCGGAGCTGCGAGGCACCGGCGGCGTGCAGGGTCACACCGGCCCAGGCGAACGGGAGCTGGGTGCCCCCGACGTCCTGCGGCCGGCGCCCGTCCATGAAGTCCGTCGCGCTGAGCGAGCCGTCGAGGATCGACGGGTGGATCCGGTACTCGGCGCCCACCGCGAGGTCGTCCTCGGGCAGCGACACCTCGACGAAGGTCTCCTTGCCGCGCGTCCAGATCCCGCGCAGGCAGCGGAACATGGGCCCGTATCCGTAGCCCTGGCCGGTGAGGTAGTCGTACACGCCGGAGATGTCGACCTCCTGCGCTCCCTCCGGCGGCCACACCCCGGTCCCGACCCCGAACGACTCGGGAGCCGGCGGGTGCTGGGCCCCGGGAGCGAGGACACCGCTGGCGTGCCGCGTCCACGGCGTGTCCGCCGGGCCGTCGTCGGGACGCGAGTACACGGCGAGCGAGCGGCGGCCGGTGGCGTCGGCCGCGTCGACGGTGACCTGGACGGCCAGGCCGCCGCCGTCCTCGCGCATCGGCATCAGCGCCTCGATGGTGAGCTCGTCGATCACGTCGCAGCCGACCTCCTCACCGGCGCGGATGGCGAGCTCCACGTACCCGGTACCGGGCAGGAGCACGGTCCCGAGGACGTCGTGGTCGGCCAGCCACGCGTGGGTCTTCACCGACAGCCGGCCGGTCAGCACCACGCCCCCGGCCTCCGGCGAGACCACCACCGCGCTCAGCAGCGGGTGCTGCGCCGGCTGCTGGCCCATGCTCGTGACGTCGCCGGCCGGGGCCGCCGCGGGAGCGTCGAGCCAGTACGGCCGGCGCTCGAAGGCGTACGTCGGCAGCGCGACTGCCTCTGCGCCGCTCCGGGCGTAGAAGGCCGTCCAGTCGATCGGGGTGCCGGTGGTGTGGAGGCGGGCCAGCGCCGTCAGGAGGGTGCGCGCCTCGGGGCGGTTCTTGCGGACGGCGGGCTCGACGACCGCGTCGTCGCCGTCGAGGGTGCTCCGGGTGAGGGCGGTCAGGATCGCGTCGGGGCCGAGCTCCAGGAACGTCTGGACGCCCTTGGCGTGCAGGTGTTGGACGGTGTCGGAGAAGCGGACGGCTTCGCGCAGGTGGCGGGTCCAGTAGTCCGGGGTGCCCCAGTCCTCGCTGATCGCGCCGTGCACACCGGCCACGACCGGGATCCTCGGCTCGTGCCGGGTCACGGACTCGGCCACCAGGTGGAACTCGGCGAGCGCCGGGTCCATGAGCGGCGAGTGGAAGGCGTGCGAGACGCGCAGCCGGGTCGTCTTGCGGCCCTGCTCGGTGAACGCGGCCCGGATCGCCTCGACGGCGTCCTCGGTGCCGGAGACCACGATGGAGCGCGGGCTGTTGATCGCGGCGATGCCGGCCTCGTCCGAGAGGAACGGCAGCACCTCCGGCTCCGTGGCTTCGATCGCGGCCATCGCGCCGCCGGCGGGCAGCGCCTGCATGAGGCGACCGCGGGCGGTGACCAGGCGGGCCGCGTCCTCCAGGGACAGGACCCCGGAGGCGTGTGCGGCCGTGATCTCACCGATGGAGTGGCCGGCCAGGAAGTCCGGCCGGACGCCCCAGGACTCGACGAGCCGGAACAGCGCGGTCTCGATGGCGAACAGGGCGGGCTGGGTGTAGGCCGTGCTGTTCAGCAGCGCCTCGTCCTCGCCCCAGATCACCTCGTACAGCGGGGTGTCGAGGTACGGGTCGACCGCGGCGGCAACCGCGTCGAGGGCCTCCGCGAACACGGGGAACGCGGCGTGCAGTTCACGGCCCATGCCCAGGCGCTGCGCGCCCTGGCCCGTGAACAGGAACGCGGTGGCACCGTCCACGCGACCGCCGGTGACGACGTCCGCGGACTCCGTCCCCCCGGCCAGCTTCGCCAGCTCCCGGATCGCCGCCGCACGGTCGTCGGCGAGGACGACCGCACGGTGGTCCAGCGCCGCCCGGGACGCCACCAGCGAGTACCCGACGTCGGTCAGGGACTGCTCGGGGTGGGCCTCCAGGTGGGCGCGCAGCGCCTCGGCCTGCCGGGGCAGTGCCTTCGCGTTCTTCGCCGACACCGTCAGGGCGGTCGGCGCGGCGGCCGCCGCGGGCGGTGTGACCGGCTCCGCTGCGGGCTCCGCCGCGGTCTGCGGAGCCTCTTCGAGGATGACGTGCGCGTTCGTACCGCTGAGGCCGAACGAGGAGACACCCGCGCGGCGCGGGCGCCCGCCCGCCGGCCACTCGACCGGCTCGGTCAGCAGCCGTACGTTGCCCTCGGTCCAGTCGACCTGCGGCGACGGCTCGTCCACGTGCAGCGTCTTCGGCAGGACGCCGTGGCGCAGCGCCTCCACCATCTTGATCACACCGCTGACACCGGCCGCCGCCTGCGCGTGGCCGATGTTCGACTTGATCGAGCCGAGCCACAGCGGCTTGTCCTCGTCGCGGCCCTGACCGTAGGTGGCCAGCAGGGCCTGCGCCTCGATCGGGTCGCCGAGACGGGTGCCCGTGCCGTGGCCCTCGACGGCGTCCACATCGGCCGTCGTGAGCCCGGCCGCGGCCAGCGCCTGCTGGATGACCCGCTGCTGGGAAGGCCCGTTGGGGGCGGTGAGGCCGTTGGACGCGCCGTCCTGGTTGATGGCGCTGCCCCGGATCACGGCGAGCACGGGGTGGCCGAGCCGCTCCGCATCGGAGAGCCGCTCGACGAGCAGCAGACCGATGCCCTCCGCCCAGCCGGTGCCGTCGGCGGCCCCGGCGAAGGCCTTGGACCGGCCGTCGGCGGCGAGGCCGCGCTGCTGGCTGAAGTCGACGAACAGGTCCGGCGTCGGCATGACGGTCACACCGCCGGCCAGTGCCATCGTGATCTCACCGGAGCGCAGCGCCTGGCAGGCCATGTGCAGGCTGACCAGGGACGAGGAGCAGGCGGTGTCGACCGTGACGGCCGGGCCCTCCAGACCGAGGGTGTACGCGACGCGGCCCGAGGCGATCGAGCCCGCGCTGCCGTTGCCGAGGTATCCCGCGAGGTCCTCGGGGACGTCCGTGAGCCGGCTGCCGTACTCGTGGTACATGATGCCCGCGTACACGCCGGTCCGGCTGCCGCGCAGAGTCTGCGGGTCGATCCCGGCCCGCTCGAACGTCTCCCACGCGGCCTCCAGCAGCAGGCGCTGCTGCGGGTCCATCGCGAGCGCCTCGCGCGGCATGATCCCGAAGAACTCCGCGTCGAACTCGGCGGCGTCGTACAGGAAGCCGCCGTCCTTGGCGTACGTCTTGCCGGGCGTACCGGGCTCGGGGTCGTAGATGGCGTCGGCGTCCCAGCCGCGGTCGGTCGGGAACGCCCCGACGGCGTCGCGGCCCTCCGCGACCAGCTGCCACAGGTCCTCGGCGGACCGTACGCCGCCCGGGAAGCGGCAGCTGATCGACACGATGGCGATCGGGTCCGTGTCGGCGGGAGCGGAGGCCCCGGCGCGGGGCGCGGCGGCAGCGGCCGGTGCCGCCTGGCCGGCGGTGGCCGACAGCTTGTCCAGCACGAAGCCCGCGACCGCCCGGGAGTTGGGGTAGTCGAAGACCAGCGTGGCCGGCAGCCGCAGACCGGTCGCGGCCTGGAGCAGGTTGCGCAGTTCGACGGCGGCCAGCGAGTCGAAGCCCTGCTCGCGGAAGGCGGTCTCCGGTCCGATCGCGTCCGGGGACGGGTGGCCGAGCACCGCCGCCACCTGCGTGCGGACGAGTTCGAGCACGATCCGGTCGCGCTCCTGGGCGGAGGCCCCGGCGAGGCGGCGCTCCAGCTCGGAGGTCTCGGAAGCCTGCGCCTGTACGGTCCGGCGGACCGGTCCGCGCACCTTGCCGCGCAGCAGCGCGGGCAGGTCCTCGCCACGGGCGGCGAGCGCCGCGGCGTCCGTCTTCAGCGGCAGGACCACGGCGTCGTCCCCGGCGACCGCGGCGTCGAAGAGGGCGAGCCCCTCCGCGACGGTCAGCGCCGGCAGTCCCAGCCGCTTCATCCGCTCCAGGTCGGCGTCGGTGAGGTCACCGCCGAGACCGGTGCTGATGCCCCACATGCCGAACGCGGGTGCCGTGGCCGGCAGGCCCTGGGCCCGGCGGTGCGTGGCGAGGGCGTCCAGGAACGAGTTGGCCGCCGCGTAGTCGGCCTGGCCGGCGGCCAGTACGGAGCCGCCCGCGGAGGAGAAGAGGACGAACGCCGACAGTCCGGCGTCCCGGGTCAGCTCGTGCAGGTTCCACGCGCCGTCGGTCTTCGGCCGCAGTACGGAGTCGAAGCCCTCCGAGGTCAGCGAGCCGACGAGCCCGCCGCCCGCGACGGCCGCCGCGTGCACCACCCCGCTCAGCGGGTGGTCCGCGTCGATGCCGGCCAGGACGCCGGCGAGCGACTCCCGGTCCGTCACGTCGCAGGCCGCCACGGAGGCGTGGGCGCCCAGCTCGGCGAGCTCGGCGACGATCGCCCCGGCGTTCGGCGCGTCCGGGCCGCGGCGGCTGGTCAGCAGCAGGTGCCGCACCCCGTGCTCGGCGACCAGGTGGCGGGCCACCAGTGCGCCGAGGCCGCTGGTACCGCCGGTGACCAGCACGGTCCCGGTCGCACTCCACGGGGAGGCGGGCGCGGGGGAGGCGATCCGGGTCAGGCGCGGGACGCGCACCTCGCCGGAGCGCACGGCCGTCTCGGGCTCGCCGGAGGCCACCGCGGCCGCCACGTCGGCGTCCGGATCGGCGGCGTCGGCGGACACGTCGACCAGCACGAACCGGCCGGGGTTCTCCGCCTCGGCGGCCCGGACCAGGCCCCATACGGCGGCCTGCGCCGGATCGGCGTCCTCGCCGGCCAGGACGGCGACACCGCCGCGGGTGACCACCGCGAGGCGGGCGGATCCGGACTCCGGATCGACCAGCCAGCCCTGGACCTTCGCGAGCACCTCGGGCACCACCGCACGCACCCGGGCCGCGGCGTCGTCGCCGGCCGGGACGGGGGCGAACCACACGGCGGCTTCGGCCGCTTCGGCTCCGCTCGGAGCCGTACGCAACCACTCGACGCGGTGCAGGGAGGCGGACGCGTCACCGGATGCCGCCGCGAGCTGCGCCTCGGAGACCGGACGCGACACCAGCGACTCCACGGTCGCCACAGGTGCACCCGTCTCGTCGGCGACCATGATCGCCGACACCTCGTCGCCACGGACGCGGCGGATGTGCACCCGCAGCACGGACGTACCGGCCGCGTGCAGGGTGACCCCGTTCCAGGAGAACGGAAGCAGCGTAGCCCCCTCGGCGGCGCCGTTGCCGCCGAGCAGGTCCGCGTGCATCGCGGCGTCGAGGAGGGCCGGGTGCAGACCGAACTGCGCGGCGTCGGCGTGCGCCGACTCGGGCAGCGCCACCTCGGCGAACACGTCGTCGCCCCGGATCCAGGCGGCCTTCAGGCCCTGGAACACCGGGCCGTACGCGTACCCGCGCTCCAGCAGCCGGTCGTACGCGCCGTTGACGTCGAGCGCGGTCGCACCGGCCGGCGGCCACTGGGACAGGTTGAACGCGGGAGCCGGCGCACCCGGGACCACCGTGCCGTACGCGTGGCGGGTCCACGGGGCGTCCGGGGCGGAGCCGCGGGAGTGGACGGAGACCGACCGGGCGCCGGAGGCGTCCGGGGTACCGACCCGCACCTGGAGGGCCACGCCACCGCGGGCGGGCACGATCAGCGGTGCTTCGAGGAGCAGCTCCTCGATCCGGTCGCAGCCGACCTGGTCGCCGGCGCGGACGGCCAGCTCTACGAAGCCGGTGCCCGGCAGCAGGATCGAGCCGAGGACGTCGTGGTCGGCCAGCCAGGGCTGGGTGTCGACCGACAGGCGCCCGGTCAGGACGACTTCGCCGGAGTCGGCGGCGGCGATCGCGGCGCTGAGCAGCGGGTGCCCGACGGATTCGAGACCGGCGGAGCCGAGCCCGGCACCGCCGCCGGCCGCCGCGCCCTCCAGCCAGTACCGCTGGTGCTGGAAGGCGTACGTCGGCAGATCGGACCAGCGGTCCTCGGCGGCCCGGTAGAAGGCCGCCCAGTCGATCGGCGTACCGGTGGTGTGCAGCTGCGCGACGGCGGTCAGGAGCGTCTGCGCCTCGGGGCGGTTCTTGCGCAGCACCGGCTCGACGACCGGCGCCTCGGTGTCACCTTCGGCGTCGAGAGCGGCGTCGAGGGTGGTCCGGGTGAGGGCGGTGAGGATGGCGTCGGGGCCGAGCTCCAGGAACGTCTGGACGCCCTTGGCGTGCAGGTGTTGGACGGTGTCGGAGAAGCGGACGGCTTCGCGCAGGTGGCGGGTCCAGTACTCCGGGGTGCCCCAGTCCTGGCTGATTTTCCCGTGGACGCCGGAGACGACCGGGATCTGCGCGGGTGCGTAGGTCACGGATTCGGCGACGGCGCGGAACTCGGCGAGTGCCGGGTCCATGAGCGGTGAGTGGAAGGCGTGCGAGACGCGCAGCCGGGTCGTCTTGCGGCCCTGCTCCGTGAACGCGCCCCGGATCGCCTCGACGGCCTCCTCGGTGCCGGACACCACGATCGAACGCGGGCTGTTGATCGCGGCGATGCCGACGGAGTCGGTGAGGTGCGGGAGGACTTCCTCCTCGGTGGCCTCGATCGCCGCCATCGCGCCGCCCGCGGGCAGCGCCTGCATCAGACGACCGCGCGCTGTGACCAGACGGGCCGCGTCCTCCAGGGACAGGACCCCGGCCACGTGCGCTGCGCTGATCTCACCGATGGAGTGGCCCGCCAGGAAGTCCGGCCGGACGCCCCAGGACTCGACGAGCCGGAACAGGGCCGTCTCGATCGCGAAGAGGGCGGGCTGCGTGAACGCGGTGCTGTTCAGCAGGGCCTCGTTCTCGCCCCACATCACCTCGTAGAGGGGGGTGTCCAGGTGCGCGTCCAACGCCGCGACGACCTCGTCGAGGGCCTCCGCGAACACGGGGAACGCGGCGTGCAGTTCACGGCCCATGCCCAGACGCTGCGCGCCCTGGCCCGTGAACAGGAAGGCCGACTTGCCCTCCCGTACCTGACCCTGCACCACGCCCGGGGCCGTGGCCCCCTCGGCGAGGGCCGTCAGGCCGGCGAGGAGCTCCTCGCGGGTCTCACCCACGACGACGGCCCGCTCGCCCAGCCGGGCGCGCCGCGTGGCCAGCGCCCGGCCCGTCACGGCGAGGTCCGCCTCGTCCAAGGTCTCCAGGTGCGCGACCAGTCGCGCCGCCTGCGCCCGCACGGCCTGCGCCGTCCGCCCGGACACCACCCACGGGACCGGTCCGGCGGCGGCCTCGGGGGCCTCTCCGGAAGCCTCGGCCGGGGCCGCCACCGGCGGCTCTTCGAGGATGAGGTGGGCGTTCGTACCGCTGATGCCGAAGGACGAGATGCCCGCGCGGCGCGGGCGCCCGCCCGCGGGCCACTCGACCGCGTCGGTCAGCAGCTCCACCGCGCCCGCGTCCCAGGCGACCTGGGGGGAGGCCTCGTCGGCGTGCAGGGTCTTCGGCAGGACGCCGTGCTCCATGGCCTGGAGCATCTTGATGACGCCCGCGACACCGGCGGCGGCCTGCGTGTGGCCGATGTTGGACTTGATCGAGCCGAGCAGCAGCGGCCGGCCGTCCTGCGGGCGCTCCTGGCCGTACGTGTCGAGCAGGGCCTGCGCCTCGATCGGGTCGCCCAGCGTGGTGCCGGTGCCGTGGCCCTCGACGACGTCGACGTCGGCGGCGCTCAGGCCGCCGTCCTGGAGGGCACGGCGGATGACGCGCTGCTGCGACGGGCCGTTCGGGGCGGTCAGACCGTTGGACGCGCCGTCCGAGTTGACCGCGGAACCGCGCAGGACACCGAGGATGCGGTGGCCGTTGCGTTCGGCGTCGGACTGCCGCTCCAGGAGCACCAGGCCGACGCCCTCGCCCCAGCCGGTGCCGTCGGCGCCGCTGCCGAAGGACTTGCACCGGCCGTCGGCGGCCAGGCCGCCCTGCCGGCTCATGTCGATGAAGGTGTCCGGGGTGGACATGACGGTCACGCCGCCCGCGAGGGCGAGCCCGCAGTCGCCGCGCCGCAGTGCCTGCGCCGCCCAGTGCATGGCGACCAGGGACGAGGAGCACGCCGTGTCCACGGTCACCGCGGGGCCTTCGAGGCCGAGCGCGTACGCGACGCGGCCGGAGACCACGCTCGCGAGGCTGCCGTTGCCGTGGTAGCCGGCGAGCTGCTCGGGCAGCGGGCCCAGGCGCAGACCCCAGTCGTGGTACATCACGCCGGCGAACACGCCGGTGTCGCTGCCGCGCAGGTCGTGCGGGTCGATGCCGGCCCGCTCGAACGTCTCCCAGGAGACTTCGAGGAGCAGCCGCTGCTGCGGGTCCATGGCCTGCGCTTCGCGCGGGCTGATCCCGAAGAACTCGGCGTCGAACTCGGCGGCCTCGTAGAGGAACCCGCCCTTGTCGCTGAGGCTCTTGCCGGGCTTGCCCGGCTCCGGGTCGTGGATGTCGGAGTCCCAGCCGCGGTCGGTCGGGAACGAGCCGACGGCGTCGACGCCGCCCTGGACGAGCTGCCACAGGTCGTCCGGCGTCGAGACGCCGCCCGGGTAGCGGCAGGCCATGCCGACGACCACGATCGGGTCGTCGTCGGCCGGGACGGGTGCGGTGGCGGGCGCCGTGCGGCGGGCCTCCTTGCCCGGGTCGCCCAGCTTGGCCGCCAGGTGGTCGGCGAGCGCGCTCGGCGACGGGTAGTCGAAGATGAGGGTGGCGGCCAGGGGGATGCTGATGGCCGAGCTGAGCCGGTTGCGGAGCTCGACGGCTGCGAGCGAGTCGAAGCCCATCTCGTTGAACGCGCGCGTCGGGTTGATGCGGTCGCCGCTCTCGTGGCCGAGGACGGCCGCGACCTGCGTACGGACGAGGTCCAGCAGGGCCTCGCCGCGCTCGGCGCGGGAGAGGCCGGCCAGCCGGCGGGCCAGGGACTGCTCGACGGGGACGGCGCCGGTGCCCGCACTGCGGCGGGCGGGGCGGACCAGGCCGCGCAGGACGGACGGGACCTCGGCGGCCCGCGCCTGGAGCGTGCGCAGGTTGAACCGGACGGGTACGACGGCGGCTTCGCCGCCGGTCGCGGTGAGCGCGCCGTCGAGCAGCGCGAGGTTCTCTGCGGGGGACAGCACCTGGAGGCCGAGGCGCTCGATGCGGCGCAGGGCGGCCTCGTCGAGCTGTCCGCCCATGCCGCCGACGCCGGTCCACAGACCCCAGGCGAGGGAGGTCGCCGGGAGTCCGGCGGCGCGGCGGGTGGCGGCCAGCGCGTCCAGGAAGACGTTGGCGGCCGCGTAGTTGCCCTGGCCGGCGCCGTCGAGGAGCGTCGCCGTGGACGAGAAGAGGACGAAGGCGGACAGGTCCAGCCCCTGCGTCAGCTCGTGCAGGTTCCACGCCCCGTCGGCCTTGGGCCGCAGGACCGTGTCCAGCCGTCCGGCGTCGAGCGAGCCGACGAGTGCGTCGTCGATGACACCGGCCGCGTGCACGACGGCGGTCAGGGGTCGGTCGGCGGGTATCGCGGCGAGCAATGCGGCCACGGCGTCCCGGTCGGACGCGTCGCACGCGGCGACGGTCACCCGGGCGCCGAGCCCGGTCAGCTCCTCGGCGGTCTCGCGCACGCCGGGGGCGTCCCCGCCGCGGCGGCCGGTCAGCAGCAGGTGGCGTACGCCGTGCTCGGTGACGAGGTGGCGGGCGACGGCGGCGCCGACCCCGCCGGTGCCGCCGGTGATCAGTACGGTGCCCTGCGGGCCCCACGGCGAGGGCTGCGGGTCGGCCGACGGCAGTGTCGCCAGCCGGGACACGTACAGCTCGCCGCCGCGGACGGCCGCCTCGGGCTCGTCGAGGGCCGCGGCGATCCGCAGCAGCTCGTCCGGCTCCAGCGAGCCGTCGGTGTCCAGCAGGACGAACCGGCCCGGGTTCTCGGCCTGCGCGGAGCGCACCAGGCCCCACACCGGTGCCTGGGACAGGTCGATGTCCTCGCCCGGGGTGACGGCGAGCGCCCCGCGGGTCAGGACGACCAGCCGGCCGGTGGCCGACCGCTCGTCGTCCAGCCACTGCTGGAGCGCGGTCAGGACGTCCCCGGCGACGGCGCGCACCTGCGCGGGTACGTCGCCCGCGGCGCCCCGGAGGGCGTGGTGGGCGACGGCGGCGGGCGCGTCCTCGTGCGGCGCGGGCAGCGGCCGGGAGGTCCAGCGGAGGTGGAACAGCGCGTCGTGGGCCTGCGGGCGCAGCTGCTCGGCGGTGACGGGGCGGACCGTGAACGACTCGACGGAGGCGACGGGCAGGCCGTCGGCTCCCGCCAGGTCGATCGCGACGGAGTCGGCGCCGGTCGCGGTGATCCGGACCCGCAGCGCGGAGGCGCCGGCCGCGGTCAGGGAGACGCCCGACCAGGCGAAGGGCAGCCGCGGGCCGTCGGCGACGGGCTCGGGGGAGGCGAAGTCGGTGGCCTGCAGGACGGCGTCGAGCAGCGCCGGGTGCAGCCCGAACGCGGAGGCCTGGTCCACGACGCAGGCCGGCAGCGCGACCTCGGCGTAGGCGACGCCGTCGCCCTGCCAGACGGCCCTCAGGCCGTGGAACGCGGGGCCGTAGCCGTACCCCTGCTCCGCCATGTCCTCGTAGAGGCGTGCGGTGTCGACGGGCCGGGCGCCGCGCGGCGGCCACACGGTCGTGTCGAACGGCTCGGCGGAGGCGGGGGCGGAGGCCGCAGCGGCGGCCAGCACGCCCGAGGCGTTGCGGGTCCACGGCGCGTCGGCCGGGGCGTCCTCGTCGCGCGAGTAGAAGGCGATCGGGCGGCGGCCGTCGTCGCCGGCGGCCTCGACCACGATCTGGAGCGCCACCCCGCCCGTCGCGGGCAGCAGCAGCGGAGCCTCCATGATCAGCTCGTCGAGGCGCTCGCAGCCGGTCTCCTCGCCCGCACGCAGCGCGAGTTCGACGAACGCCGTACCCGGCAGCAGGGTGCTGCCGGCGATCACGTGGTCGGCCAGCCACTGCTGCGAGCGCGCCGACACCCGCCCGGTCAGCACCGAGGCGCCGGTGTCGGCGAGGGACACGACCGCACCCAGCAGCGGGTGGTCTGCGGCCACCTGCCCGAGCCCGGCGGCGTCGCTGCGGGAGACGGGGGCGGCCAGCCAGTAGCGCTCGCGCTGGAACGCGTACGTCGGCAGCTCGGCGCGGCGGGCGCCGCTGCCGGCGTAGTACGCCTCCCAGTCCACCCGCGCACCGCGGGCGTGCGCGGTGGCCAGGGCGGCCGACAGCTGCCGCAGGTCGTCGTGGCCGCGGCGCAGCGCGGCGACGAACACCGGTGCGCCGCCGAGGGCTTCGAGGCAGTCGCGGCCCAGGCCCGACAGGACGGGGTCGGGGCCGATCTCCAGGAACGTGGTGGCGCCGAGCTCGGCGAGGCGGCGCACCCCGTCGTCGAAGCGGACGGCCTCGCGGACGTGCCGCACCCAGTACTCCGGCGAGCACAGCTCGGCGGCCGTCGCGGCGCGCCCGGTCAGCGTCGACACCAGGGGGATGCGCGGGGCGCGGTAGTCGAGGATCTCGGCGATCCGGCGGAACTCCTCCAGCATCGGCTCCATGAGCGGCGAGTGGAAGGCGTGGCTCACCCGCAGCTGCTTGGTGCGGTGCCCGTCGGCCTCCAGTTGCGCGGCGACCGCGGCGACGGCGTCGGCCTCGCCGGAGATGACCACGGACGCCGGCCCGTTGACCGCGGCGACGGCCACCCGGTCGGCGACGGACGCCAGCAGCGGGGCGACCGTCTCCTCGGAGGCCGTCACCGCCATCATGGCGCCGCCCTTGGGCAGTTCCTGCATGAGGCGGCCGCGCGCGGCGACCAGGGTGGCGGCGTCGTCCAGCGACAGCACGCCCGCGACGTGTGCGGCGGCCAGCTCGCCGATGGAGTGCCCGGCCACGTAGTCGGGGCGCACGCCCCAGGACTCCAGCAGCCGGAAGAGGGCCACCTCGACGGCGAAGAGGGTCGCCTGCGCGTACACCGTCTCGCTCAGCAGGGCGCTGTCGGCGGTGTCCTCGGCGGCGAACAGGATCTCGTGGAGCGGCCGGTCCAGCTGGAGGTCGAGGTAGCCGATCGCCTCGTCCAGGGCGGCGGCGAACACCGGCTGGCTGTCGTACAGGCCGCGGCCCATGGCGGCGCGCTGGCTGCCCTGTCCGGTGAAGAGGAACGCGAGGCGGCCGCCGTCGGCGGTGCCCGGGAAGACGTACGGGGACTCCTGGCCGTCGGCCAGGGCGCGCAGGCCCGCCAGCACCTCGTCGCGGCCCTCGGCGGAGATGACCGCGCGGTGGGCGAGGCGGGCGCGGGTCGTGGCGAGGGAGTAGCCGAGGTCGGCCGCGGCCGGCGCGTCCTCCTCCTCGGCGCGGGCCAGCAGCCGGGCGGCCTGGGCGCGCAGCGCGGTCCCGCTCGCGGCGGAGACCGGCAGCAGCACGGGGGCGGCCGGGGCGTCGGCGGCATCGGCGGGCTCCGTCGGGTCGGCGGCGGGCGCCTCCTCGATGATGACGTGCGCGTTGGTGCCGCTGACACCGAAGGAGGAGACGCCGGCGCGGCGGGGCTCCTCGCCCTTCGGCCAGGCGACGGACTCGGTCAGCAGGCGGACCTCGCCGGCCGACCAGTCGACGTTGGGGGTGGGCTCGTCCACGTGCAGCGTGCGGGGCAGCTCGTCGTGCCGCATCGCCATCAGCATCTTGATGACGCCGGCCGAGCCGGCCGCCGCCTGGGTGTGCCCGATGTTCGACTTGGCGGAGCCCAGCCACAGCGGCCGGTCCGCGGGGCGGCCCTTGCCGTACGTGGCGAGCAGCGCCTGCGCCTCGATCGGGTCGCCGAGGGTGGTGCCCGTGCCGTGCGCCTCGACCGCGTCGACCTGCTCGCCGGTCAGCCCGGCGTTGGCGAGGGCCTGCCGGATGACCTGCTGCTGGGCGCGGCCGCTGGGCGCGGTCAGGCCGTTGGAGGCGCCGTCCTGGTTGAGGGCGGAGCCGCGGATGACACCGACCACCGGGTGGCCGTTGCGCTGCGCGTCGGACAGCCGCTCCAGGACGAACACGCCGACGCCTTCGGCGAAGGCGGTGCCGTCGGCGGCGGCCGCGAAGGCCTTGACGGTGCCGTCGGGCGCGAGGCCGCGCTGCCGGCTGAAGGCGGTGAAGGTGCCGGGGCTGCCCATGACGGCCACACCGCCGGCCAGCGCGAGCGTGCACTCGCCGCGCTGCAGCGACTGGACCGCCAGGTGCATGCCGACGAGGGAGCCGGAGCAGGCGGTGTCGACGGTGAGGGCCGGACCTGCGAGCCCGAGGACGTAGGAGACGCGGCCGGAGATGACGCTGGGGGCGTTGCCGCTCAGCAGGTAGCCGTCGAGGCCGTCCGGGGCCTCGTGCAGCCGCATCGCGTACTCCTGCGGCTCGGCGGCGATGAACACGCCCGCCTCGGTGCCGCGCAGCGTGGCGGGGTCGATGCCGGCCCGCTCGACGGCCTCCCACACGGTCTCCAGCACCAGGCGCTGCTGCGGGTCCATCGCGAGGGCCTCGCGCGGGCTGATCCCGAAGAAGTCCGCGTCGAACTCGGCGGCGTCGGGCAGGAACCCGCCGTGGCGCACGTAGGTGGTGCCGGGCGTCGACGGGTCGTCGGAGAACAGGGCCTCCAGGTCCCAGCCGCGGTCGGCGGGGAACTCGTCCCGTACGTGCTCGCCGTTGCTGACCAGGCGCCACAGGTCTTCCGGAGAGGCGACCCCGCCCGGGTAGCGGCAGCCGATGCCGACGATGGCGATGGGCTCGTCCGACACGGCCACCGCGCGCACCGGTGCTTCGGGGCGGTCCGACAGGCCCAGGACCTCGGTGCGCAGGTGGGCGGCGAGTTCGGCCGGGGACGGGTGGTCGAAGGCGACGGTCGGCGGCAGGGCCAGGCCGGTGGCCGTGTTCAGCCGGACCTGGAGCTCCAGCAGGGCGACGGAGTCGAGGCCCTGGTCCTTGAAGGACCGGTCGGGGTCGACCGACACGGGCAGGTCCGCCGGGGCGTCCGGGGCGTCGGCGTACTTCGACCGCAGCACGGCGAGCGCGTGATCGCGTACCAGGTCGAGCAGGACGTGGGTCTGCTCGGCCGTCGGAAGCGCTCCGAGGTCACGCACGAGCGCGGACTCCGTCGCCGCGTCCGCCGCGGTGTGACCGGTCGGCACACCGTCGGTGCCGGAGACAAAGTTTCCGGGCTCAGTCATCTGCACTCCACACACTCGTTGTCCGCAGCGGACGAAAGGACGTAAAGACGTAAAGACGTTCGAAAGGACTCCGATGTGACGGAGCGTCAACAAGCTCGCCGTCCGCCCGGAGACGACGGGGCGTCTCCGGACGGACGGCCGGGTCCGTTCGGGCGGACGGGGGATGGCCGTCCGAACGGCTCGGGCGACGGATCAGGGGCGGTTCCCGGGCGGGGACCCGCCCCCGGTCGTCCAAGCGGGTGGGGTCACTCGGCCGCGGCCGCCGCGTGCTCGACGAGGCTCAGGGCCTGCACCGGGCACGCCTCGATGGACTCCAGGATCTGGTCGCGCAGCGACTCGCCGGGTTCGTCGACGACGAGGACGGCCTGGCCGTCCTCGTTCTGGTCGAAGACGTCCGGACCCGAGAGCACACAGGCCCCACAGGCGACGCAGACGTCCTTGTCGATAATGACCTGCAGCATCTTCGTCCTCTCCGTTACCAGGTGACCGGCAGTTCGTGCAGGCCGTCGATGAGCGCCTTCTCCTTGAAGGGGAGCTCCTCCACCGGCTTGGCGAGGCGCAGCCCGGGGATGCGGCGCAGCAGCGTCGTGAACACGACCTCCATCTGCATCCGGACCAGGACCTGGCCGGCGCAGCGGTGGTGGCCGTAGCCGAACGCGATGTTCTGCGCGGCCTCCTTGCGGTGGAAGTCGAGGGTGTTCGGGTCCGCGAAGACGCTCGGGTCGTGGTTGGCCGCGGTCAGCGAGCAGATGACGCCCTCGCCCTTGCGGATCAGCTGGCCGCCGATCTCCGCGTCCTCCTTCGCGACCCGGACGGTGCCGTGGTCGGCGACGCTGGAGAAGCGCATCAGTTCGTCGACGGCCTGGCCGGCGAGCTCCGGGTTCTCGCGCAGCAGGGCCGCCTGCTCGGGGTGGCTGAGCAGCACCAGGACGGCCATGGTCATGCCGTTCATGGTGCTTTCGTGGCCGCCGGCGATCATCGTGCGCACGAGGGCGCTGATGTCGGTGGGGCCGAGGTCGCCGCCGCGCTCCTGGTTGCGCAGGATCAGGCTGCTGATCAGGTCGTCACCGGGGTTCTCCGTGCGCTCGGCGATCAGCCGGTGCAGCAGGATCTCGACCTCGGTGTTGGCGGCGGCGTGCTCCTCCGGGGTGCCCTGGGTCACCAGCGAGGTGATCCAGCGGTAGAAGAGGTCCGTCTGGTCGCGCGGCACGTCGAGGAGCTCGGTCATCGCGACGGACGGCAGCGGCATCGTCAGCGCGGAGATGATGTCGACCGGGCCGCCCTGGGCGAGCATCGCGTCGATCAGCTCGTCGACGATCTCCTGGGTGCGGGGCCGCATGGCCTCGACCTTCTTGGCGGTCATCTCCGGCATCAGCATCATGCGGTGCTGGGTGTGCACGGGCGGGTCCATGTGGAACAGGGTCCGCTGCACGATGCCCTGCTCCAGCAGCTCCAACGGGAAACCGAACTGGAGCGGGTAGCCGGGGTCGGCGATGTCCGACTGGAAACGGGGGTCGCGCAGCATCTGCTGCATGTCCTCGAACCGGGTCAGCAGCCAGGCCTCACGGCCGTTGAACGTCAGCTTCACACGGGAGACCGGCTCCGTCTCGCGCAGCACGGCGTACTCGGGAGCCGGCTGCATCGGACAGCCGGTGCGCGCCAGCGGAAACGGGCGGACCGTCGTCTCCGACTGCGCATGGATGAGTTCCGTCATGGGTCCCTCTCTCATCCGCCCCGCACCTGGTGTGCGGTCACGGCCTGGATCGATCGCGTGGGTCGTGGTCGGGCTCGGGCTCAGCCGGTGGCAGTGGGAGGGCGCACGCACAGGTGCGTCACCGCGTCACGGAAAACGCCTGCGCATTCCTCCCCCAGACTCTCCCCCAGCTGGGAGGTGCCCCCATCCGGAGGGACCCCCAACCGGAGTTCACCTCATTCAGGCTGCTGTCCTTCACCCCTGCTGAAAACCCCTAAGCCGCCGCGCCCCTGGTGGGAATGGCGGGGACCGGCCGAAATTAGGGGTGGTGAAGGGTGGTCACAGGGGGCGGCGGCAATGGCGGCGCGGGCCCGGGCGCCGTTTCGATGGGACGAGGGCAACGGGATACCGCCCGGTTGCCGGGAAGGGAAGTCGAAGAGTCATGACGGAAACGCTCCAGGGCACCAGCGCATGGATCCGGCGGTTCCAGCCCTCGCCGGACGCTCCCCACCGCCTCGTCTGCTTCCCGCACGCGGGCGGCGCCGCCACGTTCTTCTTCCCGATGGCCCGGGCGCTCGCGCCGGACGTCGACGTCCTGGCCGTGCAGTACCCCGGGCGCCAGGACCGCCGTACGGAGGCCTGCATCGAGGACATCGAGACGCTCGCCGCGCACGCCACCGAGGAGGTCCTGGCCCGGTCCGACCGGCCGGTGACCCTGTTCGGGCACAGCATGGGCGCCATGGTCGCCTTCGAGACCGCCCGCCGCCTGGAGGAGCAGGGCCGGCCGCCGGCCGGGCTCGTCGTCTCCGGCATGCGCGCCCCGTCCCGGGCCCGCGGCCGGGCGGGCCGCGCGGGGACGGAGCGGGCGGAGACCGCCGAGGAACTCGTCGCCGGCATCCTGCGCCTCCAGGGCACCGACGCGGCCGTCCTGGACGACCCCGAGCTCGTCCGCATGATCCTTCCCACCATCCGCAGCGACTACAAGGCCGCCGAGAGCTACCGCTGGCGCCCCGGACCGCCGCTGTGCACGCCGATCGCCGTGCTGACCGGGACCGAGGACCCGCACGTGAGCACCGACGAGGCCGCCGCCTGGCGGGAACACACCGCCGGGCCGTTCACCCTCACCGTCTTCACCGGGGGGCACTTCTTCCTGAACGAACACGCGGACGACGTCCGGAGGGTCGTGATCGACCACATTGCCCGGTCGTTCCAACCGCACTCAGTCTGAATTCAAGCGGCACCTGAAAAGAAGGATGTCCTGTCTCCCTCGGCTCTTTTCCAGCCGGTTTCCACGGGGGGACGAACCGAGCCACAACTCGAAGAGGCAGGAGTGGGGCGTTGGTCAGCCTCTCGTATTCGATACGTGAAGAATCCGGAACAACCGGAATTACTCCCGGACCGTCCCGGGGCGAAACCGTCCACGGACTTTTGGACGCAGCCGCAGCGGCGGCCCCGGACGCCCCCGCCATCCGCGACGCCGCGGGTGCCTGGACCTACCGGCAGCTCGACGAGTACAGCCAGGCGTTCGCCGCCTGGCTCGCCGGCCGCGGCATGGGCGTCGGCGATCCCGTCGTCCTGCAGCTGCCGACCAGCCGTGAGCTGGCCGCCATGTTCTACGGGGCCGCGCGGGCCGGAGCGGTGTTCGTACCGCTCAACCCCACGATGAAGCCGTACCACCTGCGCCAGGTCAGCGAGAACGCCGGGCCCAAGCTGGCCATCGGCTCCGCCGAGACCGCAGCGGGCCTGCGGGAGGCGGTCGGCGCGGTGCACCTGCTCGCCGACGTGTGGGCCGAGGTCGAGGAACTGCGCGCCCGCGGCGCCCGCACCACCTGCGAGGTACGCCCCGAAGACGTGGCGACCCTCATCTACACCTCCGGCAGCACCGCCGCCCCCAAGGGCGTCGTCTGCCCGCACGCCCAGGTGGCGTTCGCCTCCCGGGCGCTGACCGAGGCACTCGGGTACCGGTCGGACGACATCGTCTTCTGCCGCTTCCCGATGTCCTGGGACTACGGCCTCTACAAGGTCGTCATGACCTGCATCGCGCGCTGCGAGATCGTCCTCGCCGACCAGGACTCCGACCTCACGCTGGTGCGCCGGATGCGCGAGACCGGTGCGACGGTGGTCCCCATCGTCCCCTCCTTCGCCTCCATGATCGTCAGCCTGGCGAAGCGGGACGCCGAGCCGCAGGCCCCGGTACGGATGTTCACCAATACCGGCGCCGCCCTGCCGCCGGCCACCATCGACGCGCTGCGCGAGCACTTCCCTGGAGCCCGCGTGGTCCGCCAGTACGGCCAGACCGAGGCCAAGCGCATCACCGTGATGCCGCCCGAGGAGGACCGCGAGCGCCCCGGCGCCGTCGGCCTTCCCCTGCCCGGCACCCGCGTCCTGATCGTCGACGCGGACGGCAACGAGCTGCCCGCCGGCGAGGTCGGCGAGATCGTCGCCGTCGGCCCGCACGTGATGCCCGGCTACTGGAACAGCCCCGAGATCACCGCCAACACCTTCCGCACCGACCCCGCCAGCGGGCAGCGCAGCCTGCACACCGGGGACTACGGCCACCTCGACGCCGATGGCTACCTCTACTTCGAGGGCCGCCGCGACGACATGTTCAAGCGCAAGGGCCTGCGGATGAGCACCCTCGAAATCGAGGGCGCCGCCATGGACATCCCCGGAGTCCGTGCCGCGGCCGCCCTGGCGCCCGGTGACAAGCACGACCTCGCCCTCTTCGTGGAGGGCGACCTGACCCCCGCCGAGGTGCTGAGGGGCGTGGCCCAGCGACTGGAGCCCGCCAAGGTCCCGGCGATCGTCCGCGTGCTGAGCGAGTTCCCGCTCACCCAGCACGGCAAGAACGCCCGCAAAGAGCTGGCCCTGCTGCTCGAAGGAAGTGGAAAGTGAGTTTCCCGTCCATGGAGCCGACCGAGCTCGCCCGCCAGTACGGCACGCCCCTCTACGTCTACGACCTCGACCGCGCCCGCGCCGCCCGCCGGGACCTGTTCGGCTGGCTGCCCGAGGGCTTCGAGGTGTTCTACGCCTTCAAGGCCAACCCGCACGTCGACCTCGTCCGGGCACTGCGCGACGGCGAAGGCCCCGCCTGCAAGGCCGAGATCAGCTCCACCGGTGAGCTCGCCGCAGCGCTCGAAGCCGGCTACCCGGGCTCCGACATCCTCTACACCGGGCCCGGCAAGACCCCCGAGGAGCTGTACGAGGCCATCGTGGCCGGCGTGCGCACCTTCTCCGCCGAGTCCCTGAGCGACCTGGAGCACATCGGCGGCGCCGCCCTCGAACACGACACCGTCGCCGACTGCCTGCTGCGCATCAACAGCGCCTCGGCCAGCGCCACCACCAGCATCCGGATGACCGGCGCCCCCACCCAGTTCGGCATCGACAGCGAAACCGTCCCCGGGATCGCCGAGCAGCTGCGCTCGGTGCCCGGTACCCGCATCG
This sequence comes from Streptomyces sp. NBC_00597, assembly GCF_041431095.1. Lineage (GTDB taxonomy): Bacteria > Actinomycetota > Actinomycetes > Streptomycetales > Streptomycetaceae > Streptomyces. Next base: position 189,191 of record NZ_CP107758.1, read on the forward strand.
CCGGACTCCACCTCTTCTCGCAGAGCAACGCCGCCGACGAGGAGTCCCTCATCGGCGAACTCACCCACACCATCCGCGTGGCCGCCGCCATCCAGGACGACCTGGGCGTCCCGCTGCGCCTGCTCGACATCGGCGGCGGCTTCTCCGTCCCGTACGCGCAGCACGGCGAGCGGGCCCGCTACCCCAAGCTCCGCACCGAGCTGGAGGCCTCGCTCGACGTCCACTTCCCGCAGTGGCGCGAAGGCGCACCGCGGCTCGCCGTCGAGTCCGGCCGCTACCTGTCCGGCGACAGCGGGACGCTCGTCGCCCGCGTCAGCAACGTCAAGGTCAGCCGGGGCAAGAAGTTCGTCATCCTCGACGCCGGCATCAACACCTTCGGCGGGATGTCCGGCCTCGGCCGGCTGCTGCCGGTGTCCGTGCAGGTCGAGGCGGACGCCGAGACGGAGAAGGCGAGCCTGGTCGGCCCGCTGTGCACCCCGGGTGACGTCCTCGGCCGGGGCATCGACCTGCCCCTGCTGGAGGAGGGCGACTTCGTCCGCATCCCCAACGCCGGTGCGTACGGGCCCACGTCGAGCCTGCTGATGTTCCTCGGGCGCCCGGCCCCGACCGAGGTCGCCGTGTCCGGCGGCAAGGTCGTCTCGGTCTCGCGCATCGAGCACGTACGCACGTACCGGACCGAGGAGGGCGATGATGCGTGACCTGCCCGCGAGAACCGCGGAGGCGTTCGTCGAACGGTCGAAGGGGACCGTGATCGTGACCACCCTGGCCTCCGACTCCCACACCTGGAACCTCGTCTTCCTCCAGCTGCTCATCGAGGAGTGCGGATACGACGTGGTCAACCTCGGCCCCTGCGTACCCGACGAGCTGCTCGTCTCCGAGTGCCGCGACCGCAACCCCGAGATGATCGTGATCAGCAGTGTCAACGGCCACGGCTACCAGGACGGCATGCGGGTCATCGGCCGGCTCCGGGACTGCACCCCGCTCGCCGCGACCCCGATCGTCATCGGCGGCAAGCTCGGCACCGACGGCGGCGAGGGCGCCAGCCGCACGAACGAGCTGATGACCGCGGGCTTCGACGCCGTGTTCGAGGACGGCCAGGACCCGATCGCCGCGTTCCACGCGTTCCTCGCCACGCTGCCGCCCGCGCCGCAGCGCGCCGTGGACCACGCCCGGGTCTCCGCATGAGTGAACCCGCCGCCGTCCGCGAAGGGCGGCCCGCCGGCCCGGCCCCCGTCGACTTCGGGGAGTTCGTCCGCAGGGAGGGCGGCAACGGCCGCCTGGTCGTCCAGCCCCGCATGGGCTTCGGGGACCCCGGCCGGATGCGCACCGGGCTCGTCGCCACCAAGGCCGCCGACGCCGCCACCGTCGGCACCCTCACCCTCGACAGCTACACCCGCGTCGGAAACCTGGAGGCCGTCGAGACCGCCCTGCGCGACGGCATCGACCTCAACGGCTACCCGGTCGTCAGCCACCCGCCGGCCACCACCGCCGCCGTGCTCGGCGGCGTCCGCGACGCGGGGTTCCCCGTCCAGGTCCGGCACGGCTCGGCCACGCCCATCGACATCTTCCGGGCGATGATGCGGCTGGACCTCAACGCCACCGAGGGCGGCCCGGTCTCCTACTGCCTGCCCTACGGGCGCACCCCGCTCGCGGACGCCATCCGCAACTGGGAGGACTGCTGCGACCTGTACGTCCGCATGCAGGACGTGGGCATCGAACCGCACCTGGAGACCTTCGGCGGCTGCATGATGGGCCAGCTGTGCCCGCCCAGCCAGCTCGTCGCCATCAGCTTCCTCGAAGCGATGTTCTTCGCCCAGCACGGGCTGCGCTCGGTCTCGATGAGCTACGCCCAGCAGACCGACCCGGTCCAGGACCGGGAGGCGGTCACCGCGCTGCGCCGGCTCAGCGCCGAACTGCTGCCGATCGACAACTGGCACGTGGTCATCTACGCGTACATGGGCGTCTACCCCGAGACCGACCACGGTGCGTACGGGCTGCTCGGCAGCGCCGCCGAACTCGCCGTCAGCACCGGCGCGGAACGCCTCATCGTCAAGACGGCCGCGGAGGCCCGCCGCATCCCGACCGTCGCGGAGAACGTCCAGGCCCTCGAATACGCCAGCCGGACCGCGCTGCGCACCGGCCGCGGACCCGACGACGTCTTCCTCGACTCCCCGACCTACCAGGAGGCGCGCGCCCTGGTGGACGCCGTCCTCAACCTCGACGACGACCTCGGGCGCGCCCTGCTCAAGGCGTTCCGGCACGGCTACCTCGACGTCCCGTACTGCGTGCACCCGGACAACGCCGGCCGCGCGCGCAGCTACATCGACTCCCGCGGCCGCCTCGCCTGGGCCGACACCGGCAAGCTCCCGCTGGCCGGGATCGCCGAGCGCGGGCCGTCGCGGAAGATCGGCTCGGCCGACCTGATGAACGACCTCTTCCATGTCCGGTGCAAGTTCGACGCAGGTCCCCGCGAGCTCGACCCCGTCACCGCGGAGCTGATCCGCGGACAGGCGGCGGTCGGGCCACGGACGAAGGAGTACACCGCATGACCATCACCCAGACACCCGTGGAGACCGGCGCGTGGGTGCGCCGCTTCCACCCCGACGGCCGGGACGCCGCGCACCGGCTGATCTGCTTCCCCCACGCGGGCGGCTCGGCGTCGTTCTACTTCCCCGTCTCCCGCGCGCTGACCCCGGGCGTGGACGTCCTCGCGATCCAGTACCCGGGCCGGCAGGACCGCCGCCACGAGCCCTGCATCGACTCCATCGCCGCACTCGCGGACGCCCTCGCCGAAGAGGTGCGGCCGTGGTGCGACCGGCCCGTCACCTTCTTCGGGCACAGCATGGGAGCGACCCTCGCGTTCGAGGTCGCCCGGCGGCTGGAGGCCGAGGGCACCGTCCTGCACGGACTGTTCGCCTCGGGTCGGCGCGCCCCGTCCACCGTGCGCGACGAGCGGGTGCACCTGCGCGACGACGACGGCCTGCTCGCGGACATCACCCGCCTCGCCGGTACCGACACCGCGGTCCTCGGCGACCCGGAGATCGTCCGCATGATCCTTCCGGCGATCCGCTCCGACTACCGGGCCGCCGAGACCTACCGCTACGCGCCCGGCCCGCAGCTGACCTGCCCGCTCTTCGTCCTGACCGGCGACAGCGACCCGCACGTGACGCCCGAGGAGGCGCGCGCCTGGGAGCAGCACACCACCGGCCCGTACGCGCTGCGCACGTACCCCGGCGGCCACTTCTACCTCAACTCCCAGGCGGGCGCCGTCCTGGGGGAGATCTCCGCGCACCTGGGCTGACCGGCCCCGGTCCGGGTACCGGCTCCCGCCGAACGCGGCGGGAGCCTTTCCCGTATCCCGGCCGGGGTGCAGGAAAACGGCCTGGTGACGCATAACATGTCACCCATGCGTGCGTGATACGCATCGAATCCGTGAAGAGGACGAATGAAGGCGGGACGCTCCATGACCAGCAACGAGGGCAGCGGCCTGCCGGGCAGCATCGACGTGCTGTGGGAGCTGCGCAGCCGGGAACAGCGCGGAGCGCGCGCCGGCCTGAGCGCGGCACGCATCGTCACGGCGGCCATCGAGTACGCGGACCAGTTCGGGCTGGGTTCCCTGTCGATGGCCCGGGTGGCCGAGCGGCTCGACTTCGCGACGATGTCCCTGTACCGGCACGTGTCGAGCAAGGACGAACTCCACTCGCTCATGGTCGACATGGCGTACGGCAAGCCGCCGCTGCTCGAAGGCAGCGACAAGGACTGGCGCGGCGGCCTGGAGCTGTGGGCCCGCGCGTTCCTGGAGATCTTCCGGCGCCACCCGTGGATGCTCCAGGTCCCGGTCAGCGGGCCGCCGCTGGAGCCGGGCCAGATGAGCTGGCTCGAATGCGGGCTGCGCACGCTCGGCCGCACCGGGCTCTCGCCGAACGAGAAGCTCTCGGTGATGCTGCTGATGGTCGGCTACGTGCGCAACAACGCGCAGGTGTCCATGCCGCTGACCAGCCAGGACCAGAGCGAGGAGGAGCTCATGGCCAACTACGGCCGCGCGATGGACAAGTTCGTCGACGCGGAGACCTTCCCCGCGGTCCGCGAACTGATCGAGGCCGGCACCTTCCAGGAGACGGACGACGACTTCACCTTCGGCCTGGAGCGCGTCCTCGACGGCATCGAGGTCCTGATCCGCAAGAACTCCGGCGAGGACCTGCTGGGCTGAGCCGGCCACCCTGCCGGAGCAGGCGGCCCAGCAGGGGGGCCGCGCTCGACGTGCTGTGGATCGTGACGAACGGCAGCCCGAGGACGTGCCGCTCCGGCGGAGGGCATCGCGTTCCCTGTCTGTCGCTGCCCGAGTGGTATCAGGGCGTGGCGCGAGCCCGGCGAGCCGGTGACGTGGTGTGCGGACGAGCTGGCGCTGATTGCGTCGCCGTCTGTCGCCAAGGATCCCCTCGCGGACCAGCAGACGCCGCGGATCGCGACGCCGGACACGGTGACGATCACCCAGGAGCAGGTGACACAGACACTCGGCGAGGTCTTCCCCGGCATCGCCGATACGCGGATCGAGCGGTGGGCGCCGGCTCATGCCGAGTCGTGTCACGCGGCCGTGACGGTGTCAGGCGTCCTGCCCCGCCGCGCTGCCCCGCGCCTGAAAAGCCTCGGGTACCTGCTCGTGGAAGCGCGACGCAGATGACGGACCGAAATATCCATGGCGGTCGCGACGGTGTCCGCCGAGACCGCCATGGGTAGCCGCTGATCAGGTGTGCCTGCTGTGCTCGCGAGAAACCGCGAGCTGTCATTGGCCCCGCATCAGACGGATGGATGCTCAGGGTGCATTCAGGTTGAAATCCTGTGTGGTGTTGTTCGTGGCGCCGGGGCTCTTGATGTTGTTGTTGATGCTGATGTTGTTGAACATCGGGAGGATGCCGCTGAGGTTGATGGGCAGGATCGACACGCCGCCTCCCCCGGTGCTCCCGGCTTCGTAGGTGATGGTCACCACGGCCGCTCCGGTCGCGGGTGCGGAGGTGCCACCCGTCGGAACGTGGTCCGATCCGCCGCCGCCACCACCGGGCCCCTGCACACCACCGATTTGGAGGGTGCCGCAGCCCCCGCCTCCGCCGCCGCCGAACCAGCCGGCTCCGCCGCCGCCGCCTGCGGCGAAGCTGGCTCCGCCGGTGCCGCCGACCCCCTCTGCGCCGGGGGTGCCCGGCGAACCGGGGCTGAGGGTACATGTGGCTCCGCCGGAGCCGGCGGTCGTCTGGGTTCCGCCCCCGCCGCCCCCGGCGCCGCCGCTGCCGCCGGTCTGACCGGTGGTGCCGGCGTTTCCTCCGGTGGCCCCAATGGTGGGGGGAAATCCGCTGATGCCGTTCCCCCCGCCGCCTCCGCCGCCCGCGACGATCAGGCGGGGGTCGGTGGCGGCGACGCCGGTCAGGGTGCAGCCGGGGCCGGCCGAGCTGCAGGTGCGGACGTCGCTGGAACCACCGCCCGCAGTCCCCGGTCCGCCGCCCGCGCCCCCGCCCGTGGCGACGTTGACGTAGAGCGTGGTGGTGCCCGACGGCACGGTGACGGTGCCGGTGACGGTGTCGCCGGTCCCGCCCGCGCCTCCGTCGGGTGCGTTCTCGCCTGCGGCGCCGGTGGCGGTGATGGTCAGCTGGGTGACGCCGGACGGGACGTCGAACGGCTGGTTGGCGCCGGCGTTGAAGGTAACGGTCACGGGCGCCGCCTCGGCGGGCGTGGCCATGGGGACCACCAGCGCCGCCGGCAGCGCCGTCGTGGCGAGCAGGAGAGCAGCACGCCGGGCCGGGCGCCGTAGCCTCTCGGCTGTGGCTGCGGCTCCACGTCGCTGGGATGCCGCACGTTGCAGGCTCAGTCTCACGCTCGGGACTCCTTGAGAAGGGATGCCGAAACCAGGGCACCGCGGAAGGGTTTGATATTCCGGTCCCTGTGCAGGACCTCCGACGATCAAGTCACACCCGTCCGTGTCGGTCCTCCAGACACACCGTCACGGCGCGCCGCGATCCACCTTCCAGCCCCTGCCCGTCGCCGGAGCGGCAGCGCACGGTGGCGATGTGGGAACGGTGACGAGGGCGAAGAGCCGGTCGACCAGGACGTCGAACCCGAGACGGAGCTGTGTGACCTGTGCGGGACATCGGCCTCGGACAGCACGAAGTGGTATGACATCGAGGGGCGTTCGGGGCCACAGAAGCATGACGATGGAGCCGCCGAGCAGGCGTAGCGCTGTTCCACGAGCTGCGAGGCGAGCGCGCGTTGAAGCCACGGTGTTTCGTCCACAAGCCGTGTGACGACCTCGCCCGCTTGCTCGATGGACAGCTTCCCCGTAGCGACCGTGGTGTCGTCGCCACACCGTGAACCGCCGTCGCAGTCCAGCGAGTCCGGGCACGAAAGACGTCCGCCCCGACCACCTTCTGGTGGTCGGGGCGGACGTCTTTCGTGCCCTTCGGGGCCTGTCGTCGATCAGTGATAGGCGACCGAAGAGTGCGGTGCGGCGGCGGGGGTGGAAGCCGCACCCGCGGTGGTCGGGATGTGCTGGGGCTCCTGCGACTGGGCGGCCTCGACCGAGCCGGGCAGTGCCGCCTCGATCGGGGTCTTGCGGAGCAGGAGGGCGGCGATCAGGGCGGTGAGGAGCATCAGGCCCGCACCGACGAGCGAGGCCACCTGGAGGCCATGCGTGAAGGCCTCCCGGCTCGCGTCGATCACCTGGGCGCCGATCTGCTGCGACTGGTGGGCGGCCACGTCGGCCGCACCGCCGATGGTGCTGCGCAGCGAGTCGAGCGCCGAGCCGGTGACGCCCTCGGGGCTGACCTTGGCCATGTCGTCGCGGTAGACGGCGGAGCCGATGGAGCCGAGCGAGGCGAAGCCGAAGGCGATGCCGAACTCGGTGAAGGTCTCGGAGGTCGCCACCGAGGAACCGGCCTGCTCCGGCGGGGCCGAGGTGACCACGATCTCGGCGGCCAGCGTCTTCGACGCCACCATGCCGCCGGCCAGCAGGCCGACGCCGACGAGGACGACCGCGATGTTGGAATCGACCTCGACCATGGTCAGGACGCCGAAGCCGGCGGCCATGATGACCAGGGCGGAGCCGATGAGCACGGCCGGGCGGACCTTGCGGCCGAGCGAGGCCGACAGGGCGACCGCGACACCGATGGCGGGCATCGGGGCCAGCGACCACAGCGAGGCCTTGAGCGGGGAGTAGCCGAGCACCAGCTGGAGGTACTGGTTGGTCAGGACGCTGCTGCCCATGAGGGCGAACGCCACCATGAGGTTGACGATGACCGCGCCGCTGAAGCCGCCGCTGCGGAACAGCGAGATGTTGATCATCGGGTTGGCCGTGGTCTTCTGGCGGATCACGAAGGCGACGACCAGGAGGGCGCCGACCGCGGCCCAGACGGCCGCGCTCTGGCTGTAGCCCTCGATGACGAGCTCCTTGAACCCGTAGATCAGCGCCATGACGCCGGCCAGGGAGAGCACGGTGCTCAGCAGGTCGAGCTTGCCGCGGTTCGGGTCGCGGTACTCGGGCAGCAGGAACGGGGCCGAGAGCAGGACCAGGACCATCACCGGGGTGTTGATCAGGAAGACCGAGCCCCACCAGAAGTTGTCCAGCAGGAGGCCGCCGACGATGGGGCCGATGGCGGCACCCGAGGTGAGCGTGCCACCCCAGGCCGCGATGGCGGTCTTGCGCTCCTTGGAGTCGTGGAACATGTTGCGGATCAGCGCCAGCGACGTCGGCGTCAGGGTCGACGCGGCGAGGCCGAGCAGGGCCCGCGAGGCGATGAGCATCTCAGGGCTGGTGGAGAAGGCGGCGAGGGCGGAGGCCACGCCGAACAGGGCGGCACCGATCAGCAGCAGCTTGCGGCGGCCGATGCGGTCGCCCAGCCAGCCGACGGTGACCAGGGTGCCGGCCAGGACGAAGCTGTAGATGTCCATGATCCACAGCAGCTGCGAGGCGGTGGGCGAGATGTCCTCGCTCAGCGGCGCGATCGCGAATCCCAGCACGGATACATCGACAGAGACCAGCAGGGTGACCAGGACGATCACTCCTAGGCCGATCCACTCCTTCGTTCCTGCCTTGGGCTTCAGTTCCGTCATGGCAATCGTCCATATCCTCTCGGCGTACGCGGCACGCAGAGCGTATCAGGTACGCACTTGCGTGTCACGTACTCGTTGGGGGGTGGAGGGTGGGGTGGGGGGTTGCGCCGCGAGCGGTGGAAGCGGGAACGGGTCCTGCGTGGAGCGGCGGAAGACAGCGTGAGCGCCTCGGGGTGCGGTACCCCAGGCGCTCGTTGGAATTGATATGAGTGAGATCCTGCACGGAAAACTGATCGCCGGTTCGGACTGCTAACGCCGGGCCTTTGTCAGGCATTTTTTATCCTTGAAAGCGAGCGTATTTCCGGTGGACGATTCGTCTGACTCTCGTCAGAGTTTCCGCCCTGAACGCTAACGGAGCGATTTGCCCCGGAGCTACCCCTAGCCACCCCTAAGCCGACCCCTGGTATGCCGTTGCCCGCGCCAAGGGGTCCGGCCGGAGACGGGGGCGAACTCGGGCCCCTCCCCACCGGGGAGGGGTGGGGCGGCAGTGATCCTAGGGGGCCCGGGGCGGTGCTCAGGGGTGGGCGGACCACCCTTCGCCGAAGTAATTTTCGAGAGATCTCAGTCCGTTGCGAGTTTGTGGAACGTACGTGCCGATTCGGCGCAGGGTCGGAATTCCTGCCCCCGAGTGCACGGAATCCGCATCTCGCCCCGGCGTCGTCGAATGGCATAGGAGGGTGTGCTCGGTGAGCAACGAGGAGAAGCTTCTCGGGTATCTACGCCGGGCTACCACCGACTTGCGTGAAGCCCGCAAACGGCTCGCTGCCGCGGAGCGCAAGTCGTCCGGTGAGCCGATCGCGGTCGTGGGCATGGCCTGCCGCTACCCCGGCGGTGTCACCTCCCCGGACGAGCTGTGGCAGCTCGTGGCCGAGGGCCGCGACGGCGTCTCCGCGTTCCCCACGGACCGCGGCTGGAACACCGACGCCCTGTACGACCCCGAGCCGGGCAAGCCCGGACGGACCATCACGCGCGAGGGCGGCTTCCTCTACGACGCCGGCGACTTCGACGCGGGCCTGTTCGGGATCTCCCCGCGCGAGGCCCTGGCGCTCGACCCCCAGCAGCGGCTGCTGCTGGAGACCTCCTGGGAGGCCGTCGAGAACGCGGGCATCGCCCCGCACACCCTCCGCGGCACGAAGACCGGCGTCTTCGGCGGCGTGATGTACCACGACTACGCGCTGGGCACCGAAGCCGCGGCCACCACCGGCGGCAGCCTGGTCACCGGCCGCATCGCGTTCAGCCTGGGCCTGGAGGGCCCGGCCGTCACCATCGACACGGCCTGCTCCTCGTCCCTCGTCGCCCTGCACCTCGCCGCGCAGTCCCTGAACTCCGGCGAGTCCACGCTCGCCCTGGCCGGCGGCGTCACGGTGATGACCGAGCCGGACATGTTCCTCTACTTCAGCCACCAGCGCGGCATGGCCGCCGACGGCCGCTGCAAGCCGTTCGCCTCGGACGCCGACGGCACCGGCTGCTCCGAGGGCGTCGGCGTCCTCGTCCTGGAACGGCTCTCCGACGCCCGCCGCAACGGCCACCAGGTGCTGGCCGTCATCCGCGGCAGCGCCGTCAACCAGGACGGCGCCTCCAGCAGCATGACCGCCCCCAACGGGCCGTCCCAGCAGCGCGTGATCCGCAGCGCCCTGGAGAACGCCGGCCTGACCATCGCCGACGTCGACGCCGTGGAGGCCCACGGCACGGGCACCCGCCTCGGCGACCCGATCGAGGCGCAGGCACTGCTGGCCACCTACGGTCAGGACCGCGACGCGGACAAGCCGCTGTGGCTCGGCTCCCTGAAGTCCAACCTCGCCCACACGCAGGCCGCGGCCGGTGTCGGCGGCGTCATCAAGATGGTGCAGGCGCTGCGCCACGGCGTCCTGCCCAAGACCCTGTACGCCGAGGACCCGACCCCGCACGTCGACTGGACCTCGGGCAACGTCAAGCTGCTGACCGAGCCGGTCGCCTGGCCGGCGGGCGAGCGCCCGCGCCGCGCGGGCATCTCCTCCTTCGGCCTCAGCGGCACGAACGCCCACGTCATCGTCGAAGAGGCCCCGGCCGCCGACGTGGCCGAGCCCGAGGGCGAGATCCGCGAACTGCCGCTGGTCCCCGTCGCCCTGTCGGGCCGTTCGCCGAAGGCGCTGGCCGAACAGGCCGGACGGCTGCACGCGCACGTCACCGGGCACCCGGACGCGTCCCTCACCGACCTCGGGTTCTCCGCGGCCACGACCCGCACGCCGCACGAGCACCGGGCCGTCGTCGTCGGCGCGGACCGCGAGGAGCTCCTCGCGGGACTGTCGGCACTGGCGGAAGGCACGGCGGCGGGTGCGGTGCAGGGCGTCGTGCGCGAGGGCCGCTCGGCCTTCCTGTTCACGGGCCAGGGTGCGCAGCGTCTGGGCATGGGTCGTGAACTGCACGCCGCGTTCCCCGTGTTCGCGGAGGCCCTCGATGCCGTGGTCGGGGCGTTGGACGCGCACCTGGACACCCCCCTCTACGAGGTGATGTGGGGTGAGGACGAGGCCCTGCTGAACAACACCGCGTTCACGCAGCCCGCCCTCTTCGCGATCGAGACGGCCCTGTTCCGGCTGGTGGAGTCGTGGGGTGTGCGTCCGGACTTCCTGGCCGGGCACTCCATCGGTGAGATCAGCGCAGCGCACGCCTCCGGGGTCCTCTCGCTGGAGGATGCGGCCCGTCTGGTCACGGCGCGCGGTCGTCTGATGCAGGCGCTGCCGGCGGGCGGCGCGATGGCGGCGATCGAGGCGACGGAGGAGGAGGTCCTCCCGCACCTCACCGACTCCGTCGGCATCGCCGCGATCAACAGCCCGCGTTCGATCGTGGTGTCCGGTACCGAGGAGGCCGTCGAGGCGATCCGGGACGTGTTCACCGAGCAGGGCCGCAAGACGACCCGGCTGCGCGTCTCGCACGCCTTCCACTCACCGCTCATGGACCCGGCACTCGCCGAGTTCCGCGCCGTCGCCGAATCCGTGACCTACGCACCCGCGCAGATCCCGGTCGTCTCCGGCGTCCACGGCGAGATCAGCCAGGACTGGGGCACCCCGGAGTACTGGACCCGCCACCTGCGCGAAGCCGTCCGCTTCTCCGACACCGTCCAACACCTGCACGCCAAGGGCGTCCAGACGTTCCTGGAGCTCGGCCCCGACGCCATCCTCACCGCCCTCACCCGGAGCACCCTCGACGGCGACGACACGGTCGTCGAGCCCGCCGTCCGCAAGAACCGCCCCGAGGCGCGCACCCTCCTGACGGCGCTGGCCCGCCTCCACACCACCGGCACCCCGATCGACTGGACGGCCTTCTACGCCCGGAGCGGCGCAGAGGCGGTCGCGCTGCCGACGTACGCCTTCCAGCGCGAGCGGTACTGGATGATCGCCGATCTCTCGGGCGGCGGCGACGCCTCCGCCTTCGGCCTCGCGCCCGCTGACCACCCGCTGCTCGGCGCGGTCATCGCCTCCCCCGACACGGACGGGGTGACCTTCACCGGCCGGCTCGCCGTCGACGCCCAGCCCTGGCTGGCCGACCACGACGTCCTCGGCGCCGTGCTCCTGCCCGGCACCGGGTTCGTCGAACTCGCCCTGTACGCGGGCGAGCAGGTCGGCCACACCACCCTGGAAGAGCTCATCCTCCAGGCCCCCCTCGTCCTGCCCGACCACGGCGGCGTCGCCCTCCAGGTCTCCGTCTCCGGCGCCGACGAGCTGGGCCGCCGGACCGTGCTCATCCACTCCCGGCCCCAGGACGCGCAGCCCGACACACCCTGGCTGCTGCACGCCCAGGGCCTCCTCGGAACGGCGCCCGTCGCGTCCGGCGCTGACCTCACCGAGTGGCCGCCCGCCGGCGCCGCCGAGGTGCCCCTGGACGACGCGTACGAACTGCTCCAGGAGCGCGGCTACCACTACGGGCCGGTGTTCCAGGGCCTCCAGGCCGCCTGGCGGCAGGGCGACGCGGTCTTCGCCGAGGTCGAACTGCCCGAGCAGGCGCACGAGGACGCGGCCCGCTTCGGCGTCCACCCCGCGCTCCTGGACGCGGCCCTGCACGGCTCGCTCCTCGACGACGGCCCGGGCGGCGCCGCGGGCGACTCCAACGGCGCCTCCGGTGTGCTGCTGCCGTTCGCCTGGAAGGGCGTGCGCTTCCACGCCGTCGGGGCGACCCGGCTGCGGGTGCGGATCGCCCCCTCCGGCCCCGACGCCATCACCCTGGACGGCGCCGACGCGGAGGGCCTGCCCGTATTCTCCGTCGAGTCACTGGTCTCCCGGCCCGGTGCCGTGGCGGAGGCAGCCGGCGGGGCCGTCCCGGGCGGCGCGCTGTTCGCCGTCGAACTCCAGCCGCTCGCCGCTGCCGCCGCTGCCGCCCCGCTGACCTGGGGCCGGTGGGAGGCGGACGACCGCACCCGGCCCGCGCAGGACGTACTGGTCCTCGACGACACGGACGCCGGCGCGGCCGACGGCACTTCCGAGGACACCGCCGCCCACGTGCACGCGGCCACCGCACGGGCCCTGGTCCGCGTACAGGAGTGGCTCGCGGACGAGCGGTTCGCCGACTCCCGCCTGCTCGTGGTCACCCGCGGCGCGGTCGCCGCGCCCGGCGAAGGCGTCACGGACCTGGCCGGTGCCGCGGTCCGCGGCCTGATGCGTTCGGCCCAGGCCGAGAACCCCGGCCGGATCGTCCTCGCCGACCTCGAACCCGGCGCCCCGGAGTCCACGCTGGATCCCGCCGTGATCCTGGCCGCGGCCGAGCCCGAGGTCGTCGTACGGGGCGGTGCGCTGTTCGCCCCGCGCCTGGTGCGCGCCACGGCCGCCGCCACCGCGGACGAAACGCTTCGCTTCGACGGCCCGGGCGCCGTCCTGCTCGCCGGAGGCACCGGCACCCTGGGGCACCTGGTGGCACGCCACCTCGTGACCGTGCACGGCGTGCGCGAACTGCTGCTGGTCAGCCGGCGCGGCCCCGAGGCCCCCGGCGCCGACGCCCTGCACGCCGAACTCACCGCCCTGGGCGCCGACGTCACCATCAGCGCCTGCGACCTCGCCGACCCCGCCGAGGCACGCGACCTGCTCGCCCGACACCGCGTCTCCGCGGTGATCCACCTCGCCGGTGTCCTCGGCGACGTCACCATCGGCTCGCTCACCCCCGAACTGCTCGCCGGGGCGCTGCGCCCCAAGGTCGACGCCGCGTGGAACCTCCACGAGCTGACCCGGGGCCGGGACCTGACCGCGTTCGTGCTGTTCTCCTCGGTCGCCGGCGTCCTCGGCAACCCGGGCCAGGGCAACTACGCCGCGGGCAACGCCTTCCTCGACGCCCTCGCCGCCCGGCGCCGCGCCGAGGGGCTTTCCGGCCAGTCGCTCGCCTGGGGCCTGTGGGCCACCGAGGGCGACGCCGGCTCCGTCAGCGGCGACGGCATGGCGGAGGAGCTGAACAACACCGACCTCCAGCGCATGCGGCGCTCCGGCATCGGCGCGCTGTCCGCCGCCGCCGGCCTCGCCCTGTTCGAAGCCGCCACCACGTCCGCCGATCCCGTCCTGCTGCCGCTCGCACTGGACCTCGCCGCCCTGCGCGCCGCCGACGACCTGCCCGCGCAGTTCTCCGCGCTGGTCCGCCGGCGCGCCCGCGCCGCGGCCCGGACCGGTGCCCGCAGCGCCACGCAGGGTCAGGTGCTCGCCGCGCTGCCGCAGAAGGAGCGCCGCCGCGCCCTCCTGGACCTCGTACGCGGCCAGGTCGCCTCGATCCTGGGGCACTCCTCCACGGCCGAGGTCGGTCCCGACCGCGCCTTCAACGAGCTGGGCTTCGACTCGCTGACCGCACTGGAACTGCGCAACCAGCTCACCACTGCGACCGGGCTGCGGCTGACCCCGACCCTCGTCTTCGACCACCCGAACGCCCAGGCGGTCGCCGACCACCTCGACACGCTGCTCGCCGGCTCCGCCGCCACCGCCACGCCCGCCACCGCCACCGCGGGCCCGGCGGCCGACGGCGACGACCCGATCGTGATCGTCGGCATGGCCTGCCGCTACCCGGGCGGCGTCCGTTCCCCCGAGGACCTGTGGAACCTCGTCGAGGACGAGGTCGACGCGATCACCGAGTTCCCCGTCAACCGCGGCTGGGACATCGACGGGCTGTACGACCCCGAGCCGGGCACCCCCGGCAAGGTGTACGTGCGCCACGGCGGCTTCCTGCACGACGCCGACGAGTTCGACCCGGCGTTCTTCGGCATGAGCCCGAACGACGCCCTGACCACGGACCCGCAGCACCGGCTGCTGCTGGAGGTCGCCTACGAGGCGCTGGAGCGCGCGGCGATCGACCAGGCCTCGCTGAAGGGCACGTCGACCGGCGTGTTCGCCGGGATCATGTACCACGACTACACGGGCAACAGTGCCGCCGGCTCGCTCGGTTCGGGCCGCGTCTCCTACACGTTCGGCCTCGAAGGCCCGTCCGTGACGGTGGACACCGCCTGCTCGTCCTCGCTGGTCGCCCTGCACCTCGCGGCGCAGGCCCTGCGGTCCGGCGAATGCCCGCTGGCCCTGGTCGGCGGCGTGACCGTGATGTCCTCCACGGAGACCTTCGTGGAGTTCTCCCGGCAGCGCGGCCTGTCCAAGGACGGCCGGTGCAAGTCGTTCTCCGCCGCCGCCGACGGCGCCGCATGGTCCGAGGGCGTCGGCGTCCTCGTGATCGAGCGCCTGTCGGACGCCCGCCGCAACGGGCACCGGGTCCTCGCGGTCCTGCGCGGCAGCGCCGTCAACCAGGACGGCGCGAGCAACGGCCTGATGGCGCCGAACGGCCCCTCCCAGCAGCGGGTCATCCGCCAGGCCCTCGCCAACGCGGGCCTGTCCACCGCCGACGTCGACCTCGTCGAGGCGCACGGCACGGGCACCACCCTCGGCGACCCGATCGAGGCCCAGGCGCTGCTCGCGACGTACGGGCAGGACCGCGGCGCCGCCGATCCGCTGTGGCTGGGGTCCATCAAGTCGAACATCGGGCACACCCAGGCCGCCGCGGGCGTCGCCGGAGTCATCAAGGTGGTGCAGGCCCTACAGACCGGCATCATGCCGAAGTCGCTGCACCTGGACGCTCCGTCGGCCCAGGTCGACTGGGAGGCGGGTGCCGTCCGCCTCCTCGACGAGGCCCGCAAGTGGCCCGAGTCGGACCGGCCGCGCCGGGCCGGCGTGTCCTCCTTCGGCATCAGCGGCACCAACGCGCACGTCATCCTGGAAGCCCCGGAGACGGCTGCCGCCCCGGCCGCCCCGGCTGCTTCCGTTGCGCCGGATGCCGCGGACGCGCCGGGGGCCGTGGCATCTGCCGGAGCCTCCGGTGGCGCCGGTGCCGCCGGTGGGACGCGGGTCGTGCCGTGGGTGTTGTCCGCGCGGGACGCGGAGGGCCTTGCGCGGCAGGCCGGGCGGCTGCTGGAGCACCTCGACGCGCTGCCCGCCGCCGAACCGCGCGACATCGGGTTCTCCCTGGCGACCACCCGGGCGCCCATGGAGCAGCGGGCCGCGCTGATCGCGACCGACCGCGAGCAGGCTCGCCAGGCGCTGGCCGCGCTCGCCTCCGGTGCCCCCGCCGCCGTGCCCGCCGTCCGGGCCGCCACCGGCGGACTGACCGCCTTCCTGTTCTCCGGCCAGGGCGCCCAGCGTCCCGGAATGGGACGTGAACTGCACGCCGCCTTCCCGGTGTTCGCCCAAGCCTTCGACGCTGCCGTCGCGGAGCTGGACCGGCACCTGGACCGGCCGCTGCGCGAGGTCGTCTGGGGTGAGGACGCCCAGGAGCTCAGCCGTACCGTCCACACCCAGGCCGGGCTGTTCGCCTTCGAGACCGCCCTGTTCCGGCTGCTGGAGTCATGGGGGGTCCGCCCGGACTTCCTCGCCGGGCACTCCATCGGCGAACTGGTCGCCGCCCACGTCTCGGGCGTGCTGTCCCTGGCCGATGCGGCGAAGCTGGTCGCCGCCCGGGGCCGGCTGATGCAGGCCCTGCCCGAGGGCGGAGCCATGCTGGCCGTCCAGGCCTCCGAGGACGAGGTGCTGCCGCTGCTGACCGACACGGTGAGCATCGGCGCGGTCAACGGCCCGCAGTCGGTGGTCGTCTCCGGCGCCGAGGACGCCGTCGGGGCGATCCGGGAGCACTTCGCGGCCCTGGGCCGCAAGACCTCCCGGCTGCGCGTCTCGCACGCCTTCCACTCGCCGCTGATGGACCCGATGCTCGCCGAGTTCAGCGCCGTCGCGGCCGGACTCTCCCCGGCAGGGCCCCTGATCCCGCTCGTCTCGAACGTGACCGGCCGCATCATGAGCGCCGAGGAGATCGCCGACCCGCAGTACTGGGTCCGCCACGTCCGCCAGGCCGTCCGCTTCGGCGACGGCGTGCGCGCCCTCGCCGACGCCGGAGCCACCGCCTTCGTCGAGGTCGGCCCCGACGCCGTCCTCGCCGGCCTCGGCCCCGCCTGCCTCACCGACACCACGGCCATCGGCGACACCGCCCCGGTGTTCCTGGCGCTGTCGCGGCGCGAACGCGACGAGGAGCACACCCTCGTGGCCGCCGTCGCGCAGGCCCACACCCACGGCGTCGATGTCGATTGGCCCGCCTTCTTCGCGGGCAGCGGCGCGCAGCGCATCGAGCTGCCGACGTACGCCTTCCGCCGCGACCGCTTCTGGGCGCTCGACGAGCGCCGCGGCGGGGACGCCGGCTCGCTCGGCCTCGACGCAGTGGACCACCCGCTGCTGAGCGCGGTCGTCCCCGCCCCCGGCACGGGCGGGGCGACCTTCACCGGCCGCCCCGCGCGCTCCGCCCAGCCCTGGCTGGAGGACCACGACCTGCTGGGCACGGTCGTCTTCCCGGCCACGGGCTTCGTCGAACTGGCCCTGCGCGCCGGAGCGGACTTCGGCTGCGACCGGCTGGCCGGCCTGACCCTGCACGCCCCGCTGCCGCTGCCCGAGCAGGGCGGCGTCCCCCTCCACGTGGTGGTGGGCGCCCCCGGCGAAGACGCGCTGCGCACGGTGAGCGTGTACTCCCGAGCCGAGGACGGCGAGGCCGCCGGGGACACCGCCTGGACCCTGCACGCCGAAGGCACCCTCGCCGACGGCGCCGCACAGCCTTTCGGCCCCGCCTCCGCCCCCGCCGACCTCTCGGCCTGGCCGCCCGCCGGCGCCGCGCCCGTCGCGGTCGCCGACGCGTACGAGCGGCTCCTCGCCGGCGGGTACGGGTACGGCCCCGTCTTCCAGGGCCTGTCCGCGGCCTGGCGGCGCGGCGACGAGCTGTTCGCCGAGATCGCGCTGCCCGCCGACGCGGGCTCCGGCGAGGCCGCGGCCGACCGGTTCACCGTCCACCCCGCCCTGCTCGACGCGGCCCTGCACCTCGACCGGCTCGAAGGGCTCGACCGGCTCGACACCGGGGCTCCGGCCCCGCGGGCCACCGCCTCCTGGACCGACCTCCAGGTGCACCGGACGGGCGCCGGAGCCCTCCGCGTCCGCATCAGCCGCGACGCCCAGGGCACGCTCGCCCTCGAAGCGGCCGACGCAGAGGGCCGTCCCGTCCTGTCGGCGGCCGCGGTCACCCAGCGGACCGTCTCGGCGGACGAACTGCGCACCGGCGAACAGCCCGGCGCCCTGTACCGGCTGACCTGGGGCCAAGCCCCCGCCGGCGCCGGCCCGGCGCAGGACGCGTCCGTCCTGTTCGAGTGCCCCGTACCCGAGGGGGCCGCCGACACCGACGCGGCCGCCCGGGCCCGTGCCGTGGCCGCGGCGACCTTGACCCGGCTGACGCAGTGGCTCGACGAGGAGCAGGCCGCACCCCTGACCGTCGTCACCCGCGGCGCCGTCGCGGTCCGCGACGACGAGAGCGCCGACCTCGCCCAGGCCCCGGTCTGGGGTCTGGTGCGGGCCGCACAGAGCGAGCAGCCCAGCCGGTTCGTGCTGGCCGACCTCGACGACACCGAGGCGTCCCGGCAGGCGCTGCCCGGGGCCCTCGGCGCCGGACTGACCGAGTTCGCGATCCGGGCCGGCACCGTCCTCGTACCGCGGCTCGCCAAGGCCGCCGCCCCGCAGGGGGACCGGCCGCAGCTGGCCGGCACGGTCCTGGTGACCGGCGCCGCGTCCGCCGCCGGTGCGGTCGTGGCACGCCGGCTGGTGACCGAGTACGGCGCCACCCGCCTGCTGCTCGTCCGTGCGCCGGCCGCCACCGGCACGGACCCGCACGGTGCGGACGGCCCCGCCGCTCTCGCCGCCGAGTTCGCCGGCCTCCCGGTGACCGTCGACACCGCCGACTGCGATCCCGCCGACCGCTCCGCGCTCTCCGCGCTGCTGGCCGCCGTTCCCGCCGAGCACCCGCTCGTCGCGGTGGTGCACGTTGATGCCCCGGCCGGGGGAGCCGTCATCGACGCCGGGGCGGCACGCGCGCTGGACGAGGCCCTGCGGTGCACCGCCGACGCGGCGTGGAACCTGCACGAGCTCACCCGCGACGACCGTCCCGCGGCGTTCCTGCTGCTGTCCTCCTCCGCCGGGCTGATGCACGGCGCCGGACAGGGTGCGCGGGCCGCCGCGGCCACCTTCCTCAGCGCGCTCGCCCGGCACCGCCACGGCCTCGGACTGGCCGCGACGGCCTTGGCGTTCGGGCCGTGGGAGGCCGCCGCCGAACCCGCCGAACAGCAGGGCCTGCTGGCTTCGCTCGGCCTGCCCGCCCTCGGCGCCGACCGCGGACTGACGCTGCTCGACGAGGCGCTGCGCACCGGCGAGGCCGACCTGACCGCCCTCGACCTCGACCGGGGAACGCTGCGCTCGGCCACCGGCCGCGTACCGGCCGTCCTGTCCGGCTTCGTACGGACCCCCGCCGGCCGGCAGGGCCGCGGCGGCACCGACGAGGCCGACCAGTTGCGGCGGCGGCTGACCGGACTGGACCCGCAGGAGCGGGAGCGGGTGTTCCTGGAGGTGGTGCGCTCGCACGTCGCCGGGCTGCTCGGCCACGCGTCGGCCGACGCCGTGGCCGCCGACCAGTCCTTCCAGGAGCTCGGCTTCGACTCGCTGGCCGTCGTCGAACTGCGCAGCCGCCTGGGCACGGCCACCGGTCTCGCCCTCCCGGCGAGCCTGGCCTTCGACTTCCCGACGTCGCGGGCCGTCGCCGGCTACCTGGCCGCCGCCGTGCAGGGCGACGAGAACGACGGGACGCAGGCCCTGACCGAGCTCCTGGACCAGCTGGACGCGGCCCTCGCGGCCGTCGCCCGGGACGCCGCCGAACCCGCCCGGATCACCGCACGGCTCGAAGCGGTACTGCGCCGCTGGCAGGACACCCGCACCACCGAACCGACCGACCCGGAGCAGGACTTCGAGGCGGTCACCGACGACGAACTGTTCGAGGCACTGGACCGGGAACTCGGGCTCTGACCCCGCGAGACCTCGACCGCCGCGATCCACAGTTGGCTTCAGATTGGTTGACTTCAGATGCCTGACCAGGACAAACTCCGCGACTATCTCAAGCGCGCCACCGCCGACCTGCAGAGTGCCAAGCGGCGCCTGCGGGAGGCCGAGGCCCGCGAGCACGAGCCGATCGCGATCGTCGGGATGAGCTGCCGCTACCCCGGCGGGATCGGTTCCCCCGAGGACCTGTGGGACCTGGTGGCCTCGGGCGGCGACGGGATCACCGGCTTCCCCCTCAACCGCGGCTGGGACGTCGACGGGCTGTACGACCCGGAGCCGGGCACGCCCGGGAAGTCGTACGCCCGCGAAGGCGGCTTCCTGCACGACGCCGACCGGTTCGACGCCGACTTCTTCAAGATCAGCCCCAAGGAGGCGCGGGAGACCGACCCCCAGCAGCGCCTCCTGCTGGAGACCTCCTGGGAGGCGCTGGAGCGCGCCACCATCGACCCGCTCTCGCTGCGCGGCAGCCGCACCGGCGTCTACGCCGGCGTCGTCTACCACGACTACCCCTCCGACGGTGGGATCGGCGGCCTCGGCAGCATCGCCTCCGGCCGCATCTCCTACACCCTCGGCCTGGAGGGCCCCGCGGTCACCGTGGACACGGCCTGCTCCTCCTCGCTGGTCGCCCTCCACTGGGCGGTCAAGGCCCTGCGCGCCGGCGAGTGCGGCCTGGCGCTGGCCGGCGGCGTGACCGTGATGGCGACGCCCACCTCCTTCGTCGGCTTCAGCCAGGAGCGGGGCCTCGCCCCCAACGGCCGCTGCAAGTCCTTCGCCGCGGCAGCCGACGGCACCGGCTGGGGCGAAGGCGCCGGCATGCTCGTCGTCGAACGGCTCTCCGACGCCCGCCGCAACGGCCACCCGGTGCTCGCCGTCATCCGCGGCTCCGCCATCAACCAGGACGGCGCCTCCAACGGCATCACCGCCCCCAACGGCCCGTCCCAGCAGCGGCTGATCGAGCAGACCCTGGCCGGCGCGCAGCTGACCGCCGACCAGGTCGACGCGGTCGAGGCGCACGGCACGGGCACCACCCTCGGCGACCCGATCGAGGCGCAGGCGCTGCTCGCCACGTACGGCAAGGGCCGCCCCGCGGACCGGCCGCTGTGGCTGGGCTCGATCAAGTCGAACATCGGGCACGCGCAGGCCGCCGCCGGCGTCGGCGGCATCATCAAGATGGTCGAGGCGATCCGCCACGGCGTCCTGCCCAAGACCCTGCACGTCGACGAGCCGACCCCCAAGGTCGACTGGTCGGCCGGCAACATCAGGCTGCTCACCGAGGCCGTCGCCTGGCCCGACCACGGGGAGCCGCGGCGCGCCGCCGTCTCCGCGTTCGGCCTGAGCGGCACCAACGCGCACGTCATCATCGAGGCCGCGCCCGCCGAGGACGCCCCGGCCGCCGATGCCACCGCGCCGGACACCGCCCCCGACGCCTCGGTCCCGGCGCTGCTGCCGCTGTCGGCGAAGACCGCGGACGCCCTGCGCGCCCAGGCGGCCAACCTGCTGGACCACCTGGCCGCCGACGACACCGCCGGGGACGGGGCGCCCGTACGGGACCTCGGCTTCTCGCTGGCCACCACCCGCGCCGCGCTGGAGCACCGCGCCGTCCTGCTCGCCGCCGACCGCGACGAGCTCGTACGGGGCCTGTCGGCCCTCGCCGAGGGCGACACCCCGGCCGACGCCGCCCGCGCCGTCGCCGAACCCGACGTCCGCACCGCCTTCCTCTTCTCCGGCCAGGGTGCCCAGCGCCTGGGCATGGGCCGTGAACTGCACGCCGCCTTCCCCGCGTTCGCGGAGGCCCTCGACGAGGCGGCCGCCGCCCTCGACGCGCACCTCGACACCCCGCTGAAGGACGTGATGTGGGGTGACGACGAGGAGCTGCTGAGCAGCACCGCCTATGCCCAGCCCGCGCTGTTCGCCGTCGAGACCGCCCTGTTCCGGCTCGTCCGGTCCTGGGGCCTGCGCCCGGACCTGCTGGCCGGCCACTCCATCGGCGAGATCACCGCGGCCCACGTCGCCGGCGTCCTCGACCTCGCCGACGCCGCCCGCCTCGTCACCGCACGCGGCCGCCTGATGCAGGCCCTGCCCGCCGGCGGCGCCATGGCCGCGATCCAGGCCACCGAGGAGGAGGTCCGCCCCCACCTCACCGAGCGCGTCGGCATCGCCGCGATCAACGGGCCCCGCTCGGTGGTCGTCTCCGGCGAGCAGGACACCGTCCGCGCCATCGCCGCCCACTTCGGGCACGAGGGCCGCAAGACCAAGGAACTGCGGGTCTCGCACGCCTTCCACTCCCCGCTCATGGACCCGATGCTGGAGGACTTCCGCCAGGTCGCGCAGAGCGTGACCTGGAACGAAGCCCGCATCCCGGTCGTGTCGAACCTGACCGGCCGGCCGGCCGGGCCCGGCGAGCTCCAGAGCGCCGACTACTGGGTCCGCCACGTCCGCGAGGCCGTCCGCTTCTCCGACGCCCTGCGCACCCTCGAAGCCGACGGCGCCCGCATCCTTCTCGAACTGGGCCCGGACGCCGCGCTCACCCCGATGGCCGCCGACTCGCTCACGGCCGACACCGGCGCGGGCGCCGTCGCCGTGGTACCCGCCCTGCGCCGCGGCCGCGACGAGGCGCGCACCCTCCTGGCCGCCGTCGCCCAGGTCTTCGCCCGCGGCGCCGCCGTGGAGTGGACCGCCCTGTTCGGCGGCCCGGCCCGCCGACTGGCGCTGCCCACCTACCCGTTCCAGCACCGCAGCTTCTGGGCCGACACCGTCCCGGCCACCCCCGGCCTGCTCGCCGCGGGCACCGGCGCCGGCGCGGTCGACCCGGCCGACACCGCCTTCTGGGACGCCGTCGAGCACGCCGACGTCGACACGCTCGCCGGCCGGCTGGAGATCGCCGCCGACCCCCTGCACGAGGTGCTGCCCGCCCTCTCGAAGTGGCGCCGCCGCCACCACGACGCGTACACCCTCGACTCCTGGCGCTACCGCGTCGTGTGGCAGCCCGCCCCCGACGCCCTGCCCGCCGCCGCCCTGACCGGCACCTGGATCGTCGCCGTGAGCCCGCAGGACGCCGCCGACCCCCGGGTCGCCGCCGTGCTCGCCGCCCTCGCCGACGCCGGTGCCGCCCCCGAGACCGTCGAGGTCGACGGCCAGGACCGCGCCGCGCTCACCGAGGCGCTGCGCGGCCGCACCGCCGCCGGAGTGCTGTCGCTGCTCTCCCTCGACGAGCGGCCGTACCCCGAACACCCGGTGCTTTCCCGGGGCCTGGCCGCCACCATCACCCTGGTACAGGCCCACGGCGACGCCGGCCTCGCCGCCCCCCTGTGGCTCGCCACCTCCGAAGCGGCGGCCGTGGCCGGCTCCCACGAGGTGACCGCCGTCGCCCAGACCCCCCTGTGGGGCCTCGCCGGATCCCTCGCCCTCGACCTCCCGCAAACCTGGGGCGGCATCGTCGACCTGCCCGCCGCCGTCGACGCCGGCAGCGCCCGGCAGCTGTGCTCCCTGCTGACCGGCACCTCCGGAGAGGACGCCGTCGCGATCCGGCCGCAGGGCGTCTTCGTACGCCGCCTCGTGCGCGCCCCCCTCGCCGGCCAGGAGCCCCGCCGGACCTGGCAGCCGCACGGCACCGTCCTCATCACGGGCGGCACCGGCGGCCTCGGCGCCCACGTGGCCCGTACGTTCGCCGCCGAGGGCGCCGGGCACCTGCTGCTCACCAGCCGCCGCGGCAGCGCCGCCGCCGGCACCGACGAGCTCGTCGCCGAACTGACCGGCCTCGGCGCCCGCGTGACGATCGAGGCCTGCGACGTCACCGACCGGGCCTCCCTGTCCCGCGTCCTGGACTCCGTACCCGAGGACCAGCCGCTCACCGCCGTCATCCACGCGGCCGGCGCCATGCAGCGCATCGCCCCGCTCGCCGACCTCTCCCTCGAAGAGTTCGCCAAGGTCGGCCACGCCAAGGTCACCGGAGCCGTCCTCCTCGACGAACTCCTCGCCGACCGCCCGCTGGACGCGTTCGTCCTCTTCTCCTCCGGCGCCGCCGTATGGGGCAGCGCCGGCCAGAGCGCCTACGCCGCGGCCAACGCCCACCTCGACGGCCTCGCCCACCGGCGCCGCGCCCAGGGCCGCACGGTGACCTCCGTCGCCTGGAGCTCGTGGGACGGCGGCATGGTCGACGCCGAACTCGGCGCGATGATGCGCCGGATCGGCGCGCCCGCCATGCGGCCCTCCATCGCGGTCGGCGCCCTGCGCCAGGTCATCGAGCACGAGGAGAGCCATCTGGTGGTCGCCGAGTTCGACTGGGAGCGCTTCGTCCCCACGTACACGCTGGCCCGGCCCCGCCCGCTCCTGGACGCCCTGCCCGAGGTGCGCGACATCCTCGCCCGCGCCGCCGATCCGGCGGCCGCGGGCGGCGGATCCGCGCTGGTGGCCTCGCTGGCCGGCAAGCCGGAGGCGGAGCAGACCCGCGCCCTGCTCGACCTGGTCCGCGGCAAGGTCGCCGCCCTGCTCGGCTACGACTCCCCGGCGGAACTCGAACCGACCCGCGCCTTCGAGGACCTCGGCTTCGACTCCGTCGCCGCCGTGGAACTGCGCTCGCGCCTGAGCGAGGCGACCGGCGCGAACCTCCCGAGCACGATGGTGTTCGACTACGCGACGCCCGCCGCACTGGCCGCGTTCCTGCGCACCGAGCTGTTCCAGGACGGCGACGGCGGCCCGGCCGACGTGCTCACCGAGCTGGACCGCTTCGAGGAGCTCGCCGCCTCCCTCGACATCGAAGAGATCCGCTCCAGCCGGATCACCTCGCGGCTGCAAGCCCTGGTCGGCAGGCTCACCGACCTCCAGGGAACCGGCGAGATGGTCCGCGACCAGCTCGAATCCGCTTCGGCGGACGACGTCTTCGCCTTCATCGACAGAGAACTCGGCCTGGCCTGACCGAGCCCCCGAGCACGTTGCCGACACATTCATCAAAAGGACTCGGTGAGACCCGACATGGCAAATGACGAGAAGATCCTCGACTACCTGAAGAAAGTCACGGCCGACCTGCACCAGACCCGGCAGCGGCTCCAGGACGTCGAGGCTCAGGCGCGGGAGCCGATCGCGATCGTGGCCATGAGCTGCCGCTACCCCGGCGGGATCACCACGCCGGAAGAGCTCTGGCAGCTGGTGGCCGAGGGCCGCGACGCCGTGGCGGGCATGCCCACCGACCGTGGCTGGGACCTTGAGACCCTGATGGACCCGAACCCGGACGCCCCCGGTTCGAGCTACGTCCACCAGGGCGGGTTCCTGGAGAACGCCGGCATGTTCGACCCCGGTTTCTTCGGGCTCAGCCCACTGGAGGCGGAGGGCACCGACCCGCAGCAGCGCCTGATCCTCGAAGTGTCATGGGAGGCGTTCGAGCGCGCCGGCATCGACCCGGAGACCCTGCGGGGCAGCCAGGTCGGCGTCTACATGGGCTCGGGCATCCAGGACTACGGCGACTACGAGGAAGGCGTCCCGGAGGCCGTCGAGGCGTTCATGGCGACCTCCCGCGCCTCGTCCGTCATCTCCGGCCGGGTCTCGTACACCCTGGGGCTGGAAGGCCCCGCCTTCACCGTCGACACCGCCTGCTCGTCCTCCCTGGTCGCCATCCACCTCGCCGCGCAGGCGCTGCGCCAGAACGAGTGCAAGCTCGCCCTGGCCGGCGGTGTGATGATCATGTCGACCGCGTCGCCGTTCGTCGCGTTCAGCAAGCAGAAGGGCCTGTCCCCCGACGGCCGCTGCAAGGCGTTCTCCGAATCGGCCGACGGCACCGGCTGGGCCGAGGGCGCCGCCGTCATCCTCCTGGAGCGCCTCTCCGACGCCCGCCGCAACGGCCACGAGGTCCTCGCGGTGATCCAGGGCTCCGCGATCAACCAGGACGGCGCTTCGAACGGGCTGACCGCGCCCAACGGCCCCGCCCAGCAGAAGGTGATCCGCCAGGCCCTGGCCAACGCCGAGATACCCGGCGCCCACGTCGACCTCGTCGAAGCCCACGGCACCGGCACCACCCTCGGCGACCCCATCGAGGCGCAGGCCCTGCTCGCCACCTACGGCCAGGACCACACCGCCCAGCGGCCGCTGCGGCTCGGCTCGTTCAAGTCGAACATCGGCCACGCCCAGGGCGCGGCCGGCGTCGGCGGCGTCATCAAGACCGTCATGGCGATGCGCAACGAACTCATGCCGCGCACCCTGCACGTCGCCGAGCCGTCCAGTCACGTCGACTGGACCGCCGGCCACGTCGAGCTGCTCACCGAGGCGCTGCCCTGGCCCAAGGCCGAGGACCACGCCCGCACCGCCGGTGTCTCCGCGTTCGGCCTCAGCGGCACCAACGCCCACGTCATCCTCCAGGAGGCGCCGGAGCCGGAGTCGGCCGCCGCGGACGCCGAGCCGGTCCGTCAGGCCCCGGCCGTCACCTCCCCGGTCCTGCCGTACGTCGTCTCGGCGCGCAGCGCCCGGGCGTTGCGCGGCCAGGCGGAGAAACTGGCCGCGTTCGTCCGCGAGCGCGCAGGGGACGAGGACCCGCGCGGCATCGGTCACGCCCTGATCACCCGCCGCACCGCCTTCGACCACCGCGCCGTCGTCCTCGGCGACGGCAAGGACGCCCTGCTGGCCGGCCTCGACGCCCTCGCCGACGGCGGCAAGGCCCCCCACCTGGTCCGCGGAACCGCCTCCGGCTCCCCGCAGGTCGCGTTCGTCTTCCCGGGCCAGGGCTCGCAGTGGATCGGCATGGCCGTCGAACTGCTCGACTCCTCGCCCGTGTTCGCCGACCGGATGCGGGCCTGCGCCGAAGCCCTCGCCCCGTTCACCGACTGGAACCTGCTGGACGTCGTACGCGGCGAGCCCGGCGCCCCCACCTACGACGAGGTCGACGTGGTCCAGCCGGTGCTGTGGGCCGTCATGGTCTCGCTGGCCGAGCTGTGGCGCTCCTTCGGCGTCGAACCGGCAGCGGTCGTCGGCCACTCCCAGGGCGAGATCGCGGCGGCCACCGTCGCCGGCGCCCTGTCCCTGGAGGACGGCGCGCGCGTCGTCGCCCTCCGCAGCAAGATCATCCGGTCCGGGCTGGCCGGCCGCGGCGGCATGATGTCCGTACGCCTGCCGTCCGCCGAGGTCCGCGAACTCATCGCCCGCTGGGACGGCCGGCTCCAGCTCGCCGTCGTCAACAGCCCCACCTCGGTCGTCGTCTGCGGCCACCCCGACGACCTCGACGCGCTGTACGCCCACCTTGAGGCGGGCGGGATCCAGGCCCGTAAGATCCCCGTCGACTACGCCTCGCACTCCGTCTTCGTCGAGGAGATCCGCGACGAGGTCCGCGAGGCCCTGTCCGGCGTGACCCCCCGCTCCGCGGACGTCGCCTTCTACTCCACCGTCGTCGGCGCCCCCGTCGACACCGCCACCCTCGACGCCGACTACTGGTACCGCAACCTGCGCCAGACCGTCCTGTTCGAGGAGACCACCCGCGCCCTCCTCGACGACGGCTTCACCGTCTTCGTCGAGGCCAGCCCGCACCCCGGCCTGCTCGTCGGCCTCGCCGAGACCGTGTCCGCCGTCGGCGTCAGCGCCGCACCGGTCGGCTCGCTGCGCCGCGGCG
Source organism: Streptomyces sp. NBC_00597 (assembly GCF_041431095.1). Classification (GTDB taxonomy): domain Bacteria; phylum Actinomycetota; class Actinomycetes; order Streptomycetales; family Streptomycetaceae; genus Streptomyces. The sequence continues at coordinate 216,263 of NZ_CP107758.1, forward strand.
AAGGCGGCGTACAGCGCTTCGCCACCTCCCTCGCCGAGGCCTGGGCGGCCGGCGCGCCCGTCGACTGGACCCTCTTCCACGGCTCCGCCCCCGCCCGCCCCGCCGACCTGCCCACGTACGCCTTCCAGCGCGAGCACTACTGGGCCCCGGCCCCCGCGGGCACCGGCGACGTCGAGGCCGCCGGCCTCGACCCGGCCGGCCACCCGCTGCTCGGCGCCGTCATCACCGCGCCCGACAGCGACGGCTTCACGCTGACCGGTCGTCTCTCCACCGCCACCCACGGCTGGCTCGGCGACCACCGGGTCGGCGACCAGGTCTTCTTCCCCGGCACCGGCTTCGTCGAGCTGGCCGTCCTGGCCGGCGACCGGGCCGGCTGCACCACCGTCGAGGAACTGACCCTGGAGGCCCCGCTGGTGCTGCCCGCGCGCGGCGGCGTCGCCGTTCGGGTCACCGTCGAGGCGCCTGACCCGGCCGGCCGCAGGGGAGTCACCGTCCACTCGCGCGGCGAGGACACGGGCCTGTCCTGGACCCGGCACGCGGTCGGCACCCTCGGCCGCACCGCCGCCCCCGCCCGCCCCTTCGACACCACCACATGGCCGCCCGCCGACGCCGAACCCGTCGACCTTCGGGACTTCTACGAGAACGTCGCCGCGGAAGGCCTGGACTACGGCCCGGTGTTCCGCGGCCTGACCGCGGCCTGGCGCCTCGGCGAGGACGTGTACGCCGAAGCCGCCCTGCCCGACGGCACCGACGGCACCGCGTACGGCCTCCACCCGGCGCTGCTGGACGCGGCCCTGCACACGGTCGCGCTGACCGGCGTCACCGGAGACCAGGCGGCCCTGCCGTTCGCCTGGTCCGGGGTCACCCTCGCCGCCGAGGGCGCCGCCGCCGTCCGCGTACGGGTCAGCGCACTCGGCGACGGCGAGGTCGCCGTCGACCTCGCCGACGCCTCCGGGCAGCCCGTCGCCTCGGTCGACTCGCTCGTCCTGCGGCCGCTCACCGACGACCGGCTGGCCCAGGACCGCTCCCTCACCCGGGACGCCCTGTTCCGCATCGACTGGCAGGCCCTCCCGGCGGCCACCGCCGATGCCTCCCTCGCCACGTGGGAGGCCACCCGGTCCGCCGCCGAGGACGCCGAGCCGGCCGACGTGGTCCTGTGGGACGCCCCCGCCGGCACCGGAGCCGACGCCGCCCGCACCGCCGCGCACCAGGCCCTCGCCGTCGTCCGGGAATGGCTCGCGGACGAGCGGTACGCCGCATCGGTCCTCGTCGTCCGCACCCGCGGCGCGGTCGCCGCCCTGGCCGGCGAGGACGTCACCGATCAGGCCGGCGCCACCGCATGGGGCCTGGTCAGGTCGGCCCAGTCCGAAAACCCCGGCCGCATCGTCCTGGCCGACGCCGCGACCGACGCCGACGTCCTCACCGCGTACGCCGCCGGCGAGTCCCAGATCGCCGTCCGCGACGGCGTGGCGTACGCGCCGCGCCTGGTCCGCGCCACCGCGACCGACGCGGACGCAGCCCCCCGGTTCGCCGAGGACGGCACCGTGCTGCTCACCGGCGGCACCGGCATGCTGGGCCGGGTCTTCGCCCGCCACCTGATCACCGCGCACGGAGTGCGCCGCCTGCTGCTCGCCGGTCGCCGCGGCCCGGACGCCGAAGGCGCCGCCGAACTCGCCGCCGAACTCACCGCACTGGGCGCCCACGTCGAGATCGCGGCGTGCGACGCCGCCGACCGCGACGCGCTCGCCGCCCTCCTGGCCGCCGTCCCGGCCGAGCACCCCCTCACCGGCGTCATCCACCTGGCGGGCGTGCTCGACGACGGCATCCTCGGCTCGCTCACCCCCGAACGCATCGACGCCGTCCTGCGCCCGAAGGTCGACGCGGCCCTCAACCTGCACGAACTCACCTCGGACGCCGACCTGGCCGCTTTCGTCCTCTTCTCCTCCGTCGCCGGCGTGTTCGGCAACCCCGGCCAGGCCAACTACGCTGCCGCCAACGCCTTCCTGGACGGCCTCGCCGCCCACCGGCAGGCCCGGGGCCTGCCCGCCCAGTCCCTCGCCTGGGGCTTCTGGGGCGAGGCCAGCGCCATGACCGGCAGCCTGACCGAAGCCGAACGCTCCCGCATCTCGCAGGGCGGCGTCTTCCCGATCTCCGCCGAGGAGGGCGTCGCGCTCTTCGACGCCGCACGGAGCGCGGGCGACGCCACCCTGGTACCCGTCAAGCTGGACCTCGGCGCGATCCGCGCCCAGGGCGGGAGCGCCCGCGAGGTGTTCCGCTCCCTCGCCCCGGTCACGGGCCGCCGCAAGGCCGGCGGCAAGATCGAGGCCGGCGCCCTCCAGCAGCGGCTGGCCGCACTGCCCGCCGCCGACCGCGAAGAGGTGCTCGTCGAGCTGGTGCTGCGGCAGGTCGCCGACGTACTGGGCTTCAGCTCGACCCAGGCCATCGAGCCGGAGCGGGCGTTCAAGGAGCTCGGCTTCGACTCGCTGCGCGCCGTCGAGTTCCGCAACGGACTCGCCGAGGCCACCGGCCTGCGCCTGCCCGCCACCGTCGTCTTCGACTACCCGAACCCGCTCGCCCTGGCCCGCCACCTGCTCACCGAGGTGTCCGGACTGCCCGCGGCCGCACAGCCCGCGGCCCGCAAGACCACCGCCGCGACGGCCGACGACGACCTCGTCGCCATCGTCGGCATGGCCTGCCGCTACCCCGGCGGCATCACCTCGCCCGCCGGCCTGTGGCAGGCCGTCGCCGACGGCGTCGACGCGATCTCCGACTTCCCGGCCGACCGCGGCTGGGACCTGGCCCGCATCTACGACCCGACCGGCGCCCGTCCCGACACCAGCTACGTCGCCCGGGGCGGATTCCTCTACGACGCGGGCGACTTCGACCCCGACTTCTTCGGCATCAGCCCGAACGAGGCGCTCATCATGGACCCGCAGCAGCGGCTGCTGCTGGAAGCGTCCTGGGAGGCGTTCGAAGACGCCGGCATCGACCCGCGCACCCTCAAGGGCAGCAGCACCGGCGTCTACTCCGGGATGATGTACCACGACTACGCGCACAACGCGAGCACGGGCGGCATCGCCTCGGGCCGGGTGTCCTACGTCCTCGGCGTCGAGGGCCCGTCCATGACGGTCGACACGGCCTGCTCGTCCTCCCTCGTCTCCCTGCACCTGGCCGTCCAGGCACTGCGGTCCGGCGAGTGCACCCTCGCCCTGGCCGGCGGCGTCACCGTGATGTCCGACCCCGAGGTGTTCGTCGAGTTCAGCCGCCAGAAGGGCATGGCCAGGGACGGCCGCTGCAAGTCCTTCGCGGGCGCCGCCGACGGCGCCGCCTGGTCGGAAGGCGTCGGTGTCCTCGTCGTCGAGCGCCTCTCGGACGCCCGCCGCAACGGCCACCGCGTCCTGGCCCTCGTACGGGGTTCCGCCGTCAACCAGGACGGCGCCTCCAACGGGCTCACCGCCCCCAACGGCCCCTCCCAGCAGCGCGTCATCCGCACCGCCCTGGAGGGCGCCGGCCTGACCACCGCCGACGTCGACGTCGTCGAGGCGCACGGCACCGGCACCACCCTCGGCGACCCGATCGAAGCCCAGGCCGTCCTCGCCACCTACGGCCAGGACCGCGACGAGGACAAGCCGCTGTGGCTGGGCTCCCTCAAGTCGAACATCGGCCACGCCCAGGCCGCCGCCGGCGTCGGAGGCGTCATCAAGATGGTGCAGGCCCTGCGCCACGGCCTGATGCCGAAGACCCTGCACGTCGACGAGCCCACCCCGGTCGTCGACTGGGAGGCGGGCAACGTCAAGCTGCTCCAGGAACCGGTCGCCTGGCCCGCCCGCGCCGGCCGCCCGCGCCGCGCCGGCATCTCCTCCTTCGGCCTCAGCGGCACCAACGCCCACGTCATCCTCGAAGAGGCCCCCGCCACCACGGCGCCCGCCGGCGAACACCGCGAACTGCCCCTCGTACCGGTGGTGCTGTCGGCCCGCAGCCCGCAGGCCCTCGCCGAACAGGCGGAACGCCTGCGCACGCGGGTCACCGAGGACGCGGAACTCTCCCTGACCGACCTCGCCCACTCCGCGGCCACCTCCCGCACCCCCCACGACCACCGCGCCGCGGTCGTCGCCGGGAACCGCGAGGAGCTGCTGGCCGCACTCGCCGCGCTGGCCGACGGCACGCCCGCCGCCGCGGGCGCGGTGCAGGGCGCGGTACGGGACGGCAAGCCGGCCTTCCTGTTCACCGGCCAGGGTGCGCAGCGCCTGGGCATGGGCCGGGAACTGCACGCCGACTTCCCGGTCTTCGCCGCCGCCCTCGACGAGGTCGTCGCCGCTCTCGACGCCTACCTCGACACCCCGCTGTACGAGGTGATGTGGGGCCAGGACGAGGCGCTGCTGAACAGCACCGCGTTCACGCAGCCCGCGCTCTTCGCGATCGAGACGGCCCTGTTCCGGCTCGTCGAGTCCTGGGGCGTCCGCCCGTCCTTCCTGGCCGGCCACTCCATCGGCGAGATCACCGCGGCCCATGCCGCCGGGGTGCTCTCCCTGGAGGACGCGGCCCGCCTCGTCGCCGCCCGCGGCCGCCTGATGCAGGCGCTGCCCACCGGTGGTGCGATGGCCGCCGTCGAGGCCACGGAGGAGGAGGTCCTGCCGCACCTGACCGACAAGGTCGGCATCGCCGCGGTCAACGGCCCGCGTTCGATCGTCGTGTCCGGCGCCGAGGACGCGGTCGAGGAGATCACCGCCGTCTTCACCGCACTGGGCCGCAAGACGACCCGGCTGCGCGTCTCGCACGCCTTCCACTCGCCGCTCATGGACCCGGTCCTCGCCGAGTTCCACCTGGTCGCCGAGAACGTGACGTACCACCAGCCGAAGATCCCGGTGGTCTCCGGCGTCCACGGCGAGATCAGCGAGGACTGGGGCACCCCGGACTACTGGACCCGCCACCTGCGCGAGGCCGTCCGCTTCGCCGACACCGTCCGCTTCCTACACGGCCAGGGCGTCACCCGCTTCGTCGAGCTGGGCCCCGACGCCATCCTGTCGGCCCTGACCGGCACCACCCTGGACGGCCGGGACGTCGCCGTCGAGCCGGTCCTGCGCAAGAACCGCCCCGAATCGCGCACCCTGCTCACCGCACTGGCCCGCCTGCACACCACCGGCACGCGCATCGACTGGCAGGCCTTCTACGCCGGCACCGGCGCCCGCCGCGTCGACCTGCCGACGTACGCCTTCCAGCGCCGCCGGTTCTGGATCCTCGACGGCCAGGCGGGCGGCGACGCCACCTCCCTCGGCCTCTCGACGGTCGACCACCCGCTGCTCGGCGCGGTGATCTCCGCACCCGAGACGGACGGGATCGTCCTCACGGGCCGCCTCGCGCTCTCTGCCCAGCCGTGGCTGGCCGACCACAAGGTCGGCGAGACCGTCCTCTTCCCCGGCACCGGCTTCGTGGAGCTCGCCGTCCAGGCGGGCGACCGGATCGGCTGCCCGGCCGTGGACGAACTGACGCTGGAGGCGCCGCTGGTGCTCCCGCCGCACGGCGGAGTCGCGGTGCGGGTCGCGGTCGGCGCCCCCGACGGGTCGGGCAGGCGTCCGGTCACCTTCCACTCGCGCGGCGAGGACGAGGACCTGCCGTGGGTGCGGCACGCGGTCGGCACGCTCGCCGAGGAGGCCGCCGAACCCGCGCGCCCCTTCGACGCGACGGCCTGGCCGCCCGCCGGCGCCGAGCCGGTCGACCTGGACGGGTTCTACGCGGACGTGGCCGAGGCCGGCCTGGCCTACGGCCCCGTCTTCCAGGGCATGAAGGCGGCCTGGCGCTCCGGCGACGACGTCTTCGCCGAGGTCGCACTGCCCGACGGCGTGGAGCCGGACGGGTACGGGGTCCACCCCGCGCTGCTGGACGCGGCGCTGCACCCGGTCGCGCTGTCCGGCGTGACCGGCGGCGAGGCCGCCCTGCCCTTCGCCCTCTCCGGCGTCTCGCTCACCGCGGACGGCGCCGCGAGCCTGCGCGTACGGGTCTCCGCCCGTGGCGAGGGCTCGGTCGCCGTCGACCTCGCGGACGCCTCCGGGGTCCCCGTCGCCTCGCTCGCCTCGCTGATGCTGCGCCCGCTCGCCGCGGAGCAGCTGGCCGCCGACGGCCGCTCCGTGGTCCGGGACGCACTGTTCCGGATCGACTGGCCGACGCAGCAGCCGACGGCCACCGCCGACGCCCGGCCGGTGGCCGCATGGCAGTCGCTCGGCGACGGCCCGGTCGCGGACACCGTCGTCTGGGACGCCCCCGCCGGGTCGGACGCCGCCGCGGTGCACACCGCCGTCGGCCAGGCCCTGGACGTCCTGCGGGAATGGCTGGCCGGTGAGCGCTTCGAAGGATCGACGCTCGTCGTCCGCACCCGCGGCGCGGTCGCCGTCGCCGACGAACACGTGGGCGATCTGGCCGGCGCGGCCGTCTGGGGCCTGGTGAAGACCGCCCAGTCGGAGAACCCGGGCCGCGTCGTCCTCCTCGACACGGACACCGCCGACACCGCCGACGCCGCAGACACGGCGGACGTCGCCCTCGCGGTGGCCTCCGGCGAACCGCAGTCCGCCGTACGGGCCGGCGCCGTCCACGCCCCGCGCCTCGTACGGGCCGCGGCGGACGCCGACACCGCAGCGGCCGCGGCCGCCGAGTTCGCCCCCGATGGCACGGTGCTGATCACCGGCGGCACGGGCATGCTGGGCCGCCTGTTCGCCCGGCACCTGATCACCGAGCGCGGCGTGACCCGCCTGCTGCTGACGAGCCGCCGGGGTCCGGCGGCCGAGGGCGCGGCCGAACTGGTCGCGGAACTCTCGGAACTGGGCGCCCAGGTGGAGATCGCGGCCTGCGACGCCTCCGACCGGGACGCCCTCGCCGCCCTCCTGGCAGCGATCCCGGCCGCCCACCCGCTGACCGGCGTGATTCACATGGCCGGCGTCCTGGACGACGGCGTCCTCGCCTCCCTGACACCGGAGCGCGTGAGCGCGGTCCTGCGCCCCAAGGTCGACGCGGCCCTGCACCTGCACGAGCTGACCGCGGGCCTGGACCTGGCCGCGTTCGTCCTGTTCTCCTCGGTGGCCGGTGTGCTCGGCAACCCGGGCCAAGCCAACTACGCGGCCGCCAACGCCTTCCTGGACGCCCTCGCCTCCCACCGCCGGGCCCAGGGCCTGCCCGCCCAGTCCCTCGCCTGGGGACCGTGGGCGGCCGAGGAGGCCGGCGGCGGCATGGCCGGCGAGCTGGCCGTCGCCGACAGCGGCCGCATGAGCCGCATCGGCATCGAGACACTGTCGGCCGGCGCGGGCACCGAGGTGTTCGACGCGGCCCGCACGCACGGCGCACCCGCCCTCGTGACGATCCTGCTGAACACGAAGGCGATGCGGAACGCCACCGACCTCCCGGACCTGTTCCGGAGCCTGGTGCCCGCCCGCTCGCGCCGCCGCGCGGAGTCCGGCTCCACGGTCGACGTGGCGGCGTTCCACCGGCGGATGGCCGGGCTGTCCGACGCGGCCCGTACCGACGAACTGGTCGACCTCGTACGGGCCCACGCGGCGGCGATCCTCGGCCACTCGGGGGCGACGTCGATCGGCAAGGGCCGCGAGTTCAAGGAACTCGGATTCGATTCGCTGTCCGCCGTCGAATTCCGCAACAGCCTCGCCGAGGCCACCGGACTGCGACTGCCGGCCACGCTCGTCTTCGACTACCCCAACTCCCTCGCGCTCGCCGAACACTTCGCCGAGGAGCTGCGGCCGAGGGAAGGGATCGGGGGGAGCGGCGACGCGGCCGACCCCGACTCCGACGAGGGCAGGATCCGCCGCCTGCTCCAGACCGTCCCCATGGCCCGCCTGCGCGAACTGGGCCTGGTGGACACTCTGCTCGAACTCGCCGACGGGCGAGCGGAACACACGGAGTCCACGACGGTCGCCGCGGAGGAAGAAGCGATCGACGACATGGACGCCGAGAGTCTGATCAACATGGCGCTCGACGGTCTCGGGCTGGACGACGCGATACAGGGAATGTGAGAAGCCGATGTCCAATTCTGACCAGAAGCTGCTCGACGCACTCCGGGCGTCCATGAAGGAGACCGCCCGGCTGCGGACGCAGAACCGCAACCTGTCGGCCGCCGCGCGGGAGCCGATCGCCATCGTCGCCATGAGCTGCCGGTTCCCGGGCGGAGTCGACTCCCCCGAGAGCCTGTGGCAGCTCGTCGACGAGGGCCGCGACGGCGTCTCCGAGTTCCCCGTCAACCGGGGCTGGGACGTCGAGGGCCTGTACGACCCCGACGGCGAGCGCCCGAACACCACGTACGTCAACAAGGGCGGGTTCCTGCACGACGCGGACCGCTTCGACCCCGCCCTCTTCTCGATCAGCCCGAACGAGGCGCTGATCATGGACCCGCAGCAGCGGCTGCTGCTGGAGGCGTCCTGGGAGGTCTTCGAGCGGGCCGGCATCGACCCGCACACCCTCAAGGGCAGCAAGACCGGCGTCTACTCCGGGATGATGTACCACGACTACGCGTACAACAGCGCGACGGGTTCCATCGCCTCGGGCCGCGTCTCGTACGCCTTCGGCTTCGAGGGCCCGTCCGTGACCCTGGACACGGCGTGCTCCTCGTCCCTCGTCGCGATGCACCTCGCCGCGCAGGCCCTGCGGGCGGGGGAGTGCACCCTCGCCCTGGCCGGCGGCGTCGCCGTCATGTCCACCCCCGAGGTCTTCGTCGAGTTCAGCCGCCAGCGCGGCCTCGCCAAGGACGGCCGCTGCAAGTCCTTCGCCGCCGCCACCGACGGCACCGGCTGGTCCGAGGGCGTCGGCGTCCTCCTGCTGGAACGGCTCTCCGACGCCCGCCGCAACGGCCACCAGGTCCTGGCCGTCATCCGCGGCAGCGCCATCAACCAGGACGGTGCGTCCAACGGCCTCACCGCCCCCAACGGCCCCTCGCAGCGCCGCGTGATCCGCAGCGCCCTGGAGAACGCCGGCCTCACCACGGCCGACGTCGACGCGGTCGAGGCGCACGGCACGGGCACCACCCTCGGCGACCCGATCGAGGCGCAGGCACTGCTGGCCACGTACGGGCAGGACCGCGACGCGGACAAGCCGCTGTGGCTCGGCTCCCTGAAGTCCAACCTCGGCCACACGCAGGCCGCGGCCGGTGTCGCCGGCGTCATCAAGATGGTGCAGGCCATCCACCACGGCGTCCTGCCCAGGACCCTCCACGTCGACGAGCCCACCCCGCACGTCGACTGGACGGCGGGCAACGTCAAACTCCTCACCGAGCCCGTCGCCTGGCCCGCCGGCGAGCGCCCGCGCCGGGCCGGCGTCTCCTCCTTCGGCCTCAGCGGCACCAACGCGCACGTGATCGTCGAGGAGGCCCCCGCGCCCGTCGAGACCGCCGCGACCGACGAAGAGGGCGCCCCGCAGGACACGGCCCCCGGGTTCGTACCGCGGCTCGTGCCGTGGGCGCTGACCGGCCGGACCGCACCCGCGCTGCGCGCACAGGCCGGCCGTCTGATCGCGCACCTTGAGGGCCTGGACGAGGCGGACCTCGCCGTGACGGGCCGGGCGCTGGCCACGCGGCGCGCCCGGCTGGGCGAGCGGGCCGTCGTCGTGGGTGAGACCCGCGAGGAGCTCCTCGCCGGTCTGACGGCCCTCGCCGAGGGGGCCACGGCCCCGGGTGTGGTGCAGGGTCAGGTGCGGGAGGGCAAGTCGGCCTTCCTGTTCACGGGCCAGGGTGCGCAGCGTTTGGGCATGGGTCGTGAACTGCATGCCGCGTTCCCGGTGTTCGCCGCCGCCCTCGATGCCGTGGTCGGGGCGTTGGACGCGCACCTGGACACCCCCCTCTACGAGGTGATGTGGGGTGAGGACGAGGCCCTGCTGAACAACACCGCGTTCACGCAGCCCGCCCTGTTCGCGATCGAGACGGCCCTGTTCCGGCTCGTCGAGTCCTGGGGCGTCCGCCCGTCCTTCCTGGCGGGTCACTCCATCGGTGAGATCACGGCTGCGCACGTGGCCGGGGTCCTGTCGCTGGAGGATGCGGCCCGTCTGGTCACGGCGCGCGGTCGTCTGATGCAGGCGCTGCCGGCGGGCGGCGCGATGGCGGCGATCGAGGCGACCGAGGAGGAGCTCCTCCCGCACCTCACCGACTCCGTCGGCATCGCCGCGATCAACAGCCCGCGCTCCATCGTGGTCTCCGGTACCGAGGAGGCCGTCGAGGCGATCCGGGCCGCGTTCACGGAGCAGGGCCGCAAGACGACCCGGCTACGCGTCTCGCACGCCTTCCACTCGCCGCTCATGGACCCGGCACTCGCCGAGTTCCGGGCCGTCGCCGAATCCGTGACCTACGTACCCGCGCAGATCCCGGTGGTCTCCGGCGTCCACGGCGAACTCAGCGAGGACTGGGGCACCCCGGACTACTGGACCCGCCACCTGCGCGAAGCCGTCCGCTTCTCCGACACCGTCCAGTACCTCCAGAGCCGCGGTGTCGAAACGTACGTCGAGCTCGGGCCGGACGCGATCCTGACCGCCCTGGCGAGCGCGACCGTCGGCGATGTCGAGGGCACCGCCTTCATCTCCTCGCTGCGCCGGCAGCGGCCGGAAGCCCGCGAGCTGCTCGCCGCCGTCGGCCGCGTCCACAACCAGGGCGTCGCCGTCGACTGGGCCGCCTACTTCGGCGCCACCGAGGACCGCTGGGCCGATCTGCCGACGTACGCCTTCCAGCAGCAGCGGTACTGGCTGGAGGCCACGACCGGCGACGGTGCCGGGCTCGGTTCCGCGGGCCTGGACACCGTCGGCCACCCGCTGCTCAGCGCCGCGATCGCCGCCGCCGACTCCGGAGAGGTCGTCCTGACCGGACGGCTCTCGGTCGACACCCAGCCCTGGCTGGCCGACCACGACGTCCTCGGCAGCATCCTCTTCCCGGGCACCGGCTTCGTCGAGCTCGCCGTCCGCGCCGGCGACCAGGCCGGCTGCGACACGATCGAGGAACTCACCCTGCACGCCCCGCTGATCCTGCCCGAGCGCGGCGGAGCCGCCGTACAGGTCTGGCTCGGCGCCGCGGACGCATCCGGGCGCCGTACGGTGAGCATCCACTCCCGCGACGAGAACGCCACCGACCCCGTCTGGACGCGGCACGCGGAGGGCACCCTGGTCAGCGGCTCGGCCGTACCGGTCGGCGCCGGTCTGACCGAGTGGCCGCCGCCGGGGGCCACCCCGTCGACGGTGGACGGTGCGTACGAGCTGTTGCTGGAGCGCGGCTACCACTACGGGCCCGTGTTCCAGGGCCTCAAGGCCGCGTGGACGTCGGGCGAATCGCTGTACGCGGAGGTCGCCCTCCCCGAGCACGCGCACGGCGACGCCGCGCAGTACGGCCTGCACCCGGCCCTCCTCGACGCCGCCATGCACGTGGCGCTGATCGACGACGGCTCCAGCACCGACGAGTCCACGGTCCTGCCGTTCTCCTGGAACGACGTCACCCTGCACGCGGGCGGGGCCTCGGCACTGCGCGTGTGCATCGCCCCCTCCGGCCCCAACACCGTCACCGTGACGGTGGCCGACGCCGAGGGGCAGCCGGTCCTGACGGTGGGCTCGCTGGTGTCGCGCCCCGTGTCGCAGGAGCAGTTGGGCGGGGGCCGGCCGGAGTCGCTGTTCGAGATCGCCTGGCGTCCGCTGCCGGCGACGGTTCCGGCCGAGGTCGTGGCGGAGCAGCACCTGTGGGGTGCGTTGCCCGAGGGCGAGCTGTCGGGTGCGGTGGTCTTCCACGTACCGGTCGTCGAGGGTGCACTGCCCGAGGCGGTGCGTTCCGCGGCCGCGCAGACGCTGGCGGTCGTACAGGAGTGGCTGGCCGAGGAGCGCTTCGCGGACACCACGCTGCTCGTCGCGACCCGTGACGCCGTCGTCGTGGACGCCGCCGAGCGCATCGATCTGTCACAGGCTCCCGTGTGGGGTCTGGTGCGTGCGGCGCAGGCCGAGAACCCGGGCCGCATCCAGCTCACCGACCTCACCGCGGCCACGGACGACCTCGCCGCCGTCATCGCCTCGGGTCAACCGGAGAGCGCGGTCCGCCCGGACGGCATCCGCATCCCGCGCCTGACGGCCGTGACGACGCCGGAGTCGGCGCAGGGCCCGATCACCCTCGACCCGGCGGGCACGGTCCTGATCACCGGTGGTACCGGTGGTATCGGTGCGCACCTGGCGCGGCACTTGGTGACCGGGCACGGTGCCCGGCACCTGGTCCTGACCAGTCGCCGTGGTCCGGACGCGGAGGGCGCCGCCGAACTGGCCGCGGAGCTCTCCGAGCTGGGCGCCGAGGTCACGATCACGGCGTGCGACGTGGCCGATCCGGCCAACATCACCGCGCTCCTCGCCTCGATCCCGGCCGAGCACCCGCTGACGGGTCTCGTCCACGCCGCCGGCACCGGTGACAACGGCCTGATCGCCACCATGGACGCCGAGCGCCTCGACCGGGTCCTGGCGCCCAAGGCCGACGCCGCCTGGCACCTGCACGAGCAGACCCAGCACCTGGACCTGCCGCTGTTCGCGCTCATCTCCTCCGCCGGCGGACTCACCCTCGCCGCGGGACAGGCCAACTACGCGGCCGCCAACACCTTCCTCGACGCCCTCGCCACCCACCGTCACGCCCTGGGCCTCGCCGCCCAGTCGCTGGCCTACGGCCTCTGGGCGAGCACGGGCATGGGCCAGTACATCACCGACACCGACGTGAAGCGCATGGAGCGCCAAGGCCTGCCGCCGCTCCAGCCCGAGGAGGCCCTCGCCCTCTTCGACGCCGCGTACGCCTCCGGACGGCCCGCCACCGTCCCGCTCCACGTCAACCGCACCGCCCTGGCCGCCCGTACCGACGAGCTGCCCGCGCTCCTGCGCTCCGCCACCCCCGCCCCGCAGCGCCGCAACGTCCGCGCGAGCGCGAGCGGTACGGGAACCGGCCCCGCCCACGAGCTCGCGGCGCGCCTCGCCGGGAAGACCGAGGAGGAACGCGACAGCGCCCTCCTCGACCTGGCGCGGGCCCACGTCGCCGCCGTACTGGGCCACGAGTCGGCCGACGCCATCGAACCCGACCGGGCGTTCCAGGAGCTCGGCTTCGACTCCCTCAGCGCCGTCGAGCTGCGCAACCAGCTGAAGGCCGCCACCGGGCTCCGGCTCCCCGCCACCCTGGTCTTCGACTACCCGAACGCACGCGCCGTTGCGCAGTACATCGGCGAGTCCATCGCCGGATCGGCGCAGAGCGCCGCCACCCGCCCGGCCCGCGGCGTCGCCCGTTCGCAGGCGGACGACGACGACCAGATCGCGATCGTCGCGATGAGCTGCCGCCTGCCCGGCGGCGTCACGTCCCCCGAGGACTTGTGGCAGCTCGTCGTGGAGGGCCGCGACGCCGTCTCCGGCTTCCCGAACGACCGCGGCTGGGACGTCGAGAACGTCTACGACCCGGAGCCCGGCGTGCCGGGGAAGACGTACTCCAATGAAGGCGGCTTCCTCTACCGGGCGGGCGACTTCGACCCGCACTTCTTCGGCATCAGCCCGAACGAGGCGCTGATCATGGACCCCCAGCAGCGGCAGCTCCTGGAGGTCTCCTGGGAGGCCATCGAGCGGGCCGGCATCAACCCGCACACCCTCAAGGGCAGCCGGACCGGCGTCTTCGCGGGCGTCATGTACCACGACTACGGGCAGGGCACCGAGGCCGCGGCCACCACCGGCGGCAGCCTGATCTCGGGCCGCGTCTCGTACACCCTGGGCCTCGAAGGCCCCTCCATGACCGTGGACACGGCCTGCTCGTCCTCCCTCGTGTCGCTACACCTGGCAACCCAGTCGCTGCGCTCCGGCGAGTGCTCGATGGCGCTCGTGGGTGGTGTCGCGGTGATGGCGAGCCCCGACATGTTCGTCGAGTTCAGCCGCCAGCGCGGCCTCGCCGCGGACGGCCGCTGCAAGTCCTTCGCGGGCGCCGCCGACGGCGCCGCCTGGTCGGAAGGCGTCGGCGTCCTCGTCATCGAACGGCTCTCCGACGCCCGCCGCAACGGCCACCCCGTGCTCGCGGTGATCCGGAGTTCCGCCGTCAACCAGGACGGCGCGTCCAACGGCATGACCGCGCCCAACGGCCCCTCCCAGCAGCGCGTGATCCAGAGCGCCCTGGAGAAGGCCGGCCTGACCACGGCGGACGTCGACGTGGTCGAGGCGCACGGTACGGGCACCAAGCTCGGCGACCCGATCGAGGCGCAGGCCGTCCTCGCCACCTACGGCCAGGACCGCGACGACGACAAGCCGCTGTGGCTCGGCTCCCTCAAGTCGAACATCGCCCACACGCAGGCCGCGGCCGGTGTCGCCGCCGTCATCAAGATGGTGCAGGCCCTGCGCCACGGCCTGATGCCGAAGACCCTGCACGTCGACGAGCCCACCCCGCACGTCGACTGGTCCGAGGGCAACGTCAAGCTGCTCACCGAGGCCGTCGAGTGGCCGGCGGGTGACCGCCTGCGCCGCGCGGGCATCTCGTCCTTCGGCCTCAGCGGTACGAATGCACACGTCATCCTGGAAGAGGCCCCCAAGGCCCCGGCGGCCGAGGCTCCCGAGGGCGAACCCCGCGAGCTGCCCGCCGTACCGGTGGTGCTCTCAGCGCGTTCCCCCGAGGCCCTGGCCGACCAGGCGGCCCGCCTGCACACGCACGCCGGTGACCACGAGGACGTCTCGCTGACCGACCTCGCCTTCTCGACGGCGACCTCGCGCACCGCGCACGAGCACCGGGCCGTCGTCGTGGGTGAGACCCGCGAGGAGCTCCTCGCCGGTCTGACGGCCCTCGCCGAGGGGGCCACGGCCCCGGGTGTGGTGCAGGGTCAGGTGCGGGAGGGCAAGTCGGCCTTCCTGTTCACGGGCCAGGGTGCGCAGCGTTTGGGCATGGGTCGTGAACTGCATGCCGCGTTCCCGGTGTTCGCCGCCGCCCTCGACGCCGTGGTCGGGGCGTTGGACGCGCACCTGGACACCCCCCTCTACGAGGTGATGTGGGGTGAGGATGAGGCCCTGCTGAACAACACCGCGTTCACGCAGCCCGCGCTGTTCGCGATCGAGACGGCCCTGTTCCGGCTGGTGGAGTCGTGGGGTGTGCGTCCGGACTTCCTGGCGGGTCACTCCATCGGTGAGATCACGGCTGCGCACGTGGCCGGGGTCCTGTCGCTGGAGGATGCGGCCCGTCTGGTCACGGCGCGCGGTCGTCTGATGCAGGCGCTGCCGGCGGGCGGCGCGATGGCGGCGATCGAGGCGACCGAGGAGGAGCTCCTCCCGCACCTCACCGACTCCGTCGGCATCGCCGCGATCAACAGCCCGCGCTCCATCGTGGTCTCCGGTACCGAGGAGGCCGTCGAGGCGATCCGGGCCGCGTTCACGGAGCAGGGCCGCAAGACGACCCGGCTACGCGTCTCGCACGCCTTCCACTCGCCGCTCATGGACCCGGTCCTCGCCGAGTTCCGGGCCGTCGCCGAATCCGTGACCTACGTACCCGCGCAGATCCCGGTGGTCTCCGGCGTCCACGGCGAACTCAGCGAGGACTGGGGGACCCCGGAGTACTGGACCCGCCACCTGCGCGAAGCCGTCCGCTTCTCCGACACCGTCCAACACCTCGCCGCCAAGGGCGTCACCCGGTTCCTGGAGCTCGGCCCCGACGCCATCCTGACCGCCCTCACCCAGGTCTCCCTGGACGGGCGGAGCGTGCTCGTCGAACCCGTCCTGCGCAGGAACCGCCCCGAGACCCGGAGCCTCCTGACCGCCCTGGCCCACCTGCACACCACGGGCGCGCGCATCGACTGGACCGCCTTCTACGCCGGAACGGGCGCCCGCCGCGTCGACCTGCCGACGTACGCCTTCCAGCACGAGCGGTACTGGCTGGAGGCCACCCCGGCCACCGACGTCGCCCACCACGGCCAGACCTCGGTCGGCCACCCGCTGCTCAGCGCGGCCCTCACCCTGGCCGGGTCCGACGAAGCCGTACTGACCGGCCGGATCGCGGCCGCCACGCACGGCTGGATCGGTGACCACGACGTGCTCGGCAGCGTGCTGCTGCCGGGAACCGGTTTCGTCGAGCTGGCGCTCCAGGCCGGCGACCAGGTCGGCGCCCCCGTCCTGGAGGAACTCACCCTCCAGGCACCCCTCGTACTGCCCCGGCACGGCGGCGTCGCCCTCCAGGTGTCCGTCGGCGCGCCCGAGGACACCGGCCGCCGGACCGTACGGGTCCACTCGCGCCACGAGGACGCCCCGGCCGACACGCCCTGGCTGCTGCACGCGGACGGCCTGCTCGGTACCCGCCCGGTCGCGGCGGGCACGGACCTCACCGTGTGGCCGCCCACCGGCGCCACCGCGGTGGACGTGAGCGACACCTACGAGCTGCTCCAAGGACGCGGCTACCACTACGGCCCGGTGTTCCAGGGCCTCACGGCCGCGTGGACGTCCGGCGACGACATCTTCGCCGAGATCGAACTGGCCGAGCAGGCGCACGGCGACGCCGAGGACTTCGGCGTCCACCCGGCGCTCCTGGACGCCACGATGCACGCACTGGGCATCGGCAGCACCGGTTCCGGCGACGAGTCCGGTGAGGGCGCACAGCCACTGCTGCCGTTCTTCTGGGAGGACGTCACCCTGTACGCGGTCGGCGCCACGGCGCTGCGCGTACGGATCTCCTGGACCTCCGAGAACACCATGTCCCTGGACGCGGCCGATGCGACCGGTGCTCCGGTGCTGTCGGTCAAGAGCCTGACGTTCCGCCCGGTGTCGCAGGAGCAGTTGGGCGGGGGCCGGCCGGAGTCGCTGTTCGAGATCGCCTGGCGTCCACTGCCGGCCCCGGCCCCGGCCGAGGTCGTCGCGGAGCAGCACTTGTGGGGTGCGTTGCCCGAGGGCGAGTTGTCGGGTGCGGTCGTCTTCCACGTACCGGTCGTCGAGGGTGCACTGCCGGAGGCGGTGCGTTCCGCGGCCGCGCGGACGCTGGCGGTCGTACAGGAGTGGCTGGCCGAGGAGCGCTTCGCCGAGACCACCCTCGTGGTCGCGACCCGTGGCGCGGTCGTCGTGGATGCCGCGGAGCGCATCGATCTGTCGCAGGCTCCCGTGTGGGGTCTGGTGCGTGCGGCGCAGGCCGAGAACCCGGGCCGCATCCAGCTCACCGACCTCACCGCGGACTCCGATGATCTCGCCGCCGTCATCGCCTCCGGCGAACCGGAGAGCGCGGTCCGCGCCGACGGCGTCCGCATCCCGCGCCTCGCCCCGGTCACCTCGACCGCCGAGGCCGCCGTCGCCCTCGACCCGGCGGGCACGGTCCTGATCACCGGTGGTACCGGTGGTATCGGTGCGCACCTGGCGCGGCACTTGGTGACCGGGCACGGTGCCCGGCACCTGGTTCTGACCAGTCGCCGTGGTCCGGACGCGGAGGGCGCCGCCGAACTCGCCGCGGAGCTCACGGAACTGGGCGCCGAGGTCACGATCACGGCGTGCGACGTGGCCGATCCGGCCAACATCACCGCGCTCCTCGCCTCGATCCCGGCCGAGCACCCGCTGACGGGTCTCGTGCACGCCGCCGGCACCGGTGACAACGGCCTGATCGCCACCATGGACGCCGAGCGCCTCGACCGGGTCCTGGCGCCCAAGGCCGACGCCGCCTGGCACCTGCACGAGCAGACCCAGCACCTGGACCTGCCGCTGTTCGCGCTCATCTCCTCCGCCGGCGGTCTCACCATGGCGGCCGGGCAGGCGAACTACGCGGCGGCCAACACCTTCCTCGACGCCCTGGCCACCCACCGCCACGCGCTGGGCCTCGCCGCCCAGTCGCTGGCCTACGGCCTCTGGGCCCACACCGGCCTCGGTCAGTACGTCTCGGAGACCGACGTGAAGCGCATGGAGCGCCAGGGCCTGCCGCCGCTCCGGGCCGAGGAGGCCCTCGCCCTCTTCGACGCCGCCTGCGCCTCGGGACGGCCCGCCACCGTCCCGCTCCACGTCAACCGCACCGCCCTCCAGGCGCGTGCCGACCGGCTCCCCGCGCTCCTGAGGCCCGCCACCGCCGGTGTGCAGCGCCGCACCGCCGGAGCCAAGAGCGCCGTGACGGAGCTCATCTGGCTCCGGATCGGCCAGGCACCGGAGGACGAGCAGGAGGCCGCGCTGCGCGAGCTCGTCCAGAAGCGCGCCGCGCACCTCCTGGGCCACAGCAGCCCCACCGCCATCGACGTCGAGCGGGGCTTCCTGGAGACCGGATTCGACTCGCTCAGCGCGATGGAGCTGCGCAACGCCCTCATGCAGGACACCGGCCTGCGGCTGTCCCCGATGGTGGTGTTCGACAGCCACAGCCCGGCGCAGCTCGCCAAGGTGCTGCTGGCCGAGTACGCCGAGCAGGGGCCCGGTACGACGGCCACCGCGGCCACCGCCTCCGGCACCCCGTCACCGGACTCCGCTCCCGCCGCCCGGCCGGCCCGGGGCGCGGGGGAGACCCTGCGCGACCTGTTCTACGGGGCCGTGGTCTCCGGCCACGCCGACAAGGGCTTCGACCTGCTGCGCGCGGCGGCGGCCGTCCGGCCGTCCTTCGAGTCCGCGGCCGAGCTGGAGCACGTACCGGCCGCGGCGCGGCTCGCCGACGGTGCGGACGGCCCGCACCTGATCTTCGTCAACACGCCGATGGCGACCGGCGGGGCGTACCAGCACGCACGCCTCGTCTCCCACCTCCAGGGCAAGCGGAAGGTGTCCGCCCTGCCCATCCTCGGCTTCGACACGAGCGAGAGCCTGCCGGCCACGCCGCAGGCGGCCGTCGAGGGCCTGGCGCGCACCGTCCTGGAGGCCGCCGGCGGCGAGCCGTTCGTCCTGATCGGCTACTCCTCGGGCGGCACCCTCGCCTACGCCACCGCCGGGCACCTGGAGCGCGCGTACGGCATCCGTCCGCACGGCGTGGTCCTGCTCGACACCTACAACGTCCACGACGGCGAGAGCGAGGGCGTCCCGATGGACGGCCTGGCACTCGGCATGTTCGACAAGGAAGCGGCGTTCGGGGAGTTCGACACCACCCGGCTCTCGGCCATGGGCCGCTGGGTGGAACTCGTACCGAATCTGCCCCTGGACAGCGTCGCGGCGCCCGTCCTGTTCGTCCAGTGCACCCAGTCGTTCGTGCCGGACGGCGACGACCCCTCGCCCGAGCTCACCCAGGGCAAGGCCGAGCCCTGGGAGCCCGCCCACACGCTGCGCCCCGTCGCCGCGAACCACTTCACCATCGTCGAGGAGCGCGCGGACGACACCGCCCGGGTGCTGGAGGACTGGCTCGCCTCCGACGTGCCCGACACCACCACCGCTCCCGACGCAGCACAGACCGCCGACCAGACCCAGAAAGCGATGTGAGACGACGGTGGCACTCAAACCCAAAGGCACCGTGCCCTTCGGCCCGTACGAGACCTGGTACCAGGTCACCGGTGACCTCCAGTCGGAGCAGCCCGCGCTGGTCGTCGTCCACGGCGGCCCCGGCAGCACCCACGACTACCTCAAGAACCTGACGCAGCTCGCGGAGCACACCGGCCCGGTCGTCCTGTACGACCAGCTGGGCAACGGCGGCTCCACCCACCTGCCCGACAAGGGGGCCGACTTCTGGACCCCGGAGCTGTTCGCCGACGAGCTCGACAACCTGGTGAAGCAGCTCGGCATCGCCGACAACTACGTCCTGTTCGGGCAGTCCTGGGGCGGGCTGCTCGTCACCAAGTTCGCGGCCGCCCGCCCCGCCGGCCTGCGCGGCCTCGTCATCGCCAACGCCCCCGCCTCCTACCCGCTGTGGCTCCAGGAGGCGGAGCGGCTGCGCGCCGACCTGCCGCCCGGCGTCAACGAGACGCTGCTGCGCCACGAGGCCGCGGGCACCACCGACAGCGACGAGTACCACAACGCGATGCGCCCCTTCTACGAGAAGCACGTGTGCCGCCTCAAGCCGTGG
The DNA here is from genome assembly GCF_041431095.1 of Streptomyces sp. NBC_00597. Taxonomy (GTDB): domain Bacteria; phylum Actinomycetota; class Actinomycetes; order Streptomycetales; family Streptomycetaceae; genus Streptomyces. The sequence goes on from NZ_CP107758.1 coordinate 236,184, forward strand.
CCGCGGGACTACCTGGCCTCGTTCTACGAGGTCTACAACGACCCGACGGTGTACTACGCCATGAACGGCCCCAGCGAGTTCCATGTCAACGGCACCCTCAAGGACTGGTCGGTCATCGACCACTGCCCGCAGGTGGCCGTGCCGACCCTGCTCATCTCCGGGCGCCACGACGAGGCGACCCCGGCGACGGTCCAGCCGTTCCAGGACCTGATCCCCGACGTCCGGTGGGAGATCTTCGAGGAGTCCAGCCACCTCCCGCACCTGGAGGAGCCGGAGCTGTTCCAGCAGGTGATGAAGGAGTTCCTGGGCTCGCTGGCGGGCGCGAAGGAGAAGGAGACGGTGGGCCATGGAGGCAACTGACCGCACGGGCAGCGCCCTGGTGTTCCCCGGCATGGGCCCCGTCCCGTTCGCCGAGGTCGCCAAGTTCATGCTGGTCAACCCGTTCGCCCGGACCCTGTTCGCGGAGGCGGACGAGGTGCTCGGGTACTCGCTCTTCGAGCGGTTCAAGCAGGCCGAGGGCGACTACTCGGAGCACGCCCAGGTGGCGTTCCTCGTGAACTGCCTCGCCCTCGCCCAGTGGGTGGAGCACGAGTTCGAGGAGCAGCCGGCGTTCTGCACCGGCCTGAGCTTCGGCGAGAAGGCCGCCGCCGTGCACTGCGGGGCGCTGTCCTTCGCCGACGGCATCCGCTTCACCGCACGCTTCGCCCACACGCTCGACGCGTACTTCGCCGAGGAGCACCCCGAGGAGGTCGCCACCCAGTCCTTCGCCCGGACTCCGCGCGCCGTGCTGGACGAGGTGCGGGCCGAGCTGACCGAGCAGGGCGAGTGGCACGACGTCACCTGTGTCGTGGACGAGGACTTCGCGATGCTCACCCTGCGCAAGTCCCGGCTGGAGTGGCTCCAGCAGCGGCTGCGGGCGGCGGGCGGCATGCCGCTGTACGTGATGGAGCCGCCGCTGCACTCCCCGGCGTTCGGCGGGCTGCGCCGCCGCGTCGAGGACGAGGTCCTGGCGGGGCTCACGTTCCGCGACCCGCACCTGCCCGTCGTCGCCGACCAGGACGGGGCGGTGCTCACCACGGGCGACGAGGTGAGGAACCTGCTGCTGGACGGCTGTGTCCGGCCGGTGGACTGGCCGGGCGTGCTGGGCTCGCTGCGCGACAAGGGCGTCGGGACCCTCTACGTGGCCGGACAGGACGCCCTGTTCGGCCGAGTGGGGGCGGCGACCCGCAACTTCAAGGTCGTACCCGTCAACCCCCGGCTGGCCATGCGGCCGCGCCGCCGGACCGCGACCGCCGCCTGAGGGCGGCGGCCGCGGCCGCGGCGGCAGGTCCGGTGGTGCGGCCGGTCAGCGGTTCGCGGCCTCGCGCATCGTGCCGATCTGCTCCCACAGCACCGCGGGGGTGGCGAAGGTCTCCAGCGACAGCGCCTCGTCCACGAACCGGACGTCGTACGTCTGCTCCAGGGACCCCAGCAGCTCGACCACGCCGAGGGAGTCCAGTCCGACACCCCGCAGATCGGTGTCGGCCTCAAGCGGTTCGTCCGCACTGAGGAACGGCAGGTACTCCCGCAGAAGTTCCTCGAAATTCTTGTCCCAGCCCATGGTGACCCCAGTCTTTCCGCTGTGTTGGTCGTCGTTTCCCAAGCACGTGACGCTAGGACCGGCGGCGGCCGCCCGGGAACCCCGGCCTGACCCCTAACCCGCGAAGAAATCAACACGTCCCCTTCGGAGTGATGCATGTCTGACACCGAGCGCCCCGCCTTGTACGAGCGCTTCCGCCGCGGGCTGGCCCTGTCCCCCGATCGCCCCGCCCTGCGGATCGGCTCCGAGACCCACACCTATCGGGAGCTGCACGAGCAGGCCCTCACCTGGGCCGGCTCCCTCGGATCCGCCAAGGTCGTCGGCGTCCTCGCCGGCAAGACCGTGACCGCGTACGCAGGCATCCTCGGCGGGCTCTACGCGGGCGCCACCGTCGTCCCGCTGCACCCCGACTTCCCCGCCGTCCGCACCCGGCGCATGCTCGAACTCTCCGGCGCGGCCGCCCTGATCGTCGACGACCAGGGCCGCGCCGCCCTCGGCGAGGGCCTCGACGCCCCCGGCATACTGCTCGTCGAGCCCGACCCGGCCCGCGCACTCGACGCGCCGCGCCCGGTCGAGGCCACCGACACCGCGTACATGTTGTTCACCTCCGGCTCCACCGGCCGCCCCAAGGGCGTGCCGATCAGCCACGGCAGCACGCACCACTACTTCGAGCTCCTCGACGCCCGCTACGGCTTCACCCCCGACGACGTCTTCACCCAGACCTTCGACCTGAACTTCGACTGCGGCATGTTCGACCTGTTCTGCGCCTGGGGCGCGGGCGGCGTCGTCGACGTCGTACCGCCGAGCGCCTACCTCGACATGCCCGCCCACCTCGAACGGCGCGGGATCACCGTCTGGTTCTCCACCCCCAGCGCCATCGGCCTCATCCGCCGCATGGGCGGCCTGAACCCCGGCGCGCTGGCGACGCTGCGCTGGAGCTTCTTCGCCGGCGAGGCACTGCGCGCCCAGGACGCCGCCGACTGGCAGGCCGCCGCGCCCGCCTCCACGCTGGAGAACATCTACGGGCCGACCGAGCTGACCGTCACCATCACCGCGTACCGCTGGGACCCGCAGACCTCGCCCGGCCAGGCCGTCAACGGGCTCGTCCCGATCGGTGCCGTCCACGCCGGCCACGACCACGTCCTGCTCGACGAAGACGGCGCCGAGACCGCCGTCGAGGGCGAACTGCTGATCACCGGACCGCAGATGGCCACCGGCTACCTCGACCCGCAGGACGACGGGGGCCGCTTCGTCGAACGCGACGGCCGCCTCTGGTACCGCACCGGCGACCGGGTCCGCCGGCTGCCCGGTGGCGACCTGATCTACCTCGGCCGCCTGGACTCCCAGGTCCAGGTCCAGGGCTGGCGGGTCGAGCTCGCCGAGGTCGACCACGCGCTGCGCGCCTGCGCGGGCGTCGAGGACGTGGTGACCGTCGCACGGCCCGTCGACGGCAGCACCGAGCTCGTCGTCTTCTACACCGGCGAGGTCCGGCCGGCGGCCGAACTCGCCCGGAGCCTGCGCGAGGTCCTGCCGCACGGCATGCTGCCCCGCCGCTTCGAGCACGTCCCCGAGTTCCCCCTCAACTCCAACCGCAAGGTGGACCGTCCCGTCCTGGCCGCCCGGGCCGCGGACCTGCTCGCCCCACGCGCCCGCCGCGCCGCCTGACGCGGCCGCCGCCCGTGCGCCCCGCCGGGCCCCGGCCCGGAGCACACGGACCGGCCCTGAGCACACGGACCGGCCCTGAGCAATCGATCGGGTCCGTGGCCGTCCGGTCCCGTGGCCCTACGGTCGACGCCGGCCCACGGTCCGGTCCGTGGCCCGGGCCGGTCCGGGACCCGGTCGGGACCGGTCGGGAGGCGTACCCGGGGCGGCCCGGTCCCGGGCCGTCAGACCACGGCCGGCAGTGCCACCGGCTCCAGGCCCATCGGAAGGTCACCGCGCGAGGTGATCTGCAGCTTGCGGTACACACGCGTCAGATGCTGCTCGACCGTGCTGACCGTCAGGTACAGCTTCGCCGAGATCTCCCGGTTGGTCAGCCCCTGCGCCGCCAGCGTCGCCACCCGCTGCTCCGAACTGCTCAGCTTCGCCGCCCCGCCCGCACCCGTACCCGTACCCGCCTCGGCCGGCGCCCGGTCCCGGGCGGCCGCGGATGCCAGCGGCGCGTCGGGCAGGATCTCCCGGCACAGCGCCGTGGCATCCGACTCCTTCGCCAGGTTCCACGCCGAACGGATCATCGCGCTGCCCTTCGACGGCGACCCGTCCGCCTGCAGCGCCCGCCCCAGCTCGGCCATCGCCCGCGCCGTCTCCACCCGGTCCCCGGAGCGGTGCAGCGCGTCGACGGCCTGGCCCAGTACGGCCGCACGCCGCTTCGGATCACCGGCCAGCGCCCGCATCCGCAGCGATACGCCCCGCACCCACGGGCGCTGCGCGTCCGGCAGGGCCAGCTGCCGCAGGGCGAGCTGCTCCGCCCGCGCCCCCTCGCCCAGCCGCAGCAGCGCCTCCGCCGCATCCGTACGCCACGGCAGGAACGCCGGCCGGTCCACCCGGCCGCCCTCCATCAGGCGCCCGACCTCCAGGAAGTCCGCCAGCGCCGCGTGCGGCTGATTGACCGCCAGCCGGTACAGGCCGCGGGCCCGCAGGAACGCCAGCCCGTACAGGCCCGTGAGCAGCCCCTCCGGCACCTGCCGGTCGGTGAGCCGGGACGCCTCCGTGAAACGCCCCATCGCCGTGCACGCCCGGATCAGCACCGCGGCCGGCGCGCACGGGAAGCTCCCGCCGCGCTCCGCGAGCGCCTCCAGGGCGGCCGTCGCATGCGCGTGCGCACCCCGCAGGTCCCCCATCCGCAGCAGCGCCTCCGCGTGCAGGGCGGCGAACACCGCGCTCCAGCCCGGCGCCTGGCAGCGCCGTGCCTCCTCCAGCAGGTTCCGGCTCCACGGCACGGCCCGCTCGGGATGCTCCGAGCAGATCAGCGACCGTACGGCCTGAGCGAGCGGCGCCACGGTGGCATCGGTCAGGCGGGCCGACTGGAGCAGCCGCTCGCTCACCGCGGCCGAGGCGTCCACCAGCGTGTCCAGCGGTGAGGCGGCCGGCTCGCCGACGGCGTCCGGCAGCAGCCCGGCGGCATCCGCGACCCGCCCCTGCGCGAGCAGCAACCCGGCCAGCGGCTGCACCTGCTCGGTGTCCAGCAGGCCGTCCCGCGCGGCCTCCAGCAGCGCACCCAGCTGCCGTTCCGCGGCGGCCGGATCGAAGCGGGCCGTGATCTGTGCGAGCCGCACCCGGATCCCGCGGCGCACGTGCTCGTCGCCCCGCCCCCGCACGGCGAGTTCCAGCAGCCGCGCGGCCTCCCGCGCGTCGTTGCGCACGAGGAGCTCCTCGGCCGCGTCCCGCAGTACGGCGACCTCCGCGGGACCGCAGTCCGGGGGCCCGCCCTCGGTGCGGGCGGCCAGCAGGTGCCCGGCCACGGCGAGCACCGGCCCGCCGTCCTCGCCCAGCACCCGGGCGGCCGCGGTGTGCAGCGCGGTCAGGGTCTGCGGAGAGCACTCTTCCAGGGCCGCCGCGCGCGCCGCCGGGTGGCGGAACCGCACACCGTCCAGCAGGCCCGCGGCCTCCAGAGCGGCCAGCCCGCGCCGGGCCGCTGCCGCGTCGAGCCCGCTCAGCCGGGTGACGCGGGCCGCGGACGCCTGCTCGCCGAGCAGCGCCACCGCCCGCGCCAGCCCCGGCCCGTCCGGCCCGCTGCGCCGCAGGCACGTCGCGACGGCCTGGGCGAACGGCCCGCCCGGCTCGGGGCCGGCGGCCCCGGGCGCCGGCGGTCCGGCCGCACCGTCCGCCTGCGCGGTCCACTGCTGCCCGGCGGCCTCCTCGACGAGCGCGCGCAGCAGCAGCGGATTGCCGCCGCTGATCCGGTGCAGCTCCTCGGCCCCCTCCGGGCGGCCCCGTACGAGGGCCACCTCGTCCGCGGTGAGCCGCTCCAGCCGGATCCGCCGGAAGTGCGGCTGACGCATCAGCTCAGTGGTGAACGCGGGATCCTGCGCCGGGGCGTGCAGCGCGCCGGCGACCACGACGAGGACCGGCGCGGTCCGCGCGTGGCGCGCCAGGTACTGCACGTACTGCAACGACTCGCGGTCCGCGTACTGCACGTCGTCGACGCAGAGCACGACCGGGCTGTCCAGGCTCAGTTCGCGCAGCTCCGCGCAGAACGCTTGCATCGCCTCGACCCGCGACGGCGCACCGGGGCCGTCGGACGGCCTCGGTAGGGCGAAGACCTGCTCACTGTTGACGAGCTGGCGCAGCACCCCGAGCGACACCTGCTGCTCCTCGGGGGCGCCGACGGCGTACAGGACCGTCGCGCCGGTCGCGGCGGCCCGCTCGGCGACGAGGTCGACGAGCGCGCTCTTGCCGCATCCTGTGCCGGCCTCGATCAGGACGATCCGGGACTGCCCCGCGACGCAGTCCGCGAGTGCCGTCTCCAGGAGGTCGATTCCGGCTTCCCTGCCCACCAAGCCCGCCGATGTCATAGCCGCCCCCGCCATTGAAGGTCCACCCCTAACCGAGGACAGGATGGATCCCGGCTGCTACAGAGCAGGTCGAGGAGAAGCGGAGATCGGGACGGGAACCGGCCAGGACGGCCTCAGGGCGCCGGCTGTACGCACAGCAGTCCGGCGTCGCGCATTTCCTCGACCCAGATGTCGAGATCGGCGCGCGCGTTTTCCGGTGCGGTGTTCCACAATTTGGCGAGCGTGTCGGCGGCGATTCCCGCATCGCCGTCGTGGCGGCGCAGAACAATCCACATGGCGGTGCCCACCGGACCGCACCGGAAACGGCCCGAACCGGCAACGTAATCGGCACGGAGTTCCAGGCAGCCGTCCGCATCCACGGCGGCGGCGACCACCCCAGGCGTCGGTCGGACGCGCACGGCCACCTCCAGTGCCGGATCCGAGAAGTGTCGGCACCAGCCGATCGAGGACACCTCAAGCTATGGGCGAACGCCTCCCGGATCCATGGTGGCCGCCGCACTCTGGGGTGGCAGTTTCCACCGACCCCCTACGGAGGGGTAATGGCACCCGGCCGGAGATAGGGGGAGGCAGCTGCCACGGAAGCGGCGCATCCGGCGGAATACCGCCCCCATTCCGGCAGGAAAGACCGTACGTTCGAGGTGCCGGCGCGGCGGCCAGCTGGGCGTCGCCCGAAATCGACGGACCAAACCGGATCGCTTCCGCTTGGCCGAATACCGTACGGGCTGCCGGTCGAAATGGGCGGCGGAAAACCGGGTGTCCGGATTTCCCGCGCGCCGCGACCGTTTCTCGACCGGCCCTCCAGCCGTTCTCGACGGGTTCGCAAGCGCGTCCGTGTCGAGGGCCGAGATCCGGCGGCCATGTGCCGGAGCGGCGCGGAAGGCAGTTCCGGGCCGCTCAACGGGCGGTCGAGTCTGACGCGATCGCGGTTCGCAAGGCTGACCCCTGCCCTGCTCATCCTCGGAGGTACCAGGTGAATCCGCCCACGCCCGTCGTCACCGACGCCGTCCCCAGCCAGACCGGGACAGGGCCCAAGGAAGTACGCCGCCTCGACCGGGTGATCATCCGTTTCGCGGGTGACTCGGGTGACGGCATGCAGCTCACTGGTGACCGGTTCACCTCGGAGACGGCTTCCTTCGGGAACGACCTCTCCACGCTGCCGAACTTTCCGGCCGAGATCCGCGCCCCTGCCGGCACCCTGCCCGGCGTCTCCTCGTTCCAGTTGCATTTCGCCGATCACGACATCCTGACGCCGGGCGATGCCCCGAACGTGCTGGTGGCGATGAATCCGGCGGCGCTGAAGGCGAACATCGCGGACGTCCCCCGCGGCGCCGAGATCATCGTCAACACCGACGAGTTCACCGAGCGGAGCATGGCCCGCGTCGGCTACGCGACGTCCCCGCTGGAGGACGGCTCCCTCGACGCCTACCAGCTGCACCCGGTGCCGCTGACGTCACTGACCATCGAGGCGCTGAAGGACTTCGGGCTCTCCCGCAAGGAGGCCGGCCGCAGCAAGAACATGTTCGCGCTGGGCCTGCTGTCCTGGATGTACCACCGGCCCACGGAGGGCACGGAGAACTTCCTGCGGCAGAAGTTCGCGAAGAAGCCGGACATCGCCGAGGCGAACGTGGCCGCGTTCCGCGCGGGCTGGAACTTCGGGGAGACGACCGAGGACTTCGCGGTCTCCTACGAGGTGGCCCCGGCGACGCGGGCGTTCCCGACCGGCACCTACCGCAACATCTCCGGGAACCTGGCCCTGTCCTACGGGCTGATCGCGGCGAGCCGCCAGGCCGACCTGCCGCTCTACCTCGGTGCGTATCCGATCACTCCGGCGTCGGACATCCTGCACGAGCTGAGCAAGCACAAGAACTTCGGCGTGCGGACCTTCCAGGCCGAGGACGAGATCGCCGGCATCGGCGCGGCGCTCGGCGCGGCCTTCGGCGGCGCGCTCGGCGTGACCACCACTTCCGGCCCCGGCGTGGCCCTGAAGGCGGAGACGATCGGGCTGGCGGTGTCTCTGGAGCTGCCGCTGCTGATCGTGGACATCCAGCGCGGCGGCCCCTCCACCGGCCTGCCGACCAAGACCGAGCAGGCGGACCTGCTCCAGGCGATGTACGGCCGCAACGGCGAGGCCCCCGTCCCCGTCGTGGCGCCCCGCACCCCCGCGGACTGCTTCGACGCCGCCCTCGACGCGGCGCGGATCGCGCTGACGTACCGGACCCCGGTGTTCCTGCTCTCCGACGGCTACCTCGCCAACGGCTCCGAGCCCTGGCGCATCCCGGAGGTGGAGGAACTCCCCGACCTGCGCGTCCCGTTCCAGACGGAACCCAACCACGTTCTGGCGGACGGCACGGAGGTGTTCTGGCCGTACAAGCGGGACCCGCAGACCCTGGCCCGCCCCTGGGCGGTCCCGGGCACGCCCGGTCTGGAGCACCGGATCGGCGGCATCGAGAAGCAGGACGGCACGGGCAACATCTCCTACGACCCCGCCAACCACGACTTCATGGTCCGCACCCGCCAGGCCAAGATCGACGGCATCGAGGTCCCCGACCTGGAGGTCGACGACCCCGACCGGGCCCGCACCCTCGTCCTGGGCTGGGGCTCCACCTACGGCCCCATCACCGCCGCCGTCCGCGAACTGCGGACGCTGGGAGAGTCGGTCGCACAGGCCCACCTGCGCCACCTGAACCCCTTCCCCCGCAACCTGGGCGAGGTCCTCGCCCGCTACGAGCGCGTGGTCGTCCCCGAGATGAACCTCGGGCAGCTCGCCCGGCTGCTGCGCGCGACCTACCTCGTCGACGTCCTGTCCTTCACCCAAGTCAACGGCATGCCGTTCAAGGCCGCGCAGCTGGCCGACGCCATCCAGGAGGCGAACCGTGGCCAGTGAACTCCTCAAGCTCGTGCCCAAGGCCGAGGCCAAGCAGTCCATGAAGGACTTCCGCTCGGATCAGGAGATCCGGTGGTGCCCCGGCTGCGGTGACTACTCGATCCTGGCGGCGGTCCAGGGCTTCATGCCCGAGCTGGGCCTGGCGAAGGAGAACATCGTCTTCGTCTCCGGCATCGGCTGCTCCTCCCGCTTCCCGTACTACATGAACACCTACGGGATGCACTCCATCCACGGCCGCGCCCCGGCCATCGCCACCGGCCTGGCCACCTCCCGCCGCGACCTGTCCGTCTGGGTCGTCACCGGCGACGGCGACGCCCTCTCCATCGGCGGGAACCACCTGATCCACGCCCTGCGCCGCAACGTCAACCTCAAGATCCTGCTGTTCAACAACCGGATCTACGGACTCACCAAGGGCCAGTACTCACCCACCTCCGAAGTCGGCAAGATCACCAAATCCACGCCGATGGGCTCCCTCGACGCCCCCTTCAACCCCGTCTCCCTCGCCCTCGGCGCCGAGGCCACCTTCGTCGCCCGCACCGTCGACTCCGACATCAAGCACCTCGGCGGCGTGCTGCGCGCCGCGGCCGAGCACGAGGGCACCGCGCTGGTGGAGATCTACCAGAACTGCACGATCTTCAACGACGGCGCCTTCGCCGCCCTTAAGGACAAGCAGGAGGCCCAGGAAGCGGTGATCCGCCTCGAACACGGGCAGCCGATCCGCTTCGGCGCCAACCTCTACAAGGGCGTGGTCCGCGACCCGGCGACCGGCGACCTCGAAGTCGTCGAGGTGACCCCGGAGAACGAGTCCCGGATCCTGGTCCACGACGCCCACGCGACCTCCCCCACCACGGCCTTCGCCCTCTCACGCCTCGCCGACGCCGACACCCTGCACCGGACCCCCATCGGGGTCTTCCGCGACATCGAACGCCCCGTCTACGACACGCTCATGGCGGAGCAGCTCCAGGCGGCCGTCGACGACAAGGGCAAGGGCGACCTCGCCACCGTCCTGGCCGGCAACGACACCTGGACCGTGGTCGCCTGACCGAAGACCGCAACTCAGCCGTGGGCCGCCCGGGACATCCTGCCCAGCGCGGCCCACAGCACTGCGGGCGTGGCGAAGGTCTCGGGGCTCAGTGCGTCGTCGACGAACCGGACGCCGTACGCGCTCTCCAGCGACCCCAGCAGTTCGACCGTGCCGAGGGAGTCCAGGCCCGCGTCCCGCAGGCCGGTGTCGGGGGAGAGCGGCTCGCCGTCCGAGAGGAACGGCAGGTACTCGCGGAGCAGTTCCTCGAATCGCTGGTCCCAGTCCATGGTGAACTCCCCGTCGTCCGTCGTCCCGTGCCGTCGCCTGTCGGACGGCATTTCCGGGCAAGTGACGCTACGAGGGGGCAGCCGCTCCGGGGTACCCCTGCCGCCCCCTAACCGTGCGCGGACATCAGGGCAGGGCCACGAAGCGACCGGGTCCGGCTGGCGGCCCATGCGGTGGCGGACGGTGCGGCGCACGGCCCGGCCGGGCCGACCGCCGGTGGTCTGACCCGTTGGATTGCTCCTGGGCCGCTCACTTGACGGCGGCTTCGGGAGGACAGGGCCTCAGAACGCCGCCCGGCCGACCGGCGCCAGGTCCATCGGCAGGTCGCCCCGCGAGGTGATCTGGAGCTTGCGGTAGACCCGCGTGAGGTGCTGCTCGACGGTGCTCACCGTCAGGAACAGCTTCGAGGAGATCTCCCGGTTCGTCAGCCCCTGGGCCGCCAGCGTCGCCACCCGCTGCTCCGAACCGCTCAGCGTCGCGCTGCCGCCCGCCCCCGTGGCCGGGGCCCGGTCGCGGACCGGCGGCGTCAGCGGTGCGTCCGGGAGGATCTCCCGGCACAGGGCGGTGGCCTCGCTGTCCTTCGCGAGGTTCCAGGCGTTGCGGACCATGGTGTTCCCCTTGGCGGAACCCTCGGCCTGGAGGGCGCGGCCGAGGTCGCCCATCGCCCGCGCCGTCTCGACGCGGTCGCCCGAGCGGTGCAGCTCCTCCACGGCCTGCCCCAGCAGCGCGGCCCGCCGCCGGGGCTCACCGGTGAGGGCGCGCAGGCGCAGGGACGCACCGCGCACCCAGGGGCGCCGCGCGTCGGGGTGGGCGAGCTGTTCCAGGACGAGCTGTTCGGCCCGCCGGGCCTCGCCGAGCCGCAACAGGGCCTCGGCGGCATCGGTGCGCCAGGGCAGGTGCGCCGGGCGGTCGATGCCCCAGGCCGCCATGAGGCGGCCGGTTTCGAGGAAGTCGGCGAGTGCGGCGTGCGGCTGGTTGACGGCGAGGCGGTGCAATCCGCGGGCGCGCAGGTACGACAGCCCGTGCAGGCCGGCCGGCAGCCGCGGCGGGAGCTGGCGGTCCGTCAATCGCGAGGCCTCGGTGAACCGGCCCATCGCACTGCACGCCCGGATCAGCACGGCCGTCGGCGCGCAGTGGAACGAACTGCCCGTCCGCTCGGGCAGGGCCTGGAGGGCCGTGGTGGCGTGGGCGTGTGCGCCGGGGAGGTCACCGAGGCGCAGCAGGGCCTCGGCGTGGAGGGTGGCGAAGAGCGAGGTCCAGCCGGGGGCCTGGGCGCGGTCCGCCTCCTCCAGCAGGTTGCGGCTCCAGGTGACGGCGCGGTCGGGGTGGTCGGAGGCCGTGAGGGAGCGGATCGCGTGGGTGAGGGGGGTGACGGTGGCGTCGGTGAGCCGGGTGGACTGCAGGAGCCGCTCGCTGACCGCGGCCGGGGTGTCGAGGGTGGTGTCGAACGGGGAGGCCGCGGTGGCCGCGGCGGCTTCGGCGGCTTCGGCGGTGGACGCGCCGGCCGGGACGGTGGTGTCGCGGGCGGCGAGGGCGGCGGCTTCGGCGAGCCGCCCCTGGGAGAGCAGCAGACCGATCAGGAGCCGGGTGTCCTCGCCGTGCCCGCCGTGCCCGCTGCCGGGCGCGGCCGCGCTCCGGGTCTCCAGCAGGTCCGTGAGCCGGCGTTCGGCCGCCGCAGGGTCGAAGCGGGCCGTGACCTGGGCCAGCCGCAGCCGGATCCCGTGGCAGGCGAGTGCGTCGCCGCCGGCTCGGAGGGCGAGTTCGAGGAGTTCCGTGGCGGCGCGGGCGTCGCCCTGGGCGAGGAGTTCCTCGGCAGCCTCGCGCAGGACCTCGGTGTCGGCGGGGTCGCCCGGGGCGTCATCGCCGGCGGCGGCGAGCAGGTGCCCGGCGACGGCGGTGGCGGGGTCGCCGTCCGCGCGCAGCAGCCGGGCGGCCCGGCGGTGCAGGTCGGCGCGGGCGGCGGGCCCGGCGTCCTCCAGTACGGCGGCCCGCGCGGCGGGATGCCGGAAGCGGGTGCCGTCCAGCAGGCCGGCGGCCTCCAGGGCGGTCAGTGCCCGCCGGCCGGCCGGGGCCGGTGCGTCCAGCAGCCGTACGACCCGCTCCGGGGTGGCGCGTTCCCCGAGCACCGCAGCGACCCGGGCCGCGGCGAGCGCGGTCGTCCCGCTGCGGTGCAGGCAGGTGGTGACGGCCTGGGCGAACGGGCCGCCCGGCTCGGGCGTCTCGCACGGCCCGTCCCCGGTCTCCTCGACGAGGGCGCGCAGCAGGAGCGGGTTGCCGCCGCTGATGCGGTGCGGCCCGTCGGCCGGCCGGAGCCCGCCGAGGAGGGCGGCGACCTCGTCGCGGCCGAGCCGGTCGAGGCGGAGCCGGCCGAAGTGCGGCTGTCGCATCAGCTCGGTGGTGAAGACCGGGTCGAGGTCCTCGGCGTGCGGGGAGCCGGTCAGTACCGTCAGGACGGCGGACGAACGGGCGTGGCGGGCCAGGTAGCGGAGGTACTGGAGGGACGCGCCGTCGGCGTGCTGGACGTCGTCGACGACGAGCACGACGGGCCGCTCGGCGCTCAGCTCGCGCAGGCGCGCGCAGAAGGCCTGCATGGCTTCCACCCGGGCGGGTGCGGTCGAACCGTCGGCGGCGGGCACGGGCAGGGCGAAGCCCTCCTCGCCGTGGACCAGCTGCCGCAGCACGCCCAGGGCGACCTGGCGCTCCTCCGGGGCGGCGACCGCGGACAGGACCAACGCCCCGGCCGCGCGCGCCCGTTCGGCGGCGGTGTCCGCCAGTGCGCTCTTGCCGCAGCCGGTGGCGCCCTCGGCCAGCACGATCCGCGCACGCCCTTCGGAGCACTCCGCGAGCGCCGTGTCCAGCGCTCCGATCACCGCGTCCCTGCCCACCAGCGTCACACGTGCCCCCGTCATCGAAACTCCACCCCTCACCCGGGTCAGGGTCGAAGGCGTGCCTACAGGGGTGGTCGAGCGGGGACGGAGCAGAAACCCCCCGGCCGCCCCGGGGCGGCGCCCCGCCACCTGCAATCCGATGGGCGGGGTCTGCGTAGTCCCGCCTGCCCGGCGGCGTTCCGCCAGCTACTGCTGGGAGGTGCCCTGGGTCCCGTCACTCGTAGCCCCTTGGGCGGGGTCTGCCTAGTCCCGCCTGCCCGGCGGCGTTCGGCCAGCTGCCGCTGGGAGGTGCCCCGGGCACCGCATCTCGTTGCGTTGTCGGGCGCGCCACGCCCGAGGTCCAGTACGCGGGCGGCCGGCGCCACTTCGCGGGTTCCGCCCGACGGTGGGGGGAGCCGCTGCCCGGGCAGGCCCGGCCCGGTCCTGGTCTGGTACCGGCCCCGCTCCGGCGCGGCCTTCTCCGCGCCCCTGGCGCCGGTGCCCGCGCCGCGACCCGGTACCGACCGTTCCGCGGTGCAACCTGTGGCGCTCCTCAAGTGGAGTTCGAGGATTCCTCGACCCGTCCCGCCGAGCGTGACAGCGCCACGTCACCGCCGCTGCCAGCGGAAACACATGCAACGAGAGGGCGATGCCGATGGAGGACCCGCAGCGCGACACGACGCAGCGCGACACGACGCAGCGCATCACGGCGCCGGTCCACGTCACCGGTCCCGCGGGCCCCTGGGAAGGGGTGCGGGAGGGCATGGCCCGGCGCGGCAACGCCTCGGTGTTCACCACCTGGGGCGAATGGCTCACCGCCGCGCTCGCGGAACCCGCCCTGCGGCCCCTGCTCGGCCGGGACTGGCAGCGCTACCGCCACACCACCGACCCGACCATCCGCTTCCGCTTCGTCGCCTCGCGGCTCGCGGTCCGGTACACGGCCGCCGCCGCGCTCGGGACCGACCCCGCCAAGCTCGACCTCTCGTACAAGCCCGGCGGACGCCCGTACCTGCGCGGCCTGGACCAGATCGACCTGAGCCTGACGCACACCGACGACCTGATCGCCGTCGGCATCAGCCGCAACGGGCGCATCGGCATCGACACCGAACCCGCCGACCGCAGGCTGGCCTTCTCCCTGCTCCAGAACCAGGTCTGCACCGAAGCCGAGCGCGCCGAGCTCGCCGCCCTCCCCGAGGCGGAGCAGACCGCCGGCATGCTGCGCCTGTGGACGCTGAAGGAGGCGTACACGAAGGCCCTCGGCCAGGGCCTGCGCATGGGCTTCTCCGAGTTCGGCTTCGCGACGGGCCGTAGCGGCGACAGCGGCCTGCTCGCCCCCGACGGCACCCCGGCCGCCCACGACGAATGGGCCTTCGGCACCTACCCGGTGCTCGGCCGCTACCTCGTCAGCGTCGCCTGCCACGACGCCGGACTCGACCCGTCCGGGGACACCGCCGTGTCCACCATGCTCGACGAAGGGTTCGTCGCCATGGTCTCGGGACTGCTGGACCCCGTGTGACCGGGCCCGTTCCCGGCCGGAAACCGGGGGGCCGACCGGGAGCTCGACCGGCTCCCGGGCGGGAATCAAGCCAAGCTGTAGCGCCCGCGGTGAAGCTGGGCGACGCGACACCGGCCGGACCCGGTGCCTCTGTGTCGAAAGGGCCCGTATGAGCATCGTCGAGGAAAGACCACTGGAGACCGTACTCGCGCCGGACTCCCGACCCGCGGCTCCGATCTCCCCGCGCCGGGAGGAGACCCGCTTCGCTTCACTGCGCGAGCGCACCGCGGAACTGCACGCCGTACGCGCGCTGGCCGAAGCCGGACCCAGCGAACGCGCCACCGCAGCCCAGCACTCCAAGGGCAAGCTGACCGCCCGCGAGCGCATCGAGCTCCTGTTCGACGAGGGTACGTTCAGCGAAGTCGAGCAGCTCCGCAGGCACCGCGCCTCCGGCTTCGGCCTGGAGGACAAGAAGCCGCACACCGACGGAGTCGTCACGGGCTGGGGCAAGGTCCACGGCCGTACCGTCTTCGCGTACGCCCACGACTTCCGGATCTTCGGCGGCGCGCTGGGCGAGGCCCACGCCGAGAAGATCCACAAGCTGATGGACCTGGCCGAG
This sequence comes from Streptomyces sp. NBC_00597, assembly GCF_041431095.1. Taxonomy (GTDB): domain Bacteria; phylum Actinomycetota; class Actinomycetes; order Streptomycetales; family Streptomycetaceae; genus Streptomyces. The sequence continues at coordinate 251,451 of NZ_CP107758.1, forward strand.
GCGGCCGGCGCTCCGATCGTGGGCCTGTGCGACGGAGCCGGTGCCCGTATCCAGGAGGGCGTCACGGCCCTGGCCGGCTACGGCGGCATCTTCCAGCGCAACGTCCGCAACTCCGGCGTCATCCCGCAGATCTCGGTGATCCTGGGCCCCTGCGCGGGTGGCGCCGCGTACTCGCCGGCGCTCACGGACTTCGTCTTCATGGTCCGCGGCACCTCGCAGATGTTCATCACCGGCCCCGACGTCGTCCAGGCCGTCACCGGCGAAGCCGTCACCATGGAGCACCTCGGTGGCGCCGACAGCCACGCCGGCGCCTCGGGCGTGGCCGCGTTCGCCTACGACGACGAGCAGAGCTGCCTGGAGGACGTGCGCCACCTGCTGTCCCTGCTCCCGTCCAACAACCGCGAACTCGCCCCCGCCGGCGACCTCGAAGACCCGGCGGACCGCCGCTGCGAGAGCCTGCTCGACCTGGTCCCGGCCAAGCCCACCCAGGGCTATGACATCCGCGACCTCATCGAGGAGATCGCGGACCACGGGGACTACTTCGAGGTCCACGCCCAGTGGGCGCAGAACGTCGTCTGCGCGCTGACCCGCCTCGGTGGGCACGTCGTCGGCATCGTCGCCAACCAGCCGGCCCACCTCGCGGGCGTCCTGGACATCCAGGCGTCCGAGAAGGCGGCCCGCTTCGTCCAGTTCTGCGACTCGTTCAGCATCCCGCTGGTCACCCTGATCGACGTACCCGGCTTCCTGCCCGGCGTCGACCAGGAGCACAACGGCATCATCCGGCACGGCGCGAAACTCCTGTACGCGTACTGCAACGCGACCGTCCCGCGGATCAGCCTGATCCTGCGCAAGGCCTACGGCGGCGCGTACATCGTCATGGACTCCCGGTCCATCGGCGCGGACGTCGCCCTGGCCTGGCCCTCGAACGAGATCGCCGTCATGGGCGCGGAGGGAGCGGCCAACGTCATCTTCCGCCGCGAGATCAACGCCTCCGACGATCCCGACGCCACCCGCGCGCAGAAGATCAAGGAGTACCAGACCGAGCTGATGCACCCGTACTACGCGGCCGAACGCGGCCTCGTCGACGACGTCATCGACCCGGCCGAGACCCGCGCGCGGCTCATCACCACCCTCGACATGCTGCGTACGAAGCACACGCAGCAGCCGAGCCGCAAGCACGGGAACGTCCCGCTGTGACCGCCCCCGTCACCGCTACCGCGCCGGGCCCCGCCGGCGACACGTCCGCCCTCGCGATCGCCGCCTCGATCCGCATCACCAAGGGCAACCCGACCGCGGAGGAGGTCGCGGCCCTGGCCGTGCTCCTCACCGCCCGGATCCGGCTCCAGAACGAGGCCCACGCCTCCCAGACGGAGGCCCAGGTGTACAAGCTGCCCCTGCGCCCCCGACCGTCCTTCATCGCGCCGGGCGCCTGGGCCTCGTAGGCCCTTCCCCACCGCCCGCCCCCCCCACACCGAAGGACAGTCCGTACGCCGCCCGGCGGGCCACCCCCCGCCCCCGGGCGGCCACGGCATGCCCGGGGTCCCCCGCCCCGGGCATGCCGTGGGATCACCCGCGTTCGACCAGCGCGGCGACGCCGTCGAGGATGCGCTCCAGCCCGAAGTCGAGCGGATCGTCCGCGCGCGGGGTGAAGGCCCCGCCCGCGATGGCCGCGGTCAGCGCGGGGAACCGGTCGCCGTGCCGCTCCCACACCTGCGCCGTGAGCCGGGCCCACTCCTGGCGGCCCTCCTCGTCGTCGTCGACGAGTTGCTGCGCAAGCCCCCGTACGTGCCCGATGACCAGCAGGAACGCCGCGTGCTGCTGTGCGTACGGGAGCCCCGTGCCCGACAGCGCGGCCAAGGCCGAGTCGAGCCAGGCCAGCTGACGGGGACCCATGAGCTGCCGGCGCATCCCCGTCGCGACCACCATCCAGGGCCGGCGCCGGTACTGCTCCCAGCACGCGCGCGCCCACGCGTCCAACTGCGGCCGCCAGCCCCCCGGAACGCCGGCGACGTCGGGCGCCGGTCCGAAGGCGGCGTCCACCATCAGGTCGAGCAGCTCCGCCTTGCCGGGGACGTAGCGGTACAACGCCATGGTGGTCACGCCCAGGCGCGCGGCGACGCTCTGCATGGACAGCGCGTCCACCCCCTGCGCGTCGGCGACGGCGAGCGCGCCGTCCACGATGCGATCGACGGTCAACGAGGGCTTCGGCCCCCGCCTCGGCTGCCCCTGCTCTCCCCACAGGAGCGCCAGGCTGACCGCCGGATCACGCTTCTCGTCCCTGCTCCTGGCCATGGGGGCCCGCTCCCTCGTATCGCTGCGCGCCGGACCGGTTGACGGCACGCGCCAGGAACTGTATATAACATAAACGTAATCGTTTATCGGATACACAGTTCTTGGGGGTCGCTCGCCATGCTCGCCACCGTTCTCGCCACGTCCGCCGCCCTGCTCGCCACGCCCGTCACGGGCCTGCTGGGGCACCGCGCCCTGCGCCGCGCCGTTAGCGCCCGGCTGCTGCGCATCGACAGCCCGAACGGCATCGACGAGCAGGGGTTCGTCCGCATCGGCGGCATCGAGCAGTGGATCTCGATCCGCGGCGAGGACCGGGCCAACCCGGTGGTCGTCGAGATCCACGGGGGCCCCGGCGCCTCCCACTCGATCTTCGCGGAGCGCACCCGGTCCTGGGAGGCGCACTTCACGATCGTGCGCTGGGACATGCGCGGTGCGGGCAAGACCTTCGGCCGCTCCGGACCGCAGGGTCAGGGCGAGTTGAGCTTCGGCCGGTTGTACGAGGACGCCCTCGAAGTCACCCGGTACGCCCGCGAGCGGCTCGGCGCCGACCGGGTCGTGCTGGTGGCGAGCTCGCTCGGCAGCGTCTTCGGCCTGCGCCTGGCCCGCAGCCACCCCGAGCTGTACTCCGCGTACGTCGGCACCGACCAGAACGTCTTGGACGCCGGGCGCGACACCTCCGTCCACGAGGCGCTCCTGGCCCGGCTGCGCGCGGCCGGCAAGGACGAGGACGCCGCCGCAGTGCTGGCGATGGGCAGCGACCCGCACCGGCTGACGGCCGACCAGCGGGCTGCGTACGGCAAGCTGACCGTGGCCTCCGACCCGCTGACGCTGGACACCCTCAAGAGCGTCGTCCTGCGCTCGCTGTGGTTCTCGCCGCTGCACTCGCTGCGCGAGCTGGGCCAGTACTTCGCGGGTATGAAGTTCTCCGCGCGGTTCACCCCCGAACTGGACGCGTTCGACGACCGGGCCGACGGCACCCGCTTCGAGCTGCCGTTCTTCGTCTTCCAGGGCGACCGGGACGTCATCACCCCGGCCGAGCGCGCCCGGGCGTTCTTCGACGAGGTCGAGGCCCCGGTCAAGGAGTTCGCGCTGATCGAGGACGCGAGCCACTTCGCGTCGTTCCGCCACCCGGACCGGTTCCTGGAGCTGATGCTGACCCGGGTCCGGCCGGTGGTGGTCGCGGCGGCAGGGGCGGGCGCGGCCTGAGCGGCACACGTGTACGACAATCGGGTCGATGAACCGGCGTCGTACGAAAGGAACATGACGGTGGACGTACGTTTTCAGCCGATGGACCGCTTCGAAGCGGAGCGGCCCCGGCTGCGTGCGGTCGCCTACCGGATGCTCGGCTCGCTCAGCGAGGCCGAGGACGCCGTCCAGGAAACCTGGCTGCGCCTGGAGCGCACCGACTCCGACGAGATCGAGAACCTGGCCGGCTGGCTGACCACCGTCGTGGCCCGCATCTGCCTCAACATGCTGCGCTCGCGCGAAACCCGCCGCGAGGAGCCACTGGAGACGCGCATGCCCGACCCGGTCGTCACGCGCGGCGACGTGATCGACCCCGAACACGAGGTGATGCTGGCCGATTCCGTCGGCCTGGCCCTGCTGGTGGTCCTCGAATCGCTCCAGCCCGCCGAGCGGCTCGCTTTCGTCCTGCACGACATGTTCGCCGTGCCCTTCGACGAGATCGCCCCGATGATCGACAAGACCCCGGCCGCCACCCGCCAGCTCGCGAGCCGCGCCCGCCGCCGGGTCCAGGGCCAGGCCCCGGTCCCCGATCCCGATGTCACCCTCCAGCGCAAGGTCGTCGACGCCTTCTTCGAGGCCTCCCGCGACGGCCGCTTCGAAGCCCTCGTCGCCGTCCTCGACCCCGACGTCATCCTGCGTTCCGACGGGTTCGCCGGCAGCGCCCGCCGGACGGTCGTCCTGCGCGGCGCCGAGACGGTGGCCTCCCAGGCCGTCATGTACAGCAGCCTGGTCCCGTTCGTCCGGCCGGCGCTGATCAACGGCGCGGCCGGAGTCGTGGTCGTCTCCGCAGACGGGCCCCTGTCCCTCATGGCCTTCACGGTCACGTCCGGAAAGATCGCCGCGATCGACGTCATCGTCGACCAGGACCGCCTCCGCGCCCTCGGCCTCGCCGACTTCGGCGCCTGACCCCGCCCGCCCCCCCCCGAGGCCGCGACCGCCTTCGCCCGCCGGACGGTGGTCCGGCGGGCGAAGGCGGACGGGGGCGGCCTGCGGCCCGGTGGGCCGGCCGGGGTCAGGCGGCCTGGTGGTCGGCGATGGCCTCGGCCGCCGCGCGGTGCCCGACCCGGGCCAGCACGGGGTTGGTCACGCGGTAGTAGTGCTCCGCGGTGACGCCGAAGCGCAGGGCCCAGCCGCGGCCGCGCGCCCAAGTGGCGTCGTCCACGCCCGACGCCTCGCGGAACACCTCGCGGGTGTCGGCGGACAGCAGGGTCCAGGCCGCCATCGTGTCGCAGGCGGGGTCGCCGACGCCCACGCCGCCGAAGTCGATGACGGCGCTGAGCCGGCCCTGCCGGGCCAGCAGGTTCCCGGGCAGGAGGTCGCCGTGCAGCCAGACGGGCGCGCCGTCCCACTGCGGTACGCGCAGCGCCGCCTCCCACGCGGCGGTCGCGGCCCCCGCGTCGAGCGTGCCGTCGGCGCCCAGGTCCCGGATCGCGGCCCGGACCCCGGCGTCGGCGGTACCCACCGGCCCGCCCCGGAACGACCGCGGCGCGCCGGCGGTGTCGATGCGCCGCAGCGCGGCGACGAAGCGGCCCAACCCGGCGGCTGCATCGTGTAGTTCGGTGAGCGGTTCGTCGAACAGGTTCGCGCCGTCCAGCCAGCGGTACACCGACCAGGCGAACGGGTAGCCCTCGCCCGGGACCCCCTGCCCCAGGGGCACCGGTACGGCCAGCGGCAGGTGCGGGGCGAGGCGGGGCAGCCACCGCTGTTCGAGGTCGACCTGGTCCGCGGCGCCGGGCATGCGCGGCAGCCTTACGGTCATGTCGTCGCCCAGCCGGTACATCGCGTGGTCCGTACCGGCGGACCGGACCCTGCGTACCTCCAGGTCCGCCCACTGCGGGAACTGCGCCGCGACCAATCGGCCGACGAGGGGTCCGTCGATGTCGACCTCGTCGGCATGCATCTTCACGCTGGACATCGAACCCCTCTGCAGAGCTGGCTGGCTGACGACCCGGAACGGAGCGGACGCACGACCCTACGTGCCCGGAACCGGGCCGTGCCAAGGCTTTTCCGTGCGCCGCACGTGCCCTCATATTCCATCGAACTAGATACATCTGTTCTGATGTAAGGTCGCGGCATGAACGGAGTGCAGCTCTTCCTGCTGGGCCGGACGCTGATGAAGATCGGCGAAGAGGCCATCCCGACGGGCGGTGTCGGCAAGCGCGCGACGAGCACGCGGTCGGTCCTGATCGTGATGCTCGACGTGTACGCCCACCCCGACACCACCGTGGGCGAGATCGCTGTCCGCTCTGGGCTGCCGCAGAGCGCGGTGTCCGCGTGCGTGGCCCGGCTGCGCGAAACCGGCTCCGTGGTCACCGCCACCGACCCCGGCGACCGGCGGCGCACCCTCGTCCGGCAGAACCCCGAGGTCTCCGACCGGCGGGCGGAGGTTGCCGCCGCCCCGATCGACGTCGCCCTGTCCACCGCGCTCGGCACGGACGACCCCGACGAACTCGCCGAGGTCGTCGCCCTGTTGGACGCGCTCGCCCGCCGCCTCTCACCCGACGTGCTGGCCCGCCTCACCCTGGAAGCCCCGGACGCGGGCTCCGCCGGAGCGGGCTAGTACATCACTCGACGCGACGAAGCCGTCGTGTCGGGTCGAACATCAGGTCGACAGCAGGGGTGGGGCCTGCCTCGTGATCGCGGCAGCCGGCAGCAGATTGTCCGGTTCGGCGCCGGGATCCTCGGCGACGACGATGCCGGCCGTGTGAACGTCGAAGCCGGTCGGCCAGATCGTCAGGTCGCTCGCCAGCGCGCCTTCCAGTTTCGCCTGCCGCAAGTCGGCACCGCCGAGATCGCAGCCCCGCAGGTCGGCGCATCGCAGATCCGCACGGACGAACACGGCCCCATGGGCACGGGCCTTGCGCAGATTCGCCTCCCTCAGGTCCGCACCGGAGAAGTTCGCCTCATGCAGGTCGGCTTTGACCAGGCGTGCGCCGCGCAGATCGGCTTCGAGACAGCGGACCTGGTGGAGAATCGAGGTCCCGAGTTCGGCATGCCGCAGATTGGCTGCGATCAGTGACGCCCCGCTCAGGTTGACCTGGTACGCGCTCGCCGCTTCCAGGCACGTGCCGTCGAGGTTGATGCCGTTCAGCCACAGTCCGTCGCAATCGGCTCGACGCAGGTCGGTGAAGCTGACGTTGAGCCAGCCCGGGTCGCGTCCCTGACCAAGGACCCCGAGGCAGGTGAGCGCCACCTGAGCATCTGCGGCCCGGGTCTCCAGCGGGCGCACTGCGTTGATGGACACGTCCGCCGCCGGAGATCCCGGCTCCTGCGGCGGCCACGGCAGGTGCGTCCGAAGGTACGCCGCCATGATCGAGACGACCGCCTCGTGGTCGCGGACGGAATGGTCCGCGATCCGCCACAGTGCGTAGATGCCGCCGATCCGCACGTCCAGCTTGTCGCTGCCGAGCTGTTCCACGGCCCGGCTGAAACGGTCGGTGACGTGGCCCTCCCGGGTGGCGTTGAGCCCGTCCTGGCTGACGCGCAACTGCCGCCAGGTGGCGTAGGCGCCGAACAGGACGACCGCGCCACCGATCGCCTGTAGGAGCGTGGTGCGCACGTTGTTCATGGCGTTCAACCGTTCTGCGGCACCAAGGTGGTCACCGGCCAGGTCGTGGTCCACCACCAACCCCGGAAAGACCAGGAACACAACGAACAGCACGGCCAGCACGGCCACCACGACCGAGGCCACGGCGACGGCGCGAGTCGCGCGCCGGCGGCCGCGAACAGATCCCCCCATAGCCATCGGATCCTAGAGCAAGGCGGAACTCGTTGAACCCGTGCGTCCCCGGAACCGCGCCGCCCGGCACCGCGCCGGGCGCCCGGTGCCGGTCAGTGCCAGAGCTGGTAGCGGCCGTCGTTCTCGTCGTGGAGGTAGACGTTGGCCGGCCCGTTGCCGCCGTTGGAGTCCAGGAAGCGCCCGGTCGCCTTGTTCTTCAGCTTCCAGGCGCTACCGGTCCAGTTCTCGCTCCAGCGCTGCCAGTCGTTGCCGGTGCACTTCTCGATGTAGACGTCGTTCCCGTACCCGGTCAGGCACCATTCCTTGGTGTAGTAGTCCTGCATGAGCCAGGTGCCGTCGTTGTTGGCGTAGTCGTACCACTTGGCTTCCCGGGCGTCGCAGGTGGCCAGCCACACGTCGGTGTCGTAGTAGTCCTGGGCCAGGCACTTGCCGGACACGTCGTGCCGCCACTGGACCAAGCCGTTGGCGCTGGCCGAGCTGGTCACGGACAGGACGAGCGCGGCGGCGGCGCCGACCGTGGCGCAGGCCTTCGCGGTCGTCTTCAGCGAAGCGATCATGATGGTTCCTCCGTCTCTGTGCGGGTACGGCAGGCCGACCGGCCGACCCGCAGGCGTGCGGGGGCGGTCGGGCTGCGGACTGGCGTCACAGCACGACAAAGGCAGTGGTCAAGCAAAGCCGAAGGGCAGTGGAACGGTCCCGTCCCGGAATGTCCCCCTCCGGCCCACCTGCAACAAGGCTTGACATACGGCCCGGTTGAGGTGGATTTTCCCCCGGGGGAGATCATCACCCCAGAGATCGCTTTCGGTCAACTGCCTTCTTTCCGCGCCGTGTTGTCCGGAAGGCGGCGACCCGTCCTATCACGGTCCCGGTTGCTCTTGCGGACCGGCCGGCGAAGTCCACCTCGCCCGCTCGCGCGGCGGCCGGTCGCCGAAGTCGACGCGACCGTGCTGGTCGCGGCCATCGACGACGGCTGCGACCAGCACGGTCACCCCAGCAGACCAGACCCTAGGCACCGGAGGCTGCGGGCGCCGCCGAGCTCCGCGTCGACGGGGCCGGCTGCTGCTTCGTGTGGTTGCGTACCAGCAGGCACAGCAGCACCGCGATCCCCAGGGCGGCGATCGGCAGGACCGCCGTCACGTGCAGGGCTGCGAGGAACGCGTCCCCGTACGTCGCGCCCGCCGCGAGCTCCGCGGCCAGCCGCCCCTGGAGCAGCGCCCCGACCGAGGCCGCCCCGATGACGGAGCCGATCTGACGGATCGTGTTGTTCACTCCCGAGGCCGCCCCCGCGAGCCTCGGTTCCACGTGGCGCATGGCCTCGGTCGACATCGGCGCCACCACGCACCCGATGCCCAGTCCGGTCACGGCCGTCGCCGGGGCGAACAGGTACCAGGGCGTCGCGGGACCTGCGATCAGCACGATCGCGACCATCCCCGCCGCGTACAGCGAAAGCCCGGCCATCAGCAGGTACTTGCCGCCGATCCGGTCCGACAGCCGCCCCGCGAAGGGGCCCGTCACCATCGACACGAGCGAGGACGGGGCGAGTACCAGACCGGCCTTGAGCGCACTCATGTGCAGTACGGACTGCAGGTACAGGTTGAAGGGGAGCACCAGCCCGATCATCGCCATCGACACCAGCGCCACGAGCACGGTCATCACGGTGAAGTTCCGGTCGCGGAAGAGCACGAACGGCACCAGAGGCTCACGGTCCTGCTTGCGGCGCTGGTGTACGAGGAACCCCGCGACCAGCGCGACCCCGGCGGCCAGCAGTGCCCAGACCCCCGCGCCCCAGTCGTACCGCCCGCCCTCCTGCAGCCCGAACGCGAGGCAGAACAGCGCGGCGGTCGCGATCAGCACCCCCACCAGGTCGAACCGGTGGCTCCGCCCGCCCCGCACGTCCGGCACCACCAGGTACGTCATCACCAGCGCGGCCACGCCGATCGGCACGTTCACCAGGAAGATCCACCGCCAGCCGACGGTCGAGACGAGGATGCCGCCCAGCGTGGGCCCCGACAGCGTGGCGAGTCCGGCGACCATCCCCCAGATGCCCATGGCCGTGCCGCGCCGCTGCGCGGGGAAGACCGAGACGATCAGCGCCATCGTCTGGGGCGCCAACAGTGCCGCGCCCAGTCCCTGCAGCCCGCGGGCCGCGATCAGCAGCCCTGCGTTCGGCGCGAGCCCGCACGCCACGCTGGCGAGCGTGAACACCACCACTCCGGAGGCGAAGAGCCTGCGCTGTCCCCACAGGTCCCCGAGTCGGCCCGCGGTGATCAGCAGTACGGCGAGCACCAGCGCGTATCCGCTGACCACCCACAGGGTCTGGTCGAGGGTGGCCCCCAGAGCGTCGATCATCTCGGGGATGGCGATGTTCACGATGGTCAGATCCAGCAGTGTCATGAAGAACCCCAACGACACGGTCACCAGTACCGCCCAGGGATTGCCGGCCCACTTGCGCATGTCCCGCCCCTCCGTCCGCGCCCCGGCATCCTCCGGTGGCCACGACACGAAAATAACCCATCAATCTTGATGTATCAATTCTGATGCATCAAAAAAGATGATGCTGCCTTGATCGGCATGCCAATCGGTGGGGATTGGCCCGTGTCCGGGCCCGCCCCGCATGGCAGGCTGGCCACCCGCACGCCACACGCAGGGAGTTGTGATGCAGGTAGCCGTGGTCACCTTCGACGGGTTCAACGAGCTCGACAGCTTCATCGCCTCGGCGCTGATCAACCGCTGCCGCAAGGACGGCCTCGAAGCCTTCATCACCACGCCGACGCCCGTGGTCACGTCGATGAACGGCGTCGAGGTGACGGGCCAGCGCCCCATGGAGTTCATTCCCGAGGCCGACGTCGTACTGATCGGCAGCGGTGTGAAGACGCGCGACGTGGTCGCCGACGACCGGCTGCTCTCCATGCTGCCCCTGGACCCCGCGCGCCAGCTGATCGGTTCGCAGTGCTCCGGCGCGCTCGTCCTCGCCCGGCTCGGGCTGCTGGACGGGACGCCGGCGTGCGCGGACCTGATGAGCCGCCCGTACGTCGAGGCCTGCGGCGTGACCGTGCTGGACGCGCCGTTCCACGCCGTGGGCAACATCGCCACGGCGGGTGGCTGCTTGGCTTCGCAGTACCTCGCAACGTGGGTGATCACCCGTACGCTCGGCGAGGAGGCCGCGCGCGGCGCGATCGGCTACGCGGCCCCGGTCGGCGAGCAGCAGGAGACGGTCGAGCGCGCCGTGCGTGCCGTCCGCGCGGGAGAGCCCGCCCTGCGCTGACGCGCTCGGGCGGTGTCCGCGGAGGCGCCCAGGCGGAACCAGAGCCACTTGCCGGTCCCGTCGGTGGCGATGCCCCAGGACTGGCTGAGGGCGGCGAGATCGGGCCCAGCCCCCGACCGGACTCGCGCGCCCCGCAGCCCGCCGGCGTCCGGACCTGCCCGAGCACTTCGGGTCGTGGGAGGGCGCGCACGACCGGTTGTGGGAATGGGCGGCCGACGGCACTTGGGCGAAGGTTTTCACCGCGCTGCTCGCGCAGGCCGACGCCGAGGCGAGGGCGACCTCGACCGGGTCGTCGCGGTCGATTCCACGATCGTGCGTGCCCATCAGCACGCTGCCGGGGCCCGTCAAAAGGGGCCCCGGCCGGCGAGCCGGTCAACCATGCCCTCGGACGGTCCCGCGGCGGACTGACCACGAAGATCCACCTTGCGGCCGACGGGCGGTGCCGGCCCGGCCGCTAGCGTTCGTCATCACACCCGGCCAGGCGGGTGACGCACCAGCGTTCGCCCAGGTCATGGCCCAGACAAGGGTGCCCCGGCGGATCGGCCGCCCCACGGTCGCACCGGACGTGGTCCTGGCCGACAAGGCGTACTCGTCCCGCGCGATCCGCGGCCATCTGCGGCGGCGGGGCGTACGAGTGGTGATCCCGCAGCCCGCAGCCCAGGCCGCCAACCCCAGGCGGCTCGGCAGGCGCAGGGGCTGTCCGCCGGCCTTCGACCGCGAGGCCGACAAGCAGCGGAACACCGTCGAGCGGTGCATCAACAAGCTCAAGCAGCGGCGCGGCCTAGCCATTCCCGAGCGGGTCGACCAGGCCCGGAATCGGGCCCGGCGCGGCAGTCTAGGCGGTCGTCCACCGGCCTTCGACCGTGAGACCTACAAGTACCGCAACGTCGTGGAACGGTGCTTCAACCGGCTCAAGCAGTGGCGCGGCATCGCCACCAGGTACGACAAGACCGCGCAGTCCTACCAGGCAGCTGTCACCCTCGCATCGCTCCTGATGTGGGCCTGACACTTGGACGCCAACTCCTAGAGCAGCGCCTCCGAGCCGTGGAGCTCCACGAAGCCGACGACCCGCCGCAAGCTGGCGAAGCTCGTGACGTTGTTTCCGATCACCCGCACCGAGGCCGGCTGGCCCGTGTGCCAGCTGTGCGCGGCCCGGGAGAGGGCCCCCCACTGGTTCTCCAGCTGGGCGTAGTCCGGGCTCAGCTGGTAGGCGGTGTAGCCGTTGATGTTGCCGTAGACGCGGTTCATGATCGGTCCGAAGCGGGCGGCTTCCGAGAAGATGGTGATCGCCATCAGCATGCCCCGGTCCGCGCGCGTCTCGTCCCAGTCCCCGAGGTTGTGCAGGTCGCGGAGCGCGTTGAAGATGTTGGTGGAGCCGAGGTTCAGGTTCTCGCGGGTGGACCCGCCGTTCAGGCTGGCGTAGCTGCCGTTGCGCGGCATGAGGCGCGCCGTCACGCCCAGGTCCTGCTGGAACTGCCCCTGGCGGCCGTCCTGGAAGGCCCAGTGCCGGTTGGCGCCGGGGGAGTAGAAGCCCGCGACGTAGAGATTGTCGGCCCACAGGTAGACGGAGACCAGGTCGGCCCCCTCGTTGAGCACCCGTACCTGGATCAGCCGGTTGGTGTTGCGCGTGGTCTGCTCGACGAGCCCGCCGCCGACCTCGGTCGAATCTCCGTAGCTGCTGCGGTGGATCGCGTCGATCAGGTTCCAGTAGCGGCCGGCGTGCTCACCCGCCCCGTTGGTGATGCCGGTGATGTCCCAGTTGATAACGGAATAGGCCGCGGCGGTCTGCGGCTGGGCCTGGGCCTGAACCCGGCTCACCCCGGCCGTCCCGCCGTCGGGGGCGGCCGCCGCGGAGGCCGTGACGGCCGTGGACGCAAGGATCGCGGTGGCGGCCGTCAGCGACAGCAGCGCGGAGTAAGTCTTCTTGAACACGGTTCCCTCTCGAATGGCCGGGTCCAGACGGGGTGTGGTCGACCGCTGCGGCTGGACGCGAAGCGGGCATGTGCCGCTCGATCCATCATGTGCGCGCTCCCGCACCGCCGTTGCCCCCCAGCGCACGCCCTCTGTCCCGTACGTGCACGGGACGGACGACGAGCGCGTCCGGGAAGCTCCCGGCACTAAGCCCTGCCGTCAAAGTCCCGGCTGGCTCGGGGCGCCCGCAGCCACTCTGACGACAGGCCCTAGGCGAAGGGCCCCTCGGCGGTGAAGCGGCGTAGCTGGTGGGCGAACTTCGCGGCCTCGCCCGGCGGCCACCCCGACAGGCTGCTCATGATGTGCGCGGCCAGCCGCGTACGCAGCTCCGCGACCGCGGATCGGCCCTGCTCGGTGAGGACGAGCAGGTGCGCGCGCCGGTCGGTGGGGTCCGCCTCGCGCCGGATGAGGCCGGCGGCCTCCAGTCGGGAGGCTCGGCGGGTGACGCCGGAGCGGTCGATTCCGACGTCGGGGGCCAGGTCGGCGGCGCTGCGGGGGCCGGTCCGGGCCAGTGCGCTGAGGACCGGGTAGGTCTGTTCGTCCACCCCCTCGCCCATGCCTTCGGTGAGCTGCCGGTGCAGCTGCGTACGGGTGGTGCGCCTGAGCAGGATGCCCAGCGCGTCTGCGATCTCGTGACCTACTTCGTTCTCCACGCCCCAAGAATAGCGTGCGCGGCGCACGCGATCGCTGCTACAGTGATCGAGATGCGTGCGAAACGCACGCACTTTCCTTCGTCCTGCAAAGGAACTCCCATGACGCGCACCGGTATCGAGGCCGCCCTCAACGACCTGATCTTCAACCGCGACATCACCGTCCAGGAGGCCGCCGACCTCCACTTCACCCCGGAGTACCGCCAGCGCACGGACGGCGAGTGGGCCGACCGGGCCGAGTTCATCGAGCACATCACCCACGTGCGCGGCGTCGTCGCCGGTGGCCGCGTGGAGGTGCACGAGGAGCTGTACGACGGCAGCCGGTACGCCGACCGGCACACCGTCGACATCACGAAGGAGGACGGCTCGACCGTGCGCATGGAGGTCTACGTGTTCGCCGACCTCGCCCCCGACGGCCGCTTCAGCCGCATCGAGGAAACCACCCTGATGCTCCAGGGCTCCGCCGCCGACCGCACCCTCGGCAGCGCCCGCTGACCGAGGTCCGGTTCGCCGCCGTGCGGTGGTCAGGCGGTGGGGCGGGGGGCCGGGGCGGGGGTGGTGGTCAGGGCCCGGATGGCGGTCTGCTGGGAGTAGCCGAGCAGACCGATCGTCACCGCAGCCATGACGACCGCGAAGAGCACGTGGCCCAGGGTAGAAGTGACGGCCAGGCCCAGGGCGTTGAGGACGAAGTGGCTGCCGATCCGCAGGGCGACGAGCGCGATGGCGACCCTGCGGGTCTCCTTGCCGCGCCACAGCGCCTTGGCGAGCTTGAGCCGCCTGCGCATCATCGTCAGCGAGACGGTGATGTTCACGGCCAGCAGGATCAGCAGCACGGGCCACGCCGAAGGGAAGGCCTTCAGGATGTCGAACGCGGCCGCGAGAACGCCTTCGAAGCCGAAGAACCACAGCGGAAGCCGGTAGTCGGCCGGTGTCATCGTGCTGGTGTCGATCGCTTCGGCCGGTGCGCCCTGCGCGGTCTTCTTCTTCAGGATGTCCATGGTGCTGCGCCCCCGTGATTGGTTTGATGATCATTATTTTGGCCGGGGGAGGGGCCTCGGGGGCAGAGCCCGGGGTCACGCGTGCCTTATGACAGCTGTCATGCGCCGACCCGGCACCGGAGGTTGGGGCGGGCGCGTGATGGGATGCGCCGTATGGGTCTCATCGGACAGGAAGACGAGTCATGAGCGTCCGCCGCGCCCCGGCGGGGGCCGACCGCACCCCGGCACCGGCCTCCGCCCCGGCATCGGCCCCGGCCCCGGCCCCGGTCACCACCCCCGTACCCCCCTTCGACCCCGAACTCCGCGTCGCGCTGGAAGCCTTGGACGACGCGGCGAGGGAGCCGATCACCCCCCACAACCTCGCGGCCCGGCAGCAGCGGGACGCCGTCTCCCGCCCCCGGCCCACGGCCGGGGACCTGCGTGCCGACGGCCGTTTCGAGGTGACGGAACTGTGCGTACCGGGTCCCCCGGACTCACCCGACGTCACCCTCGTCAGCGCGCGCCCGGCCGGGCTCGCCGGCCCGCTGCCCCTCCTGTACTACATGCACGGCGGCGGCATGGTCATGGGCAACGCCTGGTCCGTACTCCCGGGGATCCTGCGCGAGTGGGCACTGCCCCTGCAGCTGGCCGTCGTCTCGGTGGAGTACCGTCTGGCGCCGGGGGCCCGGTACCCGGCGCCGCTGGAGGACTGCTACGCCGGACTCCACTGGGCGGCCGGCCACGCGGCCGAACTGGGCATCGACGCCGACCGCATCGTCATCGGCGGCAAGAGCGCGGGCGGCGGCCTCGCGGCGGCCCTCGCACTGCTGGCCCGTGACCGCGGCGGCCCCGCCGCCCTGGGTCAACTGCTGCTGTGCCCCATGCTCGATGACCGCGGCGAGACCTTCTCCAGCCACCAGATGACCGGCCTCGGCGTATGGGACCTCACCTCCAACACGACCGGCTGGAAGGCCCTGCTGGGCGAGCGCCACGGCGCCGCGGACCTGCCGCCCTACGCCGCCCCCTCCCGTGCCACGGACCTCTCCGGACTCCCCCCGGCCTACATCGAGGTGGGGTCGGCCGAGATCTACCGGGACGAGGACGTGGCGTACGCGAACGCCATCTGGCAGGCCGGCGGCCAGGCCGAACTGCACGTGTGGCCCGGCGCCTACCACGGCTTCGACGGCCTGGCACCACACGCGGCCCTCACCCGCGACGCCCGCGAGGCCCGCACCCGCTGGCTGCGCCGCCTCCTCAACGTGCCGACGGAGTGCGCTTCAGTCCGTCCAGGGTGAGGTCCAGCAGGCGTTCGGCCTGCTCCCGCTGTTCGGGCCTCGCCGAGGTGAGGGCGATGCCGGCGAGCGCCGCGAACATGTCGGTCGGGCCGATGTCGGTCCGGATCGCCCCGGCCCCGGCACACGCGTCCATCAACTCGGTGATGGCGCTCTGGACCATGTCGTGGCTGTGGGCGTACGGGTTGCTCCCCGAAGCGGCGATGGCCCGCAGTGCATCGGCCATGCCGAGCTTGGCCGTGGCGTAGTCCATGAAGAGGCGGGTCCATGCGCGCAGCGCCTCGTACGGCGACCCCGTCGCGAGCAGCTCGGGCACGACATCGCGCAGCTGCGCCAACTCGTTTCGGTAGGCCGCCTCGACGAGCGCCTCGCGGGTGGGGAAGTTGCGGTACAGGGTCGCAGTTCCCACGCCCGCCTCCCTGGCGATGCGTTCGAGGTGCGCGTCCAGACCCTCCTCGGTGAACACGCGTACCGCCGCGGCCAAGATCTTGTCCCTGTTGCGCTGCGCGTCGGCCCTCAGTGGGCGTGCTGCGTCCCGACCCATCGGCGTCGGCCGTCCTTTCGCTCTCCGTCGGTTGCTAAGTGGAGGCGCGCCCGCTTAGTCTCCATTAAGTGGTGGCGCCTCCACTTAACTCTAGGGCATGCCCTGGCCTGCCCGTATTCACCGAGGAAGTCGAGGAAGGACGTGCCGATCATGGCGGGTATCGAAGGCAAGAACGAAGGCAAGAACGACGGAAAGAACGAAGTCGAGAACGAAGGAAGGATCCGAGGCAAGGTAGTCGCCATCACGGGCGCCGGCAGCGGCATCGGCGAGGCGACCGCCCTGCTGCTCGCCGAACGCGGCGCCAAGGTCGTCCTCGGCGCGCGCCGGACGGAGCGGCTCGAAGCCCTCGCCGCCCGCATCGAGCAGGCCGGCGGCGAAGCCGCGTGGATCCGCACCGACGTCACGCTCCGCGAGGACCTGACCGGCCTCGTCGACCTGGCCTGCGACCGCTTCGGCAGGATCGACGTCCTCGTCGGCAATGCCGGGGTCGGCCTGATCTCCCCGCTGGACGAGCTCCGCGTCGAGGACTGGGAGAAGATGATCGACGTCAACCTCAAGGGCGTCCTGTACGGGATCGCCGCGGCCCTGCCGGTCTTCCGCGAGCTGGGCTCCGGCCACTTCGTGAACGTCGTCTCCACGGCCGGACTCCGGATCGTCCCGAGCCAGGCGGTGTACGCCGCCACCAAGAACGCCGTACGCACCCTCTCCGAGGGCCTGCGCCAGGAGGCCGGCGACAGCCTGCGCGTCACGGTCGTCTCGCCGGGCATCACCCGCACGGAATTCGCGGACTCCATGCCACCGCAGATGCAGGCCCAGGTCCGCGCCCGCATGGACAGGACGGCGATCCCGCCGGACGCCATAGCCCGCGCCATCGCCTACGCCATCGAACAGCCGGACAACGTGGACGTGGGCGACATCGTCGTCCGCCCCACCGCGCAGGACTAGCAGCGTCCACCCGGGGTGACGTGCGCGCCGGATCGTGCCGTGCCACCCTGTTCACAGGCCCCGGAGCCTCGGGAGATGACAGCCGCGACGAACGGAGCGCGCTGTGGGACATCCGATACGCGCTGCGGCGATACGGCGCCGGGCGGCCGCCGTCTTCGCCGCCCTGCTGCTGTTGACACTCGCCTCGGGTACGGGCGCCCGTGCCGCGCCCGCTCCCTCGCCGTGGCCGTACGGCGATGCGGGCGACCCGGGCCGGCTCGACCCGCGCATCACGGCGATCATGCGCAAGCCCGAGTACCGGCACGCCCAGTGGGGACTCCTGCAGACCGAGCCGGCCAACGGGCGGGTGCTGCACAGCATGTTCCCCGAGCAGTTCTTCATCCCCGGTTCCACCGCGAAACTGTTCCCCGTCTCCGGTACCTGGCGCACCCTCGGCACGGACCACCGCTTCGTCACGCCCGTCTACGCCGTCGGCGACCGCAACGGCGCCACGCTGACCGGCGACCTCGACCTCGTCGCCCAGGGTGACCTCACCCTGGGCGGCCGGACGCGGCCCGACGGCACCGTGGCGTACACCGACCTCGACCACACCTACGCCAACGACTTCCCCGGAGCCACCCTCACTCCGGAGAACCCCCTCGCCGGCATCGACCAGCTCGCCCGGCAGGTCCGCGCCTCCGGCATCACCCGCGTCGAGGGCGACGTCATCGTCGACAGCCGCCTCTTCGCCCCCGACACGGTCCTCGTCCCCACCCCGACCCCGCTGATCATCAACGACAACCTCATCGACCTGCTGACCACGCCCGGCGACCGGGCGGGCGCCGCCGCCCGCCTGGACTGGCGTCCCAAGGTCGCCCCGTACCGGGTCAGCTCCACGGTCAAGACGGTCGCCGCCGGCCAACCCACGAACATCACCGTGACCGCCACCGACGGCGGCACCCGCATCCTGCTGTCCGGCACCATCGCGGCGGACGCCAAGCCGCTGCTGCGCACCTCTCCCATCACGGACCCGAACACCTTCGGCCGCACCGCGCTCATCGAGGCGCTCGCCCGGGCCGGCGTACGGGTCACCGCCGACGCGAGCGGCCCCAACCCCGCCGCCCGGCTGCCGCGTTCGTACGACGGCCGCCCGCGGGTGGCCGCGTACACCTCACCCCCCTACGACCAGTACGCCAAGCTCATCCTCAAGGTCAGCCACAACCTGGGCGCCAACCTCGGCATCTGCCTCATGGCCGTCACCACCGGCAGCCACCAGTGCGCCGACGGCTTCCCGGTCCTCGCCGGCTTCCTGGACCGGGCCGGCGTCGACCGCAAGCAGGCCGAACTCATGGACGGCCGCGGCGGCAACCCCGCCGACCGGGCCACCCCCCGGGCACTCGTGCAGATGCTGGCGTACTGGCAGCGCACCCCGGACGCACAACGCTTCCGGGAGGCGCTGCCCATCCTCGGCGTCGACGGTCTGCTGGCCGAGAACTGCCGCAGCTGCCCGGCGCGCGGGAAGGTCTTCGGCAAGACCGGTGCGGCAGTCGGCGGGGACTCCCTCAACGACCGGCTGGCCGTCGGCGCGATCACCATCGCCGGCTACCTCGACAAGGGCGGCGGCCGCTTCGACACCTTCTACGCGGGCGTCAACGGTGCCTCCACCCCGACCGCCGACCCCGTCGACGTCCTGTCCATCGCCAACGACCTGGCCCTGATCGCCGCGTACCTCCAGGAGTCGCCGTGACCGGACCGGCGGATCACCGCAGATCCGAAGAGGGCGAGGGGGCGGGGGAGGGCGCGTCGTCGAGGAAGCCGCCCGACTGGTGCTGCCACAGCTTCGCGTAGGTGCCGTCGCAGGCCAGCAGCTCCCGGTGCGTGCCCTGTTCGAGGATGCGGCCGCGGTCGAGGACGACGAGCCGGTCCATGTGGGCCACCGTGCTCAGCCGGTGCGCGACCACGAGCGCGGTCCGCCCTTCCATCAGGCGCCACAGCGCCTCCTGGACGAGGATCTCGCTCTCCGAGTCCAGGGCGCTGGTCGCCTCGTCGAGCAGCAGGATCGGCGCGTCGCGCAGGATCGCTCGGGCGAGCGCGACCCGTTGGCGCTGCCCGCCGGACAGCTTCACGCCGCGCTCACCGACCATGGTGTCGAGGCCGTCCGGCAGCGCGTCGGCGAACTCCGTGACGTGCGCCGCCTCGGCCGCACGGCGGACCTCGGCGTCGGTGGCGCCCGGCCGGGCGAACGCGATGTTCTCCCGCAGCGTGCGGTGGAACATCGCCGGGTCCTGCGGAACGTAGGCCATCAGGGCGCGCAGGTCACGCTGGCGCATCCTGCTGATGTCCTGACCGCCGATCAGGATCCGGCCCGAATCGATGTCCGTCATCCGCAGCAGCAGCCGGGTCAGCGTGGTCTTGCCCCCGCCGGACCGGCCCACCAGCCCGATCTTCGCCCCGCTGGGCACGGCCAGCTCCAGCCCCTCGAACAAAGGCTCCGCGCCCGCGTGCGCGAAGGTCACCTTCTCGAACCGCACCGCGCCGGCCCGTTCCGGCTCCGGCGCCGCTTCCGGCGACGGCGGGTCGAGTACGGTGGGCGGCGTCAGCAGCAGCTGCGTGAACTGCGAGGCCTCCGTCATCGAGCTCTCCACCCGCCGGTAGATCTGGTTGAACTCGAACATGATCCGCGTGGCGTTGGAGTAGTACGTGAACGCGACCACGACCGCCTCCACGCCGTGCCCCTGCCCGGCCCCGGAGACCGATACGGCCGTCACGGCGAGCAGCAGGCCCAGCGCGTTGGTCACCACGGACATCGGAGCGACGACGGTGTCGATCCGCAGGTTGCCGTAGTCCCACGAACGCAGCATGAGCCCGCGCGAGCGCGCCACCCGCGAGCGGTGCTCGGCGGCCTCGCGGTCCTCCGCACCGAACGCGCGGACGGTGTCCATGTTCATCAGACTGTCGGAGACGTGCCCCGACACCCGGGCGATCGCCTCCTCGCGCCGGTTGACGAGCGCCTGACGGCGCCGTACGAGGGGCAGTACGCACACCCCCGTCACCGCGATCATGACCAGGAGCGCGACGACGAGCAGCGGTTCGTAGCGCCAGAGCACCACCGCCCCGAACAGCAGCGGCACGAACCGGCCCACGACCGAGAAGGTCAGCGTGTCGACGAACTCCTCGAAGCGGGAGGCGAAGCTCAGGACCCGCTTGGTCAGTGAACCGGCGAAGTTGTCGTGGAAGAACGCGGCGTCCTTCGCGAACAGCTCGTCCATGCCGATGACGTACAGGCTCTCGATCCCGAGGGCGTCGAGCCGGTTCAGGCAGTGCAGGCCGGCGCGCCACGCGGCCTCGGAGAGCAGCAGGACACCGGCGAAGGCGAGGACGTACGGGAGCGCCGGCCCCAGGCCGAGACCGCCGGCGGTATCGTCGGCGATCCGGCCGACGAGCTTCGCGACGATCAGCGGCGCGATGTAGTTGATCCCGATGTTGCCGACGGCAGGCAGCAGCATGGCGGGCGCCGTCCACCACCGCAGCCGCGCCAACTCCCTGCCGTAGTAACGAAGTGCGAGGACCACCGATCCCCTGCCGGGTGGGCCTCCTCGTGATGCAGACGGTTCCATGGCAACCCTGTGTAGTCGTCCAGTAGCGGAATTCGCAGTGTCCCGCGCCGGTATCGACGCCGTCCAAGCGTTTTCCGTGTGGGTGACAAAGACGGCCGCCCGCCCCCGGAAGGGGCGGGCGGCCGTCGAGCAGCGCTTCAGGTCAGTTCTTGTCGTACATGCCGTACAGGTCGACGATCAGGTCGGTCTGATCCCAGCCCTGGTTCCAGAAGTCGATGACACCGGTGGTTCCGGTGCTCGCCTGGACCAGGTTGGAGACGGTGGTGCCCGGTGTCCAGTTCAGGACGGACGAGTCCGGCGGGGTCGGCTTGACCGCCTTGCCGGAGATGTAGTCGTCCATGGTGTTCGGGTCCGGTGCGACCGAGAGGTGCCCGCTGCCCTGCGGGTTGGTCACCGTCGTGTTCAGGACGAGGGCCTCCAGCGCCCTGCCCGACGTCCACACGGTCTCGGTGTGGTACTTCTGGCCGGCGAGGGGCAGGGGGAAGCTGCCGGCCCGCGAGTCGTACTTGCGCTCGGGCTCCATCGGCAGGTAGGCGGCCTTGCCGTCGGCGCTGTAGTAGCCGGTGACGTCCACGATCACGTCGGTCGGGCTCCAGGCGCCGTTGCGGATGTTGATCTTTCCGTCCGGCCCGACGGGCACGATCACCGCATTGGCGACCGTCTGCCCGGCGGCGAAGTTCACGCTCGACGTGGACGGCGCCTGCTGGCCGCTCGGGAAGGCGGTCAGGTGACCGGCGCCCTTCGGGTCGGTCACCGTGACGTTGAGGGCCACGGCCGTGACGCCCGCCGGCAGCCCGCCCTGACCGGCGATCTGCACGCCGAAGGTGCTCTGCGCTGCGGCCTGGCCCATGGCCGTGCCGAGCCCCTGCCGGGTGTCGACGAGCCGGGACGGCTTGACGGAGGTGTAGCCACTGGCTGCGGTGCGGGTGAAGTAGCCCGTCACGTCGGCGATCAGGTCCACCGAACCCACGCTGCGGTTGGCCAGCTCGACGTACCCGTCCTCACCGACCGGCACGATCGCCAGGTTCGGGACGGTCTGCCCCGCCGCGAAGTTGACGTTCGAGGTGGCCGGCTGCTTCTTGCCGGAGGCGTACGCGATGACGTGCCCGCCCGCCGAGGCGTTGGTGGCCGTGATGTTCAGCGCCACGGCGGTCACCCCGGCGGGGATGCCCCCGTTGCCGACGACCTTCACCCGGGTCGTGCCGTTCGCACCGACGGGGCCGGCGGCCGGCGCGCCGGTGCCGTCACGGGTGTCCAGCAGCCGGGTGGGCGCGTGCGGGGTGAACTCGGAGCCGTCCACGACGACGTCCTTGGTGGTGGTGGACGTCAGCTTGGCGATCTTGTCGGTCGCCGTGATCGTGATCTTGTGGGAGCCGACCTCGGCGTACGTGTGCTTGAGGTAGACGAGCTCGTCGGCCTTGCCGAACTCCTCGTTGGTGGTGCCGTCGCCCCAGTCGACGGTGTACCAGGCGTAGCTGTTGGCCTGGTCGGTGCTGACGGAGGTCGCCAGTCCGATGGTGTGCGCGTAGGAGGTGGACGTCCCCATGCCCACCTCGAAGTACTCGGCCCCGGCGTTGCCGGCCTTGGCGTTGGCGCCCTTCGCGGCGGTGTCCTTCGCGGCGGCATCCTTGGCCGCCGCCTGCGCGGAGGCATCCTGCGCGGAGGTGTTCTGTGCGGAGGTGTTCTGCGCGGAACCGGCCGTGGCCGTGGACCGGCCGGGCTCGGCGGACGGCCCCGCCGCCTGCGCGGTGGCGGGTATGAAGCCGATTGCTGCCGCGACGACGGCAGCGGAGATCATGACGCGGTGTCGGTACACCGGCCCCCCAATTCCTGAACTTGTTCACAAAAGTCGTAGTCAGCCTACATGTCACCCCCGGCCCCACCCGGTAGGTTCCGAGGCGTCAGCTCATGAGCAGGAGCCGCGTGTTCGGTACGAGCTTCCGGTTCACGCTGGTGCTCTGCACGAAGATCGTGAAGTCGTCGTTGTGGTCGGGCTTGACGCGGACCTCCACGTCCGGCAGGCCGAGCAGGGCACGCGCCTCCGGTCCCGTGAACACGCGGTCCGTCTTCTTCTCCAGCACCGCAATCTGCTTCCGCGCCTGGACCTTTTCCGACTTGCTCAGCTGATAGAACGCACAACCGGTGCGATAAGTGTTCCCGGATTCGACGACCCATTCCCGGATTCCCGCGTCAC
Source organism: Streptomyces sp. NBC_00597 (assembly GCF_041431095.1). Lineage (GTDB taxonomy): Bacteria > Actinomycetota > Actinomycetes > Streptomycetales > Streptomycetaceae > Streptomyces. Next base: position 274,158 of record NZ_CP107758.1, read on the forward strand.
GAGCCACCGGAATCAGCTGGTATCCCGACGGATCGACCGGGGTGAGACCGGCCGCCTTGATGGTGTCCTCGTTCACCGTGTCCGCACCCATGGAGAACACTGCCCGCGATCCCCGAATGCCCTGGGAGCGGCCCACCATGAACTTTTCGGTGGCCTGCTTGATGACCTCGCCGGCGTCTTCCAGACCCTGCGTGCTCGTGGCGTCCCAGATGGCGATGTTGTCCTTCGGGAAACCGCACTGCATGGCCTCGCGCTTGCCCATCTGGTCCGGCACGAGGACGGCCAGCGTCCAGTTGTCCGCCTGCGTCGCGATCAGCTGCGACACGGCCTGCACCAGTTCACGCGGGTCCTTGGAAGGGGCGTCCACGCAGCGGTGACTCGCGTTCTCCTGCCCATCGGTCAGCACGAACGTCAGGAAGCTGTGGTCGCCGTACAGTTGCGCCGTCTGCGCCAGCTCCCGCTGCGACTTCAGCGTGGCCGCCAGCAGAGCCGTCATGCCACCGACCCGGTAGAGCTGCTTCAGGGACGGCATCCGCAGCACGTCCTTGTCGTAGATGATGCACTCCACCTTGTCGGCGAAGACGTACACCGTGACACGGGTTTCCTGGTCCAATTCCTGCGACCGGCGCGCCAGATATGCAATCTGCTGGTCGGCGACTTCGACGACCTTACGGTTCAGATGCGACATCGAAGAACTGGCATCCAACACAAGAGCAACGTGATTGATGTAGTTCTGGTTTCCGGACATGGCCGCTCCCCCTCTTTCCGACTGGATGCTCCAACCTTCTCACCCACCACTGACAATCGAGGGGGAGCGGCCGTGCCCGACGCAGGTGCGCGCACGCCGTAAGGGTTTCGTCATCGGTCCGCGGATGGTCTGCGGCCTCGCTGCCGCGTTGAATGACCGTCACGTACTGCCGAGGATGGATGAAGGATCGTCATGACACGACGCATGGTCACCGCTCTGATCGCTGCCGTGGTGGTGCTGGGCGCGGGTCTGTACTGGTTCCAGCCGTGGAAGCTGTGGCAGGACCAGACGGTCCGGGAGGCCTCACCGACCGCGCACGGCGCCCCCACCGGAGCGAGCAGTGCCGCCCCCGCCGCGCGGACCGTCGCCGCCGGCGTACTGATCAGCCACGAGCACAGCACCACGGGCACGGCGAAGCTCGTCCGGCTCCCGGACGGCTCACACACCCTGCGCCTGGAGAACCTCGAAACGAGCAACGGCCCCGACCTGCGCGTCTGGCTCAGCGACGCACCGGTGAAGGAAGGGGTGGACGGCTGGCGCGTGTTCGCCGACGGCAAGCACGTGAGCCTCGGCAAGCTCAAGGGCAACAAGGGCGACCAGAACTACACCGTCCCCGCCGAGGTGAACATCGCCGACTACAGCAGCGTCACCATCTGGTGCGACCGCTTCGACGTCTCGTTCGGCGCAGCACCCCTACGGTCCACCTGAGCGGCTCAGGCCCCGCTGTCCGGGGCCGTTTCGGGTCGGGTGTGAAGGATGTCGCGCGCTTGGTCGGCGGCGCGGACGATGCTCTCGGAGACGAAGTCGACGAAGCGGGCGATGTTTTCGAGGCGGGCGCCGGCAGGGGTGCCGGGGCCGAGGACGCCGACGCCCTGCCGTGCGATGTCGGCGAGCCGGGCGGTGCCGCGGGCACTGGCGACCGTGGACTGGTACCAGACGTCGTCGTCGACGGCGTAGCGCTCGCGGCGGCCTTCGTGGCGTTCCCGGCGGATCAGGCCCTGGGCTTCGAGGAAGGCGATCGCCTTGGAGACGGAGGCCGGGCTGACCTGGAGGCGCCGGACGAGTTCGGCCGCGGTGAGGCTGCCGCTGTCGCTGGTGCAGAGGCAGGCCAGCACCCGTGCCGTCATCCTGGGCATGCCCGTCTGCATGAGGACGGTGGTGAAGGTCTCCTCCTCGTACTCGCGCACGGCTTCGGCGTCGGGCCCGTCGGCCCGCCCGGGTGCCTGCGGCCCCAGGGGCACGGGCTGCCGGCGCCGCTGCGCACGGCGTTCGGTGGCGCGGTGGGCCGACTCGGCGCGGTAGGCGGTGGGGCCGCCGTTGCGCATCACCTCGCGCGTGACCGTGGACGTCGGACGGTCGAGGCGCCGGGCGATCTCCGCGTAGGCGAGTCCGTCGGTCACCCCCAGGGCGATCTGTCGGCGCTCCTGTTGGGTGAGCCTGCCTCCCGGCATCGCGGTCTCCTTTGCGGTCGTTGGTGGCCCCGGACGCCTCCAGCTTAGCGTTCAGCTTCATCCCATTGCAACGGTAGGGTGGAGGTTCATTGCGTTAGGTGTCATTCCATTGCAATGATTGTGCGCCTCTGACCTGGTGTAATGGCAATGCAATGCAATCTGGCTATTCTCGTATTGATGAACGCAACGTAGTGTTTCTGTCATCGGAAACAGCGCGCCAAGAGGTGCGCGATACAGAAACCCGGAGTGCATGATGCTGAAGTTCGACACCCCCGCCCCCGTCTCCGCCGTCCTGGACGTCCCCGCGGGGCTGGTCCGGTTCATCGCGGCGGACCGGACGGACACCACGGTGGAGGTCCTGCCCGCGAACGCCTCGAAGAGCCGTGACGTGAAGGCGGCCGAGCAGACCACGGTCGAGTACCGCGACGGGGTCCTGCGGATCGCCGCTCCGGAAGCGAAGAACCAGCTCTTCGGTGCCTCCGGATCCCTGGAGGTCACGGTCCAACTGCCCGCCGGCTCCCACGTCGAGGCGAAGACCGCCGCCGTCGAACTCCGCGGCGTCGGGCGCCTCGGAGAGGTCACCTTCGACGGTGCACAGGGCCCGGTCAGGATCGACGAGGCCGCCGGCGCCCGCCTGACCCTCCTCGACGGTGACGTCACCATCGGTCGCCTGGGAGGCCCGGCCGAGATCAGCACCGCCAGGGGCGACATCCGGATCACCGAGGCCGTGCGCGGCACGGTCACCCTGAACACCCAGCAGGGCGACATCGCGGTCGGCGCCGCCCGCGGAACCTCCGCCACCCTCGACGCCGGCACCGCCTACGGCCGGATCCACAACACCCTCACCAACGCCGACGGTCCCGACGCCGCCCTCGGCATCCACGCGACCACCACCCAGGGCGACATCACCGCCCGCAGCCTCTGAGCGCCGGCGGAACGACGACAGTGGGAAGGGAAACGATCATGCCTGAATCCGCATCCGCATCCGCATCCGAATCCGCATCCGAATCCGTCTCCGAATCCGTCTCCGCGGGGCAGGACCGCCCGGAGCTGCAGCAGGCCATCGAGGCCATCGTCGATTCCGGTTTCACCGGGGTGACGATGCGGGTGCACGACGAGCGCGGCCACTGGGTCGGCAGCGCCGGGGTGGGTGAGCTGGGCGGGAGCGCCAAGCCGCCGACCGAGGGGCGGTTCCGGATCGGCAGCAACACCAAGACCTTCACCGCGGCCCTCGTACTGCTCCTGGTGGCCGAGGGCCGGATCGAGCTGGATGGCCCGGCGGACGACCACCTGGCGGAGTTCGGGCTGGACCGGCGGATCACGGCACGGATGCTGCTGCAGCACACCAGCGGCCTGTTCAACTTCACCGGCGAGTACTACGAGGACGGAACCGTCGTGCCGGGCATCCCCTGGCAGGGCCGCGCATGGGTGGACAACCGCTTCGAGACCCACCGGCCGGAAGAACTGGTACGGCTGGCGCTGTCCAAGCCGGCACGGTTCGCACCGGGCACGGACTGGAGCTACTCCAACACCAACTACGTCCTGGCCAGGTTGCTGGTCGAGCGGGCCACCGGCCGCCCGTTCGTCGAGGAGATGCAGCGGCTGGTCCTGGAGCCGCTCGGGCTGTCGGGCACCGTCGTACCGGAGACCTCGACGGACATCTCCGGGCCGCACGCCCACGCCTACTACCGGTACGAGGACGCCGGCCGGCAGGAGACGGTCGACGTCACCCGCCAGAACCCCTCCTGGATCTCCACCGGCGGCGACATGATCTCCACCACCCAGGACCTCCACACCTTCATCTCCGCGCTCACGGGCGGCCGGCTCCTCCCGGCTCCGCTGCTGGCCGAGATGTACGAGACGCACCCCAAGGCGGGATACGGCCTGGGAGTGTTCGTGCAGGACACGGGCCGCGACGGCGTCACCCTCATCACCCACAACGGCGGCATCGCGGGCCACGGCGGGTTGATGTACAGCACGCCCGACGGCAAGAAGACCCTGACCGCCTCCCTGAACTACGTGGACGACGCCACGATGTCCCTGGCCGGGGCCTACCAGGAGGCGACGCGAACCCTCACGGCCGCGGTCTTCCCCACCGCCCCCTCCACGCCGAAGCCCTGAACGCCGGCACATACGGGCTGTCGCGCAGGCTCGGCACGACCGGCTCCTAGAACCTCCGTTCACGGGGTGGCGGTGCGCCTTTCGAGGCGGGTGCCGCGACGGAGGGTGATCGACATCAGGTCGGCGGGGGCGTCGCGTGGACGTCGGCGTCGGTCTCCACACGACCGCCGAGACCAGGAAGAGGGCGGTGGCGACGGCCAGGCTCAGGGCGTAGCCGCCGATACGCAGCAGCGGCGCGGCAGCCCTGGACTCGGCGAGGACGGGACCTGGTCTTCGCCGAGCTCGACCCGAGCGAGCTGCCCGCCGGGGGCACGTACGGGGACGGTCTCCGAGCCCTGGTTGGAGTCGGGTGAGACCCGCGTGGAGGGTGGTGTCAGTACGTGACCGTGATCCGGCGCTCCGGGCCGTTCACGCTGACCGATCCGCCGTAAGGGACCACGAGCTGCGGATCGGTGTGCCCCAGGTCGACGTCGAACACCGCCATGGTGCGCGGAGCGTACGCCGCCAGCGCGCGCAGCACCGCCTCGCGCTGCTCGGTGGCGTAGCGCCGCTTGGCGTCCGCGTCGTTCGGCTGCTGGAAGGACCACGCCTTGGCGCGGCCCGTCAACAGGGCCGGGAAGCGCTCCAGCAGGCCCCGTTCGCCCATGTTGCGCAGGATCCGGAAGACGTCTTCCGCGCTCGGCATCTCTTCCGACGTCTCCAGGAACAGCACGCGGCCCTCGTACGCGGCGGGGACGCGTTCGATCTCGCGGTCGGCCATCAGGAGCCACGACAGGATCTCCAGGTTGCCGCCCCAGGAACGGCCCTCGACGAGCCGGTCGGGCCGGTGCCAGATCCAGCCGTCACCCGGTTGGGAGTCCGGCTCCGTGGCGAAGGTGGCCGGGTCGGCCCAGTCACGGTCGGTGTCGCGGTAGCGCCGGGCCGGGCGGAGTTCGTACGGGCCCGACGTGAACAGGGCCGCACGCACCGAGTCGGCGGTCAGGGGGTGGAGGGCGTACGGGCGGCCGATCTCGGTCATCACGCAGGCGCCGTGATAGCCGACGATGCCGAGGTTGTGCAGGAAGAGCAGCAGGTTCGTGTTGTCGCTCGCGCCGAAGAACGGCTTGGGGTTGGCGCGGATCAGCTCGCGGTCCAGCAGGGGAAGCACGGTGATCTGGTCCTCCCCGCCGATGGAGGCCATCACCGCCTTCACGGTCGGGTCGGCGAACGCGGCGTGGATGTCGTCGGCCCGCTCCCGGGGTGTGGAGCCCATCTTGCGCGTGGCCGGGTACTCCACCGGTTCCAGCCCGAAATCCTCGCGCAGCCGCGTGAGCCCCAGCTCGTACGGCAGCGGGAGGAGCCCCGGCAGGCCGGACGAGGGCGAGATGACCGCGATGCGGTCGCCGGGTACGGGCTTGGGGGGATACGCGGGAGTGGTCACTGCCCGTTCCTGTTCCTGATCGCGTTCCTGGTCGTGGGCGTGTTCCTGGTGCCGGTCCAGGCCTCGCGCGTGATCGCGTACTCCACGTCGCCGTGCTCGGCCCCCTCGATGTACTCGGGCCACTCCTCGAAGAAGATGCGGACCAGTGAGAGGCCCGCCTTCTCCATCACCCGGCGGGAAGCGGCGTTGACGGTCATCGTGGTGGCCACGATCCGCTCCGCGCCCAGGTCGGTGAAGGCCCGCGACATCAGAGCCCGCGCGCCTTCGGTGGCGTACCCGCGGCCCCAGGCCGAAGGCAGCAGCCGGTAGCCCAGTTCCGTCCCGCCGTCGAGACCGACGCTGGTCGCCGGACGCAGGGAGAACCAGCCGAGGAACGCACCCGAGCCCTTCTCCGCCGCGGCGAAGCAGCCGTGCCCGCCGGGAAGTTCCCGGTACTCACGGAGGAACCGCGGAAGGGTCTGCTGCTCGACCACGGCGCGGGCCACGGGGCGGCCGTCGTCGATGTGCCGCATGACGTCGGGGTGACCGTGCAGGGCGGCCAGGTCATCGACGTCCGCCCCGGTGAAGCGGCGCAGCGTCATCCGGTCGGTTTCCAGGCGGGCATCCATGGGAGCGATCCGAACAGCTGGCCCCGGCCGCCGCAACTGCCTTTCGGGTAGCCTCCGCAACGTGCGCGTGATCACTTCGCTGCAGTCGCCACGATGGCCCCGACGACGCGGCGACGGCGCGGACCAGACCCACGCACCGCTTCGGCATGTTCCCCATCGATAGCGCAAGTCAGGAATCGGAAATGCCCACGTTGAACGAGGCCGTGGAAGCGGCGCGGCCCTACCTTGAGCAAGCGTTCGCCCATGAGCCCTGGACGGTCGTCGTGCGGCCGGAGCTCAGCGAGGAGACCGATCTCGCCTGGCTGATCAGGTACGACACCCGGCAGAGCTCCGATCCGGGTGGCGCCGTGGGCGGACCGCTGACCCATCTGGTGCTCGTTCCCCACGACGGTTCGGGGGTGCGTTTTCCGCCCTCACACCTGCCGCTGGACGAGTACTTCGCCTACGTACGGCACAGCGACTGGGTGACGGCCGGCAAGGCGGGGACCGTGAAGGCCGAACCGTGGCAAGGGGCGCTCAAGTGGCTGCTGAGCACCTATCACGGACTGGTCGAACTGGTGACGACCGAGCCGGTTGCCGAGGATGCCGGAACGTGGCTGTTCGCCTGTAGGACCACCGCACAGCCGGGATATCCGCGCACGCCGATGCTGACCGCTTCGCTGGTCGTGCCCAAGGAGCCCGGTACACCGTTCCATCCGGCAGCCGATGATCCCTGGAGGGACGCCGCCGCGTACACGCAGAACCCGGAGTCGCGCGATCCGCAGACGCAGGCGCGACGCCTCAACGCCCGCGGGTGCGTGGTCACCATGGCGGCGGCCATCGCCGGGGCCCCCTCGTGCCCGTTGCCGTGGCAGCCGGCGCACGAGGCTCCGGGATGGTGGGAGTTGCTGCTGCGACGCCACTTCCCCGCTTCCGAACAACTGCGCTGCGCGACCTGGGACGAGGTCGTCCGGAGGGCGGAGGAGACCGGGCCGGACACGCAGGGCGTGGTCTGGGTGCGGCGGGCCCTCCGCGGGGTCGAGGTCAGCGGACACCTGCTGTACGCGCACAACAACGGCGGCGCCGTGACGTTCCTCGACGGGATGACCGGCGGCCTGGCCCGCCTGGACACGGCCGGCCTGCTGGAGCTGGTCTTCGCCCGCGTACGTCCCGGCGGCGCTGAGCGGGCCGACGACTTCGAGGCCGCGCTGCGCAAGGCCTAGGAGCGGCTACGCCTGCTCGACGGGTTCCGCGCACGTACGCCGACCCGGGGGAGGTCCGGGTGGTCCGCCACCGCTGATGTCCGGTCCGGCCGTGCAGTGACCGCCGCCCGACTCGGCACGCCGGCCCCCGCGACCCCCATGGGACCTGCTCGGCCTGCTCGCCCTGGTCGAGGTCTTGGCGGCGGCGTACCTGCACGGCACGGCAGCTACACCGAGACGTACCCGGCCGTCGAGCTCTGACGCCCAGCCGCACGCGCGGACGACCGTCCTCGCACGGCCACCCCCGCACACCGGCCCATCCAACATTTCCGAAAGAAATATTGCGCAACTAATCTTTCGAATCTATGGTCCGAGCATGCACCCGAAGCACGAGCGCCGGCCCGACCCCGACCCCGACCCCGACCCCGACCCCGACCCCGACCCCGAGTCCGAGTCCGAGTCCGGGTCCAAGCCCGAGCAGATCACTGACCTGTCCCGGCTGAAGGCGTTCACCAACCCGCTGCGGATGCAGCTCTACCGGCTGCTGTACGGCGCAGGCGCTGCGACCGCCTCTCAGCTCGCCGAGCAGGTCGACCAAGCGCCGTCGCTGGTCAGTTACCACCTGCGCAAACTGTCCGAGCACGGCTTCGTCACCGAGGCGAGCGGCCGGAGCACCGACGGCCGTGAGCGGTGGTGGCAGGTGGCGTCCGAGGAGGGCTGGGGTTTTCGCGGCTCGGACTTCACGGACACGCCCGAGGGGGTCGCCGCCGTCGGGGCGGTGACCCGCAGCGTCGTCGACACCCGCTTCGCCCAGTACCGCACGTACCTGGACCAGACGGCAGCCTGGGGCAAGGAGTGGACCGACACCGCCTTCAGCTCCGAATGGATGCTCGACCTGACCCACGCCGAACTCGCGGAGATGAACGCCGAGCTTGAGGCGGTGGTCCGGCGCTGGCGGGAGCACGGCAAGACCGCCGACCCCGCCAAGGCCGTCGGCGAACCCAGCGCACCCAGCGAACACCGCGAGCACGTTTCCGTGCACCTCTACGGCTTCCCCTTCCGGCCCTGACACCGCCCGCCCCACTCCGCCCCGACTCACCGGAGCCCGTCTTGGCCGCCCCAGAGACATCAGCCCTGCCCCAACGCGTCACCACGCCTGCGCACCGCGACGGCAACGTGCTGCGCTGGCTCACCGCGTACACCGCGTCCCTCGTGGGCGACAGCGTCTACTTCACCGCCCTGGGCTGGTCCGCCCAGAAGGGCGCCGGCCCCGCCGAGGTCGGCCTCGTCATGGCTGCCGGGGCGCTGCCGCGGGCGTTGCTGATGCTCGGGGGCGGGGTGGCCGCCGACAGGTTCGAACCGCGCCGCGTGGTCCTCGGCAGCGACGCGCTGCGCTGTCTGCTCATCCTCGGGGTGGCCGCCGCCGTCGCACTGACGGCGCCTGCCCTGTGGATCCTGGTCGCGGTGGCGCTCGTGTTCGGGGCCGTGGACGCACTGTTCGTACCCGCTGTCGGGGCCCTCCCGCCCCGCATCACCAGTCCCGACCAGCTCGCCCGTGTCACCGGGATGCGGTCCCTGTCGCTGCGCCTGAGTCAGATCGCCGGGCCGCCGATCGGCGGCCTGGCCATGGGGCTCGGCGGCGTCGCGGCCGCTTTCACCACCGCCGGGCTCCTCTTCGCGCTGTCCCTGCCGCTTCTGCTGACGCTACGGATGCGGTCGCCCAGGATGTGCGACGAGCAGCAGTCGTCGACCGCGTCCGCGCCCGGTACCGTACGCGGCGACTTGCTCGACGGCCTGCGCTACATCCGCCGCCACCGCCTGATCGGCCCGCTCGTCGCTGCCGGCGCCATCTGCGAACTCGGCTTCACCGGCATCCTCGGCGTCGGCATGGTGCTCCTCAACGCCGAGCGCGGTTGGGGGCCTTCCGGCTACGGCTGGATCGTCGGCAGCTTCGGCGCGGGGGCCGCGGCGAGCGCCGCGCTGCTCGCCGTGGCCGGCTGGCTGCCTCGGGCCGGCCTTCTACTGGCCGGGTCACTGCTGGTGGGCTGCGCCGGAGCGGCGACCATCGCGCTGGTGCCGACCCTGTGGACCGCCGCGGTGCTGGCCGCGCTGATCGGGCTGAGCGCGGGTGTCTTCGGCAGCCTGGACAACGCCCTCGTACAGACGGCCGCCGACCCCGCCTATCTCGGCCGGGTGACCTCCGTCGTCATGCTCACCCTGGTCGGTCTGGCGCCCCTGAGCTACCCGCTGGTCGGTGCTGCGATTGGAGCGTGGGGCGCTGCCCCGGTGTTCGTCGGGTGCGGAGCCTTCGCCGCTCTGGGCGCGGTTGTCATCCTCGCCTCGGGCTCGGTGCGCCGCGCTGAACTGCCCCGGCGGCCGACAGCGACGTAGCCGTTGTTCACGCACTCTGGTCCACCACCAGCCGTCCCGCTGCCCACTCGATCATGTCGGGTTCCGGCAGGGCTGTCCGGGCTCCCGTCCTGCTACGGCACTCGTCCTACGCGTCCGGGTTCCAGGCCACGAGCAGGTCGAAGAGGCGGCGGTCGCCGTCCAGCTCCAGCGAGTCCACCGGAATGCGGCCGTACATGGCCAGCACCAGATCACCGGCCGTGCCTCGGGCCGAGGCGTCGGCCGTATCGGGGACGGGCGTCGTGCTGGAGACGGGGAGGCGGGCGGTCCGTGCGCCGTCTGCGGAGAGCCACAGGCGCCAGGAGCGGCCCTCGGCGGCGTGGTGGTCGACGACGGCGGGCTCGTGGGGCCAGGCGGCGGTCGTCGCGCAGCAAGTGGTCAAGAACTCGTCGACACCGTCGAGTGCCGCCTCGTCCGGCAGGGGCAGTGGCAGTGGCTGCCGCAGCGGGGAGGCGTCCAGGCTGATCCGGGCGTCGTACGTGTGCACCGCGATCTCCTGGAGCTGGTGCCGGGCGACGGCGCCCGAGGTCTGCGGCGACTGCGACGCCCCCCACCACGTCCAGCAACCGCGATCCGGGCCGGCCTCCCGCAGCGCGGCCAGCAGTTGCTCGGTCCGCGCGGCCGACCAAACCAGCAGGGCCTCGCGCTCCTGCGGCGCGGCCGGGGCGCCCGCCGGTGCGGACTTGGCCGGAGGCGTGGCGTCAGGGCCTGCGGCGACGATGGCGGCCCAGCGGCGGTGTACGTGGCCCAAGTGCTGCACCAGATCGAACAGCGTCCACTCGGGGCAGGTCGGCACCTGCACGTCGAGGTCGGCCGCGGAGGCGACCGTGGCCCGGAACGCGGTCGACCGTTCGGCGATCAGCCGCAACAGGGTGGGGAACTCCGGAGTCTTATCCACGCGGGCTGTCCATCACCGCGCTCCCACGACGGACAGTGGATTTTCGGTGTGGAACACCGGTCGTGCGCCTCAGGACGTACGGCCGGTCGCGGAGGCGAAGCCGAGCCAGGTGTGGCGGTTGCCCCACCAGCACCAGCCGACCTTCGGGGCGTTGCGCCGCTCCCGGCCGTCCCGCCCCGTGCCGTTGCTGATCCAGATCGCCGGCGTACGGGCGTCCAGGGCGCCGTTCGCCTTGCGCAGTCGGGAGCCGATCGTCATGAAGCAGCGGTTGCGCTCCAGGACGTCGGGCTGCTGGAGCACCCAGTGGATGCCCTCGGTGAGGAGCAGCGGAGTGCGGTCCTCCTTGGTGAGGGCGGGCAGCGCCTCCTCGGGGCTCCAGTTGGCCATGTGGTCGCCGCGGTCGATGCCGGTGATGAGGTAGACGGGGGCGTCGGGCACCTCTACGCCGTCGAGCGGGGCGAACCGGTCGACGTCGGGCATGTCGACGACGACGAAGCCGGGCTTGCCGTCGCGGCGCAGCAGCGGCGCGAGGGCGGAGGCGGCGGCGCGGTCCGGGTGGACGGCGAGCAGCGCGCCCTCGCCGTCGGTATCCGCGGCGTAGGCGCGCAGCGTCTCGGCGGACACCCCCGCGAGCTCGTGCACCCCGAGCTCGATCAGGCGCTCGGCCTGCGCGGCGAGCGAGGGCAGCGCGGGTACGGAGGCGGCGCCGGACGAGGCATTGGACGAGGTACTGGACGAGGTACTGGGCACGGCACTCCCGTGGTTCGTCATGGGCAGCGGCGGACCCCGGGCCAACGAGCCGGCCCGTCGCAACGTTCCCAGGCACTGAGGGCGAAATCCCCGAGGGTCAGTACCCTGACGCGATGATGACCAGCACTGTCTTGTCGAGGGCCATGAGCGGCGCTGCCGACCCGTCTCTGCTCCCTCTGCCGGATCGTGTCGCAGGGCTTCTGGTGGAGCTGGGAAGTCCGCCACGGCTGGCGGCGCACCTGCGGGCCGTCCACGATGTCGCGCACCAGCTGGTCGACTGGGTCGAGCGGGACCACCGCCTCGTGGCCTTCGACCGTGAGGCGGTGCTCTTCGGGGCGGCGACGCACGACGTGGGGAAGACGCTGCACGTCCGTGAGCTCTCCGGGCCCGGGGCGGCGCACGAGGAGGCGGGGCGGAGTCTGCTGCTCGGCCACGGCGTCAGCCCGGAGCTGGCCCGCTTCGCCGCGACGCATGCGTCGTGGGCGCGGTCGCCCGTCGGCTTCGAGGACCTGTTGGTGAGCCTCGCCGACAAGATCTGGAAGAACAAGCGTGTTCCCGAGCTGGAGGATCTCGTCGTCGCCCGGCTGGCCGGCGCGTCCGGACGGGCGGCGTGGGAGGAATTCATCGCGCTCGACGAGGTCCTCGCCGGCATCGGGGCCGGGGCCGACGAACGCCTGGCGTTCCAGGCATCGTTCCCGATCCACGACTGAGGCGGTGCGAACGGAGGGAGTCGTCGTCGAGCGGCCTCGGGGGTCGGCTGCTGCGAGGGCCGAGGGCCGAGGGCCGAGGGTCGAGGGCCGAGGCCGGGTTCCGGCGGGTCTACGCCGAAGCCTTCGCCCGGCGGCCGTACGGCGAGACCGGGGCGGGCGTCGCCGCCGCGTTCCGCGGGTTCCGTTCCCTGCCCCGCCGGCCGGCCTTCCTTGGCGCCCTCGCGTCCGCGTCCGACGGCCGGCCCGTCGGGCATGGCCCACGGGGTACCCGCTCGGGGCGGAGACGGGCTGCTGGGACCGACCGACCGACCGACCGGCCGCCCCGTACCGCAGGACGTGCGTCGCGAGGACGGCCGGCGGACCTTCGGCCCGATGGAACTCGCCGTACGCACCGGGTGGCGAAGGCGGGGCATCGCCCGGCGCGGACCTGCACGACGCGCAGGATGCTGCTCGACGCGTCGTGTCCGCACGGCCCCGCCGTGCACGCAGGACGTGCCGGCTCCCGTGGATGCGGCATGCGGCATGCGGTGACGGTGCGGCCCTATCGTTCGATGACGGGTGTCAGGCCGTCCAGGAGGGCCTTGAGGCCCAGTTCGAAGAGGGCGTCCAGGCGCAGGTCGTAGCCGTCTTCGAAGGACCCGACCGTCTTGGTGAAGGCAGGGAAACGGCCGGACTCCACCAGCTTTCGGAGGGCGGGGGCGCGGTTGGCCATCCATTCGTCCTCCGACTGGCCCGTGGTCGCCTCCGCGTGGGCCTCCCACTCCAGGTGCACCGCCAGCCCCTGGACATGGCTGTACAGCAGTACGTGGATGTCGAACAGCGTGGCCGGATCGAGGCCGTGTCCGTCGAGTGCCGTCAGTACCCACTCGCCGTGCACCATCAGGTTCGGCACCAGCAGCGGCCGGGTCAGGGAGCCGAGCTGAGCCAGCCAGGGGTGGCGGCGGTACAGGGCCCACAGGGTTCGCCCGCCCAGCTCGATGCGGGAACGCCAGTCCTCCGGGGCCGGGGCGTCCGCGGGATCCGCGGGATAGGACTCCTCGCCGAAGGCGGCGTCGGCCATGAGCAGGACGAGGTCTTCCTTGCTGGGAACGTACCTGTACGGGGACATGGCCGCGACACCGAGCCGGGCCGCGACGCCGCGCATGGAGAGCGCCGAGAGCCCTTCCGCGTCGGCGATGTCGATGGCGGCGCGGACGATCCGGTCGAGGGTCAGGTCACCCTCCGGCGCCGGGGCGGGTGACGGCCGGCGGCGCGGCGCCACCGCGGCAGCACCCGCGGCCACGACCGTGCCGGCGCGCGGGCGGGCCTCGACCAGCCCTTCCAACCGCAGGGTGGTCAGGGCCTTGGCGGCGGTGGCCATCGCGACGTCCCACTCCTTGGCGACCTGACGGGTCGACGGGACCCGGTCTCCGGGGGCGAGTTCGCCGGCCGTGATGCGTCGGCGGATCTCTCCTGCGATGCGCAGGTAGGGCGGCTCATCCTGCGTCTGTGTGGGATGCGTCACGTTCTCCGTTCCTCTCTCGCTGTACTAGGACAGAGGCTAGCAGCCAAGATGGTGGCAGAAGCTCAACTGTGTTAGGTCAGTAGGGCAGTTTGGCCAGTTGAGGGGGCTGCGCGTACGGCGTACGTTCAGTTGCGTACACGGCACACGCCACACCGCACCACACCACGCACCACACCACACCACACGGCCAAGGAGCCTTCCCATGCGGACCGTTCTCGTCTCCGGCGGCGGAATCGCCGGCCCCGTCCTCGCCCACTGGCTGCGCCGGCACGGCTTCGATCCGACCGTCGTCGAGCGCGCCCCCGGCCCGCGCGCCGGCGGCCAGGCCGTGGACATCCGTGGCGTCGCGCTCGATGTCGTCGCGCGGACGGGCCTGCTGGAGCGGGCCAGGAGCGTACGGACCAAGATGCGCGGCATGTCGATCCTCGGCCCCGACGGACAGGAGGTCGGGCGCTCTACCGAGGCCACCTTCAGCAGTGGCCGGCTCGACGGTGACGACATCGAGCTGCTGCGCGAGGACCTCGTACGGATGGTCCACGAGCACACCCGCTCGGACGTCGAGTACCTCTTCGGCGACAGCATCACCGCGCTCGCCGAGCACGGGACGGGGGTCCGCGTCGACTTCACGCACGCGCCGCCCCGCACCTTCGACCTCGTGGTCGGGGCCGACGGACTGCACTCGACCGTACGGCGCCTGGCCTTCGGCCCCGAGGAGCAGTTCGTGCACCATCTGGGCAGCTACCTGTCCGTCTTCGGCACGGACAACTTCCTCGGCCTCGACGACTGGCAGATGTGGTTGCGCGACGCGGACGCGGGCTTCGGCATCATGCCCGTACGCCACAACACCGAACTCCGGGTCGCCTTCGGCTTCGAGTCCGGCCCGCTGGCCCATACCCCCGACACCCTTCGCCGGCTCGTCGCGGACAAGCTCGCGGCCCTGCGCTGGAACGGCACCCGGCTCGCCGAGGCCGCCGTGGAAGCGCCCGACTTCTACTGCGACGCGATGGCCCAGATCCACCTGGACGGCTGGTCGCGCGGCCGGGTGACCCTGCTCGGGGACGCCGGCTACTGCCCCTCCCCGCTGTCGGGGCAGGGCACCAGCCTCGCCCTCGTCGGTGCGTACGTACTGGCCGATTCCCTCGCCCGGGCCCGCGCCCGCGGCGGCGACCACGGCACCGCGTACGCCGAATACGAGCGGCGGATGCGCCCCTTCGTCACCCTCAACCAGGCCCTGGCCACGGAGAATCCGGGCGGGCCCGCCTCCGAGGCGTCCGTCGAGCACGCCAAGAACGCCATCTCGCTGGACGGTTGAACCCCGCGCCCCCGCGCCCCCGCGCCCGCGCCCCGCCACGCACAGGACAGGACGGGAGGGGACGGGACAGGAAAGGACGCAACACGACGGGGCCGGACCACCGGAGCTCCGGACCCTCGGACCGCCAGACCGGGCCGGACCGCCAGACCGGACCGGGCCGGACCGGGTCGGCGCGGGTGGACGGGCACGCGCGAGTGGCCGATCATGGGCCGATGCCGCTCCTTACGCACGAGACCGATCTGTTCGAGAGCTCCCGGGGCCGCCTGGAGGCGATCGCCTATCGGCTGTTGGGGTCGGCCGGTGATGCCGAGGACGCGGTGCAGGACACGTTCCTGCGCTGGCACGCGGCGGACCGGGAGCGGATCGAGACGCCCGAGGCATGGCTGACGAAGGTCCTCACCAACATCTGCCTCAACCAGCTCACCTCGGCCCGGGTCAGGCGCGAGACGTACGTGGGCCAGTGGCTCCCCGAGCCGGTCCTGGCCGGAGACCGGATGCTGGGGCCGGCCGACACCGCCGAACAGCGCGAGTCGGTGTCCTTCGCGATGCTCACCCTCATGGAGCGGCTCTCGCCCAACGAGCGCGTCGTGTACGTACTGCGCGAGGCGTTCGGGTACGGGCACCGCGAGGTCGCGGAGATCCTCGACCTCACCGAGTCGAACTGCCAGCAGATCTACCGCCGCGCCAAGCAGCACCTCACCACCGACCGGGCCCGCACCGAAGTCGACGCGGCCGCCGCGCGCAAGGTCGTCGAGGGGTTCCTCGCCGCGGCCCTCAGCGGCGACACCGAGCCGCTGATCCGGCTGCTCACCGACGACGCGGTCAGCGTGGCCGACGGCGGAGCCAAGGTGCAGGCCCGCAGGACCCCGGTCGTCGGTGCGCTCGGCATCGCGCGCTACCTGCGGGGGCTGTTCCGGCCGAACGCCGCGAAGCGCGCGCACGTCGGCGGGAGCGTCGCCGTCCATGCCGCCGTCGTCAACGGCACTGCTGCCCTGCTGCTCGCGGCCGGCGGGCGGGTCCTCGGCGTCATCTGCCTCGCCGAGACGCCCGACGGCGTCGAGGCGCTCCACATCCAGGTCAACCCCGACAAGCTCGAACGCATCACGCGCCAGTGGACGGCCGAAGGCCCCCATCACCCCGTCGCGGAGATCTGGTAATCGAGTGTGGCCCACGTCACGGTCGGATCCTGTCAGGGATCGTGCGGCTGTCCGGTTCAGGAGGTGAGTCCAACCGGATAGGAGCCAGCCATGAAGCACCGCATCGTCGTCCTGGGAGCCGGGTACGCCGGAGCCGTCACCGCCGGGCGCCTCGCCAGGCGGCTGCACCGCGACGACGTCGAGATCACCCTGGTCAACGGCGACCCCGACTTCGTCGAGCGGATCCGCCTGCACCAGCTCGCGAGCGGCCAGGACCTGCCGCGCCGCCCGCTGCGCAAGGTGTACGAGGGCACCGGCGTGCAGGTCCGGCCCGCACGGGTCACCGGGGTCGACGCCGACCGCAAGACCGTCGACCTCACCGGTGAGGACGGCGCAGAGACCCTCGGCTACGACTCGCTCGTGTACGCCCTGGGCAGCACCAACGCCGAGCACGGCGTCCAGGGTGTCGCCGAGCACGCCCACCACCTCGCCGGCAAGCAGAGCGCGCTGCGGCTGCGGTCGCGCCTGGGCGAGCTGGAGCCGGGCGGGACCGTGGTGGTCGTCGGCGGCGGCCTGACCGGCATCGAAGCGGCCACCGAGATCGCCGAGGCGCGCCCGGACCTCAAGGTCGCCATCGCCGCCCGCGAAGGCGTCGGCGGCTGGCTCAGCGACAAGGCGCAGCGCCACCTGAGCGTCGTCTTCGACCGGCTCGCCATCACCGTCCACGAAGGAGCCGACATCACGCGCGTCGAAGCGGACCGGGTCGTGACCGGTGCCGCCGGGGACGTCCCGGCGCACGTGACGGTGTGGACCGCGGGCTTCGCCGTGCACCCGATCGCGGCCGCCACCACCCTGGAGGTCTCCGACACCGGACGGATCGTCGTCGACGCCACCATGCGCTCGGTCTCGCACCCCGACGTGTACGCCGTCGGAGACGCCGCGTTCGCCGAAGGACCGGAGGGCAGGCCCCTGCGGATGGCCTGCGCCACGGCCACCCCGATGGCGTGGCAGGCCGCCGACGCCCTGGCCGCGCGCCTGACCGGCCGCAAGGTACCCGAGAAGCCGATCGGCTACGCCGCCCAGTGCATCAGCCTCGGACGCCGCGACGGAATGCTCCAGCGCGTGACCCACGAGGACGGGATGACGTCCACCGTCATCACCGGCCGGGCCGGCGCCCGCATCAAGGAGTTCATCTGCGCGTCGGCGGCCTGGGCCGTCGCCCACCCGACGATGCTCATGCCGACCCGCCGCCACCGCCTCGTCCCGGCCAGCCGCGCGGCGCAGACCCGGTTCGCCGCCGTACGGTGACGGGACGGCCGAGAGCACGTCCGCCCACACGGCCGGCGCGCTCGCAACCCCGGACACTGCCTCGGTCGCCCTCCCCGCCCGGCCGACAGCCGCCCTCAGTCGAACGGTTCCGCGAGCATTTCCGGCCGATGGCGATCGGGGCCGGGCGGTAGCCGGGCGGCCGGGAGCCCATCAGTTCGCGGACCAGGAAGTCCCAGTAGCGCCCCCGGACGTAGGCCGGGCCATCGAGGCGCGCGTGCTCCGCCCCCGGCAGGATCAGCAGCCCGAAGTCCTTGCCGGCGGCGACCAGCCGGTCGGCCAGCCGCAGCGTGAGGTCCGGGTGGACCTGGTCGTCCCTCGCCGGGCCCGGCAGCCAACTGCCGCAGCGCCGCGGCGTGGTCGGCCGGGTAGCCCGCGTCGGCCACGTGACCGTACGAGGCGGCCCAGTCCCGTACCTGGTCACCGCGGAGTCGATGAAGTACTCCTGGCCGTCGGTGGGCAGGGTGACGACGTGGTCCGGCCCTTCGTCCGTGACCTCGGCGAAGTCGGAGCCGTCCCGTGTCGTCCCGGCGCCCGCACTGGCTTGACGGGTGCTCGTCAGAGGCTGCGGGCGGTGATGTCGCCCTGTGCGGTGGTCGCCTGGATGCTCAGGTCGGCGGAGCCTTCGGTGTTCTTGAGGGAGTTGTGGATCCGGCCGTAGTCGGTGCCGGCGTCCAGGGAGGCGCAGACCCCGGCGGCGGCGCCGACCGAGATGTCGCCGGCCTGCGTGCGCAGGGCGAGCGCGCCGCGTACGGCCTCGGCGATCCGGATGTCGCCCTTCGCGGTGCTGATCTCCGCGGGACCGCCGAGGCGGCCCACCGAGACGTCACCGGCGAGGGTGGTGACGCGGACGCTCGCGGCCTCCTCGATCTCGACCGCGCCCTGCGCGCCCTCGAAGACGACCTCGCCGAACCGCCCGACACCCCGGAACCCGCCGCCGGCCGCCTTCGCTTCGACGCGGGAGCCGGCGGGCAGCTGGACCGTCACCTCGACGGAGCCGGAGGGGCCGAAGTACTGGTTCTTCGCGGTCGGGGCGCCGATCCGCAGGACGCCGCCGACGTACTCGACCGTGATCTGCTCCGCCGCCTTCACGTCACGGCCCTTCGAGGCGTCGGCGGGCAGGACCTCGACGGTGGTGTCGGCGCGGTCGGCGGCGATGAACCGGACGAGTCCCGCGGGGATGTCGAGGACGGCGGCGATGGGGGCGGGGGAGTTGAACTTCTGCATGACGCTCTCCTTGGTCGAGCTCTTCGCTCTTCGTTTCTGATGATGGAAAAGCTACGTTGCGTTCATGAAATGGGCAATGGATGCGTTGCGTGAAAGCAGCATTAATCCAGGTCAGAGCCGGTCAATCGTTGCAATGATTCTGAATCTAATGCAACATCAGCTGGGTGTTCGTTGCAATGGAATGCCGGTGAACGCTATGCTGGGACGCAAGAGGCGCAGCGAACGGCAAGAAGGAGACCGCGATGCCGGGAGGCAGGCTCACCCAGCAGGAACGCCAGCAGATCGCGCTGGGCATGTCCGACGGACTCGCCTACGCAGAGATCGCGAGGCGCCTCGACCGCCCCACCTCGACGATCACGCGTGAGGTGATGCGCAACGGCGGCCCCACCGCGTACCGCGCCGACCTGGCCCACCGCGCCACCGAACGCCGCGCCCACCAGCGCAGGCAGGCCGCGCCCCGGGAGCCGCAGGCGCCCGCGCAGGCCCACGGACGTGACCCCGAGGCCGTGCGCGAGTACGAGGAGACGTTCACCGCCATCCTGGTGCAACAGGGCCTGCCCAAGATGATGGCCCGGGTACTGACCTGCCTGTTCACCACCGACGCGGGCAGTGTGACGGCGTCCGAACTCGTCCTGCGCCTCCAGGTCAGCCCGGCGTCCGTCTCCAAGGCCGTCACGTTCCTCGAAAGCCAGGGCCTCGTCCGCCGGGAACGCGACGAACGCCGCCGCGAGCGCTACCTCGTCGACGACGACGTCTGGTACCAGTCGATGATGGCCGCCGCCCGGGCCAACACCCAGATCGCCCGGACCGCCCGGGAGGGCGTCGGCGTCCTCGGCCGCGAAAGCCCGGCCGCCGTCCGCCTCGAAAACATCGCCCGGTTCGTCGACTTCGTCGGCGAGAGCATGGCCCGCGCCGCGGAGCAGGCCCGCGACATCCTGCACACGAACGACCCCGAACCGGCGGACGGCTGACGGCCGTCGTGAACGGCGGTCCAGCCGCTCAGTGCAGTACGGCCGCCAGCAGGTCGGAGCCCAGCGCCGTCAACCCGGGCTCGTTGAGGGCGTAGCGGACATCACCGACCGGACGGCCGGCGGCGCCGCCGGTTGACGGACACCGTCAACCGGCGCACCGGAGCCCCGCGGCCGGACGCACCATCGACGCCGAGTCGGCCGCCCCCGTGGGCGCGCGGTCAGCGCGGGGTCGCCCAGTCCGGTACCCAGGTCCCGGCGCGGTCGTACCGGGCCGTCGTGGCGGCGAGGTGGGCGCGGAGGGTGGCCAGCGCCGGGTGGGGGGCGTCGCGGCGCCAGAGGAGCGAGTGCGGGTAGACCGGCGTCGGGTCGGTCACCGGGATGCGGCGCAGGCCGTGGTCGGTGGGCCAGACGAGCCGTGTGTGCTCGCCCATGAAGGTGGCCAGGGCCGGGGTGTCGGCGATGGTGTCGAGGAGCGCGTCGGAGCCGAAGTTGGGGCCGGTCGCTTCGATGGTGAGGCCGAACTCGGCGACGAGGTCGTCGTAGTAGGCGGCCCACTCGGTACCGGGGACGATGCCCGGCATCCAGATGCGGTGCCCGGCGAGCTGCGCGAGGGCCACCGACCGGGCACCCGCCAGGGCGTGGGCGGGGCCGGTGAGGAGCTGGAGCGGCTCGTCGACCACCCGCACGGACTCGATGCCCTCGGGAAGGGGCCGGCCGGGCGCGGCGACGGCACGGAAGGACGCGTCGATCGCACCGGAACGGACGGCGGCGACGGCCGTCTCGATGTCGAACAGCGTCACCACGTCGAGCTCGATCTCGGGGTGCGCGCGGTGGAATCCGCGCATCAGGCCCGACGCCGCACCGCGCAGGTTGATCACGTCGACGCGCAGTGGACGGCTGCCGGCGCGCACGGACGCGACCGCGCGCTCGGCGACGCGCAGCAGCTCGCGCGCGTGGGGCAGGAACGCCTGCCCGTCGATGGTGAGCTCGGCGCCGCGCGCCGTGCGGGTGAACAGCCGTACGCCGAGGCTGCGCTCCAGCGCGGCGATGCGCTTGGAGACGGCCTGCTGGGTGACCGCCAGCTCGGCGGCGGCCTCCTGGAACCGCCCCGCCTCGGCGGCGGCGACGAAGGTCCGTACGGCGTCGAGGTCCATGCCGACACCCTACGGCCACAACCGTTGGTTGTGGCGAGGCGTCTCCGTGGTTGTTTGATCCACGGCCCTGTCGCTCGCTTTGATGGGTCCGATCGCGGATCGGTCGTACGGGTGAGTGGCGAGGGGCGGGCGTGGGGCATGCTGCGCGGACATCGGCTGGGGCGACGGTTCGGGTGGCTCTGGGGGGCGTACGGGACCAGCGCGCTCGGCACGTGGCTCGCCTTCGGCGCGTTCCCGTTGATCGCCGTCCAGGTGCTGCACGCCGGACCGGCCGAGGTCGCCGCGCTCGCCTCCGCGGGGGCTGCGGTGGGCGCGGCCGTGGCGGTGCCGCTCGGCCCGTGGGTGGAGTTCCGCCGCGAGCGGCCGGTGCTGATCGCGATGGACCTGGCCCGGTTCGCGGCGCTGCTGACGGTCCCCGCCGCGTACGCACTCGGCGTACTCACCTACCTGCAGCTCCTGCTGGTCTCGGTCGTCGTCGCGGCGGCAGACATCACCTTCCGCGCGGCCTCCGGCGCGTACGTGAAGGCGCTGCTGCCGGCCGAGGACCTGCTCGTCGCGAACGCCCGGTTCGAATCCACGGCCTGGACGACCACGATCATCGGACCACCGCTGGGCGGCGCGGCGATCGGACTCCTCGGCCCGGTGGCGACGGTGGCGGCCGACGCGGTCAGCTACCTGCTCTCGGCCCTCGGCATCCGCGCGATGGGCGGGCACGAGCCGCGCCCCGAGCACCGGGAGACCCCGCGGATGCGGGCCGGGGACCTGCTCGACGGCTGGCGCTACGTCCTCGCCGACGCGGCGCTTCGTCCGCTGTTCTTCAACACCGCCCTGTTCAACGGCCTGGTGATGGCCACCCAGCCGCTGCTGGCCGTCCTGATGCTCGGCCGGCTCGGGTTCGCGCCGTGGCAGTACGGCCTCGCCTTCGCCGCGCCCTCGATCGGCGGGCTGCTCGGTGCGCGGCTGGCCCGACCGCTCGTCACCCGGTTCGGGGAGCACCGGGTCCTGGTCGTGGCCGGGGCGCTGCGCGCGATCTGGCCCGTCGGCCTGGCCTTCCCGGGGCCCGGCACCTCAGGGCTGCTGCTGGTCATGGGCGTCGAACTCGGGCTCATCTTCTGCTGCGGCGTCTTCAACCCGGTCCACGCCACCTACCGCCTCCGGCGCACCGCAACCGACCGCGTCGCCCGCACCCTGTCCGCCTGGGCGGTGACGACCAAGGCCTCGACCGCGCTCCTGACCGCCGTCTGGGGCGTACTGGGCAGCCTGCTCGGCCCGCGCACGGCCATCGGCCTGGCCGGCGCACTCGTACTCGTGACCCCGCTGCTGCTCCCTCGGCGCGCGGCACCGCACCTCGTCGAGCCGCAGCCGGCACCGAGCCGCACCTGACGCGCCGCGCCTGCCGCTCGTTTCCCCGGCCGGGGGAGGTGGACGTTGACCTTGCCACTGGCGGCAGGGTTGCACGATGACGGCATGACCAGCACCGCACCACAGAGCAGCAGGATCGTCGCCGTCACCGGAGCCGGCACCGGCATCGGCCGGGCCACCGCCCGCGCGTTCGCCGCCGAGGGCGCCCACGTGATCGCGATCGGACGCAGGAGCGAACCGTTGAGGGAGACCGCGGCCGGGCACGACCGGATCACACCACTGTCCGCCGACATCACCGCCGACGGCGCACCCGAGCGGATCGTCGAGGCCGTGTCGCGGACGCACGGCCGATTGGACGTGCTGGTCAACAACGCGGGGATCGTGCGCAGCGGCGCCCTCGGCACGCTGACGCCGGAGGCGATCAGTGCTCAGCTCGCCACCAATCTCGTGGCCCCCGTCCTGCTGGCCCAGGCCGCACTGCCCTTCCTGGAGGCGTCGGGCGGAGTGATCGTCAACGTCAGCACGTCGGTGGGGCAGCGGGCGTGGCCCGGTAGCTCGGTCTACGCGGCGACCAAGACCGCCCTGGAACTGCTGACCCGCAGTTGGGCGGTCGAGCTCGCACCCCGCGGGGTCCGGGTCGTGGCGGTCGCTCCCGGCGCGATCGACACCCCCATCGGCGAGCACCAGGGCCTGACGCCGGAGCGGAGGGCCGCGGTACGGCAGTGGCAGCTGGCGCACACCCCGCTGGCCCGGGTCGGCCGCCCCGAGGAAGTGGCCTGGGCGATCACCCGACTCGCCGCGCCTGACGCATCGTTCGTCACCGGCGTGGTCCTCCCCGTGGACGGCGGTGCGGTCGTGGCGTGATAGGAGTGGCACAGGAGGCGGAACGGGTGCGGATCGGTGAGCTGGCCAAAGCGACGGGGACGACCGCTCGTGCGCTGCGGCACTACGAGCAGGCCGGACTGATTTCCTCCGAGCGGGCCTCCAACGGCTACCGCCTCTACGAGGAGCGGGCCGTGGTCCGGGTCCGCAACATCCGCCACCTGCTGGCCGCCGGGCTCACCCTGGACGACGTACGCGTGTTCCTGCCCTGCCTGGACGGCGACGTGGCGGCCGCACCGCCCTCCGAGAAGGGACTGCGGGTCGCGCTGGAACGGCTGGCGGTCCTCGACGAACGGATCGCCGCCCAGACCGAGGCCCGAGACCGGCTGAACGCCGCACTCCGGGCGAAGACCGGGGCATAGCGCGGCCACCGGCCGCCCGGGGGAGAGGCCGTCACCGGCGGTACGCAGACCCCTGTCCGGGAAGTCCATGGGTGGAGGCACCTTCCCCCGTCGGGGGGAGGCGACGTCCCTCCCGGGCGCGATGGCCGGCGCGGACGGGTCCGCCAGGATCGGAGGCGATCCCACACCACTCCCGAGAGGAACCGTCATGGCGATCACATCGGCCCTGCGTCTGGCCGCCGTCCCGCTCGTCCTCGCCGCCACGGCAACGCTCACGGCCACCGCGCCGGCCACCGCCGCGCCGGCCACCGCCGCGCCGGCCACCGCCGCGCCTGCCGCCGCGCCGGCGGATCGGGCCGTGGCGGGCATCAGCGGGTGGGCCCGCATGGACTATCCCGTCGCGGACGAGGACATCCGGATCTTCGTCGATGCACACGGCCTGTTCACACCGCACGACCAAGGCGTCGCAGCCAGCTCCTGGGGCACGTTCCGCATCCAGCACTGGTGGCCCCCGAAGGGCGACGGGCAGCCGTCGTTCAACTGGGGCGACTTCAAGGTCGACTGCGTGAGCGTCAACGGACCGGACGTCGCCGTGACCGGCAGGATCGTCGACGCCGGTCCGTACTGGCAGGAATTCCTGCACCGCAAGCAGCCCGCCCGCATGGGCCTGAGCTTCCACGTCCCGGCGGACGGTGGCGGCCCGACCCGGATCGGCCTCACGGCCCCCACCGCGGACGGACAGCCCGAACTGCCGAAGTGCTCGGCCAAGTCCCCCGACGCGAACGCCATCGAGGGCGGCTACACCGTCCTCGACACCCGGCGCTAGGCACGACGTCCGTCCCGCCCGCTACGGGTGCAGTTCCACGTCGATGTGCGGGGACAGCGCGCGGAGGAAGGCGGGGGCCTCGAAGAGTTCACCGGCGGACGCGACGCCGACCGCCCGGGTCCGTCCCGTGAGGATGCGGGCGACCGCTTCGACCGCGAGCGGTGCGGTGACGGCGTAGATGTCCCGGCCGCGGGCCACGGCGCGCCGTTCGGTGTTGCCGGAGCGCACGACGACGTCGACGAGGAAGGTCTGTGCGGACCGGCCGTGTGCGTCGACCGCGGTGGGGGTCGGCGAGTCCGCGGCCACCACGCCGTCGGCCGCCTCGGCCGTCATGTAGGTGCGTACCTCCGGGATGGACAGGTGGCTCGGAAGGGTGACGACGTCGGCCATCGTGAACTCGCCGATGACCGCCCGCGGGCCCACCGGGTCCGGAAAGGGCCACTCCAGGGTGGGCAGGACGTCGTCGTGGTACTCCAACTGCCCCTTCGTGAACCGGACGCGACGTCCGCCACGGCGTTCGGCCGAGACCTTGCCGGCGGCGCGCGTTCCCTCCGTGGGGTGCCAGCCGTTCAGCCCGTACGCGATGTGCGCCTCGTCGGCCGTCTCCCAGTCGCCCATCGCGGCGGTGGCCAGCAGGTCGCCGAGGCCTCCGTAGAAGGCCATCGCGGGGACGACCACGGTGCCGGCGTCCCGGGCGCGGTCCGCGAACTGCGCGAAGGTGTCGGCGTTGGCCTCGATCTCGGCCGCCACATCGACGTACGGGATCCGGGCGCGCAGGGCCGCGTCGATCACGGGGGCGGCCGTCGTGGCGAAGGGTCCCGCGCAGTTGATGACGGCCGCCGCCCCGGCCAGTGCGCGGTCGAGGGAGACCGGGTCGTCGACCGATGCCGGGCGGACGTCGAGGCCGGGGTACTCGTCCGCGAGTGCCTTCAGCTTGTGCGCATCGCGCCCGGCCAGGACCGGGACGAATCCGCGCTCCCGTAGGTGGGCCACCACGAACCGGCCGGTGTGCCCGTACGCGCCGTACACCGTCACCGTCTGCCCCGCTGCCATGACTCGTCTCCTGTGCTCGTGCCGATCAACTGCCTCCGATCCTCGCGTGGTTGAACGCTGAACGGTGAGTGTCCGGAACGACATGACCCGTACACTTCCGGACATGGGATCCGTCGCGCTCGCCGTCACCGAAGGAATGCTGCACTTCGAGCTGTCCGTGGCCGTCGAGGTCTTCGGCTCCGCGCCGGCCGCCGTCACCGTCCCCTGGTACGACCTCACGGTCTGCGGGACGGACACGGTGGCCTTCGGCCGGTTCCGCCTGGAACCCGACCACGGCCTCGACCGTCTCCAGGACGCCGACACCGTGATCGTCGCCGGCTGGGCCGACGTCGACGTGGATCCGCCCGCCGAGCTGGTCGACGCGGTGCGCGCGGCCCATGACGCGGGCGTCCGCGTGGCCTCGCTGTGCACGGGCGCGTTCGTGCTGGCCGCCGCCGGTGTGCTGGACGGCAAGCGCGCCACCACGCACTGGGCACACACCGACGCCCTGGCCGCCCGCTATCCGGCGGTGGAGGTCGACCCGGACGTCCTCTACGTGGACAACGGCAGCGTGCTCACCTCCGCGGGCAAGGCCGCGGCGCTGGACCTGTGCCTGCACCTCGTCCGCCTCGACCACGGCTCGTCCGTCGCCAACACCGTCGCCCGCCGCCTGGTCGTACCCCCGCACCGATCCGGTGGCCAGGCCCAGTTCGTCACCGCCCCGGTGCCTGCGCAGGACGACCACCCGCTCACCGCCCTGTTCCCCTGGATCATCGAACGGCTCGATCAGCCGCTGACCGTGGAGGACCTGGCCCGTCGGGCCGGGATGAGCTCACGCCACCTGGGTCGACGTTTCCGGGCGGCGACCGGCACCACTCCCTTGCAATGGCTGCTGGCCCAACGGATCCGCCACGCGCAGGAACTGCTGGAGAAGACCGACGACAGCATCGAGAGCATCGCGGGCTCCACCGGCATGGGCACCGCCACGACGCTCCGCCGGCACTTCAACCGCACCCTCGGAGTGCCGCCGGACGCCTACCGCCGCACCTTCCGCTCACGTACCCGTCCCGAGCCCGCCGCCGAGCTGCTCGTAGGCCCTGCACGCCCCACGGGCTGACGGTCCACCGGTCGCTCGGTCGTGCCACGGCTCCCGGCGATCTGCGGACGGGGCTCCCCTCCCCCCCCCGTGCGCTCCTCCGCCGGGGTGGTTCCCGGGAGCCCGTGGGTGCAGTTGCGGCACGGCCCCCGGGCGCGGGCGGCGTCCCGTACGAAGCTGTGCGCTGCTCCCTGCACACCCCCGCGAGTCCGGAGGTTCGTACGCCCATGACCCACGCACACCTGAGACCGGCGCCGCGGCGTCGCGGGCCGGGCAGGACGGCCGGGGTGCCGGCCGTGCTCGGCACGATGCTCGCGCTCGTACTCGCGCTGCCCGGAACGGCGTTGGCCGCACCCGGCGATCTGGATCCGGCCTTCGGGACCGGCGGCCGGGTCACCACCTCCTTCCCCGGCTACGCGGAAGGCCACGACATCGCGCGGCAGGCCGACGGCAAGCTGGTCGTGGTGGGCCTCAGCGAG
The DNA here is from genome assembly GCF_041431095.1 of Streptomyces sp. NBC_00597. Lineage (GTDB taxonomy): Bacteria > Actinomycetota > Actinomycetes > Streptomycetales > Streptomycetaceae > Streptomyces. Next base: position 301,102 of record NZ_CP107758.1, read on the forward strand.
GGCGGCTTCGCACTCGCCCGGTACGACACCGACGGCAGCCTCGACTCCGGCTTCGCCGGGGACGGTACGGTGACCAGCGACTTCGGTGGCGGCAGCCACTCGGCGAACGCGGTGGCGATCCAGCCCTCGGACGGGAAGATCGTCGTGGCGGGCACCACCGAGGTGATCGCGGAGGAGGGCGGCGGCTGCTGCTTCTTCTCGGTGGCTCGCTACAACACCAACGGCAGCCTGGACACGGGCTTCGGCGACGGCGGCCTCGTGCGGGTCGACGAGTTCGGCGGCTCCGCTGACGGCGCGGACGTGGCGGTGCAGCCCGACGGCAAGATCATCGCCGCGGGCAAGGGCGCCGGCGGAGGCTTCGCGCTGGTCCGCCTCGACAGCGGCGGGAACCTGGACCCGACCCTCGGCGGTGACGGCGCGGTGGTCGCGGGGTTCACGCCCGCCTCGCCCCAGGACGCGGGCGGCACCGCCCGCGGCATGGCCCTCCAGCCGGACGGCAAGATCGTCTCGGTCGGGTACGTGGGCAACACCGCCTTCGACATCGGCGTGGCCCGGTACAACACGAACGGCAGCCTCGACACCTCCTTCAGCGGTGACGGCATGGTGACCGCGGACTTCGGCGGCACCGAGTTCGGCAACGCCGTGGCGGTCCAGCCGGACGGAAAGATCGTCGCGGCGGGCAACGGCGGCGCCGGCATCGCCCTACTGCGCTACACCGCGAACGGAAGCCCGGACACCGGCTTCGGCACCGGCGGGCGCACCTCCGTCGCCTTCCCCGGCGACGGCGGGACCGCGAACGCCATGGCGCTCCAGCCGAACGGGAAGATCGTCCTCGCGGGCCGGGCCGACTACCCCAACAGCTCCGAGGCCAACGACTTCGGGCTGGTCCGCTTCAACCCCAACGGCGCCGTGGACACGGGCTTCAGCGGCGACGGCTTCGCGGTCACGGGCTTCGGGGACTACGACGAGGCGCGCGGGGTGCTCGTACAGCCGGACGGCAACATCGTCGCGTCCGGCTACGGGGCGGGCTTCGCCTTCGCCCTCGCCCGCTACCAGGGCGGCGACGGTACGCCGCCGCCCCCGCCGCCGAGCGCGGACCTGTCGGTGACGAAGACCGGTACGGCCACGGTGAGCATCGGCGACCGCGCCTCGTACACGGTGACGGTCTCCAACTCGGCGGCCTCCACCGCGACGGCGACCGGCGTCACCCTGGCGGACACGCTCTCCGGAGCCGGCGCCAGCCCCACCTCCGCCGCCCCCTCGCAGGGCACCTGCACGACGACGGCGACCGGGGCCAACTGCGCCCTCGGCTCCCTGGCACCGGGCGCGAGCGCGACGGTCACGGTGACGGCCGAGCCGCGGGCCACCGGAACGCTCACCAACACGGCGACCGTCACCGCCACCCAGCAGGACCCGGCGACCGCCAACAACAGGGCCACCGCGACCACCTCGGTGAACAACGCACGCGGCTGCACGATCATCGGCACCAGCGGCGCGGACACGCTGACCGGCGGCTACTTCAACGACGTGATCTGCGCCCTCGGCGGCAACGACACCGTGCGCGCGAGCTACGGCAACGACACGGTGTACGGCGGCGAAGGCAACGACAACATCGACGGCGGCTTCGGCGACGACACCCTGAACGGCGGCCCGGGCAACGACGTCCTGACCGGCTACTACGGCAACGACCGCCTCACCACCACCGACGGCGTCGCGGGCAACGACACCGCCAACGGCGGCCCCGGTAGCGACACTTGCACCACTGACCCGGGCGACACCCGCATCAGCTGTCCCTGAGCGACCGCCGGCGCAGAGGAGAGCCGTCGCCGTCCCCACGGCGACGGCCCTCGCGCATCCGACGTGAAACCGCAGGGCCAAAACCGGCGTCCCCCCGAGTGTCCACAAGATCACAGACGCTGACGGAGGACCCCTCCATGACCGGAACCGAAACCGGATCCGAAGTCGGAACAGCCGCCCGCTACCTCTACCTCGCCCGGCACGGCCAGGCCTCGGACGACGAGAGCGAGCTGACGGACGCCGGGCGCCGGCAGGCCACCCTGCTCGGCGAGCGGCTCGCGGGCAGTCCTCTCTGTGCCGTGTACCACGGCCCGCTTCCCCGAGCGGCGCAGACCGCGCGCCTGATCTGCGCCCAGCTGGACGACGTACCGCTGGAGGAGTCGAAGCTGGCGGGGGACTACATCCCGTACGTCCCGCAGAGGGAGGAACTGCCGTCGGTCTCGGCCGACCGCATGCTGGCGCACCTGGCCCGGTTCCCGGCCGAGGAGCGGGAGGGCGGCCCGGCGCTGGCGCGGGCGGCCGTCGCCCGTTTCACGGGCCCCGTCGACGGTGACGCACCGCGCCATGAGCTGATCGTCACCCACAACTTCCTCATAGGCTGGCTCGTCCGGGCCGCCCTCGATGCGCCGAACTGGCGCTGGATGGGCCTCAACCAGGCCAACGCGGCGCTGACGGTCATCCGGTACTCCCCCGACCGGCCCGCCTCCGTGCTCTTCTACAACGACATGCGCCACCTCCCCGAAAGCCTCCGTTGGACCGACTTCCCGCCGGAGCTCCAGGCCTGAGGCCCGCCATCGCCCCACTCGCCCCGGCTGCGGGGCTCACCGGGGGAGAATCCCCTCATGACGCGCTCCGCACCGGACCCGGGCAACGACGGCGGCTACCTCCTCGACAACGCACGACCCGAGGCGGGTACCCGTTTCGATGCGCTCGGCGAGCTCTTCGACCCCACGACCTTCCGGCACATCGAGGACCTCGGGATCGCTCCGGGGTGGCAGTGCTGGGAGGTCGGGGCGGGCGGTTCCTCGGTGGTGACGTGGCTGGCCGACCGGGTCGGACGGACCGGACGGGTGGTGGCGACCGACATCGACACTTCCTGGGCCTCACGGGCCGCGGGAGGCGTCATCGAGGTGCTGCGCCACGACGTGGGCCGGGACGCCCCGCCGGGCAGCGGCTTCGACTTCGTACACGCGCGGCTGGTACTCGTACACGTGGCGGACCGGGAACACGCCCTGCGCGCGATGGCCGGCGCCCTGCGGCCGGGCGGGTGGCTGCTGCTCGAAGACGCCGATCCGGCGTCGCAGCCGCTGATCTGCCTGGACGAGTACGGCCCCGAACAGGCCCTGGCCAACAGACTGCGCGCCGGATTCCGCTCGCTGCTGGCGGCTCGCGGTGTCGACCTGGCCTACGGACGCAAGCTGCCCCGGCTGCTGCGGGAGGCGGGGCTGACCGACGTCACCGCGGACGCCTACTTCCCCGTCACGTCCGTGGCCTGCGACGTCCTGGAGGCGGCGACGGTCCGACAGGTGCGGGGCGCACTGGTGGCGGCGGGCCTCGCCACGGACGAGGAGATCGACCGGCACCTCGCAACCGTCACGTCGGGCCGCCTCGACCTCACCACCTCCCCGATGATCTCCGCCCGGGGCCGCCGCCCGTGACGGCGGCCCGCCGGCCGTGCCTTCGCGGGCCGGTCGGCCGCTCCGCTCAGAACGTCCACCGCGTGTGCGTGTACACGCCGTTGTCCCGACCGAAGCCGTACGCCGTGGTCGGCGTCACCGCGAAGACCACCACGTTCCCCTTCCGCATCGCGTCCCCGATCCCGTGGAAGGTGCCCTCGGGCGAGGTGATGTGCGCCCCGTACTTCGCCTCGTACGCCGCGATCACTTCCTCCACCACCGCCGGATCGGCAACCGGCTCGGCCCTGCCGTCGACCACGAGGTCGAGCCCTTCGGTGAGCGAGTTCCCCCCGGTGGTCAGCGCACAGTGCCCGTCGTGAGCGAGGTTCCTCGCCTTCTGTTCCTCCGCGCCGGTCGAGAAGTACACCACCCCCTCGTGCCAGGCGGCGATCACGGGAGTGACGTGCAGCCGGCCGTCGGCTCGCACCGTGGACAACCAGAAGATCTCGGCGGCCCCCAGCTGCCGCTGCGCCTCGGCCCAGTCGGTGGCGGTGACGTCCTCGGCCCCCGGGCGGGGATTCAGCGCCGAGCTGTAGCGTGCGTCGAGCTCGGTCGCCGTGGGTTCTTTCGCGGGTCCCTGCACTGTCATGGCGGACCTCCTTCCTCTCCCCGTAACGACCGGCCGCCCCCGCGGAAACCACCAGGCCCCCGCTTTCGCCCGTCTGCCTGCCTGACCAGGGGATCGTCGAGGTCGCCACACCCCTCCGTGCGACCGGCCGCCGCAAGCGTCGCGCCCCGCCGCAACCGCGGCTTGTTTCAGCGGGCGGCATACGTCGCAGACTTCCCGTGCTGGTCGTGTGCGGTGCGACTGACTGGAGGGTGATGCGGCATGTCGATGCCGAGCGTTCTGGCGTTCTTCGCGCATCCCGACGACGAAGCCCTTTCCGCAGGCGGCGTCCTGGCCCGGCATGCCGCTGCGGGGGCCCGGACCGCAGTCCTGACCGGGACGTGGGCGGCGGGTACCGGACGGGTCGGCGAACTGGCCCGTGCGCTTGCGATCCTCGGCGCCGGTGCGCCCCGGCTGCTCGGTTACGCCGATGCCCGCGTCCCGTCCTCGGCCCCCGGCCGGTCCCGGTTCTGCGAGGCCCCGCTGGACGAGGCGGTGGGTGCCGTGGTCGCCCACATCAGGGAGTTCCGGCCGCACGTGGTCATCACGCACGACGGCTACGGAGGCCTGACCGGGCACCCGGACCACATCCACGCCCACCGGCTCGCGGTCATCGCCGTCCACGCGGCCGGTCTCGGCAGGCTCTACCCCGATGCCGGCAACCCCTGGCAACCGTCGACCCTCTGCCTCGCGACCCACCCCCACTCGGCCGCCCGGGCCCTCGGCGGATACCTCCTCCGACCCGACGGGGCCGTGGCGAGTGCGTACTCCGTACCGGACGAGACGGCCACGGCCGTCGACGTCAGCCCCTGGGTCGAGCAGAAGCTTGCGGCCATCGCCGCCCACCGCAGCGAGGTGGAGCGGGGCGCCGCCCCGGGCCGCATCGCCGCGCTCGCGCCCGAGGTCCAAAGGCGGGTCATGGGCACCGAGTGGTACGTCCGCCACGACCTCGCCCCCACGGCGGGACGGGCCTGACACATCGCGGTCGGGGGCACCCCCCGACGTTCAGGGGCCCGCCCCGAGGGGCCGGTCAGCGGGGCCGTAGCCCGTCGAAGACCACCTCGAAGATCCGCTCCCGGGCCGCCGGGTCCGCGCCGAGCTGTTCCATCATGGCGCCCGTACCGACCAGCAGCGCCAGTAGCTCCGGCAGGCTTAGCTCCGGGCGGACCACCCCGCCCCGCTGGGCCTCGGTAAGCAGGCCGGCGAGCCGGGCCTGGATCTCCTCGGTCGACTCCCGCAGCGCTGCGTGCACGTCCACACCGGCCGAGGCGAGCGCCTGCGCGAACTCGTTCTTGCCCGCCGACCGTTCCACCACCAGACGGAAGCAAGCGAAGAAGGCGTCGGCCGGATCGGCCTGGTCCGCCAGCTGCGCGGTCATGGCCGCCATCTCCTCCAGCCTGCGCACCATCACCGCCTCCAACAGCGCCTCCTTGGTGGGGAAGTGCCGGAAGAGCGTGCCGACGCCGACCCCGGCGGCCCTTGCGATCTCCTCGGTCGGCACGCCGACGCCGCGGGTGGTGAACACCTCCGTGGCGACATCGAGCACCTTGGCCCGGTTGCGGGCCGCGTCCGCCCGCAGCGGGCGCTCCTGTGCGCCACTCATCCCTGTTCCGCCTTCCTTCGCCGGCGACGGCATGACTCCCTGGACAACCGGAGTCGCCAGTCCGTATCGTTGTAAACGGAGCCGCTAGTCCGATTCTACTGCTGATCCTGCCGGAGGTTGATCATGCCCAAAACGCTGTCACCGCGAGAGGTTTCCCAGAAGCTGCTGGAGACCATCGGTGCGGGTCGGTACTCGGAGCTGGCCGCACTCTACGCAGAGGACACGGTCGTGGAGACCGTCTTCGAGCCGGTCGGGCCGCGCAGGTTCGAGGGCCGGGCCGTGCTCGCCGAGCGGTTCGCGCAAGTCTCCGCGGGTTCGCCCGTGGAACTGACCCCGGTGAACGTGGTCATTCGGGAGACCGATGACCCGGAGGTGGTGGTCGCCGAGTGGGACTACCGGGTGGACCACCGGGCTACCGGACGGACCTTCGAGACCGCCAACATCCAGGTACTGCGGGTCCGCCACGGACTGATCGTCAGCAGTCGGGACTTCCACGACCACCTGGCCCTCGTGGTGGCGGGCGGCCACCTGCCCCAACTGGTCCAGGCGTTGGAGGCCGCCCCGGTCCCGGCGGGACGAGGCCGATCGGACACGTGATCCGCCGGAGACGGGCCCGGCGCCCCGCACACCGGCTCGGTGTGCGGGGAGCTCGTCCGTCAAGGTCAGGGAATCGGCGGAGCCCCGGCCGGGGGTCGGGTCGTCCAGGTGTGCGGGGTCATGAGGGGCGTCCCTCGCGGAGGTAGACCGCGGTGCCGGACCGGGCGGCCGCGTGCAGGGCGGTCAGGGTCTGGAGGTGGGCGGCGAGCGGGGTGTCCCGCAGGTCGTCCAGGTGCTTGAAGGCGTGGCGGTCGTGCTCGGCGCTCAGCCGGACGGGGCGTTCGCCGGTGTGGATGCCGCCGTGGAAGAAGTAGTCGATCACGGGGCCGGTGTTCTCGACGTCGGCGCGGTGGTCGATGCCGATCAGCCGCGGTACGTCGTCCAGTTCGGCCCCCGTCTCCTCGCGCATCTCCCGCCGCGCCGCCGCCCACGGGTCCTCGCCGTGGTCGAGCATTCCGCCCGGGAGCCACCACTGTCCGGAGGCGGGCTGGCCGGGGCCGTACCGGAGCAGCAGGACGCGGTCGTCACGGTCCAGCATCAACACGCAGGACGCCACGATCGTCTGCGGGAGCGTCTTGATCCACTCCTCTCGGGGAATCCACACGGTCATGCCTCCCGGGCGGGGGTGGTGGCGGCCAGGGTCCGGGCGGCGGTCTTCTCCAGGTGCGCGGTGAACAGCGCGGCCGGGTCCTCGACGCCGAGCCGGTGCAGCGCGACCATCGCCGTGACCAGTACGTCGCACACCTCCGACTCCACGTCCTGCCACGAGTGGGAACGGCCCTTGCGGGGATTGGTGCCGGTGGCGCCGATGACGGCCTGGGCGGCCTCGCCGAACTCCTCCCCGATCTTGAGCACTTGCAGCACCCGGCGCTGCTCGGCGGGCACATGGGCGGTGGCCTCGTCGAGGAAGGCGGCGAGCTCCCCGGTCACCGCCCAGGCGTTCTTCTCCACGGTGGTTCCTTTCGTCCGGCTGTCGTTCGGTCCCGGCCCTGTGAACGAACGGGGGGCGTCCGGGATGCCCGGACGTCCACCGAGGAGGTCATCCTTGCGCCCTCACCGTTCCCCAGGGGGCGTCGGGCGCCTGCCGCGGGATCAAGTCCTCAGGGGCGCGGGGCTGGTGGGGTACGGCGCCGGCGCCAGTAGGCGACGGTCAGGAGCCCGAGGAGCGGTCCCCAGAGCAGGAGCGGGGCGTAGGCGGCGAGGAAGGAGCCGAGGCGCCAGCCGTGCAGCGCGATGGTGGGGAAGTCGTCCGGGAGCGGCACCCGACGTCCGCGCAGGACCGGCACCCAGCGGGGGAAGGCCTCGCCCCACGGGGCGATGAGACCGACGGCGGCGAACGCGAGGAGTTCGGAGAGGACCGACAGGAGGGTCACGTACACCGGGGTGGGCAGGCCCGCCGTGGTGTCCGCGGCGCCATGGTGCCTGCCGTCGCCGGCCATGGCGAACACGACGGTCGCGATCCGCCAGACGCCGGACGGCAGGACGGCGAACGGGATGGCGTGGGCGACGAGCCGGGCCGAGGGGGGTGCTCCGGCGAGGGGCACGTGAGCGGCCCGCCACGCACCACGCCATCCGTGCCGCGGCGACTCCTCGACGGTGGTCATCAGTGCTCCTCAGGTCACGCGGGGACTCCGGCTCTTGCCATGTCGAAGATCCCAACCGTGGTGGGCGGAAGATGTCGCCCCGGGGCAGGAACCGGCTTCCCCGTCCGGAGGAGCGTCCGGGGACGCGGCGTGGCGGTGCGGAGCCCATCCGCCCCCCCGCAGGGGCGCTTGGAAAACCTAGAGCCCCTAGGTTATAACTAGGGCTCCTAGGTTGGTTGGACGAACAGAAGGCGACGGCGCATGGTGCGGGCAGGGCTGACGGCGGAGCGCGTGACGGCCGCGGGCGCCGAACTGGCGGACGAGGTCGGATTCGACCGCGTGACCATGTCTCAGGTGGCGCGGCGGCTCGGCGTGAAGGACGCGAGCCTCTACTCGCACGTGCGCAACCTGGAGGACCTGCGCGGACGGATCGCGCTGCTGGCGGCGGACGAGAAGACCATCCGCATCGCGGAGGCCACCGCCGGGCTGGCGGGCAAGGACGCGCTGGTCGCGTTCGCCAACGCCTGGCGGGAGTACGCCCACCGGCACCCGGGCCGCTACACGGCGACCCAGACCCCGATCGACATCGACCCCGTACTGGCCGCACGGGCGCCCGGACCGCGGCGCGCGGTCGAGCTGACGTACGGCATGCTGCGCGGCTACGGACTGGCCGAGCCCGATCTGACCGATGCGGTCAGGTTGTTGCGCAGCACGTTCCACGGGTTCGTCGCCCTGGAGGCCGCGGGCGGGTTCGCGCACCAGCGTTCGCCGCAGAGCTCCTGGCTCCGCGCCCTCGACGCCCTGCACACCCTCCTGGAGCACTGGCCCCCGTACGAAGAAGGAGACCCCGCATGACCGCCCCGACCCCGACCCTCGGCAGCCTGCGCGTGAACGGCGCGACCCTGCACTACGAAGTACGCGGCCAGGGCCCGCTCCTGCTGCTCGTCCCCGGCGGATCGGGTGGCGCGGCCTCCTTCGACGGCATCGCCGACGACCTGGCCGCCGCCGGATACACCGTCGCCGCCTACGACCCGCGCGGCATGTCCCGCAGCACGCTCGACGACCCCGAGGCCGAGCAGAGCGTGGCCGAGCACGCCGACGACGCGCTGCGGATCCTGGACCTGCTCTCGCCGGCGGAGCCCGCGCGGGTGTTCGGCGCCAGCTCGGGCGCGATCGCCGCGCTACACCTGCTCGCCACCCGTCCCGAGCGCGTACGGCGCCTGGTGGCGCACGAACCGCCGCTGGTGGAGGTCCTGCCGGAAGCCCCCGCACACCGTGCGTTCCTCGCGCGCGTGCAGGAGACGTTCCGCACCGGGGGACTGATGCCGGCGATGGCCGAGTTCGCGGCCGGCCTGAAGGCGGAAGACGGCGACACGCCGTCGACGCCGCGGCCCACCCCGCAGGCCGATCTCAAGCTGCCGCCCGGGGCGGCGGCCCGGGCCGAGCGGACGATGGCGAACCTGCCGTACTTCCTGGGACGCATCGTGCCCGCCTTCATGGGCCACGCCCCGGACGTCCACCGCCTGGCGACGGTGTTGGACCGGCTCGTACTCGCCGGCGGCGAGGACTCCCGCGGCGAACTTCCGTACCGCCCGGCCGCGCTCCTGGCCGAGCGCCTCGGTACGGACCTCGTGCACTTCCCCGGCGGCCACACGGGCGTGACCACGCACCCCGCCGAGTTCACCGCCCTGCTCCGCAGGACCTTCGACGCGTAACCCCGAACCCTCGTTGACAATGGGGTTGCTCGCCGGACCCGTCGCCCCGGGCCATCCGGATCCGTCCAACGACAGCATCCGCCCGCTCACCGGCGGAGCCGGATGCGTCAGTACGAACAGCCGGGCATGCGACCACGGGACGTTGGCGCGCAGGGGCGGTACGGCACCCGCCATCTGGCCCGGTTGCACCTTGCTCGTACGAGCCGTCTTCCCGGTTGCCATGCCGAGGACACCCACGCTCCCACTGCGACGCAAGCAGCTCACCCCCGTTTGTTGCGTACCGCCAGCACCGCCCCGGCCAGCCCGGCGACGCCTCCGCTGACCAACGGCACCGCCTGTAGCGACGCCTTGTGGTCCACCGAGTAGAAGCCCAACCAGGCGAACGCCAGACCGAAGCCGATGACGATCGTGTACTCCAGCAGGCGGAACCCGTAGCCCACCCACTGGTCAAGCCGCTCCTGCCGCAACTGACGCTCTACCAGTTGGCGCCGCCACGCGAGGTGGTCGGCTTCGATGCCCTGCCACTTCCGTGCTTCGTCGGCATCGGGAAACGACGGCACGACGCCGACGGGCGGCGCGATGAACGCCGTTGGTTCGTAGTCGCCCGCGTGCGGCGTCTCCGGCGGCGGTACCGGACGTCCCGGCTCGTGCTCAGACATCGGTGCCCCCGTCCTCGTCCCTGCCCGGCGAGAGCGTTGCCGTCAGCCGGTCCAGGCCCAGCAGTTCCTCGTCGATCGCTCTCTCGGCAGCCGCACGACGCACCGTCCGTTCTTCCCGGGACCAGCGGGCCGGCGGCGCCACCCACCGCAAGGGCCCCGTCCCCGGTGCATCTGCGTGAGCCGGCGGTCTTGCGAGCTGTACCGCGGTGCTCACCTGCGTGCCGAGGAAACCCAGCCCGAGCGCGAAGACCGCCCATGGCACCACCGCCCCGAGGAACGCCGACACGTCCTCGTGGCTGATGTCCGTGACGGACGACAGCCACACCAGAGCCGCCAGCAGCAACACCACCCCGGCCGGCACAGCGGAGGTGCCGATCGTGCTCCGCCGGCCCCGGTACGGGGACGCAGTCGGCGCGTAGGCGGCAGGTGGCGGCGGTGCGGCACTCGCACTTGGCGCGGTGGCAGGGGCGGCGTAGGCGGCCGCAGGTGCGCGAGCGTAGTCGGGACCAACGGGGTCGAGGAGGAGCTGCGCCGCGGACAGCGTCAAGCGTCGGGACGGGTCCCGGTGCAACAGGCCGCTGATCAGCGGGGCGAGGGCGGGGTTCCGTCGTGGTGGGGGAGGGTCTTCGCCCCTCACCGCCGCGACGGTGGCCTGCGCGGTGTCCCGCCGGAACGGTCCGACGCCTTCGGTGAGGTCGTAGAGCGTCGCCCCCAGCGAAAACAGGTCGCTCTCCGCACCCGGCGCACCGCCTTCCAACTGCTCGGGAGACATGTAGTCGGGAACGCCGACGGCCAGATCCGATGGGCCCAGCACCCACAGGTGGAAACCGGTGAGTCGCACCCGACCGGTGTCGTCGAGCACCACACTGGAAGGCGTCACGTTGAGGTGCACGATCCCCGCCGCGTGTACGCGGGCCAGCGCACGGAGCAGGGCTCCCGCGACCTGTCGGGCTCGGGGAGCGGGCATCGGGCCGTGCATCCTGAGGTCTTCGTCCGCGGAGCGGCCCGACATGCGCTCGGTGACCAGCCAGAGGGCGTCGTCCTCTGCGATGACATCGAGCACGGCCACGATGTCCGGGTCATCGCGCAGGAGCGCGACCGTACGGGCCCTGCGCATCGCGAGCACCGGCCACTCCCCGCGCGCGCCCTCCAGCACCCCGTCCGGAGGCCGCACCTCCCGGACGTCCACCTCGACCTGCAGGAGCACGTCGAGGGCCACCCACGTACCGCCCAGCACGTCATGCCCGAGCCGGTGCGTCAGCCGGTAGCGACCGCCGACCAACGACCCCTCACGCCTTTCCTGCGCCATGGTCCCCCTCGTGGCAATCGGCGCGGCTCGGAACGAGCACTCTGTTCTACCCCGGTCGGGCGGGGTGGGTAAGGGCTGTTTTCGGCAAGGGGTGGCCGACCGCACGGCCTGCCACTCGGCGGACCCCACAACCTGCGCTCGGGCGACCGCGTGCGCCCGTACGAACGGCAGTACCCCGGCGCGGGTCAGCGTGGAGTTGCCCTCCGGTACTGCGAGAGGACGGCGGCGCCCGTTCGTCCGGACGACGTGCACTCCAGGAACGCGGGCGGGCCGCCGGCCGGGAAGAGGCGTTCTCCGGTGCCGAGGACGGTGGGGAAGGTCAGGAGCCGGTACTCGTCGACCAGGTCTTCGGCCATCAGGGCGTGCACGACGCTCAGACTGCCGGTGATGATGACGTCCCGCTGCTCACGCCGGACGGCCTCGACGAGGTCGCCGTCGATGACCTGCGAGTTCGCCCACCCCGAGACGTCCGTCAGGGTACGGGTGGCGATCAGTTTCGGCACGGCGTTCATCCGCGCGGCGAACGGGTCTTCGCGTCCCGGCCAGAGCCGCGAGAACAGCTGCCAGGTGGTGCGCCCCAGCAGCATGACCCCCTCGTCCAACAGGCTGCCGAGCCGGAACTTGTCTCCGGCGACGGTCTCGGGGCCGTGGCGGAACGCCCAGCCGCCGGTCGGCGTGCCCGCGGATCCGTCCGGGTCGGTGACGATCCCGTCCAGGGTGATGAATTCGATGACGATGACGCTCACGATGACGTCCCTCCGGTCGATGCTCACCGGTACGTACCGGCGGCACCGGCACGACTCATCGCACCCGGCGGAACTCGTCCGAAGAAATCTGCCGGGGCAGGCCGAACGCCTCGAACACGCGGGGATCGGCGAACACGACGTTGTGGGCGATCCGGCCGCCGGTGACCGTGAAGACTTGGAGCGTGTGCAGCCGGTGACCGCCCCCGCCCCCGCCACCCGCCCGGCTCTCGACGCCGTCGCCTTCCGGCGCGTACGCGGCGAGCGCGGGCTGCCCGTTGGCGGTGAGGCGCCGCACGCCCCACCCGGCCCCGCGCATCTCGAACACGCGGCGCATGAACAGGCCGTAGTCGCGGCTGCCCCGGTACCACAGCGGCACCGGCGGCATCTCCAGCACCGCGTCATCGGTGAGGAGCCGCACGAGCCCGGGGACGTCGGCGGCCTCGAACGCACGCACGTACCGGTCGATCACGGTGCGTGCCTCGGGGTCATCGGGCTCGGTGACCTCCCCCGAGTCGCCCACGTCCGCGAGGGCCGCGCGGGCCCGCTGCAGAGCGCTGTTGACGGCCGGGACCGTGCTCCCGAGCTGCGCGGCGACCTCGGCGGCACTGAACTCCAGTACCTCGCGCAGGACGAGCACGGCCCGCTGCCGCGGCGGCAGAACCTGCATCGCCGCCACCAGCGCGAGCCGCATGTCGGCCCGCACCCCCGTGTCGAACCGGGCGTCGGGGAAGGGCTGCAGCCAGGGGATGTCGAGCGCGGGCGTGAGCGGAGCCCCGGGATCGTCGCTCGGCGCACCCAACCCGGACGGCAACGGCCGCCGCGCACGGCCTTCCAATGCGGTCAGACACACGTTGGTCGCGATCCGGTACAGCCAGGTCCGTACGGACGCGCGCCTACGGTCGTACCGGTCGCGGGCCTCCCACGCGCGCAGCATCGTTTCCTGCACCAGGTCCTCGGCCTCGTGGAACGAGCCCAGCATCCGGTAGCAGTACGTCGTCAGCTCACGCCGGTGAGCCTCGAAGTCCACGGGTTCCACGGCGTCCACGGCTTCCACGGGTTCCACGAGACCATCATGACGGCGCGGCGATGCCGTTCGGGCGGTTCACTCGTTGGAGGTGGGTGTCGCGTCCGCACCGCCCTTCCCCCGAAGGCACCCCCGCGCCCCGCAAGCACTTCGTCGTCGCCGCCATGGGGTGCGCCGGGGGGATGGTCATGCTGGACCAGACCGTCGTCGCGGTCGCCCTCGACTCGATGGCGCGCGAGCTGGGGCTGACCACCTTCGTCCTCCACGGCGTCGTGCTCCTGCGCCAGGCAATGAACCTGCCGCTCCTGGCCACCGGCACCTCCCTGCTCCCACTGGTCACGGCCCTGACGGCGGGAACCTTCACCTCCGGCTACCTGCTGGACCGTTCCGGGTCCATCCGGGTACCCGTGGTGCTCGGCCTGGCGACCGCCACGCTCGGCGTGACGGCGTGGACGGTCGCCCTGGAGCCGCGCGCGTACGTGTGGCAGGTTCCCGGGATGATCCTCGCGGGCATCGGGATGGGCATGCCGATCCCCGCCCTGAGCGCCGAACTGATGCGTGCGGTCCCCGAGGACGAGAGGCCCGACGCCTCGGTCCTGCGGCAGACGCTCCGCCAGCTGGGCGGCGCCGTCGGACTGGCCACGGCAGGCGCCTTCGTACTGGCCGCCAACAGCGACGCGGCAGACGCGGCCGGCATCGTCACCGCGACCGCCGCCCCTGCGGCCTTCGTGGTGGCGAGCTGCTTCTTGGCGGCCGCACTGCTGCTCGCCGTCACCGTGCTGCCGCGCAAAACCCGCACGGACGGACCGGGCCGGCCCAGCGGTGCGTGAGGAGCACACCCCACCTCCTGCCCGGACGCGCTCACCCGACCGGAGCGGGCACGAGATGTCGGGTCCGGCATGGTGGTCGCTGTCTAGCGTGGTGAGCGTCAAGAGGAAGGAACCGGGCATGCTGGAGCGGCTGAACCAGGCCATGGAGCACATCGAGCGCCATCTCGACCAGGCCATCGACGTGGAGGAACTGGCACGGATCGCAGCCACCTCGGAGTACCACCTGCGCCGGATGTTCTCCACGCTCGCGGGCATACCGCTGTCGGAGTACGTCCGGCGCCGCCGGCTCACCCTCGCGGGCGCCGAAGTGCTCGCCGGGCGCGAAACGCTGCTGGACATCGCGGTGCGCCACGGCTACGGCTCCGGCGAGGCGTTCGCGCGGGCGTTCCGCGCCATGCACGGCATCGGACCGGGCGAGGCCCGCCGTACCGGCGCCGAGCTCAGCTCCCAATCCCGGATGGCCTTCCGTCTCACCATCGAAGGGAGTAGCGACATGCGTTATCGCGTCGTGGACAAGGCGGACTTCGCCGTGGTCGGGCTCAAGGCCCGGGTACCGCTGGTACACGCGGGACCGAACCGAGCGATCGTGGACTTCGTCCGCGGGATCGCCCCCCAGAGCCTGGAGCGCCTGGAGGAACTGTCGGACCAGGAGCCGCACGGCATCGTCGCGGTCTGCGACGACCTGGACCCCAGCCGCGCCGAGGGCACCGAACTCGACTACTACCACGGTGTGATCACCTCCATGGCCGCGCCCGAGGGCACGACCGCGCTGGGCGTCCCGGCCGGCACCTGGGCGGTGTTCACCACCTCCGGGCCGGCGCCGCAGGCCATCCAGGAGCTGTGGCGGGACGTGTTCACGCAGTGGTTCCCGTCGAACCCGTACCGCAGCCGACCCGGCCCCGAGATCCTGCGGATCCGCCCGTCGCCGGACGAGACCGGGGTCGACGCCGAACTGTGGCTCCCGGTGGAGCCCGAGCAGGGCTGAACACCTCGGCAGGACTCGGGGCCACTGTGCCGTGGGGATCCCGTCATCACGTCGTCTCGTCCGTCCCGTCGTCCCGTCATTGGCGGGGGAGGGGGATGGGTACGCCCGCCGAGCGGAGTTTGGTCTCGGTGAGCGCGGTCAGCCGGGCTGCGACCGGTGCCCGGTCCCCGCGGTGGTTGTTGATCAGCCTGTACTGCGCGGAAGCCTTGGTCCAGGCCCGCAGGTTGGCGGGATCGCCCAGCAGCTCGGGGTGGGCGAGACAGTGGTCGGCCATGGCGGTCGCGAGTTCGTCGATCCTCGGGTCGTCCGGTTCCCAGGACTCGGCCTCCCGGCCGCGTTGGGTCAGGTCGACGTACTCGGGGTCGTCGAGACGGTGTTCGAGCTGGGTCAGGAAGTCGTCGAAGCCCTGCGGCACCATCGCCGAGGCCAGCACCAGGGCCTCGCGCTGCGCGGCCACGTAGTCGGGGCCGAAACCGAGGGCGGACATCCGTTCCAGCAGTGCCACCGCGCGGTCGGGCAGCAGGGCCCGGTCGCCGTCGGCGAGCCGGTGCAACGTGTCGCGGCGCGTGATCAGGTCCGCGATCCGTTCGGTGAGCTGCCGCTCGACGTCGGCGAGGACGGCGGCGAAGTGCTCGGCGTCGGCGTCGGCGTCGAGCAGGGGCCCGATCTCGGCCAGCGGCACCCCTGCGCCGGCCAGCGTCCGGACCTGCACCAGCCGCAGCAGGTCGGCTGATCCGTACCGCCGGTAGCCGGAGCCGTCGCGTCGAGGCTCCTCGACCACGCCGAGCTTGTGGTAGTGCCGCACCGTCTTCACCGTGACGCCGACGAAGGCCGCCGCCTGCCCGATCGTGACTCCGCTCATCGCTGCGTTCATCATCTGCTCAGCCTGCCTCGTGTCGGGCTCAGTCCGTCGGCCGGGCCGGATCCGCCCGCCCGCCGCCGAACACCTCGTCGACGAGCCTTTGGCAGGCGTACTGGAACGCCGCTGCGATGGACAGGTCTGCGTCATCCACACAGTTCAGCCCGGCGGTCAGGGTCTTCTTGCCGTCGGGCGTGCCGTACATCAGCGCCGCCGAGCCCCCCTGGGCGCCGTTGTGGTGGAAGACCGTACCGCCGTACGGCCCCGCGGCCTGGGCGAACACTCCCAGGCCGTAGCCGGCCTTCGGCTCCGGCGTGCGCATCTCGGCCAGCAGCCCGGCCGGCAGGAGCTTGCCGCCCATCAGTGCGGAGAAGTACGTGTGCAGATCCCGAGTGGTCGAGATCATGTCTCCACCGGCCGAAACCCAGGAGGGGTTTTGACGGCTGATGTCGACCGTCTCCTCCTGCCCGGCGTCCCCGTGGCGGTAGCGGCGGTAGTAACTGCGGCTGTACGGCTCGGGGATCTCCGGCGAGCTGTCCGGCGCGACGGTGCCGGTCATCCCCAGCGGCCCCAGGACCAGCCGCCGCAGCTCCTCGGCGAACGAACGGCCGGTGACCTTCTCGATCACCAGCCGGGCCAGGACGTAGTTCGTGTTGGAGTAGCTCCAGTCCGCTCCCGGTTCGAACCGGGCCGGCTTGGACAGCGCCAGCCGTACCAGTTCCTGCGGCCGGTGCGTCGTGAACCGGTTGTCGACCCACTCCGTGCCCGTGACGCCGTAGGGCATGGGGATCCCCGGCACGAACGTGCCGTCCTCGTAGAGCTCGCCGGTGTGGTTGAAGATCCCGCTGGTGTGTTGCAGCAGCATCCGCACGGTGATCCGCCGGTCCAGTCCGAATGCGGGCAGGTAGTCGTCGGCCGGGGCGTCCAGTCCGATCCTGCCCTCGGCCACCAGCATGAGCGCCGAGGTCGCGATGAAGTTCTTCGTGCTGCTGCCGATGCGGAAGTGCCCGTCGGTCGGCGGCTCGCCGCTGCGGCCCAGTTCGCGTGCCCCGGCGCTGCCGACCCACTCCGCCCCGCTCGTCGTTCACCCGCAGCTGCACCCCGAGGAATCCGGACTCGACGATCTCCTCGATCGCCTTCTGCAGCTCCGGTCGATCCTGCCCCTGGTCGGAAAGGGTGATGGACATGTCGCTCCCTTGACATCCGCTGGGCCCGATCCGGAGCCGGGCCGCTGGACGAGCCTCCACCCCGACCCGAGGTCAACCTCAACGGTGTTCCGGGTCACACCGCCGGCCCGTGGTCGAAGGGCAGGGACTGTTCCTGCCCGGCGCCCCCGCACCGGCGGCCCCCGGCGCAGCCGCCCCCGTAACCCCCTCTTCCCCCACCACATCCGAGGAGCGCACATGACGATCACCCTCCGGCCGGGCAGCACCGTGATGTTCACCGGCGATTCGGTCTACGGCATCCGGACCGGCCCGTGACCTGGCTGAACACCGGGATCGGGGGCCACAAGGTGAGCGACCTGGAAGCCCGATGGCAGGCGGACGTGCTCGACGCACACCCGGACGTGGTGTCGATCCTCGTCGGCGTCAACGACATGGGCTGGCACACCGTCGACCCGGACGGCCACGTGATCCCCGCCGAGGACTTCGCGGCGGGTGACAGCCGCCTGCTCGCGCCGCTGGCCGCAGCGGGAACGGAGCTGGTCCTCATCGAGCCCTTCCTCCTGCCGATCAGCGGCATCGTCACGGCACGCGACACGCACGTCGACGACGAGGTCCGAAAGGCGTGGCGCGCCGATCTGGACCCGAAGATCCAGGTCGTACGCGCACTCGCCCGTGCATACGGCGCGCACCTGCTCGCCGCGGACGCCATGTTCGCCGAACTCGCCGCGGCGACGGGACCGGAACACCGGGCCGCGGACGGCGTGCACCCGACGCCGGCCGGCCACGCCGCACTCGCGTCGGCCTGGCTGCGCCTGGTCGCGTGACCGTTCATCGGGTCAGTGCGGGATGGAGTCGATGATGTCCCGGGCGCCTTGGCGCAGCAAGGCGACGCCGACGGACATGCCGAGGGTCGCCGGGTCCAGGGGGCCCGCCCATTCGTGGGCGTCGACCACCTGCTTGCCGTCGGGGCTGAACACCCGGCCCCACAGGGAGAGGCGGCCGTCGGCGGTGGCACGGGCGTATCCGGCGATCGGGCTGTTGCAGTGGCCTTGCAGGACGTGCAGCAGCATGCGCTCGGCGGTGGTCTCCCTCCAGGCGTCGAGGTCGCCGAGCGGGGCCAGCGTATCGATGACGGCCCGGTCGTCCTTGCGGACCTGGAGGGCGAGGACCCCGGCGCCGATGGGCGGGAACATCTGTTCCACGCTCAGGATCTGGGTGATCCGGTCGGCGCGGCCGATGCGTTCCAGGCCCGACACGGCCAGGAGCAGGGCGTCGGCTTCCCCGGCGTCGAGCTTGGCCAGGCGGTTGTTGGCGTTGCCGCGCATGGGGATGCAGTCCAGGTGCGGGTGGGACTGCGCGAGCTGGGCGACGCGGCGCACGGAGGAGGTGCCGATCCGCGAGCCGGCCGGGAGCTCGTCGAGGGTGAGGCCGTCCGGCTGGACCACCGCGTCGCGCACGTCATCGCGTTTGAGGTGGGCGGCGAAGACGGTTCCTTCGGGGAGGGGCCGGTCGCCGGGGATGTCCTTGACGCAGTGCACCGCGACGTCGGCTTCCCCGGCGAGGAGCGCGGCGTCGACCTCCTTGGTGAAGGCGCCCTTCCCGCCGAGGGCGGAGAGGGCGCCTTGCCACCGGTCGCCGGAGGTCGTGACGGGCACGACGGTCGTACGGATGCCGGGGTGGTGCTGGGCCAGCTCGCTCCGTACCCGCTCCACCTGGGCCAGGGCCATGGGTGAGGAACGGGAGACGATGCGGATTTCGTCGGGTCGGGTCATGGGGCCACGATAGGCCGTCGGACCTCGGCGCCCCGCGCAAGCCGCATGCCCAACCAAGCTTGGGAGTAAGCCGGTTGGGGTTGTCGGGCGTGTGTGCGAGGGAGCCGGCGGCGATGCGGACGGGGCCCGGTCCGAGCAGGTGGTCGAGCCCGGGCCCGGGTCCGGGACCGAGCCCGCCGGGCCCGCTACGGCGCCGGCGGTGCCCAGCAGTCGGGGCCGCCGCCGCGCCAGTCGACGTGGGTGGGGTCCGTGAGGTCGAAGTCCTCCGCGCACTCCATTCCCGTGGCGGCGAGGAAGACGGCTATGTCGCTGATCCGGTACGCCGTGCCCAGGCTCTGCCCGTCGTACCGCACCCGGCGCCAGCCGCGGTGGTCCGGGGGGTGGACCACCAGGCGGGGAGCCGGGGTCGGTATGCGGCCCTGGTCGTTGCCGGGGCAGGCGCTCGTCATGCCGCCCTCGCCCAGGATCGGGCCTTCGCCGCGCGGCGGAGCTCGGCCGGGCCGCCCGCCGTACGGACCGGGCGCGACCAGTACGGATGGGCGGTGATCGCACGCGAGAGGTCGATCAGCCGGCGGCGGAGCCCGGTGGTACGGGCCGACGCGGGCTGCCGAGCCAGTTCCCGGTAGGTGCGGAGCCAATCGGCCTGGAGCCCGACCAGGTCGTCGGGGAAGGAGGGGGCGGACGGGGAGGGGTGGGACGAGCGGAAAGAGGAGTACTGCATTCCCTAATTCAAGCACGTGTTCGATTTATGGTGCGAGTGGAGCACGCGCCATCGAAGGCCGAATGCCGTGCCCCCACCCGTAGGAGCGCCGCGCAACCTTCGACGGCACGAGCACGGGGCTCAGCCTTCGTCCCTCGTCCCGCCCCCGCCCGCTGTGACCAGGCCCGATTCGTACGCCGCGATGACCGCCTGGGCGCGGTCGCGGACGGCGAGCTTGCCGAAGACGCTGGTGATGTGGTTCTTGACCGTGGACAGGCTGAGGTCCAGGGCGCGGGAGATCCCGGTGTTGTCCAGCCCGGTGGCCATCAGGCGCCACACCTCGACCTCGCGGGGCGTGAGTTCGCCCGTCCCGGTCGGGGTCGGCCGCGGAGCGTGCGGGGCCCGTACGTACGTGGAGATCAGCCGCGTGAGCAGGCGCGGCGCGACGGCGGCCTCGCCGGCGTGGACCGTGCGGATCGCCGCGCCCAGGTCCTCCGGGGAGCTGTCCTTGGGCAGGAACCCGGAAGCTCCGGCGCGCAGGGCGCCCACGACGTACTCGTCCAGGTCGAACGTACTGAGGGCCAGGACCCGGCAGCCGGGAAGGGTGGCGGCGAGCTCCGCGGTCGCGCCGACCCCGTCGAGGACGGGCATCCGGATGTCCATCACCACGACGTCGGGGCGCAGCTGGCGGGCGAGGTTGACGGCCTGCGCGCCGTTCTCGGCCTCGCCGATCACCTCGAAGGCCGGGTCGGGGGAGAGGATCAACGACAGTCCGCGCCGGACCAGCGGCTGGTCGTCCGCGATCAGGACCCTGATCCTCGTCGGCGTCGGCGTCGGCGTCGGCGGTAGCGTCGGCTCGGTCATCGGTGGGCCCCCTCGTGCTGGACGGCCGCCTCGGCCGTCTCCTCCGTACTGAGCGGCAGGTCGGCGACCACCGCGAAGCCGCCGTCGGCCTGCGGGCCCGCGGTGAGGGTGCCGCCGTGCAGGGCGACGCGCTCGCGCATGCCGAGCAGGCCGTATCCGCCCGATCCTGCCGGGGGAGCCGCCTCCTGGAGCGCCGCGCCCGCGCCGTCGTCCCGCACCTCCACGGTGATCCGGTCCTGCCGGTACGTCAGCCGTACGGACGTCCGCGCGGGCCCCGCGTACTTGCGGGCGTTGGTCAGGGCCTCCTGGGCGATCCGGAACACCGTGAGGCCGACGGTCGGCGGCAGCGGGCGCGGCTCCCCGTGGACGCTGAACTCGGTGGGCAGTCCGGAGAGCCGCGACTCGGCGACCAGACGGTCGAGGTCGTCAGCGCCGGGCTGCGGCTGCGAAAGCTCGGCCTCCGGTTCGTCGCCGGCCCGCAGTACGTCGAGCAGCTGGCGCATCTCGCGCAGTGCCAGCCGCCCGGACGACTCCAGGGTGATCAGGGCGTCCCGGACCACTTCCGGATCGCCGATGTTGGCGCGGGCGCCGCCGGCCATCAGCTGCATGGTGGTGATGTGGTGCGCCACGATGTCGTGCAACTCCCGTGCGATGCGGCGGCGTTCATCGGCCACGGCGCGGTCGGCGAGGAGTCGCCGGTTGGCCTCCACCTCCCGCTGCCAGCGGTTGACCGCCAGGGCGGTGCCGACGACGATCAGGGTGGAGGCGGGCGCGGACACGACGTCCTGCCAGGGCGGGATCCGGCCGTGGCTCTGGCTCAGCAGCGTCAGCGCGACGGTGGCGACGGCCGCGACGGCGGTGACCCGGCCTGGGCGGGCCCGGGCGACCGAGTACAGGGCGACGATCAGTACGGCGCCGAAGTGGGTGGACAGCGGCACGGTCAGGGCGGCCGTCGCGTCCAGCGCCAGTACGGCGGCGAGCGCCGAGACGGGGTGGCTGCGCCGGGCGAGCAGCGGCAGGGCCGCCAGCGCGACGAGCAGGAACCCGGCCACGTTCACGGCGTGCTGCCCGCTGGGATCGTTGAAGAACACGTAGCTGAGCAGGTTCATGGTGCAGGCCCCGCCGGTGACGAGCGCGTCGTTACGGGTCCACGGCGGCTCGGCGGTGTCGCTGCCGACGTCGGTGTACGACAGCTCCCGCTCCCGCTCCCGCTCCCGCTCCCGCTCCCGGTCTTCCCGGGGCTTCGCGGCCTCGCCGGGCCCGCGGTCTCGGCTCCTGGGCATGTCTGTTCCCTGTCCCCCTGCGTCCGGCCTGCCAACGGCCTCCGGGACAGGGTTTCACAGCAGCCGCACGACCAGGACCGCAGCCAGGACCAGGACCAGGGTCCTGGTCGGGGCGCCGGCCCGGGACCCAGGCCCCCCGCCCGGATCATCCGCTGCCCCGACGCCCGACCGTACCCCGCACTGATGGTCTGGACACCGGCCGGGAGCCCCCGGCAAACACCCGCATGCAACCCGCAACCCGCAACCCGCATCCCGCAACCCGCATCCCGCACCCAAGCCGTCCGCCGGAGGACACATCGTGATCCGCGCCCTGACCGGATACTCCACCAGACACCCCTGGAAGGTCATCACCCTCTGGGCGGTGCTGGGCCTCGCCCTGAGCGCCCTGGCCCCCACCCTGCTCGCCCGCGTCACCCAGAACCAGACCGGGGACTTCCTGCCCCGCAGCTACGACTCGGCCGCCGCGCTGCACATCGCCGAGGAGCAGTTCGGGGTCGATCCCGACGCCACGACGGTGACGGTGCTGGTCGCCCGGGCCGACGGCAAACCCCTCGACGCCGCGGACCAGCAGCAGATCGAGGCCCGGGCGGCGAAGCTGGCCCAGCGCCGGGTGGTCATGCCCCGGCAGGACGACAAGCCGCAGTTCCTGGTCCCCGACCGCTCCCAGACGCCCCGCATCGCCCCGGCGATGACCGCGCCCGACCGGAGTTTCCAACTGCTCTCCGTCGAGCTGCTCGGCAATCCCGCGGACGAG
This sequence comes from Streptomyces sp. NBC_00597, assembly GCF_041431095.1. Classification (GTDB taxonomy): domain Bacteria; phylum Actinomycetota; class Actinomycetes; order Streptomycetales; family Streptomycetaceae; genus Streptomyces. The sequence continues at coordinate 323,631 of NZ_CP107758.1, forward strand.
GGCGTCCAGGGCGTCTACCGGGCCTTCCGGGACTCCGCCCGGACGCAGTTCGCCGAGGCGGGGATGCGTACCGGGTTCACCGGGGGGCTGGCCGACACCGTCGACACCGCCGACTCCCACGCGACCGCCACGAAGGTCGGGGGCGCCCTCATCACCTTGCTGATCGTCCTGCTCAACGTACTGGTGTTCCGCAGCGTGCTGGCCGCCCTGCTGCCGCTGCTCGCCGCCGCCATGATCATCGGCGTGGCGGGTGGGGCCGTCGCGGGCGCCGCGATGCTCACCGGCCTGAAGCTCGACGCGGGCACGCCCGGACTGATCAACCCGGTCCTGCTCGGCATCGGCATCGACTACCTGCTGTTCCTGCTGTTCCGCTTCCGCGAGCAACTGCGGGCCCGGCCCGAGCAGTCCGCCCGCGAGGCGGCCGGGCAGGTCGCCGGCCGGGTGGGCACCGCGATCACCTCGGCGGCCCTGACCATCGTGGCCGCGTTCGCGACGCTGGGCGTGGCGACCTTCGGCCAGTTCCGCTCGCTGGGCCCCGCGATCGCCGTCGCCGTACTGGTGATGCTGCTCGGCAGTCTCACCCTGATGCCCGCGCTGCTCGCGGCCGCCGGGCGAAAGATGTTCTGGCCCTCCCGGGCGCTGCGCCGCGAGCCGCCCGAGGGTCTGGCCGCCCGCTTCGGCGCGCTGGTAACGCGACGACCCCTGATGATGCTGGCCGCTTCCGTCGCCCTCCTCGGCGCACTGGCCGCCGGGACGGTCGGCATCCGCATGGACTACGGGCAGGGTGACTCCGGTGCCCGGACCCCGGCGGCGGCCACCGCGGCCGAGATCTCCCGGGCGCTGCCGGCCGGTGTGTCGGACCCGACGAGCGTCTTCGTCGCCGCCGAGGACGCGGGCACCCTCACCGCCGACCGGCTGGGTGGCCTCTCCCGCGCGCTCGCCGAGGTCGAGGGCGTGGGGCAGGTCGCACCGACCGTCCTGAACGAAGACCACCGCGCCGCCCGCATCGACGTCTACCCGACCGCGGACCCGCAGAGCCAGGAGGCCCGCGACCTGGCCTCCGGACCGATCCGGGCCGCGGTCGCCGCGCACGCGCCCGCCGGTACGGCAGCACACGTGGGCGGAACGGCCGCGGTGTTCGCCGACATCTCGGCCGCTGTCGACCACGACCTGACCATCGTGTTCCCGGTCGCGGCCGTGCTCATCGCGCTGATCCTCCTGCTGCTCCTGCGCAGCCTGCTCGCACCGATGGCCCTGCTGCTCTCCGTCGGACTCGGCTTCGCCGCCACCCTCGGCGCCGCCACCCTCCTCTTCCAACACACCCTCGGCAGGCCGGGCGTCAGCTTCACCCTCCCGCTGGTGCTGTTCCTGTTCGTCGTGGCCCTGGGCACCGACTACAACATCCTGATCACCGACCGGATCCGCGAGGAGATGCGCCGCCCGGGGCCGGCCCGAGCCGCCGTGGCCCGCGCGCTACGTCACACGGCACCGGCTATCGCGACGGCGGGCCTGATCCTGGCGGGCTCGTTCGCCACCCTCGCCACGACCCCCGGCACCGAACAGGTCGCCTTCGCCATGACGCTCGGCATCCTGCTCTCGGCGCTCGTCCTGTCGCTGGTCCTGGTCCCCGCCCTCGCCGCACTCCTCGGCAGGACCCTCTGGTGGCCGGTCCGCCCCCGCCCCACGCCCGGAACCCATCTCCGGCCCCGTACGACGGAACCCGCCGGGGATCCGGAACCCGCCCGGGTCAAGGCGTACTAGCCGCTTTCCCGGGCGACCGGGACGATCCGCCGTGTCGGTCGGGTATCGGGGGCTTCCGGTCCGATGTCGGCGGATCGTCGCCGCCTTGTCGCCGCCTTGTCGGCGGGGTCCGGCACCTTTCCGGGGAACGGCCGGCCGGAGCCAACCGGGCGGCCCCGATCCCGAGGAGCCACCATGCACACCCCGGTCACGATCATCGGTGCAGGACTCGGCGGACTCGTGCTGGCCCGCGTCCTGCACGTGCACAAAATCCCGGCCACGGTCTACGAGGCCGATCCCTCCCCGACGGCGCGCACGCAGGGCGGGATGCTCGACATCCACGACTACAACGGGCAGCTCGCCCTCCGCGAGGCCGGCCTGATGGACGAGTTCCACGACATCGTCCTGGAGGGCCGACAGGCCATGCGGGTGCTCGACCGGGACGGGACGGTCCTGTGGGACAAGGCCGACGACGGCACGGGTGGACGCCCCGAGGTGCAGCGCGGGGAGCTGCGACAGGTCCTGCTCGACTCGCTGCCGGCCGGCACCGTCCGGTGGGACCACAAGGTGAGCGGCGTCCGCGCCCTCGGCGGGGGCCGCCACGAGGTGGCGTTCGCCGGCGGCGGCACCATCGTCACGAGCCTGCTGGTCGGCGCCGACGGCGCGTGGTCACGGGTCCGGCCGCTGCTCTCCACCGCCACACCCGAGTACGTCGGCACGTCGGTCGTCGAGACCCACCTGTTCGAGGCGGACACCCGGCACCCCGCCTCCGCGAAGGCGGTCGGCGGCGGGTCGATGATCGTGCCGGAGCAGGGCAGGGAGATCTTCGCGCACCGCGAGAGCGGCGGTACCCTGCACGCCTACATCGGCCTGACCGAGCCGCAGGACTGGTTCGACGCCATAGATTTCACCGATGCCGCCGCGGCCACCGCGCGGATCGCGCAGGAGTTCGCCGGTTGGGCGCCGGAGCTCACGTCGCTGATCACCGACGGCGACACCGCGCCGGTCCTGCGCCCCTACTACGCCCTGCCGACCGGGCACCGGTGGGACCGGGTGCCGGGCGTGACCCTGCTCGGCGACGCCGCCCACCTCACGGCCCCGAACGGCGAAGGCGCCAACCTGGCCCTGCTCGACGGCGCCGAACTCGGCAAGGCCCTCGCCGCGCACCCCGACGACATCGAGGCCGCGCTCACCGAGTACGAGCAGGCCATGTTCCCCCGCAGCACAGAGGTCGTGACGTTCGAAGGCGCCGAGCTCCACGGCAACCAGTCCGGCGACGACGCAGCCGACCACACATGACAAAGGCAAGGAGGTCATCACTCACTCCTTGCCACTCTCAACATATAGCGCACAGGGGGCCTTGCGGCAAGGCCCCCTGCGTGCTGCACAATCTCCGACCGGAACCAGAAACTGCCGGAAACCGGTGATTCGAGAAGTATGTACGCGTTCGACGGCGTACGGGCCGGCCTGCGCACGGCGGCCGGCCGAGAGGCAACACGCTCAATGGGGGTTTTCATGACGGACGTGAACGGGATCGCAGACGCAAGCGAGGCCGTGGACGCGCACGGGGACGTGGACGTGGACGCAGACGTGATCGTGGCCGGCGGTGGGCCGACCGGTCTGATGCTGGCCTGCGAGCTGCGGCTGCACGGCGTGCGGGTGCTCGTACTGGAGAGGGAGACGGAGCCGACCCAGCAGTCCCGCGCCCAGGGCCTGCACGCCCGCAGCATCGAGGTCATGGCCCAGCGCGGCCTGCTGGAGCGGTTCCTCCCGCTCGGCAAGCAGTACATGGTCGGCGGCTTCTTCGCCGGTCTCGCCAAGTCCTGGCCGGAGCAGATGGACACGGCGCACTCGTACGTCCTGCACATCCCGCAGACCACCACCGAGCGCCTGCTGACCGAGCGCGCCACCGAGGTCGGCGCCGAGATCCGGCGCGGCTGCGAGGTGGTCGGGCTGGCCCAGGACGAACACGGGGTCCACGTCGAGCTGGCCGACGGCACACGGCTGCGTTCGCGCTACCTCGTCGGCTGCGACGGCGGCCGCAGTACGGTGCGCAAGCTGCTCGGCGTCGCCTTCCCCGGCGAGCCGTCCCGGGTCGAGACGCTGCTGGGCGTGATGAAGCTGGACGTGGAGCCGCAGACGCTTGCCGCCGTGATGGCCGAAGTGCGCAAGACCCAGTTGAGGTTCGGCGCCATGCCCATGGAGGACGGGGAGTACCGGGTCGTCGTGCCCGCCGAGGGGGTGGCCGAGGACCGCGCAGCCGCGCCGACCCTGGAGGAGTTCAAGCAGCAGCTGCGGGCGTACGGCGGCACCGACTTCGGCGCGCACTCGCCGCGCTGGCTCTCCCGCTTCGGCGACGCGACGCGGCTGGCCGAGCGCTACCGGGTCGGCCGGGTGCTGCTGGCCGGCGACGCGGCGCACATCCACCCGCCGACCGGCGGCCAGGGACTCAACCTGGGCGTCCAGGACGCGTTCAACCTCGGCTGGAAACTGGCCGCGGAGGTCGCCGGCTGGGCCCCCGAGGGGCTGTTGGACAGCTACCACGCCGAACGGCACCCGGTGGCGGCCGACGTCCTGGACAACACCCGCGCGCAGATCCAGCTGATGTCGACCGAGCCGGGTGCCCGGGCAGTGCGGCGGCTGATGGCGGAGCTGGTGGAGTTCGAGGAGGTGAACCGGTACCTGATCGAGAAGATCACCGCGATCTCGGTCCGCTACGACTTCGGCGAGGGCCACGACCTGCTCGGCCGGCGGCTGCGGGACGTACAGCTGAAACGGGGCCGCCTCTACGACCTGACCCACGACGGCCGTGGCCTGCTCCTCGACCAGACCGGCCGCCTCTCGGTGGCGGGCTGGGCGGACCGGGTCGACCACGTCGTCGACGTCAGCGAGGAATTGGACGCGCCCGCGGTACTGCTGCGCCCGGACGGCCACGTGATCTGGGTCGGCGAGGACCGGCAGGACCTCCTCACCCACCTCGCCCGCTGGTTCGGCCCCGCGACGACCTGACCCCGCGACGACCTGACCCCGCGACCGCCTCACCGCACGCCGTGTCCGGCGGTGCCTCCGGGGATCCAGTCGTATTCCATTTGGCGGGCGGTGCGGCGGGCGAGTCCTACACCGTGGAGGCGGCCCACGATGTGGAGGCTGGCGTCGATGCCCGCGCTGATCCCTGCGGAGGTGACGATGTCACCGTCGTCGACCCACCGCACGTCGCCGCGTACCCGGACGTCCGGCCATCGCTCGGCCAGTTCGTCCTGGTCCTCCCAGTGGGTCGTGGCCGGACGGCCGTGCAGGGCGCCGGTGGCGGCCAGCAGGAACGCGCCGGTGCAGATGCTGAAGGTCAGCGCGGAGCTCGCGTGGCGCCGGGCCAGCCAGTCGATGACGTCCGCGTCCTTCTCGACCGCCGTGGTGACGCCGCCCGGGATCACCAGGACGTCGAAGGGCGGGTCCTCGTCGAGGGTGTGGTCCGGCACGACCCGCAGGCCGCCACGGGCGCGGACCGGCCGGGCGTCCGCCGCCACCGTCAGGACGCGCAGCAGCGGCTCGTCGGCGGCGGTACGGGCCAGTCGGCCGGCCGTGCTGAAGACCTCGAAGGGGCCTCCCACGTCGAGGACTTCGACCTCGTCGAAGAGGAGCACGCCGAAGGTCAGCGGGGCAGTGGTGTCACGTTTCATGGCACCAGCCTCCGCGCGGACGGGCGCCCGGGACAGTGTCGCAAACGGCGCCCACCGCTAGGATCCCGCCATGCGTCACCACCGGGTCGCCTGCCTCGCCTTCGACGGAATGGCGCCGTTCGAGCTCGCCACCGTCGCCGAGGTCTTCGCGGTCCCGCGGCCCGAGCTGGACGTGGAAGGCTGGTACCGGTTCGAGCTGTGCGCCGAGACACCCGGACCGCACCGGGTCGTGGGCGGCTTCGACATCGTGGTGCACCACGGCCTGGACCGGCTCCGGTTCGCCGACACCGTCATCGTCCCGGGGGTGCCGGACGTGCGCCGTGACGTCTCGCCCGCCGTCCTGGACGCCCTGCGCGCCTCGTACGCGAGAGGAGCGCGGGTGGTGTCGATCTGCAGCGGGGCGTTCGCCCTGGCCGCCGCCGGCCTGCTGGACGGCAGGGAAGCGACCACGCACTGGCGGCACGCCGCGCTGCTCCAGGCACGCCATCCGCAGATCACGGTCAACGCCTCCGTGCTCTACATCGACGACGGCCCCGTCGTCACGGCGGCCGGCACCGCCGCGGGCATCGACGCCTGCCTGCACCTCGTCCGCAAGGACCACGGCTCCGCCGTCGCCGCCCGCCTGGCGCGCCGCATGGTGGTGGCGGCGCACCGCGAGGGCGGCCAGGCCCAGTTCGCGGAGCATCCGGTGGTGGGCGAGGCCCCTGCGGACGACCCGATCGGCAGCGCCATGAGCCATGCGCTGGACAACCTGCACCGGCGTCTCGCCGTTGGCGAGCTGGCCGGCGTCGCGCACCTGTCGGTACGCCAGTTCGAACGCCGCTTCGTCGACACGACCGGTCTGCCACCCGGACGCTGGCTCACCGACCAGCGGATCCGGGCGGGCACCGTGCTGCTGGAATCCGCGGACCATCCGATCGACGTGGTCGCCGCCCGGGTGGGCCTGACGGTTGCCGGCTTCCGCCACCATTTCCGCAAGACGATGGGCGTCAGCCCCTCGACCCACCGCAGCCAGTTCCGCCGGGCGCCGGGCTGACGCCCTCCGCGGATGGGGGTGACCGGACCTACGGGCGGGTGTCCGGGCGGGGCGCCCAGGTCTCCAGTTCGGCGAAGGCGGCGACGAACGACGGCAGCATCGGCTCGTACGCCTCCTTGCCGATCGCCACCAGCCCGTCGGTGTGGGTGCGCGCCGAGTACATCTCGGACCTGCTGATGTTCGCCCTGGGGATCGTCCTGGCCCTCGCGATGGCCGCGGTGGCCGTACGCGAGCAGCAGGCCCTCGCTCGGCCGGAGGGCACGCTCGCCCAGGTCGCCGAGCTGTCCGCGGCCCGCGAACGCAACCGGCTGGCCCGCGAGATCCACGACAGCCTCGGCCACCACCTGACCGCGATCGGGATCCAGCTGGAGAAGGCCGAGGCGTTCGCCTCGCTCGATCCGCAGGCTTCGGCGCAGGCGGTGTCGCACGCCCGCTGGTCGGCGAACCGCGCCCTGGCCGAGGCACGGGCCTCCGTGCGCACCCTGGGTCCCGGGTCGGAGTCCGAACCGTTCGGCCTCTCCCGGGCACTCGCCGACCTCGTCCACCACCTGGACGGCGGGAGCCGCCGCATCACCCTCAAGATGCCTGCCGGCACTCCGGCGCCACCGAGATCGGGGTGACCGTCACCTACGACGAGCACGGAGCCCGCCTCCAAGTGGTCGACAACGGGACCGGGTTCGCTGCGGCCGACGAGGGGTTCGGACTGGCGGGACTGCGCGAACGGGTCCGCCTCGCCAGGGGAACCGTGGCCATCGACAGCTCGGCGCGCGGCACGGTCCTCACGGTCGGGGTCCCCTGGTGACCGGTAAGGGACCCGTGGAGGAGCACGGGAGCACGGGCACCGGCGCGAACAGGGGCGCGGACACGGGTGCGGACGCAGGCCCGGACGTACGGGTCTTCGTCGTCGACGACCAGGGCCTCGTACGGGAGGGCATCACCGCGCTCCTCGGCATCCAGCCGGGCATCGAGGTCGCGGGCAGTGCGCGCGACGGCGCCGGGGCGGCCGAAAGGGCCCGGCCTGCCCACCCGACGTGGTGCTGATGGACGTCCGGATGCCCGGGATGGACGGCGTGGCCGCCACCGCACTGCTCCGCCGCAGCCTGCCCGCATGCAAGGTCGTGATGCTGACGACGTTCGACGACGACGAGTAAGTCACCAGGGCGCCGAAGGCCGGCGCGGTGGGCTACCTCCTCAAGAACCTGCCCGCCGCCGAGCTTGCGCGGGCCGTACGTCTCGCCCACGCCGGGGTGGCCCAGTTCGACCAGACGGTCATCGCCGACCTGGCGGCCGGGCTCCCGACCCCCGAGCTGCTCACGCTCCGGGAGACGGAGGTCCTGCGCCTCATCTCGGCGGGCGCCACGAGCAAGGGGATCGGGAGCCCGGCTCTACCTCAGCGAGGGCACCGTCAAGAACCACATCTCCCGCGTCCTGAGCCCGGCTGGGACTGCGCGACCGCACCCAGGCCGCCCTCTACGCCAGGGACAACGGCCTCATCTGAGGTGTACCGACCGCCTCGTGGAGGGGCGCGGCTCGGGCCCACGGCGCGACGGACTCGCCATCGCCCACCGGGCCGCACTCCACCGAAGGGACGGAACCTACGCGGGCTGCTCCGGTGCCGAGGCCTTGATCACCGAGAAGGTGCCGCCCTGGGGGTCCGACAGGACGGCCATCCGGCCCGCCGCCATGTCGAAGGCCGGGGCCATGACGTTGCCCCCGGCCCGTACCGCCGCGGCCTGGATGCTGTCCACGTCGTCGACGTGGAAGTACGGCAGCCAGTGCGGTGGAACCCCGGCCGGCAGTGCCGAGAGGTCCATCATCCCGCCGACCGCGCGGCCCCCCACCTTGAACTCGATGTACCCCTCGGCACCCGGCATCTGCGTCGGGGCGGTCGTGATCGGGAGGACGGCGGCGTAGAACGTGGCCGCGGCGTCGGTGTCACCGGTGCTCAACTCGTTCCAGATCAGGGCGCCGTGCTCGTTGACGATGCCCGCGCCGTCGAAGCTCCCGGCCTGCCAGAGGCCGACGACCGCGCCGGTCGGGTCGGTGATGACGGCCATCCGCCCGAGGTCCATCACGTCCATCGGGCCCATCATGACGCTGCCGCCCGCGTCGGTGACCGACTTGAGGGTGGCGTCGATGGAGTCGGTGGCCAGGTACGTCGTCCAGACGGTCGGCGGCAGCGGATCGGGCACGGTGCCGTCCGGGTTGGACGCCTTCATGATCCCGGCGACCGGCTTGCCCTTGAGGGTGCAGACCGAGTACCCGCCGGTCTCCGGCGGACCGACCTCGCCCTGCCAGCCGAAGAGGTCGCAGTAGAAGTCGAGGGCGGCCTGCTGGTCGGGGACCATCAGGTCGATCCAGCAGGGGGTGCCGGGCTTGTAGGGGCCGTTCATGTCGGGCACGGAAGCCTCCGCGTGGCGGGGAAGGGGTCGGACGGGCCTTCCCCTTCCCTGCCCCCGCGACCCGAACCGGGCCGAACGGGTGAACGCCGCGGTGAACGCCGCGGTGAATGCCGCGGTGAATGCCGCCCTGCGGGGAGGATCAGACCTTGGCGCCCGGCTCCAACCACTCACTCCAGCAGTACGGTTCGAGGACGAGCTCCAGGGCTTCCCGCCCGTTGTTCGTGACCGGGAGCCGGGCGACCGGAGCCGCCGGATCCCACGGCTCCGGCGGCGCGAGCACCACCGGTGCCACCGCTTCCGCCGGCGCCACCGCTTCCGCGTCCTTGGCCGACGGGGCGCCACGGCCCGCCGCCGGACCCCGTTCCCCCAGACGTTTCCAGAACATTCGGGGAGCGTACCCGCCGCTCCTGCGGGGCTCAGCTGTCGGGCATCAGCCGGGCCGCTTGGCCATGACGACCAGACCCGGCCCGCTCAACTCATCCGCGGGCAGCCGAAGTTCGGCGACCGGGCGCAGTCCGGCCCGCTCGATCAGGTCCACGAGTTGCTCCGGCCGCCATTTGTGTGTCGTCCAGCGAACGGGTACGCCTCCGTACGCTTCGGTGCGCACCGCGTCCTCGTCGCCGACGTGCGTTGCGGTGATGAAGTGTCCGCCCGGCTTCAGGGCACGCGCGAACATGGCGAGAACCTGAGGAAGGACCTCACGGGGGAGGTTGAACAGCGACCACCACCCCAGCACGCCGCCGAGCGACGCCTCACCAAGGTCGAGGTCCGTGGCAGAGGCGACGCCGAAGCGGCATTGCGGATGGAGACGGCGCGCGTTCTCGATCATGCGGGGAGAGAGATCGACCCCGGACACGTCGAGTCCGCGCTCGGCGAGGTAGCCGGTCACCGTTCCGGGGCCGCAGCCGACGTCGAGGACGGGACCGAGGCCGCTCACGGTGTCGGCGAAGGCGTCGATCGAAGCCTTGAGCCACGGATGGCGACGGATGTCGCCGAACCCCGTCGTCACCACCATGTGGGCGTAGTTGTCGGCGACCCGGTCATACGACTCGCGAACCACGTCGAGATCGGCCGGACGGTCAATACGGTGTGCGCGCATCGGCCAAAGATAGGACCGTGCGGCTCCAGTGGGCTCCAGTCGGCTTGATCCGACTTAATCCGGCTTCACTTCGGCCTCAGCGGACGACCTTGATGCCGAAGTGGCCGCCGAACTGCTGCCCGAGGCCGAGGCCGAAGATGTCGGTCCAGCCGTACGCCTTCAGCAGCCCCGCGACCTGCTGCCTCGCGTCCTCGTGGTCGCCGGCGACGAACATGGTGCCCACCTCGTGACCGAGTTCTACGAGCTTGGCGGCGTGCGCGCGGCCACCGTAATGGGCAGGCCCAACCCTAGGAGCCTTTCAGGACAAGACTTGTCCTTTGATACGGGCATAGTGGAATGCATGACGAGTGACACGACCGCCCGGATGCTGCGTCTGCTGTCCCTGCTGCAGACCCGCCGGGAGTGGGCCGGCCTCGACCTAGCCGACCGGCTCGGTGTGACCGTGCGCACCGTACGCCGCGACATCGACCGGCTGCGCGGGCTCGGCTACCCCGTCGACAGTGCCCGCGGCCACGGAGGCGGCTACCGCCTCGCCTCCGGTACGGACCTGCCGCCGCTCCTCCTGGACGACGACGAGGCCGTCGCGGTCGCCGTAGCCCTGCGCACCGCCGCAGGGGGACTGTCCGGGATCGAGGAGACGGCCCTGCGCGCGCTGGCCAAACTCGAACAGGTCCTGCCGCGCCGCCTGCGCGGCCAGGTCACCGCCCTCCAGGGCGCCGTCGCCGGCATCACCTGGGAGGATCGCGGGCCGCGCACCGCCCCGGCCCTCCTCGCCGCGCTCGCCGTCGCCTGCCGCGACCACGAGGTCCTCACCTTCGACTACACCACCCGCCACGGCGCGACCGCGTCCCGCCGCGCGGAACCCTGCCACCTGGTCGCCTCGGGCAGCCTCTGGTACTTCCTCGCGCACGACGTCGCCAAGGACGACTGGCGCGTCTTCCGCCTCGACCGCATGTCCGGCCCCACCCCGACCGGCCGCCGCGTCCCGGCGCGCCCCGTGCCCGGCGGTGACCCCGCGGCCTTCGTCGCCGAGCGGCTCTCGGCCGCCCCCACCCGGTACCGCGCCATCGCCACCGTCCACGCGTCCGCCGCTCGCGTACGCGCCGAAACCCGGGGCCTGGCCACCCGTATCCGTGCCGGGTCCGACGACGACACCTGCCTCGTCGACGCCTCCGACGACTCCCTGACCCGCATCGCGCAAACCCTCGCGGCCCTGGGCACCGACTACACCCTCGACGCCGACCCGGAGGTCTTCAGCCACCTCGACGCCACGGCCCACCGCACCCTGCGCGCCATCGGCTGACCCCGATCCGGCGCAAGAGGGGATCGCTGGTGCGGCGGCCCTGCCGCTGACAGCATGCCCCTGTGATCGTCTCCCGAATCCACGTCCCAGAGGCTCTCGCCGCCTCCCACCGTGCGCGTTCCGGGACTTGCGGGGAAGCGTGGATCGCCGGGCTCCCGGCGCTCGCCTCGGACTGTCTGGACCGCTGGGAGCTGCGTCTCGACGGGGCGCCGAGCCACGGCGCGGTCGCTCTCGTGCTTGCGGTGGTGCGCGCCGACGGCGCCTTGGCGGTGCTCAAGCTCCAACCAGTGGACGACGAGACACGGTGCGAACCCCTGGCGCTGACCGCATGGGCGGGAAGGGGCGCGGTCCTGCTCCTCGAAACCGCTCCCGTGAGCGGCGCCATGCTGCTGGAGCGCCTGGACGCCGGACGTTCGCTGGCCGCCGTCGGCGACGACACGACCGCCTTGCAGATCCTGTCCGAGGTCCTGTCCCGCCTGGTTGCCCGCCCGGCCCCCGAAGGAGTGCGCCGCCTGGCCGACATCGCGGCGGCCATGCTGGACGCGGCGCCCGTCGCACTGACGCGCCTCGCACGTCCCGCCGACCGCCGACTGGCGCAGACCTGCGCGGCGGCGATGCGGGAGCTCTGCGACGAGCCGGGTGATCGCCTCCTGCACTGGGACCTGCACTACGACAACGTCCTGGCTCCCCTTCCCGCCGCCGCAGAGCGGGAGCCCTGGCTGGCCATCGATCCCAAACCCCTCGCCGGAGACCCGGGTTTCGACCTGCTGCCCGCCCTGCGGAACCGTTGGGACGAGGTGGTGGCTTCAGGGGATGCCGCACGGGCGGTCCTGCGGCGCTTCGACCTGATGACCGAGGTCCTCGGCCTCGACCGGCAGCGCGCCGCCGGGTGGACGCTCGGCCGGGTCCTGCAGAATGCGCTGTGGGACGTCGAAGACGGCGAGACCTCGCTGGATCCCGCGCAAGTGGCCATCGCCACAGCACTGCTGACCCACCGTTGACCCGTACGGGAGGCCGGGACGGGGCCCGGATCTTTGTGGGTTCTGCCAGTACGGACGCCTGCCGTCGTGTGGAGAGACTGCCAGTCAGAGCCGCGGCGCGTCCCGAGGAACGGGGCCGCCCGCGGCCGACGACATGACCGCACACGGGGAGGACCGCACGATGAGCGCGCAGCAGTACGACGAAATCGGTGAGGCGTACGAGGGCTTCAAGGCACTGCCGCTGGAACAGTACGCGGTGGTGCCCGGCTTCCTGGCCCTGGTCGGGGACGTGACCGGCAGGTCGATCCTCGACCTGGCTTCCGGCACCGGCTTCTACAGCCGCGAGTTCAAGCGGCGCGGCGCCACGGACGTGCTCGGCATCGACATCTCCGGCGAGATGGTCTCCGTGGCGCAGGCGCTGGAGGAGCGCGAGCCGTTGGGGGTGCGCTACGAGGTGGGCGACGCGTCCGAACTCCGGTCCTTCGAGGAGCGGTTCGACATCGCCCTGGCGGTCCAGCTGCTCAACTACGCGCCGGACATCGCCACCACGGAGCGGATGTGCCGCACCATCCACCGGAGCCTGAAGCCGGGCGGCGAGCTCTTCGCGCTCAACCAGTCGCCCGACTTCGGATTCGACGGGCCGACCCCCGAGAAGTACGGCTTCCTCAGCGAGCTGACCGGCGAGGAGGCCGAGACCGGCCCGCAGGTCCGGACCACCGCGCTGCTCGACCCGCCGGTCTCGTTCATCGCGAACCGCCCGCGCCGCGAGGTGTACGAGGACTCCCTGCGGGCGGCCGGATTCAAGGACCTGACCTGGGTCCCGATCCCGGTGTCGGAGGCCGGCGTGCACAAGTTCGGAGCCGAGTTCTGGGCGGACTTCCACACCAACCCCCCACTGGAGATGCTCCGCTGCCGCGCCTGACCCCCACCCGGACATCCCGACGACCGGCCCCCCCGTAACCCGCCCGGACGGGGCCGGGCCGCGCGGGCGGACCGGAGATCCGGCATTGGCCCCACCGAGGCCGGGGGTTGCTGAAAGCATCGGCACAACCGAACGAACAAGGGGGGCCCATGTCTTTCCGCATCCGCATGCTCACCGTCTCCACCACCGCCGTCGCCACCGCGGCGCTGCTCGCCGGCTGTAGCTCGACCCCGGTCGGGGAACTGAAGGACTGGTGGTCCTCCGGCGGCGAAGGCAGGGTCAAGGGGCTGTCCGACACTTCGGGCCGGGTCAACGACGTGAGCATGCGCCCGATGGACACCTGGGGCCCCGCCTGCCAGGAGCTGTTGACCGAAGTGGCGAAGGCCAAGAATCTCGCCACCGTTCCGAGCGAGAACGCCCAGGGCTTCTGGAAGGAAGCCCTGACCGCGTTCGAACACGGAGGCGACGAGTGCGTCGCCGGAGCCGGCAAGAAGGACGAGGCCCAGGCCTCCGCCGGCATACGCGAGGTACAGACGGGCATCAGCCGACTGTCATCCGCCGTGGCCATGATCAGGAGCGACCTGGCGGCCAAGTGACCCGCCGAGACCCCCACCGGGCACGGTCGGCTGGGACGCCGACAGCCACCTCCCGTCCTTCACCGTGCAGCACGCCGAAGCCGAGGCGATCACCGAGGACCTGCGCCTCGACCAGCCACTGGCGCCCCGTCCTCCGCGGCCTCCGAAGGACCACCCGTCCGCGGCGTCGTTCGCGCACCTGGGCCTGCCCAGCCCTGGCACCGTGCCGAACGCGGGAGCGGGCAGCGTCTGCCCACCGCGCCTGGGGGACAAGCGCAGGTCCTCGCTCCAGAGCATCGGCATCACCCTCCAGGACCTGGGAGACGGCCACACCCGGGTCCATCTCGGGGGACAGTGAGCGAGCCGGTCCGGTCGTCCCACGCCGGCACAAGTCACCCGACACCGCCCGGGCCGCCGTCAACCCGCTTGCGGTCGGCCCACCGTGTCGGTCGGGGTGGGGCCGGGCGCGCTGACGGCGGCGAGGCGGGTGGTGCGACGGACGAGGTGGTCCCGCCCGCGGGCGGAGACTGCCGACCCCCTTCACGGCGCACCGCACCGCCCGGGTACGTCCATCGTCCTGGCCGGCAGCCGGCAGCCGGCAGCCGGCAGCCGGCAGCGCGCGGCTGACGACCGTCGCACGGACGCGGCTACCTCATGGCATCCCGCCGGGCCGCCCCCTCACGAGATGATCGTGTTGAAGAACAGGACCCCCGCGGCAAACGCCGCACCACCCGCGAGCAGGCCAGCGGCCAGCGTGCCGCCCGCCAGCACGGTGAGTACGACAGCGGCCACGGCGGTCAGTACGCCGAGCAGCAGGATCACGGCCGACCGCTGCGACAGCAGGGAGGGCGGCGGGGTGTTCTGGGACAACATCAGCTCCAGGTGCGTCGAGTGAGCCCGTCCGCATCCGCGGCGGGCCGGGTGCTGGTGGTGTAGCTCGCGCCCGGCCCGCCTCCCCCGCCGGAGCACGTGTGAACTGAATCACATGGTGCGGGAGGGGGGAGACGGGAGGCCCGGACTTAAGACGTAGGGCGTGAGGCCAGACAGAGGGACCGTCAGGGGAGCCCGGACGCAAGGGAGCGGATGTGCCGACTGAGCTTGAGGGCGATGGCATCGCCGTCCGCGACCCGCTGCACGCGGGGCAGTCCGCCCCGGACAACCCTCTCGTCGAGCCGGTCAGCAGTGAGGACGAGGCAGAGCGCGCGCAGCGCTTACAGAGCGACGCGAAGATCGTCGAGATCTTGCGGGCAGACGGCTTCGAGGGACCCCGCTACGACAAGGTCGTCGAGCGGTTGACCGGCTACGCCTGGCCCACCATGGTCAAGTGGTGCGGTACCGGCGAGATCTTCCGCCGGACCGCCGCGGCCGGGCGCCCGGTGCCCCGCCACCTGATCGTCGCCGACTGGTCGCAGGACGACCGCCTTGAGATCTCCACGGACAGCGTGATCAACGGGATGGCGGTCTTCCGTACGTACGGGCTGGTCGAGGGGCGGTGGCACGCCGGAGGAGGCGCGAACCTCACCACCTATTGCATGGGCGCCGTGATCCGCGCCTTCGTCCCCGTCTACAAGGCATGGCACGAGGCGCGCAGGACCGGGCAGGCCGAGCTCCGCCGCTCCGGCACGGACGAGGAGGCCGACCCGATGGCCGCGATCCCCGACCAGCGCGCTCCGGACCCGTACCAGGTGGCTGCGACCAACGACGAGATCCGCCGGATCCTTCCGATGGTGAAGGACCCCAAGGTCCTGGAGGGCCTGGGCTGGTACGCCGTCGGCTGCACCCAGGAACAGGCTGCCCAACGCGCCGGCCTGACCCGCAAGGCCCTGGAGCGCCGGACCCATCGACTGAGGAACCGGATCAACGAAAGCGGAGTACGCCGGCTTGAGCCGGGGGAGGGGGAAGCACGATGAGCGTTCGGCGTGAGGGGTTCCTGGAGGACCTCGCCGAGACGGACACCGTAGACGACGTCGACTTCGATTCCCTCCTCGACGCCTCCAGCCTCGGGGCGCCCCACGTGATGGCTGCGCTGGGGTACGTACCCGACCCGGTGCGGCGGCGCATCCGGGAGGCGGTCGGTGCACCGTGCTCCGTCTCCTCGGCT
The DNA here is from genome assembly GCF_041431095.1 of Streptomyces sp. NBC_00597. GTDB lineage: Bacteria > Actinomycetota > Actinomycetes > Streptomycetales > Streptomycetaceae > Streptomyces. Next base: position 339,466 of record NZ_CP107758.1, read on the forward strand.
TCGGCAGCCGTGCCGGAGGAGCCCGATCCGGCAGACCGGGGTGGTGAGACGGAGGAGGGTGGTCGGGCGCGAGCGCTCGTGCAGACGGACGGCGATCTACCAGCACCTCCAGCGACGGCCGAGGCCGAGCGGACTCTGCTGCTGAACGGGGTGCAGGAAGCCTCCCACCTCGTGCTCCACGGTCCAGCCGGAGTGGGGAAGTCGACGTTCATGGCCCTGCTCGCCCTCGAACTCATGAGCCGTACGGTGCACGACGCGGGCCGAATGCTGCTGATCAGCACCTCACAGAGCATCAGGTCGGTCGTCAGCCGGACGGCGGACCCGACGGTGACGGTCGGCCCGCCGGGCGAGCGCGGTGCCCTTGCCGAGCACCTCCTGCGCCGCGGGGTCCAGACGACCCTCGCCGGCCGGATCGGTTCCGGGGAGCTGGCAACGCCGAACGGCCCGGTGCGCGGTGGCCGGCCGCTCGTCATTCGGGGCTTCGGCGTGCCGACCGCCTTCGACGATGAGTTCCCTGAACTGCAGGATGCCGACCGGTACGCCTTCTTCCACAGCGCTCTGGCCGGGTATGTCGGACTGCGTGCAGATACTGATCCCCGGCGGCCGGCGGGGGGCGGGTGCGGGATCGGTGTGCTGATGGCGATGCGGTCCGCTCGGTCCGCTGACGATGCGCTGGATCGGCGTGTGAGGGAGCTACTGAACGCCGCCGATGGTCATCCGTCACTCATGCGGACGGACACGGGCTGGACGACGGCGTGGGCTTGTCTGGCCACGATGCTCGATGGGCGGGAGATTCCGGGGGACTGGGAGGAGCTCGGCTCGCCTCGCGGGCGTACCGGGCTGGAGGAAGCGGTGTACCGGCATGTGTTGGGAGTACACCGACGGACGGGCGCGATGGCGGACCTCGCCGCGCTCGGTGGGCTCGAACGCGTGCGCAGCTTTCCGGTCGTGCGAAACCCGGCTCCGTCGGCGGAGCGTGCTGTGCCACCGTCCGCTTCTCGGGTCGAGGGCCAGCATCCGTTGAGGAGTTGGCGGGAGTTCGAGGATGAGGACGAGGTGCTGCGCGCGCAGCTGATCATTCATCTGTGCGAGCAACCGGGAGGTGATGCCCAGTACCGGTTCGACGCGCGGCTGACGTACCGGCGTACGGATCCCTATGCGGTGGAGGCGGTGTTCAAACTGCCGGGCCATGACGACGGAGTCACCTGGGTACTGGCACGAGAGCTGCTGTGGGACGGCCTTCGCGGCACGGCGGGCGGGGGAGACGTCCAAGTGTGGAGCGAAGGCCCGACGCAGCCGACCGAACCCGGCCGCCGGCGTACCTACCTCCGGCTCACCTCGCCGGACGGGACGGCACTCCTCTTCATGCGCACCGATCACGTGGTGGAGTTCCTGGACCAGTCCCAGCGCATGGTCGCGCTCGGGGCCGAACCCGAGCAATTGGCCGGCAAACTGGCCGACCTGGAGCAACACCTGCACGAGCTCACTGCTTCGCCGGGCTGCAAGGACTGACCTGCGGCTGGACCGGCTGCTGCCCGGGGTTCGCGGTGATGGCCGGACTCGCCGGAAGCACGGGAAACCGGGTGCCCGCGCGCCGCCGGCGTGGTGGTGGGGCCTGTTCGTGCCGCGGTGACCGGGTGCGGGTGTGCAGGTCACAGGAGGTGGAAGGGCGGCATGACGGCAGTGACGTACAAGGTGCGTCGGCGCGGGATGGGCAGGACGTACATCCAACCTCCGCCGGGGAGGTCGATGCGGCGGACCCCGCCGTCGGCCGGGCCGCGGCCCGTCGTGGTCGGGTCCACGCCCATCGCGGCGAGCTCGACCAGGTCCGCCATCACCTGCTCGGCCTCGGCGACGACGGAGACCGCCAGCCCGGTGGTGACGTGGGCTTCGTCCGGTTCGTACTCCCAGCTCCAGTCGAGGTCGCTCACCGGCCGTCGCCCTGGCGCGTGAACCCGGCCTCGGCGTGAACGTCGAGGAGGATCGCGCGGATCTGCGCAAGGACACCCGGAAGGTCCGCGTCGTCGGCGCTCTGCGCCCGGTGCTCCAGGTCCCGCAGGCGGGACAGCCGCTCGGGGTTGCGGGCGTGCGCGACCTCCACGGCCCAGTACGAGACGAGGCGGTGGAGGGGGGCGGGGGAGACCTCGGCGCGCGCCTGGGCGACCGCCGCTGCGCGTTCCGCGTCGAACTCCGGCAGGCGGGAGGGAGCCAGGCGGGCGAGGGCGGTCCGCAGGTCCTCGGGCCTGGCGGCCGGCTGGGGGACTGCCTCCGGGCCGGACTCGGGTGCCGTACTCATGCCGCTGCCTTCCGTTGGGGTTCGGTGGAGAGGGTGCCCGAGGGAGCGATCAGGGTGATCCTGCCGTCGGCGTAGCCCTGGATGAGGACCTCGCACAGGGTCGAGACGTCGGGGGCGAGGGCGGTGTCCGCCACCACCGCGGGCACCGGCCCGGATCCCTGTGCCCGGGCAAGACCGGCGCGTTCCAGGGCGCGGTTCCAGACGGTGTCGGGGATCTCGATGTTGGCGCGGTAGGTGCCGAGGGTGGCGCTGGTGACACGAGCGATGGTGATCGTGCCCGTCGCGAATCCCGCGAGGAGGTGCTGGACGGCGCGGGTGGCAGCCAATCCGTCGCGCTTTGCCCGGGCGGTGCCGCTGAGCCAGATGTCGCCGTCGAGCTTGAGGGTATGGCGTCCGGCCCGGGCCATCGTGTTCCTCCTCAGGAGGTCAGGCGGGCGGACGCTCGCTACGAACGGTCGTCGCCCGTAGCAGAGTCTACGCCAAAATGGCGGAAGCGGGCAGGCTGTGGCGGCGCAGGCCAGCAGGGAGAAGGGCCGAAGATGTGCGAGCCCATGCTGCCGACCGGTCGGGCGGTTGCGCTGCCCAAACCGGGCACCTGGCGGGGGAGCGGTACACGCTGATCGCGGCGCCGACTACGGCACCTGTCGTGTCCGACCGTTCTCGGGAGCGGTATGCGCCGATCGCCGGATTCAGAGTACCCAAGAACGGCCCATCGGCCGCGTAGAGTCCCCGGCCAGCAAGACTGCTCCCCGTACCCGCGGGGATGAACCCGCAGCATGCGTCGGGATCTTCTGTCCTGTGCGCGGTGGTCCAGCCGGCCGCTGCAAAGCCTGACCGGAGCCCGAAGCCGGGCCACGCACCGCTGCACGATGGGGGTGCCGGCCGCGCACCGGGGCCGGGCCGCCGAAATCAGGTGGCAGGAGGCTTTCCGCGAGCGACATGATCCGGACATGCACCATTCCTACGCGCCCGTCGGCAGGCAGTGACGTGCTGGCCCACGTCTACCGCGTCACCAAGTACGATCCCACCGACCGTGATCGGCACGGTCACTACACGGGCACCGAAGAGGCGCTCAGCGACCACGGGCCGGTCGAAGCCGCTTATCTGGAGGCCGTCGCCGCTTTCGCGGCGGAAACCGGCATCGACTGCCTGACCGTACGCGAGCCGCAGCTCGGGGCGGGTTTCGCCGGGTTCGGCGCGGGCGAACCGGCCGTCGAGAGCCACGGCCTGGACCGGCTCTTCCCGCCCGGCCGCGCGGGCTACCACGACGGCGCGCAGGTCTCGCTCGCCCTCGCTCTGGAACTGGTGCGGGCGATGCTCCGGGGCAGTGGTGCCTGGTGCCGCCTGGAGGTGGAGGGCAGGTTCACGATCCACGTCGGATGGGACCAGTACGTCTACGTCGCCAGTGTCGCCCCCTGCGCGGCGGCGGTGGCCCGCACCCGCGCACTCGGATTGTTCCCCGAGCGTCTGGAAGCCTCCCCCTACGACGCCGAGGTCGACGAGTCGGGCGTACAGCGGCCCGCTGATGACGACTTCTGGGCCCGAGTCCGTTGGTGCGTCGCGACGCGCCAGGCGGCGCTCCTCGAAGAGAACCACGTCGGCAACGCCGCGCGCTGGCACCGGCTCGATGCCGACTCCCTGGACGACGTTCGAGCTCGGCTGGCTCCTCGCTCCCGCTTGGCCCTCTGGCCTGACCTTTCCCCCGACGTAGGCGCCGTCCTCGCCGATCTGCCGGAGGAAGGCCTGATCGAGTTCGTCTGGGAGGACGAGGACGGCCGGATCGCGAGCGTCGTCGCCGACGAGAGCGAGTTCGCAGAACTCGCGGCGTACGTCTCCGGTGCCCGCGCCGCATCCGCCCTGTCCCCCTACGTCGACGAACGGCAACCGCTCATGACGGCCGTCCTGCCCGACGAGGACGGCGTCCTGCGGGCGCGCTGGAGGACCGAGCCGACTGCCGACGACCGCGACTGGGCGTTCCTCACCACCCTGCAGCGAGGACAGATCTGCACCGGCACCGTCATCGCCATGCCCGATTTCGGCGTCACCTTCGTCGACATCGGTGGTTTCACCGCGATGATCAACCTTCCCGAGGTGTCCCGGCGTCACATCGACCACCCCTCCGACGTACTGACGGTGGGCCAAGAGGTCACGGCCGAGATCCTCGACGTCGACCTGGTCCGGCAGCGGGTGCCGCTGTCGCTCAAGGCGCTGGAGGAAGACCCGATGCCGGCGCTCGTGCAGCAGGTCGGCCTGCGCCCTCCGGCCAGTCGGCCAGGGGTACGTCCTGCTTGAGGAGTCGCGCGACCCCGATCAGCGGTACGCCGGGGACGTTGGACACCGGCACCCGGCGGATCCGCTCCCACGTCACCTTGTCGAGCACGTCGGCACCGGAGAGCTTCACCCGCACCTCGACCATGTGCGGCCCCTGACACCGGGGCCACTCCTCGTCGTCCGGCCACAGCAGCGGACCACCGACATGACCGGCGTACGGCGACGGCTCACCCGCCCCGGGGCGCAGCAGCACGGCCTTGCGGGCGTACGGGACAAGGGCGGGGCGGCGGGGGATAGGCTCGCCGTTCAGCTGGTCCCGGGAGGAAGTGGTGGTGGTCGTGGTCCGGCCGCGCGTGGGTGTCGCCGTGCTGACGATGGGCGACCGGATGCCCGCTCTGTTGGCCTTGCTGGCTTCGGTGGCCGAGCAGGACGAACCGGCGGCCCGGGTCGTGGTGGTCGGCAACGGCACGGCCTTGCAGGGACTGCCCGAGGGCGTGACCGGGGTGGAGTTGGAGGAGAACCTGGGGGTGTCCGGCGGCCGGAACGTCGCCTGGCACCGCCTGCGGGACTTCGGGGACGTCGACGTCCTGGTGGACCTGGACGACGACGGCCTGCTCATCGAGACCGACGTCTTCCGGCGGATCGCCGACCTGTACGCGGCGGACCGCCGGCTGGGCATCGTGTCCTTTCGGATTGCGGACGAGACCGGCCGGACCCAGCGGCGGCACGTGCCGCGTCTGCGGGCGGGTGACCCGATGCGGCGGGGCCCGGTGACGACGTTCCTGGGCGGTGGGCACGCCCTGTCGATGCCGATGTTGGAGGAGACCGGGGGCTGGCCGGACGCCTTCTTCTTCACGCACGAGGAGACGGACCTGGCCTGGCGGGCGGTCGACCGGGGCTGGGACGTTCTGTACGAACCGGCGCTGGTGCTCCAGCACCCGAAGACGTCGCCGGCCCGCCACGCGGTCTACTACCGGATGACGGCCCGCAACCGGGTCTGGCTGGCCAAGCGCCATCTGCCCGCGCCGCTGGTGCCGGTCTACCTCGGCGTGTGGGTGGCGCTGACCGTGGCCCGCATCCGTTCCGCGGCGGGGCTGCGGGCCTGGTTCGGCGGGTTCGCCGAGGGCGTCAGTACGTCCGGCGGGCCCCGGCGCCCGATGCGCTGGCAGACCGTCTGGCGGCTGACCCGCCTGGGGCGACCGCCGGTCATCTAGGCCGCGGCGATTTCCCGCCGCAGCCGGTCCGGGGCGGCGGCCGGGGTGTTCCGTAGCCACTGCACGTAGCGGGCCACGCCCTCGGTGACGCTGCTGGTCGCGCACGGCTGCAACGGGCTACACCCCGGTGGTCGGCGGCGCGGACGCCCTGCGGTACGGGCAGCTGTCCCACGTCGACCAGATCTACCTGCGGATGGAGACCTACCGGGCCGCGAACGCCGCCCTGATCGACGCCCAGGCGTCGATCCCGCTCGCCCGGGCGTGGGGCGGCGGCCTGGTCGCCTCCATGGACGGCATGCGCTTCGTCGTGCCGGTGCCCTCGGTGTACGCCAGGCCGAACCCGAAGCATCGAGGACCAGATCAGCGCGCTCGGCCGGGTCCTCAACGCCCCGGTGCTGTTCAACACCTGCTACGTGGATGCCGCCCTCACGCAGCCGGGCGGATGTAGTGGGGCCCGCAGGCGGGAAGGGCCAGGTCGGCCGGCTTTCCGGTGGGCGCGGGTTCAGGAAGGGCGGCTGATGGCGGTGATGCCGGCGAGGATGAGGTCGATGCCCGTGAGGAACTGCTCCCGGTCGTCGTGCTGGCGCATCTGGTCGGCGATGGCGTGGAGGAACGGGTAGTCGCCGGCGTCGAGGCTCTTCCACGCCTTGGACGCGGAGTCGAGGAATTCGGCGCGCTGCGCACCGGCCCGCGGGGCCGCGATGTCGTCCGCAGTGTCGGTGGGCTGGGCGTTCTGGCTGGTGGCGCCAAGGATGTAATGCACCAGCGTCGAGGTCGTGGCGAACCAGTCGCTCCGTGGAATGCCCAGCGTGCGCACGCGCCCGCCGATGCTCTCGAAGACACGTGGTGTCACCGCTCCCCAGGGGCTGCGGGTGACCTGCACGGCGAGCTGGGTGGCGAGCCAGGGGTGTTCGGCGACCGCGTCGTACAGGCCGAGGGCGGCGGCGCGGATCTGGTCGCGGCCGGTGTCCTCGGCCCCGGGAGCCGTTACGGGCTCCTGCGGGGCGGGGAAGGCGGGAAGGGCGGCGGCGACGACGCTCTCGGTCGCGGCCTGCAGCAGCTCGCCCATGTTTCCGACGTGGTGGTAGATGGCCCCGGACCCGGTGGAGAGGCGGTCCGACAGCGCGCGGACCGTCAGAGCTTCCGCCCCCGCCGTGTCCAGCAGACCGACCGCCGCCTCGATGATGCGCTCGCGCGAGAGCACCTGCCTGCGCCTTCGTGACTGGGGTGTCGGTGTGGTCATGCCCTCATCCTGCCAGGTTTGGTGCACCGCTCCAAACATGGAGTACGGTTCCAATATTGGAGCAATGCTCCAAGGCTGTGGCTTCGCGCTTCACGGAGCACGGTCCCGCCCCGACGAGCCCCAGAGCCCGAGCCCCAGAGCCCTGGCCGGCCCGGGGACTCGCGACTGGAGGAGAACCGACATGCACGACGTGGTGATCGTGGGAGCCGGGCCGGTGGGCCTGTTCCTCGCCGGCGAACTCGCCCTGGCCAACTGCTCGGTCCTGGTACTGGAGAAGAACCCGCAGGCGGCCTCGCCGTTCTGGGCGCTCCCGCTGGGGATGCGGGGCCTGAACGCCGGGTCCGTCGAGGCGTTCTACCGCCGCGGGATGCTCACGGCCCTCCTGGACGCCTCACGCGCCGACGCGCAGCAGGTCGGCGCGCACCCCGACGCGCACGAGGCGCCCGCCCCGCGCGACGTGAGCCACTTCGCGGGCCTGCGCCTGGACGCCGCCGACATCGATACCGGCGCCCTCCCGCCCCGGCTGCCCGGCCCGGCGATGGAAGGGATCATGACCAGCCTCGAAGCGGTCACCGGCGTCCTGGAGGAGCGGGCGGTCGCGCTCGGCGCGCGGATCGTGCGCGACGCCCCGCTCGAAGCCGTCGACCAGGACGGCGACGGCGTCCTGGCCCGGGCCGGCGGCCGCGAGTACCGGGCGCGCTGGCTCGTGGGATGCGACGGCGGACGCAGCACGGTGCGCCGCCTGGCGGGCTTCGACTTCGTCGGCACCGAGCCGCTGTTCACCGGCTACGTCGCCCGCGTCGTCTTCGAGGACCCGGCCGAGCTGCACCTGGGCTTCAACTCGACGTCGACCGGCATGTACCTGCGCACGCCCTTCGAAGGGCACCTGGGCATGATGGACTTCGACGGCGGCGCCTTCGACCGCTCCCAGCCGCTGACGCGCGACCACGTCCAGACGGTCCTGCGCCGCATCTCCGGCACCGACGTGACGATCAACGAGGTCCACCTCGCCTCCAGCTTCACCGACCGCGCCATGCAGACCAGCACCTACCGCAACGGCCGCGTCCTGCTCGCCGGCGACGCCGCCCACATCCACTCCCCGCTCGGCGGCCAAGGGCTCAACCTCGGCATCGGCGACGCCATGAACCTCGGCTGGAAGCTCGCCGCCACCCTCCACGGCACCGCCCCCGCAAACCTGCTCGACACCTACACAGCCGAACGCCACCCCGTCGGCGCCGCCATCCTCGACTGGTCGCGCGCCCAGGTCGCCACGATGAACCCCGGCCCCAACACCCCAGCCCTGCGCCAGCTCGTCCACGACCTGCTGCGCACCATCGACGGCACCACCCACGTCTTCCGCACCACCTCCGGGCTCGCCCACCACTACGACCTGGGCGACGACCAGCCGACCGTCGGCTTCACCGCCCCGGACTTCCGCTTCGGCGACGGCACCCGCCTCGGGGACCTGCTGCGCGAAGGACAGGGCGTCGCCCTCGACCTCACCGCCGCACAGACCCTGCGGGAGACCGCGACCCACTGGCAGGACCGAATCCGCTACGCCCCCGGCCCGGTCGCCAACGACCTCGGACTCGGCGCCCTGCTGATCCGGCCCGACGGCGTCGTGGCCTGGGCCGACGGCCCCGACCCCGACCCCGAGGCGTTCCGGCGCACCGCCACCCGCTGGTTCGGCGCCCCCACCGCCTGAGCGGGCGCGCGCCGACACCCGGCCTCCGGGACGGACCCGGACCCCCGTACACGACGAGGACACCCACGATGCCCATCGCACACCCCACCACCCCGGCACTGACGACCAGTCAGCCGCCCACCAGCTGCGATCAAGGCTTGGCGCCGGTTTTCGTTCCGATGTCAGCCCTTCGGTCCGATGCCCTTGAGCCTGGTCGGCGTTCCGGCTGGATCGAAGGAGTGGTGGAAGGTGAAGGCGTGCGGTGCGTAGCCGTGGTCGTGGAGATGTTCCAGCCTGGTAACCCCGTCCTGCCAGGTGGGTATCGCGCCGTCGGTGACCCACCAGAACACGTAATTTGGGTGTCCCGTCTTCTCGAACCAGTCGTAACGCCTGTTGAGCGCCACGCGGTGCAGACCGGTGTAGATGGAGTCGAAGGCGGATCCCAGGTCGGTCCAGAGGGAGAGGGTCGCTGCCAGGGCGGTGGTTTCCACCGTGCGGCCTTTCTCGTACCAGGCCGGAACGGCAAACTCTCCCCAGTCACCCCAGTCCGAGTCGAACATGCCCCGGCTACGGTCTGCCGCTTCAGCACGAGCGATATATCCGGGGTGCTGGCCGATCTCCCGGTAGACGGCGTCACCGCTTTCGTTGAACTCCCGCGTAAGACGTGCGGGATCGGCGACGGGTGACTGCAGGACGCCGAACGTGTACAGAGCAAGATGGGGCATGCGTTTCTCCACGGCTGAGGGGCCTGGTGTGGAAGTCCCTGACGGTCTCGTTGTCCGGGAGCGGACTCGATTCGGCGGCTTGCGCGTGGGGGCGGGAGCCGTGGTCGTGATCGGCACGTCCCCTTGCGGGTGACTCAGGCTGATGGAACCCCTGTGCGAGTGTGGGCGGCGCCGATGTCAGGAGAAGATAGCCCCCACTGCAGGCCTTGTCTAAGTTGCATTTTCCCTGTCCAAGTGGCCTCTTGCAGACGTCCTCGAAAGAGCTGAGGTGGCGAGGAGCGAGCGCCGTCACAGCAAGGGCAGCAGGGGGAGGGGCAGGGCCGGTGGCGTTCCTGATCGACGAACAACGCAGCGACTACGGCACGTTCACCGCCATGCCGGACGACGGGCAGCTGGTCCGCCCGCCTGTGGGGCATCCGCGTCGACGGCGCCCGCCTCCGCGTCCGTGCCGCCGATGCCACACGTCCCCTGTGGCTGCAGGAGGAGGGTCCGTACGAGAGGACGCCGGAGGATGTGGAGGACTTCCTGTTCCACCAGTACGGCGGACTGGCACCGTCCGACCTCGGCGATCCCGCACCCCACTTCCTCGGCAACGCCGCCCCGGAGCACCGGCACGCGCCGAACGACGCGACCGCGGTGCTGGGCTGTCTCTGCGGCATCTGGGAATGCTGGCCGCTGTTCACCCGCATCACCGCCGCCCCCGGGAGCGTCACGTGGTCCGCGTTCCGCCAGCCCCACCGCCCGGCTCGGGGCTACCTCGCCATCGGGCCGTTCGTCTTCCCCCGACCCGTGTACGAGGACGCGCTCGCGCACGTCGTCCATCTGGCCGAGGACCCACTCGCCCCGAGGGGCAGGCGCATGGCCAACACCTGGCACGGTGAGTTCCCCTGGCAGTACCTGCCGGCCTCCAAGGCGCACCCCTCCCCGGGCACGACTCCGGTGCGCACGTACACCCCGAACGCGTACGGGCTCCACGACATGGCGGGGAACGTGTGGGAGTGGACGTCCGACCACTACGCCGAGCCGCAGCGGCATCCCGATCCCGCGCCGCAGGCCTGCTGCGCTCCGGGCAACCCGCCGCGCAACCCCCGCGTCGGTCTCCCGGACCACGGGAACGCGGCCGCAGAGCGCTTCCCCCGCCGAGTCACCAAGGGCGGCTCGTACCTGTGCGCCCCGAACTACTGCCGTTAGCCGCTCGGCCGGCCCGTCAGCGCCCCAGCGCGTTGCGGACCGTCAGCCCGTGGTGGCGGCGCAGCCGGTGCATCTCCCACCAGGACAGGGCCGTGACGGTGACGGGTGCACCGAGGATGAAGACCGCCCGGGCGCCCGCCGGGACCTGCGGGTAGGCGCCCGTGACCACGTCCAGGACCGCCATCTCCCACACCAGGATGCCGGCGAGGACCGGCGGCACCACCTCGTGGATGTCGGCGGTCCGGAAGACGTGGACGAGCGACAGGCCGATGCCGTAGAGGGCGAAGCCGATCGACCACGCGCACAGCACCCCGATGACGATCTTCCCCGGCAGGCCGACGGCGTCCCGGAAGCCCGCCAACTCCGGCGCCATCGCGAGCGCCGAGGTGCCCATGGAGGCCATGATGGCCACCACCGCGCCGAGGGAGCGCAGGGCGCGTCGCAGGTAGACGCGCCGCAACCCGCCCCGCGCGACCGCCACGAACGCGCCGACCACAACCGGGAAGGTGCAGACCAGCACCAGGACGCTGGACCAGCTCTGGTTCAGGCGGTCGTCCGCCGCGGCCTTGACGTCGTCGGCGCTGACGACCGCCTTGTACGCGACCATCAGGCCCACCCAGGCCGCCAGCCCCAACACGGTCCGCCACAGCTGGAGCTTGCGCACCTGCGGATCGTGCACGATCCCGGGACGCGACGGACGGAAGGCCGACTGGGAGGCGTAGAACGGGTTGTAGAGGCCGCGCAGGATCTTCCGGCCCCGCGAGGGCTCGACGCGCGGCGGTGGAACCGGCGGATGGCCCCACCCGTACGGGTACCCCTGCGGCGGAACCGGCTGTGCGTACGGGTATCCGGGCTGCTGTGCGTACGGGTACCCCGGCTGCTGCGGGTACGGGTACCCCGGCTGCTGCGAGTACGGGGCTCCCTGCGGCGGGACCTGAGAGCCCGGGCCGGTCCGGCCCGCCGGCGGCGGAGCGCCCGCACCGGCTCCCGGACCCGCGCCCGCGTACCCGTCCCCGCCTTGACCGCTCATGCCACGCACCCCCGCCGTCCCGCCCTGCCGAACCCGGGCATCGTAGTCGCCCGCGAAGGCGACCACGGTCATGACCCGTCAGAGCCGGACGATGACGAGGGCGGCGTCGTCGGTCGCGCCTCCCGCCGGGAGCAGTTCCATCAGGACGGCGTCGGCAAGGCGTTCGGGGACGGCCGTACGGTGGCGGGTGAGCGAGTCGGCGAGGCGGGCGAGACCGGTGTCGATGTCCTCGCTGCGGCGCTCGATCAGGCCATCGGTGTAGAGGACGAGGGTGTCGCCCGCGGTGAAGGCGACGGTCGCCTGGGGCCGGGGGGCGTGGTCGGGGCGGGCGCCGAGCGGCGGATCGGTGGCCTGGTCGAGGAATTCGACGGTGCCGTCGGTGCGGAGCAGCGCCGGCGGCGGGTGGCCGGCGCTGCTGTAGGTGATGGTGTGGGTGTCCCAGTCGATGTAGGTTTCGACGGCGGTGGTGTTCTCGGCGCCTTCGACGGAACGGGCGTACAGGCCGAGGACCTCCAGGGCCTGGGCGGGGCCCTCGGCGACGCGGGAGGCGGCGCTGAGGGCGCTGCGGAGCAGGCCCATGACGCCGGCTGCGGGCAGGCCGTGGCCGACGACGTCCCCGACGGCGACGCCGATGCGGTCGCCGGACAGGTCGACGAGGTCGTACCAGTCGCCGCAGACGTTGAGCGAGCCGACCGCCGGCCGGTAGCGCACGGCGGCACGGTGGTGACCCACCGGCCCGGGAGTGGGCAGCATCGATTCCTGGAGGGCGAGGGCGACCTCCCGCTCGCGGGCGTGGGCCTGACGCAGCCGTTCGTTGACTTCCTGCAGCTCCCGGGCGCGGGTGTAGAGCTCGGCTTCCAGCACGCGGGTGTGGCCGCCTCCCGGGCCCCCGCGGGCCTTGATCAGCGCCGTGACCTCCTCGACGCGATGGACCAGCAGCACCACCTGGCCGTCCGCGTCGAGGACGGGGGCGTTGACCGGGCTCCAGTACCGCTCCTCCCACTCGCCGGGCCGTTCCGCGGACTCCACGTCGTAGCGTTGCAGTGCCATGGTGTCCCGCTCCCCGGTGGTGAGCACCCGCTTGAGTGACGCCTCCAGGTTGCGCGCGCCGGACGCGGAGGCGTCGTTCGGATTGTCGGGAAACACGTCGAACAGGTGGCGGCCCACCAGCTGCTCGCGCGTGCGCCCCGACAGGCGCACGAAGTCCGCGTTCACGTCCGCGTACTTGAGGTCGGGAGTCAGGAGCGCGACCATGCCGGGCAGCGCCTCGAACGCTGCCGCGTAGTTGATTCCCGCCTCCGCCATGCCGCCCGCCTAGCGCTCGGTAGCGTCCGTGATGTCCACGACAGGAGCATCGGCAATGGTGCGGGCGGCCGCGGTGAGGCTCACTGGCGGCGGCGTGCGCTTCACCGGAAAGCACCCCGTTCGGCGCGGGGCCCGGGACCCGCGGCGGTCCGCCCGGCCGCCGACGCGACGGCCCCGACCGGCGTAGCGCGTCCGGGTCGGGGTCGTCGTGGGGGCCTCGGGCTCCACTCGCGGGCGGAGGGGGGGCCAGCCCCGCCGGGAGGGGGCTACTTCACGTTGACCCCGGTCCAGGCGGCGGCCACCGCCTGGTACTCGGCGCCGCCCGTTCCGTACAGGTCGGCCGCGGCCTTGAGGGTCGCCGTCCGCGCCCCCGCGTAGTCCGTCGAGGAGGTCATGTACACCGACAGCGCCTTGTACCAGATCTTGTACGCCTTGGTCCGGCCGATGCCGGCCACGGTGGAGCCGTTGGCGGTCGGCGAGTCGTAGCTGACGCCGTTGATGGTCTTCGCTCCGCTGCCCTCGGACAGCAGGTAGAAGAAGTGGTTGGCGACACCGGAGGAGTTGTGGACGTCGAGGCGGCCGACGTTCTTGTCCCAGTAGTCCGCGGAGGCGCCGTCGCGGCTCGGCTTGTCCATGTACCGCAGCGGCGTACCGTTCCCGCGGATGTCGATCTTCTCGCCGATGAGGTAGTCACCGGGGTCGGAGGCGTTGGCGGCGTAGAACTCGACCGCGGTGCCGAAGATGTCGGAGGTGGCCTCGTTGAGACCGCCGGACTCCCGGGTGTAGCGCAGCCCCGCCGTCGAGGCGGTCAGGCCGTGCGACATCTCGTGGCCGGCGACGTCGAGCGAGGTGAGCGGCTTGGTGTTGTTCGCGCCGTCTCCGTAGGTCATGCAGAAGCAGCTGTCGTCCCAGAAGGCGTTGACGTAGGCGTTTCCGTAGTGGACGCGGGAGTACGCGGCGACGCCGTCGCCGCGGATGCCCAGGCGGCCCAGCTCGTTCTTGTAGAAGTCCCAGGTCACGGCGGCGCCGTAGTGGGCGTCGGCGGCGGCGGTCTGCCGGTTGGCGGGGGTGCCGTCGCCCCAGGTGTCGTCGGCGTCGGTGAACAGGGACCCGGTTCCGTTGGTGCCGCCGGCCAGGTCGTAGGTCTTGTGGCCGCCGCGGGCGGTGTCGTTCAGCTCGAACTGCGAGCCGTTGGCCTTCGTGCCGAGGGTGACCGAGCCGCTGTACTCGCTGGCGCCGATGCCCGTCTCGATGTCGTCGTACGAGTAGAGCACCTTGCCGCTGCGGGCATCGGTGATGGTGTGCAGCTTGCTCGGCGTACCGTCGGCCCCGACGCCTTCGGTGACGCCCTCCCAGGCCAGTACCGGCGCTCCGCCGGCGGCCCAGACGACCTTGCGGGCACCCTTGGGGGCCGCGAGGGAAGCGACCTTGGTGTCGACGGATATCCGGGCCTCGGAGGCCTTGGTGGTGGAGCGCGCGCCGTTCTTGGCGGCGTGCACGACCAGGTCGCCGCCGAGCACCGGCAGGCCGGCGTAGGTGCGTTCGTAGCGCGTGTGGACGGTGCCGTCCGCGTCCTTGACGACGTCGCGGGCCACGAGCCCTTCCTGGTCGCCGAGGCCGATGGCCTTGGCGGTGGACGGGGCGTCGGACTGCGCCTCGGCGATCGCGGAGGCACGCGCCGTCCCGGTCAGCGAGACGGCCGTGGCGCCGGCCTCGCGCTCGGCGGCGGCGTTGGCGGGACCGCTCTGGACGGCGAGGGCCACCATCGCGGCCGAGGCGACGAGAGCGGCGGCGCGCAGGGCGTGAACACGGCCGCGGGAGGTGGGGGTTGAGGACGTGGGGTGAGTCACTCGTTGCTCCTTGGCTTGCCAGTGGGGGAAGGGGCAGTGGTGGAGACAGTGCCAGCAAGTCACCCCTGATTGGCAGGTGCGCAACAAGAATTTGACCTTCTCGTTGTCCGGAGAGCGCACGGCGGTGTCCGCTCGGCGGTGAATGCGCCCGGTATCGGAAGGAGTTGGTCCGCTACCGCCCCGGGAGGAAGTCCGAGACGAACCCGGGACGACGGCCCGGGGCGGCAACGTTGCGCACGTGGTGCGACGGTGACTGCGGCGGTTACCCGATCCCGGGGATCTGCCGCGCCTTGAACGCGGCGCGCACGGCGTCCGCCGCGCTGTTGCCGTACATGCGCTGCGCCGTCGTGACGGTCACCTGCGCGGCGTCCGCGAAGTCGGTGTCGGCACGGAAGCCGAACTGCGCGTTGACGATGATCCGGTCGGCCGTCCGGGCACCCAGCGCGCCGCGGATGTCGAAGAGCGCGCGCGACCAGATCTCCCCGTCCGCGTGCACCTCCCCGACCCGGTCGGCGTACACCTTGGAGCCGTCGATCCGCCGCAAGCAGTGCGGGGCGGCGCTGTAGCCGGTCGAGTCCCAGTCGCCGACGCACGCCAGATCCGTCTTGCGCGGCCAGCCGTAGGCCTCGTCCGCGTGTGCACCGACCTCGACCGCGAGGTAGTCGCCGAACGCCTCGCCGATCGCACCCGCTTCCGGGGAGCTGCCGAAGCCGGGGACCTGCGCGGCGTGCACCGCGTGGCCGTACTCGTGGACGATCACCTCGGCGTCCTCGGCGTCGTCCACACCGCCCTTGCCGAAGCGGATCTCGGCCTTCTTGTCCGAGAAGAAGGAGTTGTCGGCGCCCCACTGGTTGATCCGTACCGGCTGTGCACGGTCGTTGGCTCCCGGCAGTTCGCTCCCGAAGCCGAGGCCCTGGAGGTACTCCTGCGCCTCGTTCACCCAGAAGTACGCCATGACCTGCTCGAACTGGTCATCGGCGCGGTCGTATCCGGCGGCTTCCGAGGTCTTCGCGGCGCCGCCGGTCTCGGACCGTACGTAGGCCCACTTCCCGGACAGCGAGCCGCTGTCGTCCAGATTGCGCAACGCGGCCACGGCGTAGGCGGAGGCGGGTACGGCGTCGGCGCCGTCCTTGCCGTCGGTCAGCGTCTGGTCGCCCGAGGACTGGACGGGGTTGACCATGAAGACGCGCGCCCGGGGGACCTGCGTCCCGGCGGGGTTCGCCGAGGGCAGGGCCGAGACGGGACCGGCCAGGGCGAACAGCGCCGCGGCGGCGGTGCCCGCACAGACGAGGCCGCGGGGTATGCGGCGAGCCATAGACGTCCTCCTGTAAGGAAGTGGTGGCGTGATGAGGGCGTGATCCTCGCTCACGCCGGCTCCCTTGCGCCAGAGCCAGGACGGACCTGCCGGAGCGTGAGGGGCAGGAGGGGCAGGAGGGGCAGGAGGGGCAGGAGGCGAGCCTGCCCGGGGAGGCCTGGACCTCGCGCGGAATGGATCGGCCGGGCGGATGGTTGGCGCTGACTGTGTCTGATGATCTTGAGGGTCCCCGTCGGGTCCATCCCCTGCTGGCCGGCCGGTTCAGCCCGTACGCGTTCGATGCGTCGGGCGCCGTGGACGACGACGCCGTGGGGTTGCTCCTGGAAGCGGCCAGGTGGTCGCCGTCCGCCGGGAACTCCCAGCCGTGGGGCTTCTTCGTGGCCCGGCCGGGTGAGCCGGACCACGACAGGCTGGTGCCCCATCTGGCGCCCAGTTCCGCCCGCTGGGCCACGGACGCGGGTCTCCTCATCGTCGCTTCGGCCCGCCGCTACGCGGACGAATCGACGACGGTGTACTCCGAGTTCGCCGACTACGACCTCGGTCAGGCCGTGGCCCATCTCAGCATCCAGGCCCAGGCCATGGGCCTGGCAGCGCACCAGTTCAGGGCCTTCGACCTCGAAGGCCTCACGGCCGAACTCCGGCCCGGCCCCGGATGGGCGATCGTCTCGATGGTCGCGGTGGGAAAGTCCGCGGACGAACCCGCGCGGATACGGCAGCGCCGCAGCACGGCCGACCTGTGTGCGGACCCCTGGGAAGCGGCGCCTCGCCCCTGACCCCGCCGGAACCTATACGTCCAGCTTGAGCGTGGTCAGGGCGCGCAGCGCCGTGACGGGCAGGATCAATCCCCCGTTCCCATCCCTGGCGCGGAGCGCGACCAGACCGACCAGCGAACCCGAGCTGGAGAAGGCCGGGGCTCCGGACAGCCCGGAGATCACCTCACCTGACGCGCGCAACCAGCCCCCCGAGCGACCCTTGACATCGAGAACGCAGGAGTAGGAACCGAACTCCGGGGTGTGCGCGCTCACGACGAGCCGTGTGCCGGGCATGACGCGCGAGTCGTAGGTCAGCGGCCGATCCGGAACGGCGACCGGCTCGCTCAGACGCAGGACCCACAAGGGCATCGACTCCCGGATGTCGGGCCTGGCAACCGTCCGCTCCTCGACCGGCGTGCCCCATACCGACTTCGTGCCGAGGACGACTTTCACCTGCCCCAGTGAGTTCCGCACCTCGCTCCTGGCCAGGGACGAGCCGAGGGTGATCACCGTTTCGGCATCGAAGAGCAGGCCGTTGCCGATGTCTCCCTCGGCGCCCTGCAGCCGGACGCTCACCGAGGAGACGAATTCCTCGTCCACCTGCCAACTGTCGGTGAACACGGTGATGTCGCCGGTGCTGTGCCCGATGTTCACGGTGGGGTACGTGTCACGCCCGGCCGCCGTGCCCTGGAGGCGCAGGCCGCCGTCGAGGAGTTCTCGTGCCGCGGGCAGCGGCGGTGCTCCGTCGCGCGCGGCCGTCTTCTCAGCCTCCGCCAGCTCCCGCTCCAGCCGCTCGCACCGGTCCTCCGCTTCGCGGTGCAGGGCCCGTACGCGGGTCAGCTCTTCCTTCAAGTCGCGGATCTCCGCACGCAGCCAAGCCTGCTCGTTCGTCGACTCGCCGTCGGTGCCGACCGGATCCGTCAAGGCCGCTCCGGCCTGAAGCTCGCGGTAGCGCATCCCGAGGTCCCTGATCCGGTGTTCGCGGTCTTCGAGGGTGTCTTGCAGCCAGCGTTCCCGGGCGGCCGCCCCCTGGGCCTTGCGGTCGGCCTCGGCGAGCTGTCGCTCCAGCAGCTCCACCCGGTGGACCGGGCTGTTGCCGGTCTGCCAGGCCGCGGCGTGCAGCGTGCGGAGCATGCCGACGGTCTCCTCGGTGGGGGTGGTGCCCCGCGCCTCGGCGACATCGTTCAGCAGGTTGAGGGCGAATTCCCACCGGGGTAGCCGCTGTCCGCTGAGGTAACGGGAGACGCTGGAGGAGTCGTACGACCGGCGGGCCGCGTAGCGACGGCTCGTGACCCCCAGGCCTGCGAAGAGGTCACGCAGCGCCTGTGCGAGGGCGGTTCTCTCGGGGGGCAGTCCGTCGTGGACCGGTTTGAGTTCGTTCGCCACGATCCGTTCCCCACTTCCGTACCCGTTGCGTGTTGCCGGTTTCCCGGCAGCACTGCTGCACCTTCCGCAGCACCCCGCATCACGGCCAGTGTGTCCGCAGAACGGCACGGACACAGCCCGAACCAGAAACGGGGACACCGCAATGAGGCAGCGCACCAGCCGAGTCCAGGACCTCATCGTCTTTCTCGCCGTGCTGGGCACCGCAATGGTGCTCGTCCTGCGCGGGGTGGCACCCGAGTCGCTGGCCACGATTGCCGTCGCCGTCTCCGGCCTCTACGCCGCATGGCGCGGCAGCGGCGGCGCGAACGGTGATGGCTCGAACGGTCATGGCGCGAACGGTCATGGCCCTGATGACGGCGGCCCGCCGCGGCCGCCGACCGCCCGCTGACGGGGCGCCGATTTCTTAGCATCAGAGGCCAACAATTCACTCGACCCTCACCAGGACGACTACAAAGGAACGGACCGGTCCGAAACCCTGCGATGGGGATGACGTCGAAGGCGGTGGATGCGCATGCGTGAATGCAGAAGGATCGAACCGATCGCGGTCAGATTAATTCAGCGAAGGCCGACTTCCGGAGGTCTCCCCTGATGAAGACGGCCGTGCTGAAGCCCGTGTCGTTCTCCCCGGAGCACGCATCGGTGGACGAGTATCAGCTCCTGACGTCGACCATCCGGTCGAGGGCGACGGATGCTCAAGGCTTTTTCGGCGGGGCCTCGCGGAGTCCGGGGGAAATGGCTTACCTGCCCCTGCGCATTCAGCTTCGGGGTTTGTCCATCGAGCTCTACATCGAGCTCCGCCTCCACAATGCCGGCATGCGCGTCGTCGGATTCCGCAACACCTTCGAGAACGGACAGGCCCCGCCGGAAGCGTGCGTCCGCCACGTGCGGGACTCCCTCGCGCCACCGGGGATCCGCAGAACCGAAGTCCTGCCGTTCGGCGGAGACCGCTCCGACCTGGAGACGGCCGCCGCCGTACGGCGGTTGGGGATCTCCCTGGGGCGCCGGCCCCTGGGCAACGCGGTGATCTGGCTGCACCGGAACCGCGATCCGAAGTGCACCGCACACGGCATGCTCGTGCTCTCGGAAATGCTCTGCGAAGCCGCCCGGTTCCCCGCCCTGGCCGACGCGATGTCGCGCATCTGGATGACCGGCGGCCGACTGTCGGCCGCGGCGCCCGCGTGAAACCTCAGCCGGCCGACCGCTCAGCCGAGCGCCCGACGGTCACCGGGTGCGGAAGCTGCCGCTGTACACGTCCGTACGGTTCTGTGGTGCGCCGGAGTTGGTCTCGGTCAGCACCGCCCGCACTCCCTTGCCGTCCGCCACCAGGCCCTGGTAGTCGCCGAGGAAGTAGCCCCCGGCGTACGGCGCCTGCAGCCAGTCGAAGACCCGCGAGATCCGTCGTTCGGTCCGGCGCTCCGGGTCACCGTGCGCCAGCGTGGCCAGCTGGTACGCGGTGGGCAGGGTCGTGGTGTCGCCCGGCTTGAGGAAGCGAAGGTCGTGGTAGGTGAGCGCGACCGTGCCGTGCTCGTCGACCGCGATCGACGGGGAGAAGGCCGGCACGCCCTCCGGGCTGATCAACTCCGGAGCCCCCCAGGTGCGTCCGCCGTCGGTGGAGCGCACCAACTGGACGGCGTCGAACTTGCCACCGGAGAAGTCCGAGCCCTCGTAGGCCATGTACAGCGCGCCCGTCTTCGGGTCGACGGCCGGGCTGGGCAGGGTGGCCGCGGAGCGCAACAGCTTGCTGGGGTCGTTCGGGTCGACCTCCGGTACGGAGGAGTCGCGGGCCACGGTGACCGGAGAGCTCCAGGTCTCTCCGGCGTCGGTCGAGGTGACCACCGCGTAGTGCGCCTCGACGACGGCGCTCAGGTCGTCGGCGTAGGTGATCTGGTCGAAGAAGTCGTACAGGGTGCCGGTGCGCCGGTCGACGACGATCAGGTGGCCGATGGTCTGCGTGTTGGGCACGGCGCTGGTGTCGACGAACGGCCGGGCCCGGCTCCAGGTGCGGCCGCCGTCGCGGGTGAGGGAGATGTAGCCCGGACCGTCGAGGGAGCTGGGACCGGGTGGGTCGTTGTCGAGGCGGTCCCAGACCTGGTAGGCGGTGCCCTTGCGGATCGGGTCGGCGGTGAGCGAGGGCTTGTCGTTGAAGAACGGCTCCTCGTCGACGTGCGTGGTGGTGAGGTCGTGCCAGGTGCGGCCGCCGTCACGGGACGTGGCGGCCAGGAGGGCGCTGCGCGTGCTCCGCGTGAAGTCGATGCCCTCCCCGCCGGCGTAGACGGTGCCGTCCGGTCCGGTGCTCACCCAGGGGTCGGAGGCCCGTTCGAAGTCCGCGCCGCCCGGGGCGCACAGGCTGAACGGCAGCGTGCTCCGGCGGAAGGTGCGGCCGTCCGTGGTCCAGGCGGCCGCCAGGCCACGGGCGCCGCCGTCGTTCCACCGGTCCTGCTGGAACACGGTGACCACGCGCTTGGGGTCGCGCGGATCGACGGACAGGTACGGCTCGACCTCGGTGCTCGGATAGACGACGCTGTCGGGGGACCTCGCGCCGATGGTGCAGTCCGCGTACGGGTCACCGTGGGACACCTTGGTCAGCGGCGCGCCGTCGGGGCTCCGGTCCGCCGCCGCGGGAGCCGCGCCGGTGACCGTGGTGAGCAGCAGCGTGGCGGTGGCGACAGCGGTCAAGGGCAGGAAGGCGCGCATGCGGGATCTCCTCCGGGCCTCGGCGGCCGGGGTACGGGTCCGCCGCCGTCGGGGGCGGCGCGGAGCGCGGAGGCGTACCGGAACGCGGGGGTTGGCACGACTCCACTTGATCCTTTTTCGGCGTCATGTCCGGTGCCCTTGATGGGCCGGACGGCGGAGAGCTCCCCGGCGCCGTCGACGAACATGGCGGGGCCGACCGGCGGCCCACCGCGCCGTCCGGGGTCTTCCGGACGGCGCGGTGGGCGCTGCCCGTCCGTGCCCCGCGGGATCAGGCCTTCCCGGGCCCGGCCGGCAGGCACAGGCCCACGACCGCGCCCCCATGGGCGGCCGTGCGGGCGTGCGGGCGACGGCGTCCTCGGCCGCCTCCGTCAGGTCCAGCGGCCGTGGTCGGCCGTCGGCCCCGCCCGGCCCCGGGGCCACGGCCGCCGTCGTCGTTGCCTGGCTGGAGAGCTGGCCGAGCGCTTCGCCGGGCTCGGCCCCGCGGCCGACGCGGATGCGCAGGAGCGCCCGCGGGCACGTGTAGCGCGCGGCGACGCGTCTGGTGAACCTGGCCGTGGTCCGAACGCGCGCCCAGGACAGCCGGTACGGTCTCGCCGGCTGGCAGCGGCTCGTCCTCGGCGGACCCGAGACCACCTTCCACCTTCCGGGACGGCGGTGCCTTCGCCAAAGGCGGCAGCGTGTCACGTGCACGACCCGGTGGCCGGCGCAGACCTGGCAACCCTGGTCGCCGTCCTCCGTAGCTCCCACCGCCGGGCCGCCGCCCCACCCGTGTGCTGCGAGGGGCCGTTCGAGGCTTCGGCGGGGTGAGGGGAGAATGACGACATGGGAGCAACGGAGCCGAACGCGACGAGCGAGTACCTGATGGCCACTTCGGCCGACAGCTTGGACCTCCTGGACGCGATTGCCGCGGAGATGGTCGAGCTGTTCTCGATCACCCGGGGCGAAGCCGTGGCGAGGATCAACGCCCAGTGGTGCGGGATCGATCTGTCGCAGGAGAACGAACTCATCCTTCACGAGGACGGGTACTACTGGGGGCTCTCGATCTACTTCGGCGGCGAGGTCGCGGACTGGAGCCCGACGGCCGACCGGTCGGGGTGGACGACGCGCCCCGCGCCCCCGGCGGGGTCGAAGTTCTGGACGGTGTGAACGCAGGGGGACCGGGCGGCAGCCGGGTTCGGCCCGGACGTGTTCGGTGAGCACCCCGGACCTGTCGTGCCGCGTGGTGGGGCCGGGTTCCGGCGCGGCGATGAGTTTGCGGGCGCCCGCAGGTCTATCTCTTGACGGAGACAACCGACTCATCGGGAGCACGGAATGGGCCTCATCCACATCGAGATGTTCGCGACCCTCGACCTCGTCGGGCAGGCGCCCGGCGGCCCCGACGAGGACCCGGTGGGGTTCCCGTTCGGCGGCTGGCAGGCACCCCTGCTGGACGAGGTCACCGGGGCACAGGTCGGTGCCGCGTACGAGGGCACGGACGCCCTCCTGCTCGGCCGGCGGACGTACGACATCTTCGCCGCCTACTGGCCCCACCAGGAGGGCGGCGAGGACAACGAGATCGCCACGCTCTTCAACAGCGTTCCGAAATACGTGGCCTCCCGCGGCAGGCCCGACCTCTCGTGGGCCGGATCCACCCAACTCGGCCCGGACCTGGCCAGTGCGGTGCGCGAGATCCGGGACCGGCACGAGCACGTGAAGGTCGTCGGGAGCCTGAACCTGGTGCAGAGCCTCCTGCGCGAGAAGCTCTTCGACCGGCTCGACCTGTGCACCCGATCGTGCTCGGAGTCGGGAAGAAGGTCTTCAGCGACGGTGCGGTGCCCACCAACGTCACCCTCCTCGAACCCCCGGTAGCAGGCCCGAAGGGCACCGTGTACCTGCGCTACGGACTCGCGGACGGCACGCCCGGGACGGGGGACATGAGCGCACCCGACCGCGGTGTCGGGCGCGGCGACTGAAGCGGGACGGGGACGGCCTGCGCCGCTTCCGGTCGACTTCGATGAGGACGGCCGACGCGCTCGCTGGTTATCCGCCGTCGGGACCTACAGGGCCGCCCATGTCCTCACCGCGATGACGCTGCCCTTCCACCTGGTCGGCTTCGGGCGCGTCCTCGCCGCAGCACTCTCCGGCCCGACGCGGCCGTCCGCGCCGTCCCTGCCGCAACCGCCCCCGGTTCCGGTTCCGGCTCCGGCAGTCGACGCCGGATCGTACTGATCACGGGCCGCGGTTCTGGCTCAACTTCCGCTTCCGTGGCGGGGTGTCTCGTCCCGGTTGAGGGCATCGGCCAGCCGTGCGCGTGCCCCCGGGGTGAGCGGGTTCGGCACGGTGACACAGGCCGTGACGCAGGCCCTGGCACAGGCCGCCACCAGGTCCGCGGCGTCAGGACGCGTGGGGCCGCCGGAGTCCTTGGAGGAGGAGGGCGATCAGGTGTCGGGGGTCGTAGCGGGGGTCGTTGTCGCGTCCGACGCAGAGGTTGCCGATGCCGCGCATCAGCTCGTACGGCTGCGTGCCGGGGCTGATGTCGCCGGCTTCGACCGCGGCGTCGAGCAGTTGGGCGCAGACGGGCAGCAGGCGGTCGAGGAAGTAGGCGTGCAGCGCGGCGAAGCGGTCGCTGTCGGACTGCAGGGCGTCGGCGAGGCCGTGTTTGGTGACCAGGAAGTCGACGAAGAGGTCGATCCACTGGCGTAGCGCGTCGAACGGGGAGTCGGCGTCGGCCAGCAGGTTGGGGCCGGCCTCGGCGCACGCCTCGATCTGGTGGTGGTAGACCGCGGTGACGAGGTCCGCCCGGGTCGGGAAGTGGCGGTAGATCGTGGCCATCCCGACGCCCGCCCAGGCCGCGATCTGGCGGATCGGCGCATCGACGCCGGAGGTGACGAACACCTCGGCGGCGGCATCGAGCACCGTCTGCCGGTTGCGCTGGGCGTCGGCCCGCTTGCCCCGGGACGGCAACTGACCTGCCGGGCGATCGGTGGCCATCACGTAGTCCTCCCCTACCGATTGACAAAGCGGAGCAGCGCTCCGAATACTAAATGGAGCGACGCTCCGTTTCAGCTTAGCCGAAACGGGCCGCTGCCTGCCATGCCCGCCACGGCCCCGTCCGCCATGCCCGCACGCCCGCCACGCCCGTCCGCCGGTCACAGGAGGTCGACGGACGGCAGGCGCCACCCAAAGGGAACCAGCATCGTGAGCACTTCCACTGCCACCAGCGCCGACGCCTTGGGCACACCCGTCCCGGTCCTGTCCCTCAGCCCCGTGGTCCTCTCCGTGCCAGGACGTCCCGTGGACCTCCAGGTACGCGTCTCCGCACCCATGACGGGAACCGACCTCCCCGTCATCCTGCTCTCCCACGGCCACGGTCCCTCGAACCACCTCTCCTCGCTCAACGGCTACGCGCCGCTCGCGAACTTCTGGGCCGCCCACGGGTTCGTCGTCGTCCAGCCCACCCACCTCACCTCCCGGACACTGAGCCACCTGGTCGCCGACGCACCCGGCGCACCCGACTTCTGGCGCTCCCGCGCCGAGGACATGACCCACGTCCTCGACCGGCTCGACGTGATCGAGAACGCCGTGCCACAGCTCGCGGGACGGATCGACCCCACCAAGGTCGCCCTCGTCGGGCACTCGCTCGGCGGCTTCACCGCCGCCCTCCTGCTGGGCGCCGGGCTCACCGATCCCGACACCGGGGACGTGGTGCACCTCGTCGAGCCCCGGATCAAGGCCGGCGTACTGCTCGCCGCTCCCGGCAGGGGCGGCGAAGTCCTCAACGGGCCCGTGGCCGAGCAGTGGCCGATCATCGGGGCCGTCGACTTCTCCACCATGACTGCACCCGCACTGGTCGTCGCCGGAGACAAGGACGACCCCCGGCACTTCACGGACATGGGGCCGCAGTGGCACGCGGACCCCTACACCCTCGCCCCCGGCCCCAAGACCCTGCTCACCCTGTTCGATGCGGAGCACGGTCTCGGCGGCATCGCCGGATACGACGCCGCCGAGACCACGGACGAGAACCCGGAGCGGGTCGCCGCCCTCGCCCGGCTCGCCGCGGCCTACCTCCACACCCAGCTCCACCCCGGCGCCCCCACGTGGCAGACCGCGAGCGAGGCCCTGACGACCGGCCCCGACCCGGTGGGACGCGTCGAATCCAAGGACGCCTCCGCCCAGGGCACGGCACCCCGCCGCACGCGCCGGTAAGGGGATCCGGTGACATCCGGCGGCTGACCCTGGTGCGGCCTGCGCCGGCGCACGCCGTCCCGGAACTGCGGCGCATCACCGCCGGGCGGGGAGCACCCGGCACCGGGTGAAGGCCCGGTCGCTGAGACCACGGCGCGGCCGCCCGCAGCCCGGCGGTGTGCCCGCCGGACCCGTCCGAAGCCCGGCGGTGTGCCCGCCGGACCCGCCCCGACCCGCCCCGCGTGGCCGGCGGCTTCACCAACGGCGTTGTCAGTGGCCCCTCGTAGCGTCGGGGACATGACGCGAACCGCACACACCTTCGCCTACGCGGCCTCCTCCGCACTGACCGGAGACGGTACGGACCGGCTCCTCGGCCTGGAGACGGCGGGCGGCCTGACGCCCGCCGGGGCCGAAGCCCACCCCCGGTTCTTCGCCGGCTTCCTGGGCGAGCCCCAGGCCGCCGCGCGAGCGCTGTTGGCCGTCGCGGACGTGGCCGGGGCCCGCTACTTCCGGCGGACCGAGCGGGCCTCGCTCGACCCCGTGGTCACGGCCAACGGCGACCGGCTGCGCTTCGAGTCGTTCTCCGGATGCTGCGGGGTCTACGCCCGCCTCGACGTCCTGCCCGAAGCCCTCCTCGATGCCGACACCGGCCACGGCACCACGAACGTCGACGTCAACAACCCACTGCGGGAGGCACTGTCCCGACTCACCGGTGACGACCCGCTGTACCTGCGGGTCGGCCCCGACGAGCTCGCGGTCACCACCCTCGACGGGCCGGTCGTCGAGAAGAAGGTCCCGCTGCCCGACCGCTGGCTGCGCGGCTTCGCCGAATCCCAGGCCATCACCGCCGGGTTCGACCTGCGCGCCGAGCTGACCGCCGCCGAGGCGGTCCGCTACCTGCGGGCGCTTCCGCGAACCCCCTCCGGAAGTGGGGCGGCGGGCGGGCCGCTGTGGGTGGTCCCCGCGGGCCGGACGCTGCGGCCCTCCACGCGCCCCGTGCCCGGAGCGGTCTGCCTGCCCGGACCGGAGCGCCTCGCCGCCCTCCAGCGCGTGCTGCGACAGGCCACCGGCCTGCGTGTGTACGGGCCCGGGCCCCAGGGCGACGACGGCGCGCCCACCGCCTCCGCCTGGGAGGTCGCCCTGCCCGGCATGCGGCTCACGCTCACCCTCTCCCCGGAGGCGGACCGCGGCTTCTCCGGTGAGGGCAGCGTCCTGGAGGCCCTCGCCTCCGACACGGCGGGCGAGGACGCCGAGCTGGTGTCCGTCCTGCTCGCGTGGGAACCCCGTATCGACGTGGCCGATCTCGCCGACCAGTCGGGCCTTTCCGCGGAGCGGGTGCGGGCCGCCCTCACCCGTCTCGGCACGGCCGGCCGGGTCGGCTACGACCTCGCCGAAGCCGCGTACTTCCACCGCGAACTGCCGTACGACGCCCGGCGCGCCGAGCGCCACAACCCGCGGCTGGTCGCCGCCCGCGCCCTCCTGGAGCAGGATGCCGTCACCCTCGACGGTCCTGGCACGGCCGTGGTGGCGTCCGGCGAACGCCGCTACCGGGTGCGCGAGTCCGGTGGCGCCCTCAGCTGCACCTGCCAGTGGTGGGCCGACTACCGGGGCCGCCGCGGCCCCTGCAAGCACGCCCTCGCCACCCGCATGGCCCTGCGCGCCGCCACCGCCGTCACCCCGGCCGCCGTCTCCCCGGCCGCCGTCACCCCGGCCCCCGCCACCACTTCCGGAGATGCTCGATGACCACCCAGCTCGACGTCCTCGCCGCCGTCCGGGCGGGCCGCACCCGTACGCTGCCCGCCCTGCTGGCGCCACTGGACCGCGCCCAGCGCCGGGACCTGCTGGCCACGCTGAAGGAGCTGCGCGGCGAACTGCGGGCCGACGGCTGGGCCCGCTGGGAGGAACGGGACCGCATCAGCCCGGCCCTGCTGGTCGCCGGCGCCGCCTGCCAGACCGGGGCCGCCGCCGCTGCCTCCTGGATCGGCGGCCGCGACATGCGCCGCTGGCGCAGACTGCCCCACGACGCCCTCGTCGAGGCGCTGGCCGACCGGGACGCCAAGTGGCTCGGCGACCTCGCCCACCGGCTCGCGGCGCGCCCCTCCACCGTCCGGGACGACTACCCGCTGATCGGCGAGCTCGTCCGCCGGGCCGGCTGCCCCGTGCCCACCACCGACGGCTGCGTCGAGGGCTGGGCGACGGCCGTAAGGGACTCCCGCGGCTCCCTCACCCACGCCCTGCGCCGGGACCCCCATCTCACCGCCTTCGTCCCGCGCCTGTTCGACACCCCCGAACCGGTCACCCCCCTGGCCTGGGCGTGCGAGCCCGACGACCCCCACCAGTGGCCCACCGCGTTGGCCACCCTCGCCGCGGAGGGACTGC
The DNA here is from genome assembly GCF_041431095.1 of Streptomyces sp. NBC_00597. Classification (GTDB taxonomy): domain Bacteria; phylum Actinomycetota; class Actinomycetes; order Streptomycetales; family Streptomycetaceae; genus Streptomyces. Next base: position 366,965 of record NZ_CP107758.1, read on the forward strand.
TCGACCGCGCCGCCCTCCTCGACGGATGCACCGCCCGCCTGCTCCGCGGCGGCACTGCTCTCGTGCTCAAGCCCTACCGGGCCGTCCTGCGGGCCCTGCAGCCCACCGTGGAGGAGGAACGGGAGCGGACCGCCGACTGGATCGCGATCGCCGCCGACGCTCCGTCCGCCGTGGCCGGGCACGCGCAGCAGGTGGTGGCCCGGCTCGCCGCGGCCGGCCACGTCACCCCCGGCCTGCTGGCCGAGATGTCGGCCGCCGTGCTCTTCCGCCCCGAGCGGCAGCTCGTACGGGCGCAGCTGGTGCTCCTCGGCAAGACGCTCGCCCGTGACCGGTCCGCCGCGCCCGAGTTGCTGCCGGTGCTCGGCGAGGCCTTCGGCCACGCGGACACCGACATCCAGGAGCGGGCACTGAAACTGGCCGCCGCACATCTCGGCGGGGACGACCATGCGCTGCGCGCCGAACTCGCCGACCGCGCCCACCTCCTGAGTCCGGTCCACCGTGCGCGGGCGGTGGAGGTCTTCGGCGCTGACGCCGCCCCCGACGAGGACACCGGCCCGTACCAGGAGCTCCTGCCGCCGCCCCCGCTCCCCGTACCGTTCGCCCCGGCCCCGGAGACGATCACGGAGACCGTGGAGCTCGTCGCGGCCGTGGTCAACTCCCGTACCGAGACCGTCGAGGAGTTCGAGCGGGCCCTGGACGGTCTGGTCCGCCACGCACACCGCAACCGCGCAGCCCTGGCCGAGTCCCTGCGGCCCGCGCTCGCCGACCGCTACTGGCTCGACCCGGAACGCCGCCACCTCTACACCGACGAACTGTCCGGCCTGGAGCACGTAGCCGCCGCCGTCCTGGACGCCCGCCCTGCCGGGCCGCCCCGGCCGGCCCTCGTCAGCTGGCGCAGCGACTGCCACCACACCGATGCGGCCGTCGCTCGTCACGCTCGCCTGGCAGAGGCCGCGCAGCGCATCGCCACCCGCCCCCTGCCCTTCCTGCTCGCCACGCCCACGCTGAGCACCGGCACCCTGGACCCGCACGTGCTCGTCGCACGGCTCACCGCATACGCCCGCCTCGGTGAGACCCCCGCCCCGGCGGACTTCGCACAGGCCCTGCTCCGCGTCCGCCGTGACGTGTCCGCCCTACCGGAAGCGGCCGCCCTGGGCACGCCCGAAGGCGACCGGCTGGCGGACTGGCTCGGCGAGGGCGGCCGGCCCGCGGCCGTCACCCGCCACACCGCGCCGGCCGAGTACCACCGGTACGGTGGCGCACCCGACCGCCACGTCCTGGACACCGGCGAACGGGCCACTGTGGTCGCGGAGTTCCCGGAGCAGTTCCGGGCCTTGGGACGTCGGCGGACGGTGTCCGGCCGCTGCTGGGACGGCGGGGCCCCCGAGACCCTGATCGCGCTGCTGCCCGAGGACCGCGAGACCCTGGCGGCGTGGTCCCTCCCGGCCGTCACCTCCTGCGCCCTCGACGACGAACGCCGCGGCACGGACGTCCTGCCGGGGCTCGCCGCCGCCGGAGGCCCGGCCGGACCGGCCCTGCACCTCGCCGTCGCCACCGGGCTCGGCGCCCGGCACGCCGAGGACCGGCTCCGCGCGGTCGACAGCCTGCTCACCCTCGCGGGCCGCGGCGAGCTGGACACCGCACGCCTCGGCGCCGACCTCACCGAACTGCTGGACCTGGGCACGGTCAAGCCCAGCCGCCTCGCCGACGCGCTGCGCACCACGGCTGCGACCGGCGCCCACGGCACGACCTGGGCCGTCCTCGCCGGACTCCTCCCCGCCCTGCTCACCGGCTCCGCCGAACCGCGCGGCACGGGAGAGCTGTTGGAGACGGCCGCCGAGTGCGTGGAGCAGTGCGGGGCCGCGTCGCCGTGTCCCGCCGGACTGGACGACACCGCAGCCCGCCCCGGCCGTTCCCGGCTGGTCACCCAGGCGGCCCGCCTCCGCGACGCCCTGCACCGCAACCAGGAGGCCGACCCGCCCGGTGGTGCCTAGACCTCGGGGAGGGAAGGGTCGGGCGTCCATGAAGAGGGTGCGGTGACGGACCAACGTTCGTGGTCGCGCCAGGCCCCGTCGATGTAGAGGTACGCGGGGGAGAGGCCTTCGTAGCCGAAGCCCAGGCGCTGGACCAGGGCCAAGGACGCCTTGTTCGCCGGCTGGATGTTCGCCTCCAGTCGGTGGAGCCGCAGCTCGTCGAAGGCGTGCTTCAGGGCGGCGGTGAGCCCTTCGGCCATGTACCCCCGGCCCGCGGACGGGGCGAAAGCCGCGTAGCCGAGGGACGCGCCCTGGTAGCGGCCCCGGATGATCGAGTTGATGTTGACCATGCCGGCGGCCTCGCCGGTCTCCAGGACGCGGATCATGAAGCCCAGGTTGGTTCCGTCGTTGAAGCGGCGCATCCAGGCCTGGAACTCCTGCGCGGTCGCGGGCAGCTGCATCCAAGGGAAGTGGAGCTCGGCGCTGGCCCTCACGAGCGAGCAGAACTCGTCCTGGTCGGCGAGGGTGAGCGGGCACAGTTCGACCCGGGACGAGGTAGGGGACATGGGCCGATGCTAGGGCCTCGTGAGGCACGCCCTACACGGGGGCCGAGGGCGCGGGTTCCCGGCGGTGCTCCAGCCAGGTGCGGCTCAGGTCTTCCCAGATCGTCTGGTACCGACCGAAGATCACGTCCAGCTGGTCGAAGGTGAGCTCGTGGGTGGCCGTGGACGCCACGAGGTATTCGAGGTCATCGGCAAGTCGCTGGAACCGGTACTGGGCTTCCTCCATCAGAACCGACCGGGAGCGCCAGTTGAAGAACGGCTCGACGGCTCCGAGCAACGTCACCAGCGCCACGCACGCCAAGGCCAGACCGGCCCACGCGTCGAGGTTCTGTAGGCCCAGGATGACGGTGGACGCGGCGGACAGGAGCAGCGTCGCCACCTTGGTGACGGAGGCACCTCGACCGAATCGCTTCTTCTTGCCGCGGGCGTAGTCGTTGCCCTGCCGGATCCTGTCCAGGAGAAAGGCGGCCGCCTCCCTCGGGCTGGGACCGACACCTGGTCCACTTTCCGGCTGCACTCCGCCTCCAGATTTCTGTCGTGATGCATAGGCTCGCTCCCCGGCAGACGCCGCCCCGACATCGTGTGGTTCCCGTGCGCGAGGGGGCAGCGGCCCGGTGCGCGTGTGGCCGTCGGCGAATCCTTTACCCGGTACGACTGTTACACCCGGGTGGGTGGACGGTCTGGCGCCAGGGTCGTCGGGTGCGGGGCATCCACCTATAACAGGGCCGTCATGTTGATCAACTGATGGGTCTTCACCATGTTGCAGACAGCCCTGCGGGTCCTCGCCGCGGTCTCCCTCATCTCGGCCGCCGCCGTCACCCCGGCGACCGCCGCTCCCGCCGCGCTCGCCGACGACCTGACTGCACCCTGTGGTCCGACCGTCGAATACCGCCCCTGGGACTGGTACCGCACGACGACCAACAAGGAGATCGACCTGGACGTCGCGTCCAGCGCGGCCGACGAGCGCTGGCAGTGGCGCAGCGACGTGAACACCCTGTGGCGCGGGGACACCCGCGAAACCGTCGACGAGATCTTCCGCACCGGGTTCACGCCCCGCGGCGACCAGGTGACCCCGCTGGCCGAGTACATCGTCAAGGGTGGCGGGCAGAGCAGCGCGCACCTGAGCACCAGCTGCGAGAAGTGGGTGGCCCAGAAGTTCGCCACCTACGGGACCGAAAAGACGGGCTGGGTCTACGAGATCTACGCACCCGGCGGCATCGACGTGAACGCCACGGCGCGCTTGAACAACTACAACTCGCCGTACCTCTGGAACAAGGAGATCGACTTCCCCGGAGGCGTCAAGGGCCAGTACATCAAGGGCGCCTGCAAGTACCACCTGACCGGCACCGACCCGGACACCAAGGTCAGCACCTGGGAGGAGCTCGGCTGCAAGGACAACGCGGGCTTCGCCCCGTACAAGGTGGACGTGGCCGCGCTCGCCTCCGCTCGCTGAGCGCACACCGGGGCTGGTCCGCGGTGCTCCGGCAGTCCGGCGGCGCCGCCGGAGCACCTGGCTTCAGCGTCACCGGCCACCGAGCGCCCCGCGCCCCGCGCCGACGGCGAGGTGTCGGGCGGTGTGTCGCCGACCGGCCCGGGCCGAATGTCGGCGAGGGGTAGGGGACAAACGCTCTCGGTCGCTCAGTCGAGACAGAACTCGTTGCCCTCGACGTCCTGCATCACGATGCACGACTCGTCGTAACCATCGGCAGTCAGGAGTCGCACGCGCACCGCGCCGAGCGCGACCAGCCGTGTGCATTCGGCCTCAAGCGCGGCCAGGCGCTCCTCACCCACGAGTCCGGTGGCGACCCGCACATCAAGATGCACCCGATTCTTGACGACCTTGCCCTCGGGGACGTGCTGGAAGAACAGTCGCGGGCCCACACCCGAGGGATCCCTGCACACGAACTTCGAACCCTGCCGCTCGGCCGGCAGCGAGCGATCGAAGTCGTCCCACGTGGCGAACTCCGCCGGCGGCGGCGGTACGACGTACCCCAACACCTCGCACCAGAAACGAGCGACGCGCTCAGGTTCTGCGCAGTCGAAAGTGACTTGGAACTGCTTGATCGTCGACATCGCTCCACCCTAGATGATTGAGTCCAAGGGCTCGTAGCCATAGGCCGCCAGCGAGCGGTGACGCATGTCGCTGTCATCGCTCGCACAGCGCGTGCAAGGCGTGCCCGTCGTCCTGGCGGTCAGCGGAGAGCCCGCGATGCATGCTTCAGCAACTCGGAGAACGTCTCAGTCGAGGCCCGGCTGGGGAATAGCCTTGAGTCTCCAGTGACTGGAGACAACAGAGTGGGGGACATGGACGTGACGACCCTCTACTCGATCGGGGAGCTTTCCCGGCGGACCGGCTTGCCCGTGAGGACCATCCGGTTCTACTCCGATTCGGGGGTGGTAGCGCCGACCACCCGAAGTCCCGCCGGCTATCGGCTCTACGACCACGACGCACTGCTTCGTCTGGAACTCCTGCGCACACTGCGCGAGCTGGGCATGGACCTGGCCACGATTCAGCGGGTGCTGGACCGCGAGCTCTCGGTGGCGGAAGTCGCCGCGGCGCACGCTGACGCCACGGACGTCCAGATCCGGGTGCTGCAACTGCGTCGGAGCGTTCTGCGAGTCGTGGCCAGAAGCGGGTCCAACCCCGAGGAGACCAAGCTCATGCACAGGCTCACGCAGTTGTCCGGCGAGGAACGCCGACGGTTGATCGACGATTTCGTGGATGGCACCTTCGGCACAGTGGATGCCGACCCGGCCGCAGTGACCATGGTTCGCGCTGCCACTCCCGACCTCCCCGATGATCCGTCCAGCGAGCAGGTCTCCGCGTGGGTGGAACTCGCCGAGCTGGTCGGCGACGAGGACTTCCGGGCCCGGATGCGTCGGACGGCCAGGTGCCAGGCCGCCGGGCGCACGCTCGACATCGAGAGCGATGCCGGCGATGAACTGATGGAGTTCACCCGTCAGAAGGTGGTCGAGGCCATGGAGTCGGGCATCGACCCGCTCAGCGACAGGGGTGCACCCGTCATCGACGACCTCGTGCACCGCTTCGCCGAGGTGTTCGCGCGCACCCCTGACACGGAATTCCGGGACTGGATGGCCCAGCAGTTCAAAGAGGCGCACGATCCCCGGGTGGACCGATACTGGCGGCTGGTGTGGATCGTCAACGGCTGGCAGGTCGTACCGAACCTGATCCCGGTGTACCCCTGGCTCATCCAGGCCCTGCGAAATGATCGTGACGCGTAGTCAGCGCAGTGGGCGCCGCCCCGGATCCCTGGATGAGTCCAAGTGATCGCCTGCGGGCATGAGACGAGGGCATCCCACGTCGATATGTGACTAACGACCTGGACACCCTCGCAACGGCACTCTGTGCCCGGATAGACGACGAGTCGAAGGCTTCGCCGTGGCTGGCGCCGTGGCGGCCTGCCGTCGGACGAGCGTCACCTGAAGTTGCTGCGGCCCGCCCGCAAGGGGGAAGCCGAGCTGGCCGGGTCACACCTGTTCAAGCCGCTGCGGCAGGTCATCGAGGCACTCACAGCGGCGATCTGGCACAACGACCTGACTGGACAGCCCATCAAGCGATCACTCACTGCCTACGATCACTGACCGCAACGACACCCCTTGGACTCATTCATCTAGTCGCGCGTACCGCTCACCGGGACCCCCGGGTGTCGTCCCCGTGCGGGCCGAGGACTCGCGCGACACGATCACCGGTACGGCGTACCCGGCGGCGAGCAGACCCGCTGCCGGCAGGGCCCAGCACGGCGCGGAGAGCCGGGTGCGTAGGTGTACTGGATCATGGCAGCGTGCTTGGACATGTGGGCTCCGGTCCGCGAACCGGGCGTATCGGCGAAGTCCCGGAGGATCGCGGCGCCTGCGCGTAACGACCCGGTCTTTCTCTTCACCCACTACAGGAGTCATCCATGACCACGTCCGCCGGCCGCACGAGGGCCACCGCATCCGCCGCCGTCATCGTCAGGGACGAGCAGGGCAGGGTGCTCATCGTCAACCCCGTCTACAAGGAGCGGTGGAACCTGCCGGGCGGTCACCTTGAGGAGGGTGAGCTCCCCACCGCCGCCGCGCGCCGCGAGGTCCGTGAGGAAATCGGCCTGGACCTCGAAATCGGGGACCTGCTCGTGTCCGCCTGGGTGACCAGGGCGGAAGGGTCTCACGTCTTCTACGTCTTCGACGGCCCCCAGCTGAGCCCGGAGCAGCAGCGGGCCATCACCCTCCAGGAGTCGGAGATCGGTGAGATCCGTTTCTGCCTGCCCGAAGACATTCCTCCCAGCATGATTCCGCCCTTCGCCCTCGGCATATGGCGCAAGGCCCTCGCGGCACGTGAGGACAAGCGCGCCGCCTACCTCGAATTCGCCCTGTAGGTGCACGCTCCACGTGCTGTCGGGCCCGGGGCCTACCGGCTGTGGTCCCCGCCGACGGAAGGACGACGGCACGAGACCACGACGCGTGCGTATGTGAAACGGTGCAGGTCAGCCCGAGTTTCGTGGGCTGGGGGCGGGCGCCCTATCCTGCCCGGGCCGCGGGCCTCCGGTCCGCGGCGGGGAGGGAATCATGGAAAGCAGAAGTACCGAAGAGGTGACGTCCGTTCGGGAGTGCCCGGAGTGCGGGGCTCCGGTCCCGGTGGACGCGAGGCACGTCGACTGGTGCGCGGCATGCGACTGGAACGTGGATCCGGGCGCACCGGACCCCGAGCCGGGCCGGATCCCTGCCGCGCGGCGCAGGCTGGCACACGCGTACGGGGAGCAGCTCGCGGCCGAGATGGAGCAGGGCGGGGGCCGGAGCGAGCCGGTGGGGCGCGATGCCGCGACCCTGTCGGCGCTCGCGCTCTCCCTGGTGGTGCACGGGGTGACCGTGGTGCTCGCGGTGACGGGGATCCTTCTCGTGGTGCTGGGCTGGGACACCGGCGTACAGCCCGTGTTGGGCGCGCTGCTGCTGGGCCTCGCCGCGGTGCTGCGGCCCCGGCCGGAGCGGCTGCCGAAGGACGCGCCGGTGCTGTACCGCGCCGATGCGCCGAAGTTGTTCGAGCTGATCGACGAGGTGGGGGCCGCGGTCGGGACGGCCGGGGTGCATGCCGTGGTGGTGACCACCGAGTCCAACGCGGCGGTGACCACGTACGGCTGGCGGGCACGCCGGATGATGCTCCTGGGCCTCGGGCTGTGGGAGATACTCCCGCCCCAGGAGCGGGTGGCGCTGCTGGGGCACGAGCTGGGGCACTTCGCCCATGGGGACACCCGGCGCGGCATCGTCACGGGAGGCGCACTGCGGGCGCTGGCCACCTGGTCCTACGTGCTGGCGCCGACCCCTCCGCGCGGCCTGCTCGACCGGTTCGTGAACGCCGTGACGTTCCTGCCCCGGTGGGCGGTCTGCGGGCTGGTCGTACTCCTCGACCACCTGACGCTGCGGGCCTCGCAACGCGCCGAGTACCTGGCCGACGTCAGCGCGGCCAAGGCCGGGTCCACGGAGGCGGCCGTCGGGTTGATGGACCGCCTGCTGATCAGTCCGGCGGTCGGTCCGGAGCTGCGCCGGGAGTCGGTGGCGGCCCACGTACGGGGTGGCTCGGCCGGGCGCGAGGCCCGCGAGCAGGCGGAGCGGGGACTGTGGGAGCGGTTGGCCCTGCGCATGGCCGCCGTACCGGAGCACGAGTACGAGCGGCTGCGCCGGGTCGCGGCCCGGCGCGGGCACAGCGTGGACAGCACCCACCCGCCGACCCACCTGCGCCGCCGGTGTGCCGCGACGGGCGGCCCGTACGCGGCGCAGGTCACGTACACCGAGGCCTGCGCGGCGGCGGTGGCACAGGAACTGGCCCCGGCCCGTACGGCACTGGCCGGCCGGGTCATCCGGGACTACGCGGGCTGATCCGCGGGCCGGCCCGGTACGCCGGAAACCCCGTGCACGTCTTACCTCGACGCAGAACAATCCAGGCCATGGGGACAGACATACACGGGTTCGTCGAATGCCGCTGGGATCGCTGGCTCGATGAGGACGACCGTAGCTGGAGCGGCGCGATCGACATCGCACACCTCTACAACGGGCGTTCGTACGCGGCCTTCGGGGCCCTGTTCGGCGTACGCGACACCACACGGTTCCGCCCCCTCGCGCATGACCGCGGCCTGCCCCCCGACGTCTCGCCGGAGACCCTCGCCGACTTCGAGTCCTGGAGCTCGGACGCGACCGCTGCCTCGTGGATCACTTGGGCGGAGCTGGCGGCCACGGACTGGGACGAGGCCGCGAACGAGGTCGACCACTGCCTCCACGAGTACCGCCGCAGCCCGGACGGGACCTGGGCGCTGCACGGCCGGAACAGCAGCCTCGCCCGCTTCGCAGAGCTCGCCGGCCCCAGTGACCCCGAGGCTCTGTACCGAGCAGGACGCATCTACCCCGAGGGCACCGAGTGGCCCGACGGCGATCGCCTCTTCCGTGTCGGCCGCCTGAGGAGGAAGGATGCCGTGCCCGACAGCGAGTGGGGCGCCGTCTGGTCGGTGATGCGCAGGCTGGCGAGCCTGCACGGCGACGAGGGCGTCCGCCTGGTCGTGTGGTTCGAAGGCTGACTCGGCCAGACCCGCGGCGCGGACCGGCGGAGCCTCACCGGACGGACCCCGCGGTCCCGGCGGCGCGGTGGGGCGGGCAGGCCGCATTCCCCGGCGCCTTGCCTTTCCCGGCACTTGCCTGCCCCGGCGCTGCCGTGGGCCCCTGATTCCTGACGAGCCACGCCGGCCTCCGGGCCGCGCCCCGTCGAGGCGCGTTCACCGAGGTGCGTTCACTGCGCGGCGGCCACGTTCTCCTTGTTGCTGCGCGCGGCGCGCTCGTCGGCGGCGGCCAGCCAGAAGAAGACCGGGGGCAGGCCGAGTTCGATCGCCGTCAGCACGATCTGGAACCAGTGCGGCCAGCCGTCCACGGCGAGCGAGAGTAGCCGGCCCATGCCGCCCAGCAGGAAAACGCCGGCCAGCCAGCGCACCGCCTGAGCCGGGATCGGCCGCTGCCGCGCGGCCCACAGCCACGCCAGCCCGTAGCCGACGAAGCTGGCTCCCATGAACCGGCCCCAGCTGTCGACCGTCGTGCCGGCGGAACCGGCTCCGGGGATCGCCGCGTTGCCGAGGAGCACGTGGTACAGGCCGATCGCCACGCTGGACCAGCCCATCAGCTGTGTGAGTGTGCGCAGGGTCCTTGCCATGATCCCTCCGAGCCTTCTCGGTGGAGCCTAGTTGACATGTGTCTACTAGGCTGGACGCACTAGTAGACACATGTCAAGTAGTCTTCGCTCGTGCCGTCCCGCCAACGACTCAGCCCCGCCGACCGCCGCGCCCAGCTCCTCGCCGTCGGAGCACGGCTCTTCGCCGCGCGCCCGTACGACGGTGTCCTGATGGAGGAGGTGGCCGAAGAGGCCGGCGTCTCACGAGCCCTGCTCTACCGTCACTTCTCCAGCAAACAGGACCTCTTCGCGGCCGTTTACCAACAAGCGGCGGACCAGTTGCTCGCCGAAACCCGGCTCGACCCCGCCGACTCCTTGGTCGAGCAGCTCGTCCAGGGGATGGAGGTCCATCTCGACTACTTCGTGGCGAACCGGCATGCCGTCCTCGCCGCGAACCGGGTCCTGGCGGGCGATCCCGTGATCCAGACGATCATGACGAACGAGCTGGACGCACTCCGTACGCGGCTACTGGCCGTACTCCCACTCACGGACGAGGGCGGCCGCGAGGCCGTGTCCGGCGTCCTGAAGAGCTGGCTGGTCTTCGTCCAGGTCCTCTGCATCGACTGGCTCACCCACGAGACCTGTACCCGCACCCAGTTGCGCGACGTGTGCATCGGCGCGGTCCTCGGCGCCCTCCGACCGCTGCTCGCCGAGGACCCCGCCCCCGACTGGCCGCCGCCACGGCGGCCCGACGCGGGCGCGTGATTCGGAACCCCTTGGCGTGTCCTGCACGGCGACGGGGCCTGCGCGCGCGAGTGACCCCCTCTCGACACGGGTGGGTCAGAGCCACTGGGCCCGGCCGAAGGTCGCGATGTGTGCCCGCTCCCTCGCCTTCCAGCCCCGTACGCCGCGTCGGCGGACGACGGCGAAAGCCGGCGCGCACCGGGCCGCGAACGAGCCGCCGATGATCAACGGCCATTCGGGCCCAGCCGGCCCGGCCCACCTGCGCCGCCGTCACAGCTTGAACAGCACTCCCCGCCAGGTCCAGCCCGCGCCGAGGACGACTCGCTGCAGGGGGTTCCTCATGTCCTGCGAGCTGAAGCGGAACGTCTCGGCTTTGTGTCGGCGGCCGTCCGGCCCCTTGGTGGTCTCCCACTGCCGGAACACCTTGTTGGCCGGTCCGCGGCCGTACTGCCTACGGGCGCTGTCGGCCGTGGGTTCCCATTGCTCCTCCAGGACGCGCACCTCGTGCGCCGCAGGGTCCAGGCGCATCCGGGTCTTGAGGGTCAGGTCCAGCGCCGGATATTCGAATTCCGCCACCAGGTCGGCGCCTTCCTTCGGGGTGCCCTCGCGCACGACGAACCGTACGCCCGGGCCGTTGAGCGCGAGCAGCGCAGCCCGGACCTCCGGGGCGGGCCGTGCGCCGACACCGTGGCGCGGGTACCTGGTCCCGGTCCACCTGTCCGTGAGGCGGCCCATGGCTAGGCCCCCGCCGCGGAGTCCGGGCGCACGCTGCGGACGAATTCCTGGAACTCGCCCAGGACCGCGTCGTGTTGAGCAGCGGTGGCGGTCAAGGCCAGCCGGACCACCGCACGCTTGCGCGGATCCGCGACGTCCTGCAGGGACAGGTACACCTGGGACTGGACGAGGTCGCGGCGAGCGTCGCCGACGACGGCCGAGAGGGCCACGCGCTGGGTCAGGGCCGGTGCGTCCGGGGAGCCGACCTCGTGGCGGTCGGTCACCTCCGCCGAGTCGGCGGCACGGCGCAGTCGCTCCGCCGACTCGTCGGCGAGCCCGGCCAGAGTGTCGGTCTCCGTCAGGAAACCGCCGTCGACGGCGATGCTGGCGGCGAACCCGGCATCCGGACGGGGGTGTACCGCGGCGAAGGCCACACCCTCGGCGTCGACCTCGTTCGGCTTGGCCGGGAGCCAGCCTTCCGGCAACCGGAATTCGATGGGCACGGGCAGTTCTGCGGGCATTTCAGAGCCCCCTTTCCACGGAAACGTACATCAGTCGAACAAGCCGGCCAAGGCGTCAGCGGCGTCGCCGACGGCCTCAGAAACCTTGTGCGGATCGATGGTGATTTCGAGTCCCACCTTGCCGCCGACGAGGGGGGAGAGACCCGCGTCGCCGCCGAGCTTCCACACGCCGGTTTCCTTGTCCTTCTTGTAACCCCACCAGGCTTCCGCACCGGGGCCCGCCCATCCTTCGGCGTTCACACCGACGCCCAATCCGAAAGCCTCGGCACCGCCGGCGAGGGTCCCCTTGGCGCCCACGAACCCCTTCGCGCCGACGGTAACCTCCTCCTTGGTCGCCTTGGCGGTGAGGCTGCCCTCGATGCCCGCGAACCCCTCCGCCCGCGCGTACTGCCCGACGTAGCCGTACTCGGCCCGGCCCTCGGCCAGTGCCCGTACTCCCGCGGACGCCTCGGCCTTGGAGACGAACCCCTGGTCGGTGAATCCGAAGTTCGCGGTGGCTCGGCCCCCGCCGTAGGCGTCGGCGATCCCGGAGAGCTTCAGGTCCCCCTCGGACATCGATCCCTGCGCGGTTTCGTGGAAGACGTCTGCGTACGCCTTGGCCGAGGCCTCCTTACCGTACTTGGGCCCGCTGAAGGTGTGGCCGGTCTTGTCCTCTTTCGTCCCGGCGCTGGATCGGTCGGGCTTCATGGCCTTGGCCAGGTCGCCTTCAGCGCCGGCGTTGAACCCGCTGAGGGTCTCGTCGGCGCCCTTGCCGAAAGCGTCCTTGTTGCTGTCGGCACTGGCCCGCCCGAGGGCGGTCTTGACGCCCTCATCGAGCTCGGCGATGGCCTTCACACGGTCGTCGATGTGGTTCTGCCACTTGGTGACGGCGGTGCGTATGGATGCTTCACCATCGGGATCGTGGTGGTAGGCGCTGCGCTCGGCAGGCGTGAGTTTGGCGTAGTCGAAGGCGACTTGGCCCTGCGCGGAGACGGTCATGCCGGCGGCCATCGCGTCGTCCCGGGCGCTTTCGAGCTTCTTCCTGAGCTCAGTGAACTTCTCGTGGGCCCCCCGCAGCAGACTGGCGATGGCCTTGGCCTGGATCTGTGCGGCGGAGAACTCGTAGCGGGTTCCCGCGAAAGTCGAGTGGGCAACCCCGGAGCTGACACCCGCCCAGTTCCCGCCCGTGGTGATCTTCTGGACGCTTTCCCCGTAGCGGGTCTCGACCTTGTTCAGCTCACCCGCCATCTCCTCCCACTTGGACGCGGCGGTCGTCAGCACACCCAGATCGGTGGTCATGGCTTTGTCGTACTTCAGCACCGCAGCCCCCTACAGACCGTTCCACTTCGACCTCTTGAACGGTCAACACCCTCGCGGAATCTGATCATATGCACGGCGGTTGCCGAAGCCCCTCAGCGTGGGTTCCAGGGGCGTGTCATCTCCACCAGCACGTCGTGGGGCCAGGTGCCGTGCTCGAAGAAGTGCTCCACGGCCCGGCAGGCGACGGGGAAGGGGACGGTTTCCCTGTCGGAGTACGTGTCGATCTGCCCGCTGGAGCGAAGGTATCCGCCAGAGACGCCCTCGCCGCGCGGATCGACCAGGTGCTCCCCGGGGCCGCCTGCACCGTCCGTCAGGGCGACCATCGCGCGCTCACCATTGGTCACCACGGAGAGGAGGCGGCCCCGGCCGTCCTCGAACCACGTCTCCTGGCTCGCCCAGTCCAGCCTACGGATGAGCAACGACCGGGCTTGCGCACCGGAGTAGCCGTCAGATGCGTGGCCCTGCATGCGCCAGCGCTGGGGTACGGCCATGGGATCCTCCGATTCGGGTTGCCCGGTACGGATCCGCAGACGGGCCGGTTCTCCCACCCGAAATTCTGCGGTACGCCCCGGCTCGATGAGTACGAGGACGAGGTGCCTTGAGTACGTCCGCGCAGGCGGGCCGGGGTCCGGGGCTGCTTGGCTGTGCCCGTGCGCGAAACGATCACAGCCCCGACCGCCGCCCGCCCCACCGAGGCCTTGGGCGCAGAAGGGGTGTCGGTGTGGACGACGGCATCGACGGTGGCTCTGATCCTCGTGGCCTTCTTCTTCGGCGCCCTCGCCGCGATGGCGACGGACGCCCACCCCCGGACCGTTGCGGTCACCACGGCCTTCTGGTGGGCGTCCTGGACGGCCACCCCGCTGCTCGTGGTGGTCTCCCGGCTGTTCCCCGGCCGCCCCGCACTGGCCAGAGGGCGCCGTTGGGCCGGGCGCGCCGCGCTGCTCCCGCCCGTGGTCGTGATCCTGCTGACGCTCACCCTGTAGCCGACGGGCGCGGTGTCCCCTCCCGGGACGGGCCAGCGGATCCCGCCCCGCTTCGATCCGGCAGCGCGGCATCGAGCCGCGTCAGTTCCTCCGTGCTCAGCTTGAGGTCCGCTGCCCCTGCGGAGTCGGTGATGGAGGCCGGGCGGCTGGCTCCCGGTACCGGGATCACCGCGGGGGAGCGGGCGAGCAGCCATGCCAGGGCGATCTGCTGCGGACTGACGCCACGGTCGTCCGCGACGCGGTGGAAGGGGGTGCCGACCGAGGTGGGGCCGCAGGGGCCGTCGAGGGAGCTGCGCGCGATGCCGCCCAGCGGGCTCCACGGCAGGAAGGCCAGGCCCAGCCGTGTGCTCAGCTGCAGCTCGGCTTCGCTGTCGCGGACTGCCGGCGAGTACTGGTTCTGTACGGAGGCGAGCCCGTCGCCCAGGATCGCGTGTGCTTCGCGGATCTGGGCGGTGGTGACGTTGGAGATGCCGGCGGCGCGGATCGTGCCGGCGTCGAGCAGCTCGCGCAGCGCGCCGACGGACTCCGCCCAGGGCACGGCGGGGTCCGGCTTGTGCAACTGGTAGAGGCCGATCGCGTCGAGGGCCAGGCGCTTGGCGGAGGCCTCGGCAGCTCGCCTGAGATGCTCCGGGGTGGCGTTGACGGTCCAACTGCCGTCGCCGGGTCGGCCGCGGCCGCCCTTGGTGGCGACCACGATGCCGGAGGTGTCGCCGCCGTAGCGGGCCAGGGCGCGGGCGATCAGCAGCTCGTTGTGGCCGGCCTCGCCGGCGTGCCAGTGGTAGCTGTCGGCGGTGTCGATGAGCGTGACGCCCGCGTCGAGGGCGGCGTGGAGGGTGGTGATGGCCCGAGTCTCGTCCGGACGTCGTTCGATGGACAGGGGCATGGCGCCCAGGCCGATGGCGCTGACGGCGGTGCCTGCGATGGTGCGGTACTGCATGGCGGATCCGTTCGTCAGGCGGTAGGTGTGGGAACGGGTGTGGGTGCCGGCGTCGGTGTCGGTTCGGTGTCCAGGACTTCGGTGTCCAGGACTTCGGCGCCGAGCGCTTCGGCAACGGCGCCGGGCAGCCAGTCGGTGGTACGGGAGAAGGCGAAGCCCAGTTCCCTGGCGCGGGTGTTGCTCATGGCGTAATGGCGGTCGAAGGAGAACGGCGAAGCCTCCGCGCCTGCCGGGACGGTCCGGTGGACGGGCTCCCGTCCGGCCGACGCGCCGATGATCGCGGTGAGGCCGTGTACGTCGAGCGGGCCGTCGGAACAGGCGTTGAGCGGACCGGTGAAGTCGGCCGTGGCCGCCCACAGCAGCAGGCCCGCCAGCTCTTCGTAGTGGATGAACACCGTGGGCAGGGCCCTCGCGTGCACAGTGATCTCTTCGCCCCGGCGGATGCGCTCGACGTAGTGCGCGAGCCGGCCGGTGAATTCATGCGCGCCGCCGCCGAGTACGTGCGCGCTGCGTACCGAGGCGAACGCGAAGCCGCCGGCGCGGGTGAGGACGGCCTCTGCTTGGCGCTTGCCTTCGGCGTAGTGCGCCTCCAGGTACGCGTCGTCGTGCCAGGGAAGGTCCGTGGCCACCACCCAGGCGGCCGGGTCGACGGTCTCCTCCGCCGCCGCAGTGCCCGGCGGTACGGCCGGCAGTGCTGCGGTCGCCGGGTCGTAGACCTCGATCGTCGACGTCATGACGTAGCGCCGGGTGCGGCCGGCGAAGGCTCGGGCGGCGATGGCGGCTTGCACGGGGGTGTAGCAGATCTGATCGACCACCACGTCGAAGGCGCGGGAGCCGAGCGCGGCCGACAGGGCGGCCTCGTCATTGCGGTCGACGACGAGGTGCTCCACACCGGCAGGCGGCGGGGTGGAGCCGCGGTTGATCACAGTGACCTGGTGGCCCGCCGCGTGCAGGCGTTCCACCAGGAGCTTTCCGAAGTACCGGCTTCCGCCGATGACGCAGATCCTTTGCATGCCCCCCATCCTGGACACGTGTCGTCATCAGCAGAAGTGATCATTTACTGAACGAGTGGTAAGGCGGACTGTTGACCTGATCGAGGTCGAGGTGCGGCCCAGGCCGGGTGCGCAGCACGACCTGTCGCTGTCCGGCCGGCACCGCGCGACTCAGGTCACCGGTTCGGCCTCGATCTCGATCACCCGTGCCGGCCCCGCCCTGAACGCCGGGCTGGCGGCGTCAGCGGCAACCATGTGCGCGGTGACGTCGTGGGCGGCCAATGCATCCCGCGACGCCCAGAGCTCGGCGAGGACGAACCGGTCCGGATCGTCGACCACCCGGTGCAGGTCGTACTGCAGGCACCCCTGCTCGGCCCGCACGAGCGGCGCGAGTCGCTCGAAGGCATCGACCTGTTCCTGGCCGCGGCCCGCAAGGGTGGTGATCAGTATGTGAAGTCGTACGGGCTGTGGCATGCGTGCGAGCGTAGATCAGCGGGCGTGGCTGGGGAACCGGGGTCTCACCAGGCAAGCACCGGCGGCACGGCCCGCCCGATGGCCGGCTCACCAACCCGATGGACTCGGCTACTTCGGGCGCCCCCGCCACCGCCTCACGTGCGTCGGCGGGGTCCCGGCCAGGGGTAGCCGAGCTGCTCGGCGAACTCCGTCGAACCGCCGCAGACCCGGGCGACCTCGCGCGGGTCCTCCGCCGTGAGACGCGCCTCAAGGCGCTCTGCTTGATCGGCCGGGTCATCCCCGGAGATCGGAAGGGTCATGTGGAACTGGAGCCAGGGACGGTCCTCCCGGATCGCGGAACGGCCGGGATGGAACAGGAAGACGTTGATCCGGTCCGGTTCCCAGTGCCAGGCCGAGACGGCTCCCAGTTCGCACTCCCAGGTCGTCAGCCGGCCGACGTCCTCCCGGAGCCTCTCCTCCAGAAGCCTGGCGACCGTTCGGGCCGGCCACTCCCAGCCGTGGTCCGTCGAAGCCCGCCGGACCTCCGCCTCGTACGGGTCGACCTCGAACCGAAGCTCTGGGAGATCGAGGTCTTCGTCGTCCGGGTTGCGCCAGTCGCTCCAGATCACGTACTGACCTTCGCGCCTGATGGTCACGTAGACGGCGCCGCAGCATCCTTCCGTGCACCCGGCCTCGGCGAGCCGAACCTCGCGTGGGGTGGCCGCCGCGCGGAGCGGCGCATCCGGCCCCAAGAGGTACCGAGGGTCGACTGCCGGGCCCTCGGTGAACACGTCGGCCAGGACGTCCAGCCCGTTGATGAACGGTCGGCATTCCACGGAGCCTTGTCAATCGCCGAGCGGTGGCACGGCGATGCGGAGGGACAGCAGATGCGGATGCGCATGCGGTTCTGTGGTCATCGGCTGATGGTCGCGGAGTCAGCGGCAGTTGTCCTACGGGATTATCGGCGTTCGGGGTTCGGCTGCCCGACGCGGTACCTTCGCGCGGCTGACCGTGTAGCCCGCCTTCGCCGTGCGGTCCCTGCTCGGCCGAGCAGGACCGGATCCGCCGGTTCGCCGATCCCGGGCCGTACCCCGAGACCGCTCCGCCCAGAAGCCCGGGGCGGGCGACCGTGACCCGCCCGGCGCCAGCGGACCGTCTTCGTACCCCTTGATCAGCACCCGTCGCCGAGGTTGATTCCCGCCGCGGCGGCCGAGTAGACGGCGTACAGCTGGATCAGTTCCAGCGGGACCGCCAGAACGCTGAACCACACGGTGGTACCGGCGAGAAGGCCCGGCCAGGTCTCCCCGAGCCGAACGCCGTACCGCCCGCGGAGCCGCCGTGCGAGCAACACACACACCGCCACCGCGGCCAGGCCGAGTCCCAGACCGGTCCACGCGGCGGCGTACTCCGTCATAGGGAAGGGCAGGTGCCGGCAGGCGGCGATCTGCCGGTCGGCCCAGTCGTACCCGATCTCCTGCGTGTGCAGGGAAGCGGCCACACCGGCGACGATCAGGAGCGGCACCAACAGCCCCGCCGTCACGGTGCCCGGCGTGACGGCACGCGGGCGCGCCGTGCCGTCGCTCGTGGCGGGGGAGGACGAGGTGGTGGCCATCAGTACCGATCCGGTTCCGGGCGGATGGTGCGGATGCGCCGCTCGCCCCCGTTCCCGTTCGCCTGTTCGCAGAAGATGATGCCAGCGGACCGGGACCAGGACCACGCCGGCGGCGGTGACGACGACACGAGGTCCCCGTTCGGTTCCCCTGGCCCCGCAACAAGCGTTGTCAGTGCTCGCCGTTACTGTTCCGGCAACTGATCACGTGGGAAAGCGGAGGGCTCGTGCAGCGCTGGGAGTACGTCGGGGACGGGTCGGCCAAGTTCTGGGAGGGCGAAGCGGACGGGGCCTCGGTGACCCTCCGTTTCGGTCGCGTCGGCACGACCGGGCAGACCCAGGTCAAGGACTTCGGCACGGCGGAGGAAGCCCGCCTGTACTTCGCCAAAGCCGTCGCCACCCGTGAGAAGAAGGGCTACGCGCCGGTCGGCGAGAGCCGGGTCGACGCCCCGCCCCTCGACGTGGCGCCGCCGGCTGCGGTCCGGGTCGACGAGGACGTCTTCGTGTTCCCCACCGCATGGAAGCGGAATGTGAGCCCGCGGCGCGGCGGGGTGCCGCGGCCGGCCTCCGCGGCGGTGGCGTCGGCGCCCGCGCAGGTCGACGGCTGGCTCGACCAGGACGCCGAACGCGTAGCCCGGGTACTGGACTTCCCGCAGAGCGAGCCCGCGCTCGTCGCCGCGGCCCGCACCCACCTGGCCGGGACGCCCGACCCGCTGGGCGCGGCCGTCCTGGCGCACCTGGTGCACGCCGATCACGGCGACGGCAACCGCGAGTTGTTCGTGGACGCCTGGGCCGTCCGGTACGGCCTGCCGTTCGCCGCCCGAGCGACCGTCGAGTACGGGCAGGTCACACCCGGTTGGCAAGCCGATCGCTCCGGGGCGGTCGTCAACGGCGTCCGCTGGGTCACCGCCGCCAACGGCTGGCGCAACAGCCAGGTCCCCATCGCCGAGCGCGCCCGCCGGCTCCTCGCGAGCGCCCCGGAGGCCGAATACCGGGCCGCCGTCGAGGTGCTGGCCGGGCACCGCGACACCCCCCGCCGCCGCGTCAACGTCAGCTTCCTCGTCCCCGACGAGCTGGACTGGGTCGGCGAATGCTGCGCCGACCCGCTCCCCATCCGCAACGGCTCCTCGACCGAGCTCTTCCTGCTCGCCGCCTCCCTGGGCACCGCCGAGCACGTCGCCGCGGTCCGCGCCGCCGGCTTCGACCTCGGCTGGCACGGCTGGAGCGCGCAGCTCATCGCGACGTGCGCCGATGGCCTCGGCGCGGCCCTCGCACCGCTCCTCGCCGAACCGTTCAAGGGGGCCTGGGCCGACGCCGACACCCTGCGCACCCTTTCCGAAGCCCTCGCCGAACTCCCCGGTGACCCGGCCTTCCACACGCTCCTGACCCGGATCGACGACAGGACCGTCCGGCCCGCCCTGCTGGCCGCGGCCCGTCGCTACCCGGTACGCGCCATGCGCCTGCTCGCCGAGCGCGCCGACGGAGCCGCCGCCGACGCGGCCATGGCCGGCCGCCTGCTGAAGGCGCACGTGGCCGCGCACCGCGAACTCGCCCTGGAGGTCCTGCCCGAACTGCCCGCCCGCGCCGCCGACCTCGTCGGCCCGCTGGCCCGCCTCGAAGGGCAGCTCCCCGAGGCGGACGCCGCCGCCCTGCCCGCAGTCCTCACCAGCCCGCCGTGGACGCGCGTGCGCCCCCGCACCAAGCCCCGTACGGTCAGCGGGCTCAGCGCCCCCGAAGACACCCGTATGGCTTGGCTGCCCGGAGAGCAGGAGGAATGGGCCTCCGCCGAGAACAGCATCCCGGCCTGGGCCGTGAACCAGGACCTGGACGCGCTCGTCGCCGCCGGACGCGCCGGGCTGCTGCGCCAGGACCACCAGCGGCTCGTGCTGTTCACCATGGGCCCCGCCGAAGTCGTCCGCCCGCTCCTCGACGCGTGGGACGGCCCCGAATGGACCTACGAGGGCACCAACACCTTCATGCCGCTGATCGCCCGCTACGAGAGCACCGCCCTGGCGATGGCCTTCGGCACCGCGCTCCGGCTCCCCGCCACCATGGGCGTGCTGCTCATGCCGTACGTGAACCTGCGCATAGCCCGGCTCATGGCCGACTGGCTGGTCCGCCTCAAGGCCGCTGCCCGCACCGCCCGCGCCTGGCTGGTCCGGCACGCAGGGGACGCCGCCACCCTGCTCGTCCCCGACGCCCTCGGCAAGCCCGGCAAGCCCCGCACGGCCGCCGAGGCCGCGCTCCGGACCATCGCGGCCGCCCACGGCCCGGACACGGTGCGGGAAGCCGCCGCCGTCCACGGCCCGCAAGCGGTCGGGGCGATCGCCGAACTCCTCGACGCCGACCCGCTGGTGACCGCGCTGCCCGCCAAGACGGTCGAGCCCCCTGCGTGGGCCGATGCGGCCGCCCTGCCGCAGCTGAAGCTGCGCACCGGCGAGGCGCTGCCCGCCGAGGCGACCGGGCACCTGCTCCGCATGATGGCCTTCGGCGCCCCCGGCAACCCGTATCCGGGCGTGGAACTGGTGCGGGAGGTCGCCGACCCCGCCTCGTTCACCGAGTTCGCCTGGGCCGTGTTCGAGGAGTGGCAGATGGGGGGCATGCCCCCCAAGGACGCCTGGGCGCTGCACCAGCTCGGCGCCTTCGGCGACGACGACACCGTCCGGCTGCTCAGCCCGATCATCCGGAACTGGCCCGGGGAGGGCGCGCACCACCGGGCCGTAGACGGCTTGGAGGTGCTTGCCGCGATCGGCACCGACGCCGCCCTGCTCAGCCTGCACGGCATCGCGCAGCGGGCGAAGTTCAAGGCCCTCAAGGCCCGCGCCGGCGAGAAGATCGCCGAGGTGGCCGCGGGTCTGGGCCTGACCCGCGAGCAGCTGGCCGACCGCCTGGTGCCCGACTTCGGCCTCGACGCGGACGGCACCACCACCGTCGACTACGGCAGCCGCCGCTTCACCGTCGGCTTCGACGAGCAACTGAGGCCGTACGTGGCCGACGCCGACGGCAAGCGGCTGAAGGACCTGCCCAAGCCCGGCGCGAAGGACGACCCGGAGCTCGCCCCGGCCGAGCGCAAGCGGTTCGCCGCCCTGAAGAAGGACGTGCGCGCCGTCGCCGCCGACCAGGTACGACGACTGGAGGCCGCCATGGTCGACGGCCGCACCTGGACGGCCGAGGAGTTCGGCAAGCTCTTCGCCGAGCACCCGCTGGTGTGGCACCTGGCCCGCCGCCTGGTGTGGCGGGCCGTCGACGGCGATTCGACCGTCGAGTTCCGGATCGCCGAGGACCGCAGCCTCGCCGACGCCGACGACGAGGCGTACGAATTCGGCGCGGACGCCGTCGTCAGCCTGCCGCACCCGCTGCGCCTCGGAGTCGACGCGGTCGCCGCCTGGTCGGAGGTGTTCGCCGACTACGAGATCGTCCAGCCGTTCGCGCAGCTAGGCCGGGCCGTGTACGCGGTCACCGAGGAGGAGGCGGCAGGGCACCGGCTGACCCGCTTCGAGGGTTTCACCGTCCCCGTGGGCCGGCTCCTCGGCCTCACCAAGCGCGGCTGGGAGCGCGGCACTCCCGAGGACAACGGGGTGGAGCGGTGGCTCTCCCGCCGCCTGGGCCGTCACTGTTACCTGGTCATCGCGCCCGACGAGGGCATCGCGGTCGGCATGGTGGGCGAGTTCCCCGACCAGGTGCTGGAGACCGTCTGGCTCGACACGACGCCCGGCGACTACTGGTTCAGCCGCAGCCACCCGCTGACGTTCGCCGACCTCGACGCGGTCGTGGCCTCCGAAGTGCTCGCCGACCTCACGGAGCTGACGGCATGACCGGCGCCCGCACCCCACGTCCGCAGAACACCTCCGGGGACGATCCCGGTACTGCCGGTGCCCCCGGCACGCACGACGGTGCGGGGCGCAGGCCCGTCCAGCGGCCGCCCGCCGAGATCAGGTACGCCGAGGAGCTGGCCGCGCTCAGGGCCGCCGACGACGCACCCCGCCCGCCGGGCTGGCAGCTCAGCCTGCGCGCCGCCTTCCGGTTCATCACCGGGGACCCGCAGACCGGTGTGAGCCGCAAGTTCGTCGGCGACAACTCCCTCGTCGAACGGGCGTTGGTCGCCCTGGCCACCAACCGGGGCCTGCTGCTCGTCGGAGAACCCGGCACCGCCAAGTCCCTGCTGTCCGAGCTGATCGCCGCCGCGGTCAGCGGTGACTCCACGCTGGTGGTCCAGGGCGGCGCCGCGACCACCGAGGACCAGATCAAATACTCCTGGAACTACGCGCTGCTGGTCTCCGAGGGCCCCTCCGAGCGCTCCCTGGTGCCCGCCCCGGTGCTGCGCGGCATGCGGGAGGGCCGGCTGGTCCGCTTCGAGGAGATCACCCGCTGCCCCCTCGAAGTGCAGGACTGCCTGCTGTCCCTGCTCTCCGAGCGGGTCGTCACCATCCCCGAACTCCCCGGGGACGCGGGAATGGCCTTCGCCGCCCACGGGTTCAACGTGATCGCCACGGCCAACACCCGGGACCGCGGCGTCAACGAGATGAGCGCGGCCCTCAAGCGCCGCTTCAACTTCGAGACGGTGTTCCCCATCGCCGACCGCGACGCCGAAGCCGCCCTCGTCGAGGCCGAGGCCACCGCCCTGCTGCGCGCCTCGGGGGTGGCCGTCGCCCCGGATCCGGACATCGTGGACGTCCTCGTCACCACGTTCCGGGAACTGCGGGGCGCGGGCGGGGACGGCCCGCCGCACGGCACACCGGGCGGGTACGCGGGGCACGGCGGGTCCGACCGGATGGGCGCGGTCATGAGCACCGCCGAGGCGGTCGCCGTCGCCCACGCGGTCGGCGTCCGCGGCTGGTACCTGCGCGGCGAACCGGGCAACGCCGCCGACCTGGTCACCTGCTTGGCCGGCACGGCGGCCAAGGACAACCCGGAGGACCTGGCACGGCTGCGCCGCTACCTGGAACAGCGAGCCGACCGGCACACCGGACCGGCCTGGCGGGAACTGCACGCCGCCCGGCACCTGCTGGCGCGGTGAGCACCCTGACGGCCCACTTCCTCGGCGTCCGCCACCACTCGCCGGCCTGTGCGCGGCTGGTCTCCCGCACCATCGCCGCGCTGCGGCCCAGCCACGTGCTGGTGGAGGGGCCGTCCGACCTCAACGACCGGCTCGGCGAACTGCTGCTCGGCCACCGGCTGCCGATCGCGGTGTTCAGCCACTACCGCGACGCCGAACGCTCCACGACCTCGTGGACGCCGTTCTGCGACTACTCCCCCGAGTGGGTGGCGCTCAGCGAGGGCCGCGCCGCCGGCGCACAGGTCCGCTTCATCGACCTGCCCGCCTGGCATCCGGCGTTCGCCGGCCGCAACAACCGCTACGCGGACGCCGAGGTCCGCTACGAGCGGGCGACCGCCCGGCTGTGCGCCCGCTTCGGCGTCGACTCGGCCGACGCCCTGTGGGACCGGATGTTCGAGGCGGCCGAGTCCGACGGACCGGGCGAGGGCGGTCTGGGCGGCGACCGGCTGGGCGGCGGTGGTCTGGGCGGCGACCGGCTGGGCGGCGGTGGTCTGGGCGGCGACCGGCTGGGTGGCGGCGGTCTGGGCGGCGACCTGGGTGGCGGCGGTCTGGGGTCCGACGGGCCGGCCGGCGGCTTGGGGTCCGACGGGCTGGGCAGCGACCGGCTGGCCGACGGTGGTCTGGGCGGCGACCTGGGTGGCGGCGGTCTGGGGTCCGACGGGCCGGCCGGCGGCTTGGGGTCCGACGGGCTGGGCAGCGACCGGCTGGCCGACGGTGGTCTGGGCGGCGACCTGGGTGGCGGCGGTCTGGGGTCCGACGGGCCGGCCGGCGGCTTGGGGTCCAACGCGCTGGGCAGCGACCGGCTGGGCAGCGACCGGCCGGGCGGCGGCGGTCTGGGCTACCGTTCCCTCGCCGAACGGCTCGCCCTCTACTTCGACGTGGTCCGCGGCGACACCGAGGCCGACGCCTCGGACCGGGCCCGCGAGGAGTACATGGCCTCCTGGGTCCGAGCCGCCCTGGCCGAACCGGGCGCGGGTCCGGTCCTGGTCGTCACCGGTGGTTTCCACCGGCCCGCGCTCGTCGCCCTCACCGAAGCCGCGGGCCGTGGCGCCGACACCGGGGCGGCGCACGGTCCTCCGGCGGTGCCACGGCCCGCCGCGGACGCCCTCGCCGGCAGCCACCTCGTCCCGTACTCCTTCCACCAGCTCGACGCCTTCACCGGCTACCAGTCCGGCATGCCGTCCCCCGGCTTCCACCAGCACGTGTGGGAGCACGGCCCGGCCGCCGCCGGGGAGCTGCTGGTGCGGGACATCACCGAACGGCTGCGCGGCCGAGGCCGGCACGTCTCCACGGCTTCCCTCATCGCCGCCCGGGCCGCCGCCCAGGGCCTGGCCGCACTCCGCGGACACCACCGGCCCGCCCGCCTGGACCTGCTCGACGGCCTCGCCGGCGCACTCCTCGACGAGGCCGTCGACGAACCCCTGCCGTGGACCCGGCGCGGCCCGCTGCGTCCCGGCACCCACCCGGTCCTCGTCGAGATGGTGGCCGCCGGCTGTGGCCAGCGGACCGGCGCGCTCCACCCGGACACCCCGCTCCCGCCGATCGTGCACGACGTCACCGCCCGCCTCGCCGTCCTCGGCCTGGACGGCACCCGCCCCGTCACGCTGCGACTCACAGAGCCCGCCGGCCTGGACGCCAGCCGCGTCCTGCACTGCCTGCGGATCCTCGACGTCCCCTGCTACGCCCGTACCCGCGGGCCCGTCGACGGCGCCGACCCCGAGGCCACCGAGCGCTGGGAGCCGCATGCCGCGTCGGCCGCGGGTGCCCGGGAAGCCGCGCTGATCGAGGCTTCCGGTCACGGCATGACCCTGGCGGACGCGACCGCCACCGCTCTCGGCGAGCGGGTCCGGGCCGCCGCGGCCGCCCCCGACGCCCTCGCGCGGATCTTGTTCGACGCGGTGGCCTGCGGCGCGACCGGGATGCTCGGCCCGCTGCTCACCGAACTCCGGGCCGCCGTCGACCGGGCCGGCGACCCCGGTCCGCTCGGCGAAGCGCTGCACACCGCCCTCGGGCTGTGGCGGCACGACCGGGTGTACGGGGTCGCAGGGGACCCGCTGCTGGCCGGCTTCGTCGACGCCGCCGTCGCCCGGGTGCTGTGGCTGGCCGAGGGGCTGCACGGCGCCGGCGGCGTGGACCGGGGCAGGGTGGGCGCCCTCACCGCCGTACGGGACGCCGTGCTGCACGCCGCACCGCTGCTGTCCTTGGACCGGGCGGCGGTGACCGCGGTGTGCGCCCGGATCAGCACCGACCCGGCCGCCCCCGCCGATCTGCGCGGCGCCGCGTACGGTCTGTGCCGCGCCCTCGCGCACCGCCCGGGCGAAGACGGCCCCCGGGTCGGCGGGGTCGGCGATCCGGTGGCCGCGGTGCGGGCCGTCGCCGGCACCGCAGCCCTCGGCGACTGGCTGGCCGGCGTGTTCGCGCTGGCCCGCGAGGAGCTGACCGCGCCGGCCGCCGGGAACACCACCTGCGGGGCCGCAGGCCAGGACGATGGCCTGCTCGGCGTACTCGACGCCCTGGTCAGCGAGCAGCCGGAGGACGAGTTCCTCGCAGGCCTCCCCGCCCTGCGGCAGGCCTTCGCCTACTTTCCGCCCCGCGAGCGCGAACGCATCGCCGCCCGCCTCATCGAACGCCGTGGCCTGCGCGGCTCCGCCCGCGGCCTGCTGCGGACACCGGCCGACCCGCTGCTCATCGGCCGGGCCCGGCGCCTGGAAGACGACGTGTCCCGCCTGCTCGAACGCCACGGCCTGGGAGCCGCCCCGTGACCGCCACCGACCCCGCCCGCGCGTCCGCGCCCTCCACCGACCCCGGGCTGGAGCGGTGGCGGCTCGTCCTTGGCAGCCCCGCCGAACGCCACACCGGCGCCCTCGCCGCGGACGGCGCGGCCCGTGACCGCGCCCTGGAATGGCTGTACGGCCGCGACCCCGAACAGGGCGAGCGGGGAATCCGCCGAGCCGGCGACGACCCCTCCGCGGTGACCGCGGTCGACTGGCTCGACGACGTCCACCGCCTCTTCCCCCGGGAGACCATCGAACGCCTCGAACGGGACGCCGTCGAGCGGTACGGCATCCACGAGATCGTCACCGACCCGGCCGTGCTGGAACGCGTCCGGCCGAGCCCCGCGTTGCTGCGAGCCGTCCTGCGCACCAAACACCTGATGAACCCGCAGGTCCTGCGGCTGGCACGGCGGCTCGTCGAGGCCGTGGTCCGGGAGCTGATGGCCCGCCTCACCCCGGAGCTCCGGCGCTCCTTCACCGGAACCCGCTCCCGGCGCCCCAGCCCCGTCGCGTACTCACGGAACTTCGACTTCCATGCGACGGTCCGCGCCAACCTGGCCCACTACCAGCCCGAGCACCGGCGGCTGTTGATCGAGCGGCCGCGGTTCTCCTCCCGGACCGGACCGCACCTGGAGCAGTGGCAGCTGATCCTGCTCGTGGACCAGTCCGGATCCATGACCGGATCCGTCATCCACTCGGCGGTCACGGCGGCCGCCCTGTGGGGGCTGCCGGGGCTGCGCACCCACCTGGTGGCCTTCGACACCTCCGTGATCGACCTCACCTCCGACGTCACCGACCCGGTGGAGCTGTTGATGCGGGTCCAGCTGGGCGGCGGCACGGACATCGCCCGCGCCGTCGACTACGGCGCCGAACTGATCGACAACCCGCGCCGGGCCATCGTGGTCCTGGTCACCGACTTCTACGAGGGCGGGGACCGCTACCGGCTGGTCCGTACCGTGCGCCGGCTCGTCGGGCAGGGCAGCACCGTACTCGGCCTGGCCGCCCTCGACGAGGACGCCGCACCCGCCTACGACCGGGACCTCGCCCAGGAGATCGCCGACGCCGGCGCCCACGTCGGCGCCATGACCCCCGGCATGCTCGCCGCCTTCGTCGCCGAACGGCTCGGCCGTTGACTGCCGCCACCGTGTCCCGCCCCGACCTGCTGGCCCTCACCGAGGACACCCTCGCCGCGCTCGCCAACCGGGGCTTGGTCAAACGCGCCGCGAGGGAACTCGCCGCAGGGGCCGGAGCCGCGGTCCGCGTGGCTCCGGACGGCAGCCTCAGCGGACGCTACCCCGACGGCACCGAATCCGTACTGCCTCCCGGCGCAGGACTCGACGTCGGGAGGTGCGGCTGCGCCGCCACGGGCGTGTGCCGCCACCTGATCGGACTGATCCTGGCCTACCGGCGGCAGGCCGAGGGGGAGCCGACGGCGCCCGGGACCACCGGCGGGTCCGACACCTCCGAGCGGACCAGCGCGGAAGGGCCTGCGCCCCGCGCGCCCGAACCGGCGCGGCAGAACCCGGACACCGGTCCGGACACGGGCTCGGACACGGGCCCGGTCACCGGTCCGGGCGGGGCCCCGGTATGGTCCCCCGGCAGCGTCACCGACGAGGAGCTGACCGCGGCACTCGGTGCGCGGGCCGTCACCGCCGCGCGCCGCACCCTGGCCCGCGGCTACGCCGCGCGGCTCACCCACCCCGCTCCGGGGGCCCCCGAGGCGCGCGCCGAACTGGCCACCGCGACCGTGCGGTTCGCCGTCCCGGCCGCGCTCGGGTACGCCCTCACCGACGCCCGCCCCGAGCACCGCGGCCCGGCCGTGGCCCTCGCCGTGTGGGCGTTCCGCGCCGCGCTCGCCGCCGACCCGCAGGACCCGCCGACCGATGTCCGGGCCGGCGGGCCGCTGCGGCCGGCCCGGACCCGCGACGAGGCGGCCGGCGCAGCCGCCGGGATCGCGACCGAACTGCTGCTGGACGGGGCCGCCCACGCCGGGCCGGTCATCACCGCGGGCCTGCACCGGGTCGGCCGCGAACTCGCGGACCACGGGATGCACTGGACAGCCGACACCACCGCCGACCTCGCCGAGCAGCTCGCGGAGCACGCCTCGCGCGGCGCCCGGCACCGGCCCGAGCGGTTCGCGGAGCTCCTCGCCGAGGTGGCCGCCCGGCACCGCACCGGTCGCCACGGCACCGGCGAGCCCGGAACCACCGCGCTGCGCCGGGTCCGGCTCACCGGGCTCGGCTGCCGGGTGACCGGGAACCCCGGATCCCGCACCGCCGAGGTGTACTTCGCCCACGCCGGCGCGGGCATCGTCCTCGTCATGCGCCGCCGGTGGGAGTTGACCGGGGACCAGGTCACCGGGGACCAGCCGGCGCCGACGGGGCCGGACTTCGCGCGACGGCGCACCGCCGGCAGCACGTTCGGTGCGCTGGCCGCCGGGAACGTGGTCAGCGAGACCGCGTCCCGTACCCCCGGGCACGTCGTCGCGTTCGGTGCCCCGCGCACCGGCGGCACCGGTGTCACGCCGGTCGCGGGCTCCTGGACCGACCTCCCCGAACCCCTCCTCGTACGGGACTTCGCCGCGCTCGCGGAACGGGTGCGGGCCCGCCCGCCCCGGCAGGTGCGGGCGCGGGTGGCGGCGGACGACGTCCACGTACTGGCCGTGCACGCCGTCGAGGGCCTCGGCTACGACCCGGCCGAGCAGCGCCTGGAGGCGGTGCTGCGGGACGCCGACGGCAACCTCGCCCTGCTGGCGGCGCCCTACAACCCGTACGCGCCCGGAGCCACGGACGCCCTGGCCGCGGCCCTCGACGGCCTCGGCGGCGGTCCTTGCCACATCAGCGGGTTCGTCCGGGCGGCCGCCAGATCCGGACCTACGGGATCCACGGGATCCACGGGGCTCGTGGTGGAGCCCGTCGCGGTGCTCGCCGGGTCGGCCGTCACGGTGCCCGACCTGGCGCCCGCCGGACCGTCCACCAGTGCGGCTCCGGCGGCGCACCCCGAGCCGGACCCGGTCGCGGGGGCGCTGGCCGAGGCGCTCGCCGCGCTCGCCGACGCCGCCCACCGGGGCCTGCGCCACTTCGACCGGGCCGGCTTGGACCGGCTTCGAGGGGCGGCGGCCGCCCTGGACCGGACGGGTCTCACCACGGCCGCCGGCCGGGTGCGAGCCGTACCTGCGGCCCTCACCGGCGGCGGCGCGGACACCGCCGTGGACCCGTGGACGGACGCGCAGTTGTTCCTGCTCACGGCGGCGGACCTGTACGGCTCACGCTGACGCGGCAGCGCTGCGGCGCGTGCGATCACCCACGGCCCACGGGCTCAAACCCCGGGGGCCGGGTGGCGGTCCAGGACGGCCGCGACGATCCTCATGAGCCGCTCACCCGCGTGCTCGATGCTTCCGTTCTGGACGCTCACCTGGGCTCCTTCGAGGACGAAGGTGATCTCCGCGGCCGCCTCTTGCGGATCGGGCAGCCCGGCCCGGGCGCACAGGTCGGTGAGTCGGCGCACCTGGCCGGCCTTGTGGGCTTCGATCAGCCGGCGCGCCGGGTGGGTGCGGTCGGGCAGTTCCGCCATGGAGTTGATGAACGGGCACCCCCGGTGGGAGATCTCGGGAAGTCCGTCGGTGATGAACCGGGCCATCCCGAGGATCTGTGCGCGGGGGTCGTCGGGTTGTGCTTCCTCCAACCGGTCGAAGACGGCGGTGTAGTCGGCTGCGACGATGCGGAGCCATTCCTCGACCAGCGCGTCCTTGGTCTCGAAGTGGCGGTACAGCGCCATCTTGGTGGTCTCGGCCCGGTCGGCGATCGCCTGGACGCCCACCGCCTTGATCCCCTCGCGTGAGAAGAGCTCCTCCGCCGCGTCGAGGATCCGCTCCCGGGGCGGCAGCTTGGCCACCCTGCTCTGCCTGCTGACTCTGTCCATGCTCGCCATCCGGCCCCTCGTCGGTGCGGTGGGGCGTTGCACCGCCTGGCCGCAATGTTACGGTACCGATCAGTCCTGCGTGATACCGATCGGTCTCGTGAGGTACCGAGCGGTATTGGTGCCCGGTGTCGACTCTCCTGAACGGACGGAAATGAAGCTCTCCGAGTACGTGAACTACGACGGCGTCGGCCTGGCCGACCTGGTGGCTCGCGGCCAGGTGACTGCCGCGGAACTCGCCTCGACCGCCCAACTGGCGTCCGAGGCGGTGGATCCGCAGATCAACGCCGTCGTCGAGACCTGGCCCGCACAGGACGCACCGGCTCCGGGCAGCACGCCGCTGGCGGGGGTGCCCTTCCTGATCAAGGACCTCGCCGTCGCGATGTCCGGCAAGCGGATGGAGCTGGGCAGCCGCATCGCCGCAGGAAACGTCGCAGGGGCCGATTCATCGCTCATGGCGCGCTTCCGTCGCGCCGGGCTGGTGACGCTCGGACGCACGGCGACTCCGGAGTTCGCCTACAGCACCACCACGGAAGGCGTCCTGTACGGCGCCACCCGCAACCCCTGGGACCCGACCCGTAGCCCCGGCGGCTCCAGCGGCGGCTCGGGAGCCGCCGTCGCCGCGGGCATCGTCCCGATCGCCCATGCCACCGACGCGGCGGGCTCCATACGCGTCCCCGCCGCCGCCAACGGTCTGTTCGGGCTGAAGCCGACCCGCGGCCGGATCTCCATGGGCCCCGACGCGGACGAGGTCTTCAACGGGCTCGCCGTCCACGGCGTCCTCAGTCGCTCGGTACGCGACAGCGCCACGCTGCTGGACCTCGTCCACGGCCCCGAGGCCGGTGACCCCTATGTCGCCCCGCAGCCGCAGCGGCCCTATGCGCAGGAGATCACCCGCTCCCCGGGCAGCCTGAGGATCGGCTTCCTCACGCGGCCCTGGGGCGGCCGGGCCGTCGACGCCACCGTCGTCGACGCCACGCTCCGCTGCGCACGACTCGCCGAGTCCCTGGGGCACCGGGTGGAAGAGGTCCAGGTCGACCTCGGCGTCGGCTGGGAGGAATTCACCCTGGCCAATGCCCGCTTGTGGAGCGCCAATCTGGTGACGTGGATCGACGGCTTCGCCGCGGCTTTCGAGCGACCCGTCGACTCCACCACTCTCGAACCCGAGATGCTGGCCAGTTACGCCTACGGACAGCAGGTCAGCGGCGCCGAGTTCGTCCACGCACTAGCGATGCGCAACACGGTCGCGCGCGCGATCGGCCGGTACTTCGCCCACTACGACCTGCTGCTCACCCCGACCCTGCCCGAACTGCCCGTCCCCCTGGGCACGTACGCCGAGGGTGCCGAGGGCGCCGACGGTCTCGGCTGGCTGGGGCTGCTCTTCCACCGCTCGCCCTTCACCGCCGCGTTCAACGTCGCGGGCACCCCCGCCATGTCCGTCCCCCTGGAGACCGACCCGGCCACCGGACTGCCCATCGGCATTCAGTTCGCCGCGGGATACGGCCGCGAGGACGTCCTCTTCCGCCTCGCCGGACAACTGGAACAGGCCGCTCCCTGGGCGCAGCGGACCCCCGCCGTATGGGCGGGCAGTCACCCCGACGCCTGACCGCGCTGCCGTCCCGCACCGAGGTCTACGGGCGCTGCGCGCCGTCCGCCGCGGCCCGGTCCGTTGCAGGGGTGCCCGCCGGTTAGGGTTTTCCCATGGGGTTGACAACGGGTCACGGGGGAGGAGCCCTGCCGGTCTGGCAGAGCGAGCAGGCCTGGCGGGCGCCGAGCGCGATCGAGCGGGGGCTGTACGAGGCGAAGGCGCGCGGAGACTGGCCCGCCTACTACGATCTCGTGGCCCACGCGGACCTGTACATGATGCAGTCCCGGGCCTACGTCGACGCCGCCTCCGGCAGCAGCCGCTTCCACCCGTACTGGAACCCCCAGACGCAGACGATGTGCCTGGCCGTCTACACGGCCGGCATGCTGCCGGAGCCGCTGCCCGACCCGGTCTACAACGGCTACACCCTGGGCTGGTTCGCCCAGGTGTGGGAGCCGCACGACCCCCCGTACCTCGTCGTCAACCCCGGCAGCCCCTGCGAGGGCGTGCTGCCCGCCGGGCCGGAAGGCCGGCAGCTGTGGCAGCGGCACTACGACGCGGTGGAGAGCCACGGCCTGGCCCGGGACACCATCCACACCCTGGAGCAGGGCGGACCCCTCACGGGCCAGGTCGCGTTCGGCCTGGCGGCCGGCGCGCACATCGCCGTGGCCAACGGCCGTTTCTGGAACTCCATCGCCTACCACGGCTGCGGCTACAGCGACGAGAAGCGGACCCTGGAGCGGTGGTGGGGCGTCACCACCCGCGAGCAGTGGCAGGACAGTCAGCGCAGGCTACTCGCGGCCGACATGGTCAGCGGGGTCTGGGAGTTCGTCCTGCAACTGCGCCGCGGCATGGCCCTGGACTTCGCCGGCCCGGTCGAGGTCGACCATTGGCGCCGGACTGCCGAGAACGTGGTGCGCCGCCGCGCCGAGGCGGCGGCGGACCCCCGCCTGACCCCGGACGGCGTCACCCAGGGCAGCCCCGTGTCCTCCTCCGAGCTTGAGGGCCAGGTGGCGGGGGTGCACCGATTGATCGGCCGCATCACCCGCTACGAAGCTCGTTTCCGCGCCGACGGGCTGCTGCCCGAGGACGGCTACGTCCGCAGCGTCGAGGCGTGGGACTACGGCCGCGCCTCCGGCATGGCTCGCTGGGGCCTCGGCGCCCGCCTGTGCACGCCGGCGGAGGCGCAGACGGCGGTGGTCCACGCCGGACGCCTCGTCCACGCCAATTACCGCTCGTGGGAGGACTTCTCCGCCGCGTACGTCCTCGGCCGCTGCCTCCACTTCGACGAGGAGGAGTTCGGCGAGTGGTACGAGACGGTGCTCGCCACCCACCGCGTCCTGACCACCGCCCCCGCCAGCCCCTGGCGCACCCTGCCCTGGGCGTGAGCCGCGCACAGAGCTTGGCGTACAGGTCGAACGCGCCCTGCCGTCAGGAGGTCCAGCGGCGGATCGCCGACCGGGCCGCAGCGGCAGCAGGGCTCGCAGCCGTCACCACCAACGAGGGAACCAGTCGTGCTTGTGGCCATGGCCACAAGCTTTCTGCGGCGTGTGCACGTGATCTGCACCTGGCCGTTCCCTGATTCCACACCGTTCGTCTCGGTGACGAGCGGCGACGGCGAAGGGGTCGAAGCGGTCGTGAATCACGTCCATCTCTGGGAGATCGCCGCGATGTGGCGTGCGGCGGCGCTCGCCGCCCTGCCCCACGTCATGTGCGAAGTCCGGGTGACCGATGAAAGGGCATTAGCGCCGCACGCCCCAGGGGGTGTGCGGCGCAAGCCGGCCTCGATCCCGACCGGTCGGCGTGGGACGCCGTACTGCCCCGGGCCACCGGCCCGGTGCAGTACGGCACCTGCACTGCGTCAATCGGCTACGGGCTCCCGGTGGCCGCGCAGGGCGACGCGCCAGCGGATGGCCGATCCCATCCTCAGGATCGACCGCTCGTAGACACGCGCCGCGCCGACCGCGAGGCCGGCCGCCGCAACGACCATCAAGGCGGCCGCGGCCAGGTTCTCCGTCCACCCCGCGGCGTGCGCGCTCACCTGCAACGGCATGATCAGCATCGAGAACGGCGGAACGTACTGGACGACGCCCACCCACGGGGCCGTCAGGTCCATCGCAGCGGCGACCGCGACACCGTACGGCACCATCGTCGCCATCAGGACCGGCATCACGGCGCCCGAGACCTCCTCCGCACGCGAGACGAGGGAGCCGGCTGCGGCGAAGAGGAACGCGAAGAAGGCGAACCCCAGCACGAACCAGGCCACGGCGGCAGCCATCGTCACCGTCGCGGGGAACGTCGCGGGCAGGACGTGCCCGAAGCGGACCGCGACGATCACTGACGCTCCGAACAGCGCGGTCTGGAGGAGCGCCGCCGCGCCGATGCCGAGCACCTTGCCCGTCATGAGGCGGAACGGGGTGAGCGTGGCGAGCAGGACCTCGACGACGCGGGTCGACTTCTCCTCGACCACGCCCTGGGCGACCGTCATTCCGTAGCCGAAGAGCTGGAAGAACAAGATGGTCACGACGCCGAGGGCTGCACCGAGCCCCGCTCCGCCCGGCACCGGGTCGCCGACGAGTTCGGCGGCCGGAAGGGCCTCGGCCACGAGACCGCGCATCCGTCCCTCGTCGACGTTCTGCCGCTGGAGTGCGCGGGAGGTGGCCCAGCGCTCCGCTGCCGCGGCCGCTGCGTCGCGGGCTGCGGACGGGGTGTTGTGACGGAGGACCAGCTGCGTGTGGTCGCCGTCGGTGACCAGGGCGGCGTCGGCGTCCTTGTCGGTGACCTTCCGGCGGGCGTCGGCGGCGTCCGAGGCGTTCTCCCACCGTGGTGCGCCGCTGCTCGGCGCTCCCGTTGCGAAGGCCGCCACCGGCGCGCCCGCGACCACGATGACGGGCGGGTCCTCGCCGTCCGGGGAGCCGAAGGCGAAGAGGAGCCCGAGGATGACTCCGATGTTCACCAGGGTTCCCACCACGAAGGAGCGGGTGCCGACACGGGCGGCGATCTCCCGGCAGGTCACCAGCCACACCGCGGTGCGCGCCGATGCCGTGCCCGGCGTTTTCACTGCCTGGCTCATGCCGCCTCCTCCGGCTCGTCGGTGACGGCGGAGCGGAAGAGCTCCGTGAGGGAAGGCCGTTGGCGGTGGAAGGCCACGACGCGTCCCAGGGTCATTGCGTGGTGCAGCAGTCGGTTCTCGTCGAAGCCGCGTGGCAGACCGAGGACGATTCCTGCACCCTGCCGGTGAGTGGCGAGGTCACCGGCGCCCGGGAGGGAGGCGGGCCAGTCGCGGGGGGCGTCGTCGACCTCGATGTAGATGCTGTTGTCGGCCCCGGCGCGGAGTTCCTCCACGGTGCCGCAGGCCACCATCGTGCCCTTGCTCGCGATGCCGACGCGGTCGCAGAGCCGCTCGACGAGGTCGAGCTGATGGCTGGAGAAGAGTACGGGGACGCCCTCGTCCGCTTTGCTCCGCAGGACGCTGCTCATGGTGTCGACGGCCAGTGGGTCGAGGCCGGAGAACGGTTCGTCGAGGAGCAGGAACTGAGGGTCGTGCACCAGGGCGGCGGCCAGCTGCACGCGCTGCTGGTTGCCGAGGCTGAGGCAGTCGACCGCGCGGTCGCGGTGCTGGGCGATGTCGAGCCGTTCGGTCCACGTGCGCATGGCCGTGCGGGCGGCGTGCCGGTCCATCCCGTGCAGCCGCGCGAGGTATTCGAGGTGGTTGCCGACGGTCATCCTGGGATAGAGACCGCGTTCTTCCGGCATGTAGCCGAATGAGGTCCGGGTCCGTGCGTCGATGGGGCGTCCGCTCCATCGGACGTCTCCGGCGTCCTTTTCCAGTACCCCGATGATGATGCGCATGGTCGTGGTCTTGCCGGCGCCGTTGCCGCCGACGAAGCCGAATACTTCCCCGGCTCCAACGCTGAATTCCATTTTTTCGAGCGCGGCGTGGTCGCCGTAACGCTTCGAGATTCCTTCTAACTCAAGCAATGCTTGGTGGGCTTTCACGTGTCCCCCGTGGAGAAATTTCGTGCTGATGTGCTGTTGGCGTGGGTCAGACGCCTTTGTGCATAGGTGCTGCGGGCTATGCCGATGATCTGGCAGAACCTCGAAACGCTGAGCCCGCATTCGCTCCGTACGGCGTCGAGGTCCGGGAAGGGACCGCGTGGTGGTCCACTGCGTTCCGCCTGGCCCTGAGCTGGATGTACACCTCGCCGAGCGCCGTCTTCAGCTCCGTGATCTGGGCGAGCAGGCGGCGCTCCCGCTCGCTGCTCTGGCTGACTCCGCCTTCGAGTCCCTGAGTTCCGGAGCTGATGAACTGCCGCTTCCAGTTGCCGACGGCCTGTTCCGAGACCCCGACACTGCTGGCTGCCTGCGACACGGAGAGGCCGCCGGATAGAACGGTCAGGACAAGCTTGGCCTTCTCCTCTGGAGGTATTACGGGTGGCCTTGGCACGAAGAAATCGTCTCCCCCGGTCTGCGTCGTTGTCGTGAAGTGCCGTCCGCCTGCGGGTGCCGCGGACCCGACAACGAATCATGTGCGACACATCTTGTTTACGTTCTCCCCCCGCCTGCAAGTGCGTTGAGGAAGATCTGAGGAAGAATCGAAAGGGCCCTGCAGGGCGCGTGTCTGATTTCAAACAGGGTGAACGGCCCGCTGCGCCGAGTCTGAAAGAAGGCGCCGCGGGCTGCTGTCACTGCATCGCAGTTTTGGTCAAAACCTCGCAGGGTCGCCCGTAGGGGAGCGACCCCGGATGGCTGTTCTCCTGGAGGGCGGGTGGCCGTTCGCGGCCCGTGCCGGCGAGGGGTGCTCGCCCGCGGATTCCCCGAGGCTCCAGGCCCCGTCCATGAAAGATCCCCCATCGCGCGGTCCGTCCGGGCGCCCGCGTCGGGACGTGCCCGGAGCGCAGGTGGTCGTCGCCCTTGTTGATCAAGTTCAAGCCTATGGAGCGCCCGTCCCGACTGCAAACCAACGCGTCCGAGAAACAACTTGCCTGCCTGGAAAGTAGATGCGAGAGTGGAAGCATGGAAAAGCTTCCCACTCCAGACGAGGCGAACTCGGCTCTGACCGTGGCCGGTTCGGCAAGGCGCGCAGCTCGCGCCCCCCGCCCGATGCCCTCTTGGCTACCCCCGGTAGCAGGCCTGCTGCTCGCCGGAGGGTTCGTCAATTTCGGTCTCGCGTACGAATATCGGGATGAACCGGCCTTCGTCGCCGCAGCCGTCATCTGCCTTGTTCTCGCCCTTCTCGCCGTTGCTTCGACGGTCCGTGCCGGCGGTGTGGTGCCCGCTCCCGCGGGGACCCCGCGCGAGCGGACGCTGCGTCAGCTTCCGGCGCTGCTGCCGTTCGTCGCAGGTGGCGTCGGGGCGCTGTTCGCCGGCGTCGTGGGCTGCCTGGCGGTCGCCGGGCTCGGTCTGGGAGCACTTGCCTGGCTCCAGCTGGCGCGCTTGAGGAACGGCGCCGCGGCGTGACCAGACCGGATCCGCTGCCGCAACTGGACGCGGTCGTCCAGCACCCCAGCAAGCTCGCCGTCACCGCCTTCCTGTCCAGTTGTACGGAGGCCGAGTTCAAGGCGGTGCGCGACGGGCTGGACCTGTCCGACTCGGCCCTGAGCAAGATCGTGACGGCGCTGGAGGCCGCCGGGTACGTCGAGGTGCGGAAGGGGTACGTGGGCAAACGCCCCCGCACCTGGCTGACGTTGACCAGTACCGGCCGACGCAACCTCGCCGGCCATCTCTCGGCCTTGCAGCAGATCGCCGATCAGGCCAGGGGGCGTGGCGCCGACCTCGGCTGAACCGGGTGCTGCGGACCGGGTACCCGGACCGGGCATCGGGACCGTACGCTCGCTCTGGTGCCCGGGACCGGACGCGCCGAAGCCGCCGTGCCCCCACGCGATCCTCTCGCGTGGGGAGCACGGCGGCTCCGGAGAACATGGTCTGGGACGGCGGGGTGGAGCCGCCGAATGGCCCTCGGCGGCTCCACCCCGTACCCGGTGGGTCAGCAGCCCGCCGCGTGCGTGATGGAGACACTGGTCAGGACACCGCTCGCGGCGCTGACCGAGAACGCGGTGCACTCGGGCGAGGAGACCGTGGTGACCGTCAGCGGGGTGGTCGCCGGGGCGTCGCCCTGCGCGGTGGCGCCGAACTCCTCGGCGGTGGTGTAAGCGGTGTAGCCGGCGATCAGCTGAGTGGCGTTCATGAAACTGCTCCTGAGGTGTGAGTGGGGTGGTTGGTCAGCAGCCGACGTGGGCCGTAGCACCCACGGAGGCGGCGCTGACGGCGCTGACGGCGGCACCGCACGCGGCGCTCGAAATGTCGATGAAGCTGAGGATCGACGGGGTGGTCGCCGGGGCGTCGCCCTGCGCGGTGGCGCCGAACTCCTCGGCGGTGGTGTAAGCGGTGTAACCGGCGATCAGCTGAGTGGCGTTCATGTCTGGCCTCTCTCGTATGTGCATCGGAATGGGCTTTGCGGAATCAGTTGACCACGCGAGCCCCTCGCAAAGAAGCCGGAAACTTATCGCTTGGTTCTCTCCGCAAAGCCCTGAGCTGCACGTTCTTCCGGACGCCACAACAAATCACGTCCGACACGACTTTCGATGCGCCCGGTGCCACCGCCATTCCCGGACACGAGAAAGGGACCCGTGCCCACGGGTCCCTTTCATCGATATTCGTGATCGTCTCAATTGCTCGCCGCGCGGCGGACCAGCCTTTCCCACACCTCTAGTTCTGTCCGTGTCTCGTCGAGCCCTCGGGCCAGGGCGTCAGCCTCCTTGGCCAGCACCTCGTACCGGTCCACCGGAGCGCCCGCAGACGTCAGGCCCTGGAGGGCGTGGGCCAAGAACGCATCGGCCCACTTCTCCAGACACGGGGAGCACACGCGCAACCGCCGGCAGAGCGCCTCGGCGGGCTCCGTACGGGACAGCAGGCTCAGGACCGCCTGGATCCGCAGGGCTGCCGGCGCGGTCGGACACCGCAGCACGCGGCGGCCTACAGCAGCCCGAGGTCGGGCAGCGGCGGCGAGGCCAGGTTGCGGGCCGGCGCCAGCGGGTCGATCCCGGCGTCCCAGAACACCTCCTGCATCGTGTCCTCCAGTCCGATGCCGTCGGGCCGCACCCGGTGCTTGACCATGGCCTGGGCCAGCGCACCGCTGCGGTGTTCACCGAAGCTCAGGCCCTGCATCCCGGGACGGGAGTCCTGGGGCTCCCATGCGACGGCGACGCCGGGCACCACCTGGTGGGCGAACGGCGAGGTGTCCGGACCCACCCCGTCGAGACCGGACACGCACGCCCCGATCCCCCGGACGGCCGACCAGCTCTGCGGGGGCAGGTAGACGACGAGGGCGTCGCGCCGCGGGAACAGCTGGGGACTGGAGGTGATCTTCGCCCGATACACCAGCCGCCTCTCCTCCAGGTACGTCAGCACCGCGTTCCACACCCGGGGCGCCGCCTCGGCCGAGGTGACGTGGACGTAGACGCGAAGGGTCTGTGTCCCTCGGCCGACACCCGTGCCGGCCGAGCCGTCGGTCAGGAAGAACCCGGTGGACAGGGCCGGCCGTGCCGCGGGCAGCCGTACCGCCGCGGCGCCCGGCAGCTTCGCGGGAGGCTCGCCCACGAGCGTGTCCGCGGGCAAGAGGACGCGCAGTCCGCCCAGCTCCGCCACGAGCATGCCGTCATCGGTCCGTTCCCGGACGACCGCTTCGGCGAGCGTGTGGGAGTGCGGCATGGCCTCGGTCAGCAGGCGGTCGAACTCCGGATCGCGCAGGCTCCGTGGACGGGTCGTGTCCGCCCTGTCCTTGCCCGTGTGCACCAGCTGGTACAGGGTCTGCGACAGCTTGCCCGCCAGCTTGCCGGGCGTGTCCGCCTCCAGGGACTCCGATCCGACCGTCGCGCTCAGTCCGTCGGAGGAGACGGAGATGTCCTGGGCGGTCCGTACGAGAGCGGGAGCGAGGGCGTCGGTGGTCGTCGTTATCACAGTGAATCTCCCAGTCCCAGGATGTCGGTGCTGCTCTCGGGCGCCAGCAGGATGGTCCGCCCGATGCCCGCACTGGCCCGGTCGGCGGCGATCACGCGTCCACCGACCATCGCGGTGGCGAGCATGCGGTCGAACATGTGCCATCCGGCGTACGAGGCGGCACGGATCCTCAGCCCGTCGTCCGCAGCCGCGCCGCGCACGGAGCGGTATCCGTCCCAGAAGGAACGCATCCGGGGCCGTAGCCGGTCGAGTTCCCGTACCCCGTGTTCGAGGATCTCGTCGTGGGAGGTCTGCTGGTCGAAGGTGAACCCGGGCATGTCCCCGATGGAGCGGGGAATGCCGTGGATGGCGGTGTAGAGCCACTCGCCGATGACGGCGCCGAGGTCCCGCGCGGGGTCGCCGAGGCGGAACTCCTCCCAGTCCGTCAGGAGCAGCCTTTGCGGGGTCAGCAGGAACTGGTCCAGCCTCAGGTCCCCGTGGATCGGCCGGAGGTCCTCCACGGCGGCCTCGGCGGCGCGCAGCCGGTGCAGGGCGTCGACGACCTTCCGGTCGGACTGGATCAGCCTCCAGGTCTCCAGTTCGCCGAACGTGGAGGAGACCAGGCCCCGCAGGGACACGGCATTGTGCGGATGGAGCGGGGGCATCGGATGGGGCGTCGTGTCCAGCAGGTCCGCGTCCGCGGGCAGTTCGTGCAGCTCGCCGGTGAGCCGTCCGGCCCGGTGGCTCAACTCCTCGTCGAACGCGTCGTCGGCGTTGAGCTCGGACCCGGAACGGGCGTCCTCCAGGAGCTCGAAGACGACGACCA
Source organism: Streptomyces sp. NBC_00597 (assembly GCF_041431095.1). GTDB lineage: Bacteria > Actinomycetota > Actinomycetes > Streptomycetales > Streptomycetaceae > Streptomyces. The sequence goes on from NZ_CP107758.1 coordinate 406,994, forward strand.
TCGCGTCGGCGTCCGAGCCGAGCAGGGACGGACCGATGAGGGCCGATCCGGGGTGGCGGGCGGCCAGGGCTTCGTAGGCCAGGATGCGGTCGTACCGGCTGCGCGCCTCGGCCGGCTCCGGGCCCCTGAGCCGCTTGACGAAGACGCGTGCGCCCGTCGTCGTCGTACCGGCCCAGTTGTCGTTGCGGCCCACCCGGGCCGTCACGTCGTCCGGGTCGAACGCGCCCAGACCGAGCGTGCCGAGCAGCGCCGCGACTTCCGGGACACCGGCGAGATCGGCGGGGGCGTAACGGGACCGGGTCGGCGCGGATTCCTTGATGGGAGCTCCTTGGATTGTTGTCACGCGGCGGCACGGTAGGCACTTTCCACGGATCCCGGCAAGGGCAAAGTATCGGAGTAAGTTTTCCCGTGCGTGCGCCGTGTCCGTACGGCAATTCGCCAGCCGCACCGCCGTCGGCCGCGCCCGCTTCTCCCGGGGAAAGTAACGCACCGGACGGCATTACTTTGCCCCCGGCGCGTATTCCTAGAGTGCCGACATGTCCCGCGCCCCTGTGATCCGCTCAACACTGTCCAACGGCCTGCGCATCGTGGTGCAGCCGTTGACCGGCATGCCGTCCGTAGGCGTCGCCGTCCACTACGACGTCGGATTCCGGTCCGAACTCCCGGGCCGGAGCGGATTCGCGCACCTCTTCGAGCACGTGATGTTCCAGGGCAGCGAACACGTCGGGCCGGCCGATCATTTCCGCCACGTCCAGGCCTCGGGCGGGACCGCCAACGGCTCCACCCACCAGGACTACACCGACTTCTACCAGGTGCTGCCCGCATCGGCGCTGGACCGGCTGCTGTTCCTGGAAGCCGACCGGATGAGGGCCCTGCGCATCACCGAGGAGACGCTGCGCACCCAGATCGCCGTGGTCAAGGAGGAGATCCGCCAGTCGGTCACGGACAAGCCCTACGGCGGCTTCCCCTGGACCGTGCTGCCGGGGGTCCTCTACCGGGAGTTCCGCAACGCCCACAACGGCTACGGCACGTTCGCAGACCTGGAGGCCGCCTCACTGGAGGAGTGCCAGGCGTTCTACGAAACGTACTACTCCCCGGCCAACGCGGTCCTGACCATCTGCGGGAACGTCGATCCGCGGCAAGCCCTGGACCTCGCGGACCGGCACTTCGGACGCATCCCGGCCCGCCCCCGCCCCGCGCCGCCCGCCCTCGACGAGCCCGAGCCGGCCGGGGAGCTGTGGGGCGAACACTACGACCCGCATGCGGTGCTCGCCGCCACCGCCCTCGGCTACCGCCTGCCCGATCCGGCGGCTTCGCTGCCCCGGTACCTGAGTCACATGGTGCTGTCCCAGTTGCTCACCGGACGGGACTCCGCCCGCCTGAAACGGCACACCGCCCACCGGACCGGGCTGATCACGGACATCAGCAGCAGCTGCGGACTGTTCGGCCCGCTGCGCGCCCGGTCCCCCGAGACCCTGGTGGTCCTGGCCATGCACCCGCGCACCACACCCGTCGACACGGTCCTCGACGTCCTCGACACCGAACTCGCCGACCTGGCAGCGAACGGCCCCACCGAGCAGGAGCTCGCGGAGGGCAGGGCGCTGGCCTCCGCCGGAACCTGGCGGGGGTTCGACAACCTCGGCGTACGGACCCGCGCCCTCGGCACCTACGAGCTGCTCTTCGGGGCCCCGGAACTCGTCGACGACCTGGCCCCGCTGCTCGCGGCCGTCACCGCCGACGACATCCGCTCCGCCGCAGCGCACCTCACGAGGGGCAAGCGCGCCGTGCTGTCCCTCATCACCTCCACGGGAGTCCACCGGTGAACCGCAACAGCGTGCTCCCCCCGATCGGACCCCCCGTCCCGGTCGCCCTGCCCCCGCTGGCCGACGTACGCCTGGACAACGGGCTGCGCGTCATAGCCGCCCGCCACGCCTCCACCCCCATGACGGAGCTGCGGCTGGCGATCCCGCTCCACGTGGAATCGTTCGCCGATGCGGCCGTCCAGGAAGTGCTGGCCGCGTCGCTGCTCGGGCACACCGCGCCCGGGGAGCACGGCCGGGCCGACGACGGTCTGGCCGCGTCCGGAAGCATTCTGTCCGCCTCCCGCTCCGCGCGGTGGCTCGGCGTCGCCGGCTCCGGCCCCAGCTCGGTCCTCCCGCTGCAACTGGACGTCCTGGCCCGGTCCCTGACACGTCCCCGATTCACCGACGAAGTGGTCCGCGCGGTCACGGTGCGCGCCCGGGGCCAGCTCGCCGCCACGCGTGCACAGCCCCAACTCATCGCCTCCGAGGCGTTGGTGGAACACCTCTACGGGCCGCTGCCGCAGATGCAGGACGTGCCGCGTGAGGCGGACCTCGCCGCGGTCGGCCCCGAGCAGGTGCGCCTGGCCCACCACCGGTGCGTACGCCCCGACCGGGCGGCGCTGATCCTGGTGGGCGATCTCGACCCCGACCGGGCCGTGGAGCAGGCGGCGCGAGCCTTCGCGGAGTGGGAAGCGGTCGGCACGACGACGCAGGAGGCAACGGGGCCGCTGCTCCCACACCTGCGCGACCGCACCATCGCCCGGGTGCCCCGACCGGGCGCGACACAGACCCAGATCCGCCTGGCCCGCCCCGGACTCGCCCGCACCGACCCTGGGTTCGCGGCCTTGACCCTCGCCAACATCGTCTTCGGCGGGTACTTCTCCTCGCGCCTGGTCGCTGAGGTGCGCGAACGGCACGGGCTGGCCTACCGGTGCGAGTCGGTCTTCCGCGACCACCTCGACCAGCTGGTCGTGGCGGTGGAGGCCGACACCGCCACGGAGCACGGCAGCAGGACCCTCGACCACCTGCGGGCGCAGCTGCGGCGCATGTCCCAGGAACCGCCGACCCCGGCCGAGATCGAGGCGGCCCGGCGCTTCGTCACCGGGATGACCGCACTGGCGACCTCCTCCCAGCAGGGCTGGGCCGGCAGCCTGATGCTAGCCCTGGCCACCGGGCAACAGCCCGAGCGCATCAGCCGCATCCTGGACGACTTCACCGCGGTGACCGAAGACGACGTGGCCGCCGCGGCCGGCCGCTTCTTCGATCCCGACGACTTCCACGGTGTCGTCCTCGGCGACACCCCCATCCCCTCGAAGACGGAGACGGTCCTGTGATTTCCCCGCACACCACGAGCATCGTCTTTCCCGTCCAGCCCACACAGGTCGCACAGGTCATCCCCTTCGCCCAGCTGCTTCAACGGCGCGGCTCGGGACGACTGTGGCTCGGGCAGTCCCTGGGCGTCGAGACGCACCACGTCTTCGCCGCCCTCGCGGGAGCGGGGATCCGCATCCCCTTCGGTACCTCGGTGGCCTTGGCGGGTCTGCGCCATCCGTACGACGCGGCGGTGCAGGCCCGCTCCGTCGCCCAACTGTCCGGGCTGCCGTTCGTGGCGGGCATCGGCCCGGGCGGGGAGGGATTCCAGCGCATGGTCCGCTCCGCCCCCATGCCGAAGCCCGTCACCGTCAGCAGCCAGTACATCACCACGATGCGGGAATTGATCGAGAGCCGGGTCGGCGCCGACACCGACGGCTTGGAGCACAGCACGCACGGAGCGCTGCCGCTCATGGACGCGCCCCCGGTCGAGCTGGGGCTCGGGGTCCTGCGGCCGGCCATGGCCCGCGCGGCCGGTCGGGTCGCCGATGTCGCCATCACCTGGCTGACCCCACCCCGGTTCATCGAGGAGGCACTGGTTCCCGCCCTGGAGCAGGGGGCGACGCAGGCCGAGCGCCCCGTTCCCCGTGTCGCGACCGTCGTCCACGTGGCGGTGCGCCGCCCCGGCCGCGACATCGAGGCCATAGCCCACTCCGCGGCCTACGCCCACCTGGGCAGCCCGCACTACACCGACATGCTCCGCCAAGCGGGCGTCCCGGCCGACCCGGCGGACACCAAGGGCGGCGCGGCGCTGCTCGTCTCCTCCGGCACGTTCGTCGCCGGCACCCCCGAGGAGATCGCGGACGGCCTCGACCAGTACCGAGCGGCGGGCGTGGGCGAGGTCATCCTCAACGTCTGTGGTGTCTACACCGCCCTCGGCATGGGGGCGGCCATGACGGACATGCAGCAGATCCTCGCCGCGGTGGACGGCCGCCGTGCATGAGAACCCCGCCGCGGCACCGCGGTTCACCGCCCGACGGCTGCTCTACGTGGGTACGGGCTCCCTCGGGGTGATGTTCATGCCCATGTGGGTGCACTGGCTCCGCTCCGCCTACCCCGAACTGGCCGTACGCACCGTCATCACCCGGTCCGCGACCAAGTTCGTCACGCCGACCGCCCTCTCGGTGTTCGCCGGGCACACTCCACAACTCGACTCCTGGGGCGAGGAACCGGAGACGTCCGCGGCCCACGTCGAGATGGCCGAGTGGGCGGACACCGTCATCGTGCATCCCGCCACGTTCCACTTCACCAGCCGCCTGGCGCTCGGAGTGGCCGACACCCCGGTACTCCTTGCGCTGCAGTGCACCCGCGCGCCCATCGTGCTGGCCCCGGCCCTGCCGCCCGGAGCCCTGGCCTCAGCCGCGTGGGAGTCCCACATGGCGGCCCTCGAACGGCGGCCCAACGTCCATGTCGTCCCTCCCCATCCCGGGGTGAGCATCACCACCGGCAAGCCCGACGCGGCGACCGCAGCACCACTCCCCGAGGTCCTGCTGGCCGCGGAACGGCTACGGGCCGCCGCCGCGGGCGGGTCCTCGGACGGCGCGAACGCCTCGGACGGCACGGACGGCACGGACGCTACGGACGTCACCGAGCGGAGCAAGCGGACGGAGTCGACCCCGTGACAGAGCCCGTCCTCGTGGACATGTTCGCGACCGGATTCCAGCGCACCACGATCCACCGCCTCGGCGACGGCACGTTCGTGTGGACGCGCGGCGCCGGTCCGGACCGGCCGACGCCCCTCACGGCGCCGTCCGCTCAGGCCCGGAGCCACCTGGCGTCCCTGCCCCGCCCGGACCTCCTCACCCTCAGCCTGCCGACCGTGGCCGACATCGGACTGCGCTACGCGGTCCCGGGCTCGATCACGGCGGCCAAGGTGCTGTGGTCGGAGCCCTCACCGGCCAGCAGCGAGCGCCTGGCCGGGGCCTTCCGGTCCGTGGGCAAGGTGCTCGGGCTGCTGCACTCCCACCCCGCACCGCCCGGTAGCGCCACCGGCGGCCCGATCGGACCGGCCCGCCTGGCCGCCTGGATGGACAGCGGGCGCGGCCCCCGCGCCGCCGCCCGCATGCACGCACTGCTGCGTGACAGCGTCGGCGCGACACGCTGGGCCGCGGTCCGCGACTGGTGCCACGACCTCGGCCGACCCGGTCCGGACGCGACGCTCCTGCACGGCGCCCCGAGCACCGGCTCCCTCGTCCTCCCGGCGGACCCGGCCCCGCACTCCACGGACGAGGAGGGACACCCGGCCGGGGGCGCCCCGCGACCGATCGGCGGGGCCCTGCTCACCGGGGAGGAACTGGCCCTGGGTCCGTCCGGATTCGATCTCGGATGGATGCTCGGCGAGTTGCTGGAACTGCGGATGACGGCCGTCCACCGCCTCGTGCCACGGCCGATCCTCTCCGAGCTGCCGGCGGCGCTGCTCGCCGGCTACGGCGTCCCCGTCGACCCCGTCGTCACGGGGCGGGCGGCGACACTGCGCATGCTCACCCACGCCCACGACTTCGCCGCGTACGTGGGCTGGCACCCCGAGCTGGAACTCTACGCGCGGACCGCGGCCCGCTACATCGACACCGACGGGCTGGCCGCACTCGACGGTGGCGTCTGAGCCGGCGGGCCGCCCGCACGGCACCCCGCCCGCACGGCACCCCGCCCGCACGGCACCCCGCCCCCGCTGTCCTTGCCACTCACCTCCCGAAGGAGCCTCCTGTGAAAACCCACGGCATCAACCTCGTCGTCCTCCACGACCTCGACCCCGTGCGGGCGGCCATCGAGCAGGCCGTCGCCACCGCGGACGCGTCCGAAGCCCCCGGGCTGCGCCGTGCCCTGTCCTTGCTGGACGAGCACCGCCGCAGCGACACCGACATCAAGGTCCGCTGGGCACGCCAGTACCTCGACGAAGCCGGCGTCCCTGCCGGGGACACGAGCGCCCGCACCATCAAGAAGCTGCGCCAGGCCGTTCCGGGTCTGGGCCTCGGCGAGGCGGTCACCCTGGTCACGCTCGCGGCGGAGCGCTGAGGTGCGGCGGTCCACGAGCCGGACCGAGGCGAAGGTCCGCATCGGCGCCGACATCCTCGCCTCGGGTCGGGGCATGCTCGCCGTGGCGCTGCTGCTGGCCCTGGTCTCCACGGCCGGCACCCTGGCCGTGCCGCTGATCGTCAAGGACGTCATCGACGCGTTCGCCAAGGACGAAGCCATCGTCCACCCCATCCTGGTGATGGCGGGTGCGGCGCTCGCCGCAGCGGTGACGCTGGCGGTCTCGGGCTACCTCCTGGCCAGGGTCGGCGAGCACATGATCCTCCGACTGCGGCGCCGTGTCATGGCGCACGCGCTGCGGCTGCCCCTGGCCACGCTCCGGGCCCAGGGCGTCGGCAACCTCGTGGCCCGCATCACCTCGGACGCCATCCTGCTGCGGGCCGTCATCGACGTCGGAGTCGTACAGCTGCCGCTCGCCGTCCTGACGGTCGTCGCCACCCTGGCGGTCATGGCGTTCCTGGACTGGGCGCTGGTGCTCATCAGCATCGCGTCCTTCGCCGTCGCCGGCATCGCCATCGGCTTCGTCCTGGTCCGCGTCAAGCGCAACGTCGTCGAACAGCAGGGCGCCATGGGCGAACTCGCCCAGCGCTTCACCACCTACCTCTCCGCACTCACCACCATCAAGGCCTACCGCTTCGAGCAGGGCGCGGCCGACCGGTTGGGCGAAGACGCCCGGCAGCTCACCTCGACCTCCATGACCGGAGCCCGGCTCCAGTCGTTCATCGCTCCCGTCATGGGGCTGGGACAGCAGGTCGCCCTGGTCTCGGTGATCATCGGCGGAGGTGCCCGGATGGCCGACGGCAAGCTGTCCGCGCCGGACTTCGCGGCGTTCCTCCTCTACCTCTTGCAATTGGTCGGGCCGGTTACGGTGGTCGCCACCGGCATCGGCCGCCTGCAGGCCGGCCTCGCCGCCCGGGTGCGCTTCGAGGAACTGCTCTCCCTGCCCCAGGAATCGGACGACAGGGCCCCGGGAACGCCCCGCCCCGAGCCGGTACCGGGTGCACCGGCGGTCGTCTTCGACTCCGTGTCGTTCTCCTACACCGGTACGACGACCCTCCACGGGCTCGGATTCAGCGCGCCGCGTACCGGCCTGACGGCCTTCGTCGGTCCCTCCGGAGCGGGAAAGACGACGGCCCTCAACCTCATCGACCGCTTCGTACACGCGGACGAGGGCCGGATATCCGTCCTCGGACACCCCGTGGGGGACTGGCCCCTCGACGACCTGCGCCGCCGCATCGCATACGTGGACCAGCAGTTCACCCTGCTGGAGGGCTCGGTCCGCGACAACCTTCAGCTCGGGCGCGGCCGTACCGCCTCCGACACCGAACTGGCCGAGGCCCTGGCCGCCGTGGGACTGCGGGAGGACATCGAGGCCCTGCCGGACGGCCTGGACACCGTGCTGGGCCGCGAGAACGACCTATCCGGCGGCCAGCGGCAGCGCCTGGCCCTCGCACGCATCCTGCTCACCGACGCGGAGATCGTCCTGATGGACGAGCCCACGTCCCAGATGGACAGCATCAACGAGGAGCGCTTCCGCCAGGTCGTGGACGACATGGCAGCGACCCGGGCCGTCCTGGTCGTCACCCACCGCCTCTCGACCGTGCAGAACGCCGACCACGTCATCATGCTCGCCGCCGGAACCCTCGTGGACGCAGGAACGCACGGCGCCCTCATGGACGGGTGCGCCCCCTACCGGGAGCTGGTCACCAGCCAGTCCCTGATCTCTGCCTCGTGAACGGCGCGGCACCCCCCGTACCCGCCGAGAGGTCTCCTCGGGGTGGTGGCAATTACCTCCGGGGTCATCGCAACGCCCAGCCGCCCCGGCTACGTTCGAGGTCATCCCCCCGGAACGAAGGAGCCCCGTGATGCCCGCTTACGGTTTCGCCCATCTCCGCAGCCGCCGGTACCACTCCGACGTCATCGAGTACCTGGAGCGCATCCGGGCAACCCTCGGCCCCTTCGCCGGCCGCTTCGTCATCCACGGTCCGCCGGCCGAAGTCGTGGAGGGGACGTGGCCCGGCAGCATGGTGCTGATCGAGTTCCCCAGCCTGACCGAAGCCCGTGCCTGGTACGACTCTCCGGCCTACAGGGCCATCCTGCACTTGCGTACCGACCACGTCGAAGGCGACTTGCTGCTGATCGAGGGTGTCGGACCGAGCTACGACCCGGCCGAGCGAGCTCTCAAGCTGCGCGTAGAAGCTGACCGAGCGGGCCGGCCGACCGCGCAGTCCGATGGCCGCTGACGGTACGACGTCGCGGAGTCAGCACTGCGTCCCCTCGCCGAGGCGGTCCCGGTTCCGGAAGCGGAGCCGGAAGGGGTGACCAGCGCCCGGTGGGTCCGGCTCGTCCCGACCTGCGTCGATGCCGGGCGGGGCGCACCGGGGCCGGGCCCGGTCCGGGCGAAGGACGTCCCTGGCCCGGCAGGGCCACGGCCGTGACCGCGCGCCCTACCGCGGCCGCACGGACCCCACGGCTGCCCACCCGCCTGGGACGGCGAGGACCCGGACCACGTCCGACTGTCCGCGGCACGGCTGAAGGAACGCCTGTACGCCACCATCACCATGATCGCGGTCGTGGTGGGGCTGGCGTACTCGGCGCACGCGCAGCCGGGGGACGTCGCCCTGTCGGTCGCCGTGACGGCGCTCGGCCTCTGGCTGGCCTCCCTCGTCGCCGATGGCCAGGCCCACCGCGTGGTGCACCGGCGGGGCAGCGACGGGCGGGACCTGCTGGAGATGCTGTACGTGTCCAGCCCGCTCCTGCTCTCGGCCGCCGGACCCCTGTTCCTGATCCTGCTCGCGGCGCTCGTGGTCATGTCGCTGCACACCGCGTTGCTCACCGCGGCCTGGGTGAACGTGGCCTCGCTGTTCACCTGGGGCTGGTTCGGCGGGGTACGGATGGGCAGCGGGCTGGTGGTGTCACTGCTGGGCGGAGCCGTCGACGCAGCCATCGGTACGGCGGTGGCCCTGGTCAAGGCCGCCGGCCACTGACCGGGCGGCCGCGCGCCCGTGGTCGGGAGCACCGAGCCGGTCCTCGGCCGGTGTCGCCCGACCCGCGGCAACGGCGGGCGCCGACCGGGCGCCTCACGGCGGGACGGGCGCGCCCGGCAGTGGTGACACCAGTCCCGCGACCGCTTCGTCGAGCGCGGCCGCGCCGGCGGCCCATCGTGTCCGGCGCTCCTCGGACCCGGCCCGAGCCTTCTCCAGATCGGCGCGGAGTCCTGCCACGGCGCGGGCCGTAGAGTCGCCGCCGGGTCCCCCGCCGTACGCGCAGGCCCGCGCGACAGCTGCCGGATGCAGCCAGTCGTCCACCCCGTGGCGGGACGCCAGCCGGGCGATCTCCGGAACGTCACGGGCGGCCTCGGCGAAGGACCGGGACGTGTCCAGGGCGCGCACGACCGTCTTGCCCACCAGGTGGTGTGCACTGCGGAACGGCATCCCCGTGGCGACCAGGCGCTCGGCCAGGTAGGTGGCGGGAGTGAAGCCTTCGACGGCGCGCCGCAGCATGCGCTCCGCATCCGGTTCGGCGCCGTGCACGACGAGCCGCAGCAGGGTCACGGCGTCCGTCGCGTTCCCCAGCCCGGGCCATGTGTGCCGCAGTGCCTCCGTGCCCACGGCGATGGCGTTGGTGTAGGAGGCGGTGGTCATCGAGGAGGCGGCCGCCGTGAACGCGCCGAGGCTCGCGGTCGCGCGGCCCTGGACGTGCTCCAGGAGGAACGGGTTCCGTTTCTGCGGCATCATCGAGCTGGAGCCCACCAGGTCGTCCGCGAGGTGGACGAGGCCGGCCTCTTCGGAGGTCCAGGCCGAAAGGTCCCGGGCGACACGAGCGACGGTGACGCCCAGCCCCGAGGCCGCGGCCAGCAGCCTGAGCGCGAAGTCCCGGGAGGCAACGGCATCGACCGAGTTGCGGGCCGGGCCCGCGAACCCGAGCAGGACGCTCGTGCGCTCCGGGTCGATGGACACGGACGTGCCGCCGACGGCTCCGGCGCCGAGCGGGTTGACGTCGAGCTCCCGCCCGGCGTGGAGCAGGTCTTCGAGCGCGCGGAGCACGGAACAGCCCACGCCGGCCAGGTAGTGCCCGTAGGTGATGGGGACTGCGGGCTGCCCGTGGGTGTACGCGGGCATGACGACGGCCCCGTGCTCCTCGGCCTTGTCCAGAAGGGTCTCCGCGAACGCCTCGGTCGCGTCCACCAGGCGCAGGAAGTGCCGACGGCCGCGCAGCCGGGCCGTCGTCGCGTTGAGGTCGTTCCTGGAGCGGCCGGTGTGCATCACGCCGCCGATCCCCTCGCCGAGCCGCTCGGTCAGCAGGCCCTCGTACGCGAGGTAGACGCCCCGGGGCATGGGCCTGGCCCGTACCGCGGCGAAGTCGGAGCGGCGCAGGTCGTCGATGGCCTGCAGCAGGGCGGACGCGTGGGCCGGCTCGACGATCCCGCGCTCGGTGAGCATCACCAGGTGGGCGCGGTCTACCTCACTGATGAGGCGGAGCTCCTCGCCGAGCCCGTCGGCCACGTCGTCGGGGGAGAGGTACTGGTCGTAGACGATCGCGTGGGCCTCGTCGTTCAGCCCGGTGCTCAGCCTTCCGGTGTCCACGCCGGGTCGCGCCGCCGCGGCTGGTGCGTCTGTGGTGCGTTCGGCGCTCATCCCCGTGCCCCCTCGGGCGCCGGGCGGAGCGCGCCGGCCAGTTCGCGCAGTGCTTCGTCGGCGGACGCCCCGGCGAGGGCCGCGTCGGCGGCGGAGGCGATGACGTGGCCGAGCCGGCCCCGGAAGTCGCGGGCGGGCTCGATCGGATCGTCGGGAGCGCGGTAGAGCACGGCGGTCTCGGTGTGTGGTGCCGAACGGGCCGTCTCCAGGGCCCGCTCGGTCCGGGTGCGGTCGGCGATGAAGCCCGGGCGGTCTGAGGTGAGGAAGCGGATCGCGGCCGTCCTGCCCGCGGCCGGCGGGGTGTCGCTCACGTCAGCGCCGGCGGCGGCCCCGATCTGGCGGGCCACCAGATCGATGCCGAGGGCGTGGCGGACCAGCTCCGGGATCATGCCGCCGGCCAGCCGCGGATTGACCTCGACGACGCGGACGTCGTCGCCGTCCATGCGCAGCTCGACGTGTGCGGCTCCCCAGCCGAGTCCGAGGGCCTTCACCGCGCGCACGGCCTGGTCCCGGAGCAGTGCCGCAGCGTCTGCCGGAATCGGGGCCGGGACGTCGTGACCCAGCTCGACGAAGTCCGGCAGCGGGCCCAGGTGCTTCGCGACGACGACCACGGCCGTGTGTCCGAACACTTCGACGGAGTACTCGGCGCCGCGCAGGTACTCCTCGACGAGGACGTCCCGGGGTACGGCGACGCCGCGCTCGTTCACGGCGGCGGCCGTCAGGGTCGCGGCGTGGGCCGACACCTCCTCGGCGTCCGCGCACAGCCGCACGCCGAGGCTGCCGGAACCCTGGACGGGCTTCAGCACGACGGGGTACCCGATGCGGTGAGCGGCGGCCCGCGCCCCGTCTGCACTGCGCACCCGCTCGTGGCGCGGGACGGCCACGCCCGCCTCGTGCAGCCGCTGTCGCTGCCGTGCCTTGTCGCGGCATTCCCGTACGGCGTCGGCGTCCGGGCCGGGCAGGCCGAGGGCGCGCGCGGTGGCGGCGGCCGTGGCCACGTAGTACTCGGAGCTGGACGTGACCCCGGCTATTCGAGCTTGCTCCAACAGGTGTCGGGCGGCGGTGAGGACGGCGGCGTCGTCCGCCGTGTCGACGACGAGCGCGCGCACGTCGTCTTCGGCCACGTACGGGTAGCGTCCGGGGTCCGTGCAGAGCAGGACGGGCTGGAGGCCCAGTGCCCTCGCCTGCCGAGCGAACTGGCGTCCCGTTCCCGTCGTGTTGCTTTCGACGAGCAGCAGCACGGGCTGTGTCACGTGGAGCTCCCTTGTGTCTGGAGGCCGGTGGAGGCGCCGGCGACGTCGTCGTACGTGCGGCGGTTCCACAGGAGCCTGGACCAGCTCCCGTCGCCCTCACCCGGCCGCTCCACGAGGCGGGGACCGCCGGCGGGCCGCGCGGGCAGGGCGTTCTGGCCGCGCAGCCAGGCGTCGTTGTAGACGGTGGACTGGTAGCGGTACCCCTCGTCCGGGAGTACCGCGAGGACCGTTGAGTCGCGATTGCGCTCCGCCCACCACGAGGCCACGAGGAACGCGGCACCGCTGGTCGGACCCATGAACAGGCCGTGGCGGCGGTAGAGCTCGCGGGTGGCGTGGAAGACCTCGCCGGGGCCCACCCAATGGACCTCGTCGTACGCGGCGTGCACGACGTTGCCCGGGACGATGCTGCTGCCGAGGCCCCGCAGCAGCCGAGGGCCCTCCGGTGCCTTGAAGATGACGGAGCCGTGCGTGTCGACGCCGATCAGGTGCAGCGCCGGCGTGTCCGCGCGCAGGGTCGAGGCGATGCCGCACGTGGATCCCCCCGAGCCGACGGGCCCGACGAGGGTGTCGACGGCTCCCAGGGTGCGGGAGACGAGTCGGCCCACCGAGGCGTAGGCGGCCGGATTCTCGGGGTTGGTGTACTGCTGCGGCACGAAGCTTTCCGGCCTGGCCCGGCGCAGCTCCTCCACTCGGGCCAGCCGCGCCCCCTGGATGCCGCCGGGCTGCCCGTGGTCCTCGACGAGTTCGACCTCGGCTCCGAGCATTTCCAGGCGGTTGCGCAGGTCGTCGTCGATGGAGTGGTCGCCGACGATGGTGAGCGGGAGGCCCCGCTGCCGGCAGACCAGGGCGAGTCCGAGGGCGAAGGTGCCGGAGGACGTCTCGATGACCGGCGTGCCCGGTGCGAGGTCCCCGGCGGCGATGGCCCTGTCGATGATGTGGCGGGCGGGGAGGAGCTTCATCAGGGTGAACGCGGCGGCGTAGAGGTTGCCGCCTATATGGATGATCTTGGGTAGTTCGACCGCCTCGATCACCGAGGGGTAGACGGCTGACTGATGCATTGTCATGAACTCATTCATCCGTTCGTCGTGAACTTCCATGACTCGACGATGCCGATGTCGCGCAGTAACCCCTCGGCGCGCGTGGAGCGGACGGTGAGCGCGGGGTCGTCGCGGTCGAAGAGCAGCCCGGCGACATCCCCGCTGTGCGAGATCTGGAGGCCCAACGCCCGGGTTTCCTCGGCGATCTTGAGGATGCGGTCCAACTGCGGGACCGGGAGGTGGCGCTGGTTGAGCCGGGTGCTGGCGGTGGCCACGCGGCCGAGCAGGGCCACGTCCTTGGCGAGTACGGCCTCGCGGAGCATGGCGCGCAGCTCCGCGAACTCCAGGACGTCGTCATCGGTGTAGCGGGCGGGCGGCAGGGACAGGGTCTCGACTCCGCGGCCCCCCTGTGCCGGCCTGGACCCGAAGCCGAGGACGAACACCGCCGGAAGGGGGTGCCCGAAGTCTTCGATGACCTCGCCCTCCCGCTGGGCGAAGAGGACGGCCGTCGAGTCGAACATCAACGAGTCGGACGCGATCTCGGCGCGCACCGCGAGCCGGGCCTTCTCCTCCGGGGTCAGGCGCAGCGCGTACCTGTCCTGGACCGCCCCGATCGCCGCGAGGACGTCACTGGTGGACGATCCGAACCCGCGCCCGAGCGGCACGTCACTGGTTATCTCCAGGTGTCCGCCCGCGGGCAGGCCGTAGGCGGCCACGGTCAGCCGCGCGGCCGTGCGGGCCTTGGTGCGCCAGCCGGGGGAGACGGTGACGTCGGTCCCGCCGTCCGACGCGAAGCGTGCACGCACGCAGTACAGGGGGCAGGGGAGGGTGACGAGGCCGCGCCGCGCCGTGCCCCGGTCGCGGAACACCCCCTGGAGCACCTCGCCGTGGTGTATCGGGGCCGACGCCTCACCCATCCGCCCTCTGCTCTGATCCACCTGTTCCCTGGCTTCCTCTGCTACTTCGACGGGTCGTCACATCCATGCTCGGAGCCGCTCCGGATCGGGGCGCTTGACAGGCGGAGCAGCAGGGGGAACGAGTGCCGGAACACGGCGATGCCTGCGGCGGGAAATGGCCTGCACCCTCGGATGCCCCCGTGGCCGATCGCACCGTAACCCCTTGATTTGACCTGCGGCCGAGGCATTTTGCAAGTGATCGCTGACACAGCCGGAGTGGGAACCGCCTGCCGACGCCTCCGGCGCTCGGCAGCGTCGGGCCTCGCGCGCAGCGCGACAAGGGGCCTTGGACGAGCTGGAGTTGAGGTGCGGGGCGCGGTCCATCGATGTGCTGTCTGTATGATCGACACGATCCCGCCCGAGGCACGGCCGGGACGGTCCCCGAGCGGGGCACGGCCGCGGCACACGGATGCGCGGCGCCCCCGCCGTTCCCCCCCCCCATCACGTACGTCCGCCGGTTGCGAGCCGCGTCGATTCCGCCGCCAGAGCTCCGTGTCGAGAGCGGCTCCCGGTCCGGTCCCGAGAAAGGAACGGAATTGAAGGTTCTGGTCTATGTGACGGACGGGAGCCGTGGCGACGTACAGCCGTACTTGGCCCTGGCGTACGCCCTCAACCGGGCAGGACACACCGCCACCCTCGTCGGACCGCGTCTCTACGGGGACTTCGCCGCGGAATTCGATGTTCCGTTCGCTCCGCTCAATGACGAACTGGTCCGGCTCCAGTCAAGCCCCGAGGTCCGCGGGCTGTACCTGAACAACGACGACCCACAGGTGCAGCGCCGGCTGCGGGAGTCCACGATCGCGCTCTTCCCACGGGTGTTCCCGCTGATGATGCGGGAAATGTGGGACGCGGCTTCGGACGGGGCCGACCTCATCGTCTATTCGCCGTCCTCCCGGCAGGTGACGCACCAGATCGCCGAGCGGCTCGGCGTCCCGCACGTCCTCGCCTCCCTCTACCCGCACCACGTCGTCTCCCGGGAGTACTCGCCGGGCCCCGGCCTGCGGCCCACGGCGACGAACCTGGAGGACCACGCCCGCGTCAACAGGCCCCTCGAACCACCGCTGTCGGACTGGGTGGGGCAGTGGCGTACGGACGTCCTCGGGCTGGCGCCCCGGGACGACTACACGGACTTCCGGACCGACGTCCACGGCAACCCGACACCCGTGCTCCACGGCTTCAGCCCGCACGTCCTGAAGCCTGCCGCCGACTGGCCCGAGTGGGTGCACACCACCGGGTTCTGGACGCTGCCCCGCCGCCCGGACTGGCAGCCGCCCGCCGAGCTGGTGCGCTTCCTGGAGCAGGGCCCGACGCCCATCTCCGTGGGCTTCGGCAGCATGTTCGGCGGAGATCCCGAGGCGACCGGCGAACTGGTCGTCGAGGCGGTGAGCGCCGCCGGGGAGCGGGCGGTAGTCGTGGAGGGCTGGGGCGGAATACGGGTGGTCGACCCGCCCGAGAACGTCATGGTGGTCAGGGACGTCCCCTACGACTGGCTCTTTCCCCGGGTCCGTGCCGCCGTGCACGCCGGGGGCACCGGGACCTACAACGCCGCCCTGGTGGCGGGCCTCCCGCAGATGGCCTGTCCGTTCCACAACGAACAGCAGATGTGGGCGGACCACGTCCACGGCCTCGGCGTGTCGGCTCCGCCCGTGAAGTTCAGGGAACTGACGGCCGAGGCGCTCCGCTCGGGCATCGTCACGGCGACGACCGACCCGGCCATCGCACGGAACGCCCAGCGGCTGGCCGAGAAGCTGAGTCCGGAAAGCCCCCTCGAAGACGCTGTGCGCGTGCTTGAGCGCGTCCGGCGGGCGGGGTCGGGGAAGAGGGCCTGACGGGCCCCGGAACGCCCGGGTGACCCTTGGCCGGCCGGTGTTTCTGCCTGCGGAAACGCCGGCCGTCGGGGCATCCGCGTCACGCCGCAACCACGCCGCGTGACCAGGCGTTCACGGGCCGAACTTCGTTGCCTTCGGCCCCCAACTCCCCTATGATCTTGGCCTGTTCACAGCTGCAACATCACATATGCTGACTCACACGGGGGTGAATGGCATGGTTCGTCGCTGTGTGGGTGTCGGCGTGTCGTGTTTCGCGGCATTAGGTGCAGGTATTTCCGGAGCTACGGAAGGCGTTCCCGACGGACAGGGAAGCCCGCTCGACGGGCGCGGAGGCGGGTATGCCCTCTGACCGTCCTGCCGCCGGAGCGTCCTGGATCCGGCGCAACCGGCGATGTCGTGATGTACGGATACGCCTCCTCTGCCTGCCGCACGCCGGCGGCACCGCCTCCTTCTACCATTCCTGGGCCTCGTGGCTACCCGACGGAACAGAGCTGCTGTCCGTCCAGTACCCGGGCCGACAGGACCGGATATCCGAGCCGTGCGCGTCCACCATGGAAGACCTGGCACCCCAAGTGGTCCAGGCCCTGCAACCGCACCTCGATGACGATTCCCCCCTTGTCCTCTTCGGGCACAGCATGGGCGCCTGGGTCGCGTTCGAAGTGGCACGAATCCTTGAAATGTCATACGCCCGCCGCCCGGCCGGACTCATCGTGTCCGCCCAGATTCCGCCCCACCTGCCTCCGGAACGTGAATGGCCCGGAGAGAGCGACGAAGAGCTGATCGCCGAACTCCGCAGGACCGGAGGCACGTACAGCGATCCGATGCTCCAGCCCGGACTCCGCGAGTTGGTGCTGCCCGCCGTCCGTGCAGATTTCCGACTCGTGCAGGAATATTCGCCGCAACCCCTCCGCAGGATCTCCACATCCATAACCGCATTTGCCGGAGTTGACGATGCGGGAGTTCCCTGGAATAGGGTGGCCGAGTGGCAGGACGCCACAACGGGGACCTTCACCAGCCACACCTTCCCGGGCGGTCACTTCTACCTGCTGGAACAAGAGCAGGAATTCGCACAGCAGGTGAACCGCGCCATCCGCCGGATGGCGGGCAACAGCGCGACGTATTCACACACCGGTCAGCATGCCGACAGCTGAGCAATCGGATCGGCAGTGAACGGGACACAGGGGGAATCTTGAACGCGTTGGACCCCATCGCACGTGATGGGCTGCTCTACCTGTCGGCCGCCGACGTGGAACGCGCCGTCGGCTCCGAACACACCCTCTTCGTGGAAGCCGTGGAGGCCGCACTGCGCGCCCAGGCCGCCGACGACGTGGTGCAACCGCTCAAGCCCTACCTGCGCCGGCCCGACCGCCCGCACCCGACCGACCGCATCATCGCCATGCCCGCCTACGTGGGAGGCGAGGTCCACCTCTCCGGCATCAAATGGATCGGCAGCGCCCACGACAACCAGGAGGTCCGAGGCCTACCGCGGGCCTCCGCGGTGATCGTCCTCAACGACGCGGACAGCGCCTACCCCGTCGCCGTCATGGACGGCTCCGTCGTGAGCGCATGGCGGACCGCTGCGGTCTCCGCCCTGGCCTGCCGGCACCTGGCGCCCGAGGGCAGGCGCCTCGCGATCCTGGGAACCGGTCTCCTCGCCAGGACGCACCTGTCCCTCCTGTGCGAAACGTGGGGCAGGCCCGAGGCGGTGGAGGTCCATGACGTCTCCCCCCGGCAGGCGGAGTCCTTCGCGCGCTGGGCCCGCGAGGAGCACGGGGTGACCGTCACCGTTCACGACGACGCCGCCGGATGCCTGCGCAACGCGGACGTCATCCTCGTGGTCACCACCGCCCCCGGGCCGTGGATCCCCGCCGAGTGGGTGCCGCGCGGCTCCCTGTTCCTGAACGTTTCGCTCGCAGACCCCATGCCGGACGTCGTCCTCGCCAGCGACAAGGTCGTCGTCGACTGCTACGAGCAGGTCATGCGTCCCGGGAAACTTCTCCACACCATGGCGCAGCAGGGCACCTTCGGTCCCGAACGCTGCCATGCGGACCTCTCGCAGCTCGTCACCGGCGCACGTCCGGGCCGCGAGAAGCCCGAGGAGACCATCTTCTTCAACCCCATCGGACAGGCCGTCGGAGACATCGCCTGCTCGGCCGCCGTCTACAGACGGGCCGTCGAGAACGGCGTGGGAACTCGACTGGAAAGGTAACCCCTTTCAGTGAAAGAAAGAGCAATCGTGTCCGAAGCGAACGGCGCGCAATCCCCGCAACGGGCTTTCCTCGCATCACTCGGCGTCGTCCGTCGGACGCCCCGGACCTACCCCTTCGACCCCGGCTACGACGTCGCGACGGTGGTCTCCCACATCGCCCAGAGCCACTCCCTGATGGCGGGTCTCAAGCTCTCCATGGCGACGTGGCTGCTCATCGAGGACAGCAGCCTGCAGCAGAAGATCCGGGCCGCCCGGGACCACGGCCTTGCGGTGACGGTCGGCGGAGGCATGTTCGAGATTGCCGCCGACCTCGGCCGACTGGACGAGTACCTCGACCTGTGCCGGCGGCTGAGCGTCACGGGCATCGAGGCGGGCCAGGGGTTCACCCGCTCCGACCCCCACCCCGGACGCGTACTGGAGGCCGCGACGGCCCGCGGCCTCACGGTCACCTACGAGATAGGCGGGAAGCACGACGGGGCGTTCGACGAGGAGACGACGAAGCGGCTCATCGCAGAGGGCGGCCAATGGCTCAACGAAGGCGCCACCCATCTTGTCGTCGAAGGCCGTGAGAACGCCGCCGACGTCGGGCTCTTCGATTCCCACGGCCAGTTGAGCCGCGGACTCGCCGACACGCTCGCGGATGAATTCGGACTCGACCGCCTCATATTCGAGGCACCCACCAAGTCGAGCCAATTCGCACTGCTCGACCATTTCGGCGCCGGCGTCGCCCTGGGCAACGTGCGACTGGAAGAGCTGCTCAGGGTGGAAACCTACCGGCACGGTCTGCACAGCGACGCGTACGAACGCTCTTTCCCCGCCAAGTGACATGGGCGACATCCACAATTTATCGCTGGACCGACAGACCCTGCCCGAACAAGAATGCATTACCTGTGCCGTCACGGCCTGAGGGAAAGGAGCAACGGTGCTTCCTGCCGAGCGCGAGGCGAAAGTCCGCGAAATAATCTGCGAAGTGCTCGAACTGGAGGAGGAAGAGCTGACCCCCGCCGGACGGTTCCGGGAAGACTACGGTGCGGACTCCATGAACGCCGTGGAAATCCAGAGTCAAATCGAGGTGGCCCTCGACATCGAAATCGCGCGGGAAGACCTGAAACGGATGGTCGACCTGAAGACGGTGCTGGAGATCCTCGAAACGGCCAAGGCAAGGTAGATGACGAGCACGGGGGACAGTACGAACGGCAGGCGCCGGAGAGTGGTCATCACCGGCATGGGCGTTCTTTCGAGCATCGGCAACGGCGTCGGGCCGTTCACCGACGCGCTGCGGGCCGGACGCTCGGGCACCACCGACATCACCCGGTTCGACACCCGGGACTTCCCGCAGCGGCGCGGACACCAGGTGACGGACTTCGAACCCGGGGACTGGATTCACCACCTTCCCCTGGAAGACGTGGGACCCGCCGCCGGATTCGCCATTGCGGCAAGCCGCATGGCCCTGTCGGACGCAGGACTGAGCGCGTCGGAGTTGCACGAGCGACGGCGCGGGTTCATCGCCGTCGGCACCACGGACGGCGGCGTACCGGACCTGGACGGCATCGTCGAGGCCGTCCTCCCCGGAGGCCTCGAAGACATGCCGGCCGTCCTGGCCCGCCGCGTCCCCGCATCGCAGCTCTCGGTACACCTCGCACGCGAGCTCGGCCTCCCCAACGTCGAAGCCGTCTCGATCGCCACTGCCTGCGCTGCGGGGAACTACGCCATCGGCGCCGGACTCGACGCCGTACGGTCCGGCGAAGCCGACTACGCCCTCGTCGGCGGATCGGACGTGCTGTGCCGCAAGACGCTCGCCGGGTTCACCCGGCTCGGCCTCGTCGCCGAAGAGGAGTGCCGCCCCTTCGACTCCGAGCGCGACGGCCTCCTGCTCGGCGAGGGAGCCGGCATGCTCCTGCTGGAGGACGCCGACTCCGCGCACGCCCGCGGCGCCCGCGTGTACGCGGAAGTCATGGGCTACGGACTGAACTGCGACGCCCACCACCCCGTCGCTCCCGAACGGGAAAGCGTGGGCCGCTGCATGCGCCTGGCCCTGGACGACGCCGGAATCAGCCCCGAAGACGTCGACCTCGTCTGCGCGCACGGCACCGGCACCCAGACGAACGACATCACCGAAGTGCAGGCCATGCACGACGTCTTCGGCGAGCAGCTGCCCCGCGCCACCGCAGTCAAGTCCATGATCGGGCACACCATGGGCGCGGCCAGCGCCCTCGGCGCAGTGGCGGGCGCCCTCGCCATCCACCACGGCTTCGTGCCCCCCACGGCCAACCACCGGCACACCGACCCGGAATGCGCCGTCGACTGCACACCCAACCGGTCCGTCGAAGCAGACGTGCGGATCGTCCAGAACAGCGCCCTGGCCTTCGGCGGCAACAACGCCGTCCTCGTCCTCGGCAGCCCCGACGGCCGACGGACCCCACCGGCGGTGCAGAACCCCGACCAGGAGCCGACGGCGCAAAAGGAGCAGCCGTGCTGAGCACCGGGGCCGGCCGGCCGCAGCGCCCCGTCATCACCGCCTGGTCGGCCGTGTCGCCGTTCGGGGTGGGACGCGAGCCCTTCGAACGGGGACTGTCGGCCGGCCGCACGACCGCCCGGCGCCCCGACACCGACGTGTGGGGGGTCGTCGCCGAGCCGCTGGCCCATCTCGTACCGGACTTCGAGGTCCGCCAAGTACTGGGGAAGGCCGGGACCAGGGGGCTCGACCGCGCCACCGGCCTGGCGATCACTGCGGTGCGCGAGCTGCTGCGGCACGCGCCCGACATCGTCGACGACAGTGGTCTCACCACCGGGATCGTGCTCGGTACCACCGCCGGCAGCGCACAGGGATACGCAGACGTGACCCGTGCCTCCTTCGAAGGCCGACGCCCCCAGGACGTCCCGCCCGTGGCCATCCCGAACATGGCGATGAACAGGGCCACTTCGGCCAGCGCCATCTTCCACGGCCTCCGCGGACCGAACAGCACCCTCGCAGCCGGACGGGTATCGGGCCTCATGGCCCTCGAACACGGCCGTCGCCTGCTCGCGCAGCACCGCGCCGACCGCGTCGTCGTCGGCGCCACCGAGGAGTACTCGCAGGCCCGTTCCTGGCTGGAGCACCACCGGCGGCACGCCCGCGACGCGGACGCGGCACTGGGCGAGGGATCCGCCGTCCTCCTGCTGGAGCGGCCCGATGGCATCGGCGCCGAGCGCACCGTCCTGGCCGAGGTACTGGCGGTCACCTCGTGCATCGACGTGGACGGCGATCCCGTCGCCGCCCTGCGCTCCTGCCTGTCCGCCGTGCTCGACGCCGCCGCAGTGGCGGCCGGGGACGTCTGGGCCGCCATGCCGAGCAGCTGCGGCGGCACACCGGATCCGGGGGAGGCCCGGCTCCTCAAGGACACGTTCGGCACGGAGGCGGTCTCCCGGCCCGCGATCGGATCGCTGATCGGAGACACCTCCGCCGCCGCGTCCCTCTTCCAGATCGCGGCGCTGCTGAGCACCGCACAGCACGCCGCCGACGACCGCGGCCACGACGGCGACCGTCTGGCGCTGGTCAGCGCTGTCGACCCCGACGGAGCAGTGGCCTGCGCGCTCCTGCGCCTGCCGTCGTCCGGCCGCTGAACAACCTGGTGCACACAGCCGCACCGGGCACTGAGGAATCCGTTCTGCAAGGAAGGAAGACCCGATGGCCAACCCGTTCGAGGACCCCGAGGGCGTCTACACCGTTCTGGTCAACGACGAAGGACAGCACTCCCTCTGGCCCGCATTCGCCGTGGTGCCCGCAGGGTGGACCGTCGTCCACGACAAGGACACCCGACAGGCCTGCCTCGACTACATCAACGAGAACTGGGTGGACATGCGCCCGAAGAGCCTGGTGGACGCCATGGGCGACACGAGCTCCTGAAGACGCCCACCGATCTGACGCAATGAACGGAAGGCCCACCCGGGTGAGTACCGACCGAGAGCACGTCATCGCGACCGCGACCGACCCGGTGGTCCGCGAATTCCTGCGCATGGCAGACGACAGCATCGTCGCCGTACTGCCGTACGCGCTGTCCGTCGCCGCCCACTTGGGCGTCGCGGACGAATTCAGCGACTCCGAACGGAAGGTGGAGGAGCTGGCCGGGGCGCTCGACCTGTCGCCAGGAGCCCTGGAACGGCTCCTGCGGACCCTTGCCAGCTGCGGATTCTTCACCGACCACGGTGAGGGCCGCTTCGCCCTCACCCGGCTGGGCCAACTGCTCCAGACCGACTCGCCCGTCTCGATGCGGGCGACCCTCAGCAACGTCGACTCCTACCGCGCCTGGCTCGGAG
Organism: Streptomyces sp. NBC_00597; assembly: GCF_041431095.1. GTDB lineage: Bacteria > Actinomycetota > Actinomycetes > Streptomycetales > Streptomycetaceae > Streptomyces. The sequence continues at coordinate 429,414 of NZ_CP107758.1, forward strand.
CCGTCGACACCATCGCCACCGGCCGGCCGGCCTTCGACAGCCAGTTCGGCGCCGGATTCTTCACCCACAAGGACAGCGACGGCCAGGTCGGCGCCACCTTCGACGAACGCATGCGGGAGCGGGCGGGCCGTCTCTACGCGGGCCTCGCCACCCTCCCCGCATGGAACGACACCCGCTGCCTCCTCGACATCGGCGGCGGCAAGGGCGCCGTCCTCGCCTCCATCCTGACCGCCAACCCGCACGTCAGCGGAGTTCTCTTCGACCGCCGCAGCGTCGTCGAACGCGCCGAGGTCTCCGGCGAACTCGCTCCACTGCGAGACCGCTGCCGGACCGAATCGGGCGACTTCTTCCAGGAGATCCCCGCCGGAGCCGACGCCCACCTGATGTGCAGCGTGCTCCACGACTGGGAGGACGACGACGCCGTCACCATCCTGCGCCGCAGCCGCGAGGCACTCCCCGCGGACGGCCGCCTGCTCATTTGCGAAATGCTCCTTCCCGAATCGGGCGCAGCCCACCCCGCCTGGTGGAGCGACCTCGGAATGATGGTCGTCCTCGGCGGCCGCGAGCGCACCCTGGACCAGTACCGGTCCCTGCTCCGGCGGGCGGGCCTGCACCTTTCGGACGTCACCCCGCTCCCGGACTCGTTCTTCAGCGTGCTCGAAGCGAGACGAGACGCCTGCTGATCGGCGGCCCGCCAAGAGCGAGACACGGGCCCGGCGGCGCCCACCCCGCACACCCGCACACCGAGCACCGGTGCGCCGTCGTGCTGCCCGTTCCAGTTGTTGGCTTCAAGCGTGAGGTGATGAGGGTGTCCGAGGAGCAGCGCGAGCACACGGAACTGTCCACTGCTCAGACGGGAATCTGGTTCGGCCACCAGCTGGACCCCTCGGGCCACGCCTACAACATCGCCGAGTACGTCGACTTCCGTGGTGACATCGAGGTCGCCCTGTTCCAGGAGGCCTGCCGGCAGGCGTTCCGCGAGTCCGAAGCGCTGCACCAGCGGTTCAGCGAAGGACCCGAAGGCGTACGGCAGACGCTCGACCCCTCCCTCGTCCCCGACGTCGGGTACATCGACGTCTCCGGCCGGCCCGACCCGGAGGCGGCGGCGCGCGAATGGATGCACGCCGACCTCCGCCGGCGCGTGGACGTCCTCACCGACCGGCTCTGGTCGTTCGCCCTCTTCCGGATCTCCGACCGGCGCTACTTCTGGTACGCGAGGTTCCACCACCTCCTCATGGACGGCTACGGCGGCATGCTGTTCCAGCAGCGCCTGGGGGACATCTACATGTCGCTCCGGTCGCCGGGCAGCAACGCGCTCGAAGCAGTCGTCCCGCGGGGGCTCGAACCGCTCCGCGAGGAGGACCGCAAGTACCTCGCTTCGCCGAAGTTCACCGCCGACCGCGCCTACTGGCTGGACAAGTTCGCCGACCGCCCGCACCCGACGACCCTCGCGTCACGCGAGCCCGGCGTCAACGGACGCGTCACCCGGGTGACCACGGAGCTGGACGCGACCGCCAGCGACACGCTCGGAGACCTCGCCCACGAGCACAGGACGACACGCGCGGTCGTCTTCATCGCGGCCGTATTCGTCTACCTCAGCCGCATGACCGGCGAACAGGACGTCCTGGTCGGCCTTCCCGTCACGGGCCGCAAGTCGGTGCACGCCAGGAACACCGTCACCACCCTCTCCGACGTCCTCCCGCTGCGCCTGACGGTCTCCGGCGAGGAATCCTTCAGCGACCTCCTCGGCCGGGCCACCACCGAGGTGAACCAGGCGCTGCGCCACCAGCGCTTCCGCTCGGAGGACCTGATCCGGGAGATCCGCGGAGGGAACCGGACCCAGCGCATCTGGAACGTCGTCGCCAACATCATCTCGTTCAACGACGGCATATCCCTGGGCGACCTCCACGGCGCCCCCCACAACCTGTCGAGCGGACCCGTACCCGACCTCTCCATCGTCGTCCGCGACCCCGACGACGGCCGGGGCCCCACCATCGACTTCGACGGCAACTCCGCCCTCTACGACCGGCAGGAAGTCTCCTCCCACCAGACCAGGTACCTGAGCCTGCTGGAGCAGCTCGTCGCGGATCCCGGCGCCCCCCTGCGCCAGGCCGACATGGTCGCACCGGACGAGCGCGAGCGGATCGTGCACACCTGGAACGACACGGACGTCGGCTACCCGCACGACATCTGCGTCCACGAACTCTTCGAAACCCAGGCGGCACGCACCCCCGACGCCCACGCCGTCACCGACGGCGCCACCGTCTTGACTTACGCGGAACTGGACGCCGCCGCCAACCGCCTGGCCCGCCGGCTCCGGCGCGCCGGCGTCACCGCCGAGTCCCGGGTCGCCGTCCTCCAGGAACGCTCCATCGGCGTCGTCGTCTCGTCCCTCGCCGTCCTCAAGGCCGGCGGCGCGTACGTACCCATCGACCCGAACCAACCGGCCGGCCGGTCCGAGTTCATCCTCCAGGACACCGCCGCCATGGCCCTACTGACCGATCGGGACCAGCACGACATCGGTTTCACCGCGGACGTCCCCGTCATCCGCGTCACGTCCTCGGGTGAGGACGACACGGATACGATGTGGGGGACGGCGCCCCCGCTCGCACCACAGGTCACGTTCCACTCCGAGCAGCTGGTGTACGTCATGTACACCTCCGGCTCCACCGGCAAGCCCAAGGGCGTGGCCAACACGCACCGCAACGTCGTCCACCTGGCGGCCGACTCCTACTGGACCTCCGGCCGGCACGAACGCGTGCTCATGCACTCCCCGTACGCCTTCGACGCGTCCACCTTCGAAATCTGGACACCGCTCCTGACCGGCGGCACCGTCGTCGTCGCCCCGGCAGGCCTGATGGACGCCGCCGACCTCGCCAAGGTGATCACCGAGCAGAACGTGACCGGCCTGTTCGTCAGCGCCGGCCTCTTCCGCGTCCTCGCGGAAGAGCACCCCGCCTGCTTCAAGGGCGTCCGCGAGATCTGGGCGGGCGGCGACGTCGTCTCGCCCACCGCCGTCCGCCGCGTCCTCGAAGCCTGCCCCGGCACGGTCGTCGCCAACGAGTACGGCCCCACCGAAACCACCGTCTTCTCCGCGGTCAACCCGCTGCGCGAAGTCGGCCGGGTACCGGACGGTTCCGTCCCCATCGGCCGGCCCCTCTGGAACACCCAGCTGTACGTCCTGGACGAGGCGCTGCGCCCCGTCGCCCCGGGAGTCAGCGGCGAGCTCTACATCGCCGGCGACGGCCTGGCCCGCGGCTACCTCAACCGCGCCGAACTGACCGCCGGCCGCTTCGTCGCCAACCCCTTCGGCACACCGGGCGGCAGGATGTACCGCACCGGGGACGTGGTGCGCTGGCTCGCCGACGGCACCATGGACTTCATAGGCCGCGTCGACGACCAGGTGAAGGTACGCGGCTTCCGCATCGAGCCCGGCGAGATCGAAGCGGTCCTGGCCGGGCACGCCCAGGTCGGCCAGGCCTCGGTGATCCTCCGGGAGGACACCCCCGGCGACAAGCGGCTCACGGCCTACGTGGTGCCGCCCGCAGGCATCGACCCCACCGGCGTGAACACGGCCGCACTGCGTGCGTACGTCGCGGAGCGGCTCCCGGACTACATGGTGCCGTCGGCGCTCGTGGCACTGGACGCCCTCCCCCTGACCCTGAACGGAAAGCTGGACCGGCGGGCCCTGCCGGCCCCGGAGTACGAGGCGGTGGGCGCGGGCCGAGGACCGCGGACACCGCAGGAAACCATCCTGTGCGGGCTGTTCGCCGAGGTTCTCGGCGTGGACGTCGTGTCGATCGATGACGGTTTCTTCGAGTTGGGTGGGCATTCGCTGCTGGCGACCCGGCTGGTGAGCCGGATCCGGTCCGCGCTCAAAGTGGAGGTGAGTATCCGGTCGTTGTTCGAGGCTCCGAGCGTCGCGGGCCTGGTGGAGCGGCTCGATGAGGGTGGTCGGGTTCGTGAGCCGTTGGGGCGGCGGGTGCGGCCGGAGGTTCTTCCGGTGTCGTTCGCGCAGCGTCGTTTGTGGTTCTTGGGTCAGCTCGAAGGCGTGTCGGCGACGTACAACATTCCGCTCGTGCTGCGTCTGACGGGTGCGCTGGACGTGGAGGCGCTGCGGGCTTCGCTGGCGGACGTCGCGGGCCGGCACGAGAGCCTGCGCACCCTGTTCCCACAGGACGCTGACGGCCGGCCGAGCCAGCTCGTCCTGGACGCGGACGCGGGCAGCCCCGAGTTCCGTGTGGAGCCGGTGACCACCGATCGCGTCGCTGCCGCAGCGATCGAAGCGGCTTCGGCCGGGTTCGATCTGGAGCGGGACCTGCCGTGGCGGGTGCGGCTGCTGGAGGTCACCGACGCGCCCGGCGAGTGGGTTCTGGTCATGGTGGTGCACCACATCGCAGCGGACGGCTGGTCGATGGCACCACTGGCGAAGGACCTTTCGCAGGCGTACGCGGCCCGGTCTCAGGGGCATGCCCCGGTGTGGCAGCCGCTTGGCGTGCAGTACGCGGATTACACGTTGTGGCAGCGCGAGGTCCTGGGTGACGAGGACGACCCGGAGAGCGTGATCGCGGCCCAGGTCGCCTACTGGAAGCAGGCCCTGGCCGACCTGCCGGAGCAGCTTGAGCTGCCGGTCGACCACCCGCGTCCCGCCGTCGCATCGCACGAGGGTGCTGCGGTGGACGTCCGTGTTCCGGCGGAGGTGCATGCCCGGCTGGTGGAGCTGTCCCGCTCCTGCGGGGCGAGTGTCTTCATGACGGTGCAGGCGGCGCTCGCGGTGCTGCTGTCGAAGATGGGCGCCGGGGAGGACATTCCGATCGGCACGCCGATCGCCGGCCGCACCGACGACGCGCTCGACGACATGATCGGGTTCTTCGTCAACACGCTGGTCCTGCGGACCGACCTGTCGGGCGACCCGACGTTCCTGGACGTCGTCGAACGGGTCCGGGAAGCCGACCTGGCTGCGTTCACGCATGAGGACGTCCCGTTCGAGCGACTGGTGGAGATCCTCAACCCGGCACGCTCCATGGCCCGCCACCCCCTCTTCCAAGTCATGCTCGCCTTCCAGAACAACGTCCGACCCGAGCTCGACCTCCCGGGCGTACGGGCTGACGCGGAACCCCTCCAGGGTGCGGTGGCCAAGTTCGACCTGTCGTTCAGCCTGGGGGAGACCCACGGCACCGACGGGAAGCCCGCAGGTCTTGAGGGACAGCTGGACTACCGGACGGACCTGTTCGCCGAGGCCACCGTTCAGGGTCTTGCCGACCGCCTGCTGCACGTGCTGAACGCCGTCGTTGCCGAGCCGGGTCGGTCGGTTCGGGAGATCGATGTCCTCGGTGTCGATGAGCGTCGGCGGGTGTTGGTGGAGTGGAACGACACGGTTCGTGAGGTTCCGGATGCCACGTTGCCGGAGCTGTTCGAGGCGCAGGTGGCGCGTACTCGCGATGCCGTTGCCGTGGTCTGCGGTGGGGTTGAGCTGTCGTATGGGGAGTTGAACGCTCGGGCGAATCGTTTGGCCCGGCATCTGGTGGCGTGTGGTGCGGGTCCGGAGCGTCTGGTGGCGGTGGCTTTGCCGCGGTCGGTGGATCTGTTCGTGGCGTTGCTCGCGGTGTTGAAGAGCGGTGCGGGTTATGTGCCGGTGGACCCGGAGTATCCGGCGGACCGGATCGCGTACATGCTCGCGGACGCAGAACCCGTGCTGGTCCTGACGGATACGGCGACCGTGGGCCTGCTGCCCCATGACAGCGCCGCACGGTGCCTGCTGCTCGACGACCCTTCGGTGCAGGAAGCCGTTGCGGAGCTGGGCGCGGTGGACCTCGTGGATGTGGACCGTCTGGCTTCGGTGGTGCCTGCTCATCCGGCGTATGTGGTTTATACGTCGGGTTCGACGGGTCGGCCGAAGGGTGTGGTGGTGTCGCATGCGGGTGTGGCGAGTTTGTCGGGGACGCAGGTTGAGGGTCTGGGTGTGGGGTTGGGTGCCCGGGTTCTTCAGTTTGCTTCGGTGAGCTTTGACACGTCGGTCTGGGAGATCTGGATGGCGTTGTTGTCGGGTGCGGTGTTGGTGGTGCCGTTGTTGGAGGAGCGGGTCGCGGGTGAGGGGTTGTCGCGGTTCGTGGTGCGGCATGGGGTGACGCATGCGACGTTGCCGCCGGCGGTGTTGGAGGTGTTGGGGGAGGATGCTCTTCCTGCGGGTTTGACGTTGGTGTTGGCGGGTGAGGCGTCGTCGGCGGGGTTGGTTGGGCGGTGGGCTTCGGGGCGTCGGGTGTTCAACTCGTTCGGTCCGACGGAGACCACGGTGGACGTGACGTTGTGGGAGTGTCGGGCGGGCGATGGCACGGTGCCGATCGGGCGTCCGGTGTGGAACACGCGGGTGTATGTGTTGGACGCGGCGCTGTCGCCGGTGCCGGTGGGTGTGGCGGGTGAGTTGTATGTTGCGGGTGCTGGTCTGGCTCGGGGTTATGTGGGCCGTTCTGATCTGACGGCGGAGCGGTTCGTCGCGGACCCGTTCGCGGTGGTTGCGGGTTCGCGGATGTATCGGACCGGTGACGTGGTGCGGTGGTCCGCGGACGGGGTCCTGGAGTTCGTCGGCCGCGCCGATGCTCAGGTGAAGGTGCGGGGCTTCCGCATCGAGCCGGGCGAGATCGAAGCCGTACTGGCGGATCACGCCTCGGTGGGCCAGGTGGCCGTGGTCGTGCGGGAGGACCAGCCCGGCGACAAGCGGCTCATCGCCTACGTGGTGGCTACGACCGCGGGCTTCGACGCTGCCGTCCTGCGTCGGCACGCGGCGGACCGGCTGCCGGATTACATGGTCCCGTCGGCGTTCGTCGTGCTCGACGCGCTGCCGTTGACGCCGAACGGAAAGCTGGACCGGCGGGCCCTGCCGGCTCCCGAATACATCACGGATGCGTCGGGGCGCGGTCCGCGGTCGCCGCGGGAGGAGATCCTGTGCGGTCTCTTCGCCGAGGTCCTCGGTGTCGAGTCGGTGTCGATCGACGACGGTTTCTTCGAGCTGGGTGGGCATTCGCTGCTGGCGACCCGCCTGGTGAGCCGGATCCGGTCCGTCCTCGGGGTCGAGGTCAGCATCCGGTCGTTGTTCGAGGCGCCGACCGTCGCGGGGTTGGTGGAGCGGCTCGATGAAGGTGCTCGGGTCCGGCATGCGCTGGAACGGCGTGTGCGGCCGGACGTTCTCCCGGTGTCGTTCGCCCAGCGCCGTCTGTGGTTCCTGGGCCAACTCGAAGGCGTCTCCGCGACGTACAACATCCCTCTCGTACTGCGTCTGACGGGTGCGTTGGATGTGGAGGCGCTGCAGGCGGCACTCGCGGACGTCGCGGGCCGGCACGAGAGCCTGCGGACGGTATTTCCGCAGGTGGACGGCGAGCCGCGGCAAGAGATCCGGCAGGGCGCCGCGGGGGTTCCCGCGGTCAGCGTGGAGAGCGTGGCTGCCGATGGTGTTGCCTCGGTCGTGGGCCGGTGGGCTGCCACGGGCTTCGACCTGGAGCGGGACCTGCCGTGGCGGGTGCGGCTGCTGGAAGTCGCCGACGCTCCGGGTGAGTGGGTCCTGGTCATGGTGGTGCACCACATCGCAGCGGACGGCTCGTCGATGGCACCACTGGCCCGGGACCTTTCGCAGGCGTACGCGGCCCGCTGCCAGGGGCGCGCCCCGGAGTGGCAGCCGCTTCCGGTGCAGTACGCGGACTACACGTTGTGGCAGCGCGAGGTCCTGGGCGACGAGGCCGACCCGGACAGCGTGATCGCCGCCCAGGTCGCCTACTGGCGTAAGACCCTGGCTGAGGTTCCCCAGCAGCTGGAGCTCCCGGTCGACCACCCGCGCCCCGCGATCGCTTCGCACGAGGGTGCTTCAGTGGACGTGAGCGTGTCGGCGGAGGTGCACGCGCGGCTGCTGGAGCTGTCCCGCTCCAGCGGGGCGAGTGTGTTCATGACGGTGCAGGCCGCGCTCGCCGTCCTGCTGTCGAAGATGGGCGCCGGCGAGGACATCCCGCTGGGGACCCCCCTCGCGGGCCGTACCGACGACGCGCTCGACGACCTCGTCGGGTTCTTCGTGAACACGCTGGTCCTGCGGACCGACGTCTCGGGCGACCCGACGTTCCGCGAGGTCCTCGAACGGGTCCGGGAAGCCGACTTGGGCGCATACGCCCATCAGGACGTGCCGTTCGAGCGGCTCGTGGAGATCCTCAACCCCACGCGTTCCATGGCCCACCACCCCCTCTTCCAAGTCATGCTCACGGTCCAGAGCGTCTCGGACCCGGATCTCGCGCTGCCCGGCCTGTGCGTGCGGTCGGAACAGGTCCAGGGGTCAGTGGCGAAGTTCGACCTGTCCTTCAGCCTGGGGGAGACCCACGGCGTGGACGGGAACCCCGCGGGCCTTCGGGGGCAGCTGGACTACCGGACGGATCTGTTCGCCGAGGGCACTGTCCAGCACCTCGCGGACCGTCTGACGCGCGTACTGCGAGCGGTCGTTACCGATCCTGACCTGCACGTCAGTGAGATCGAACTGCTGGGGCCCGACGAACGCGAGCACATCCTGACCACGTGGAACGGGGATGTGACCGAGGTTCCGGATGCCACGTTGCCGGAGCTGTTCGAGGCGCAGGTGGCGCGCACTCCCGATGCCGTTGCCGTGGTCTGCGGTGGGGTCGAGCTGTCGTACGCGGAGTTGAACGCTCGGGCGAATCGTTTGGCCCGGCATCTGGTGGCGTGCGGTGCGGGTCCGGAGAAGCTCGTTGCCGTCGCGCTGCCCAGGTCGGCCGAACTGGTGGTCGCGCTGCTCGCGGTGGTCAAGAGCGGTTCGGGCTATGTGCCGGTGGACCCGGAGTACCCGGCGGACCGGATCGCGTACATGCTCGCGGACGCCGAACCGGTACTGGTGGTCACCGATACGGACACGGCGGCTGTGCTGCCCCAGGACGCCGCCGCACCGCGCCTGGTGCTCGACGAGCCCGGAGTCCGGCACGCCGTCGCAGACCGGGACAGCGCAGATCTGTCCGACAGCGATCGCTCGTATCCGGTGTTGCCTGCTCATCCGGCGTATGTGATTTATACGTCGGGTTCGACGGGTCGGCCGAAGGGTGTGGTGGTTTCGCATGCGGCGTTGGTGAGTTTTCTGGCGGCGGTGGGTTTGCGGTGTGGGTTGGATTCGTCTGACCGGTTGTTGGCGGTGACGACGGTTGCGTTCGATATTGCGGCGTTGGAGTTGTATCTGCCGTTGGTCAGTGGTGCGTGTGTGGTGGTTGCGGGTCGGGAGGAGGTTCGGGATCCGTTTGTGCTGGGTGGGTTGGTGCGCGGGTCGGGTGTGTCGGTGATGCAGGCGACTCCGTCGTTGTGGCAGGCGTTGGTGGCGGAGGTTCCCGGGTCGGTGGGGGGTCTGCGGATGTTGGTGGGTGGTGAGGCGCTGCCTTCGGTGTTGGCGGAGGGTATGTGTGGGTTGGGCCGTGAGGTGGTCAACCTGTACGGGCCGACGGAGGCGACGGTGTGGGCGACGTCGTGTGTGGTGGGTGGTGGGTCTGGTGGTCTGTTGCCGCCGGCGATTGGTGATGCGTTCGCGAATACGCGGGTGTATGTGCTGGATGCTGCGCTGTCGCCGGTTCCTGCGGGTGTCGCGGGGGAGCTCTATATTGCGGGTGCGCAGTTGGCGCGGGGTTATTTGGGGCGTGCGGGTCTGACGGCGGAGCGGTTCGTCGCGGACCCGTTCGCCACGGTGCCCGGCTCGCGGATGTACCGGACCGGTGATGTGGTGCGGTGGTCCGCGGACGGTGTTCTGGAGTTCATCGGGCGTGCTGACGGTCAGGTGAAGGTGCGGGGGTTCCGCATCGAGCTGGGCGAGATCGAGGCGGTCCTGGCGGATCACGTATCGGTGGGCCGGGTGGCCGTGGTCGTACGGGAGGACCAGCCCGGGGACAAGCGGCTCATCGCCTACGTGGTGGCTACGACCGCGGGCTTCGACGCTGCCGTCCTGCGTCGGCACGTGGCGGAGCGGCTGCCGGATTACATGGTGCCGTCGGCTTTCGTCGTGCTCGATGCGCTGCCGTTGACGCCGAACGGGAAGCTGGACCGCAAGGCGCTGCCGGCTCCCGAATACATCACGGATGCGTCGGGGCGCAGTCCGCGGTCGCCGCGCGAGGAGATCCTGTGCGGGCTCTTCGCCGAGATCCTCGGCGTGGACGTCGTGTCGATCGATGACGGCTTTTTCGACCTCGGCGGGCATTCGCTGCTGGCGACCCGCCTGGTGAGCCGGATCCGGTCCGTCCTCGGGGTGGAGGTGAGCATCCGGTCCCTGTTCGAGGCCCCGACCGTCGCCGGCCTGGTGGACCGGCTCGAAGGCGGTGCTCGGGTCCGGCATGCGCTGGAACGGCGGGTGCGGCCGGACGTTCTCCCGGTGTCGTTCGCCCAGCGCCGTCTGTGGTTCCTGGGCCAACTCGAAGGTGCGTCGGCGACGTACAACATCCCTCTCGTACTGCGTCTGACCGGCGCCTTGGATGTGGAGGCGCTGCGGGTTTCGCTGGCGGACGTCGCGGGCCGGCACGAGAGCCTGCGGACGGTGTTCCCGCAGGTGGACGGCGAGCCGCGGCAGGAAATCCTGCGGGGCGTCGCGGGGGTTCCGGCATGCGCCGTCGAGCAGGTTTCCGAGGTCGGGATGGCGGCCGCGATCTCAACAGAAGTCACCGCCGGGTTCGATCTGGAGCGGGACCTGCCGTGGCGGGTGCGCCTGCTGGAGGTCACCGACGCCCCTGGTGAGTGGGTCCTGGTCATGGTGGTCCACCACATCGCGGCGGATGGCTGGTCGATGGCGCCGCTGGCGAAGGACCTGTCGCTGGCGTACGCGGCCCGCTGCCAAGGGCACGCCCCGGTGTGGGAAGACCTTGCGGTGCAGTACGCGGATTACACGCTGTGGCAGCGCGAGGTCCTCGGTGACGAGGACGACCCGGAGAGCGTGATCGCGGCCCAGGTCGCCTACTGGAAGCAGGCCCTCGCCGACCTCCCGGAAGAGCTGGAGCTCCCGGTCGACCGCCCGCGCCCCCCGATCGCCTCCCACGAAGGCGACTCCGTGGACGTCCGCGTCCCGGCGGAGGTGCACGCGCGGCTGCTGGAGCTGTCCCGCTCCAGCGGAGCCAGCGTCTTCATGACGGTGCAGGCCGCGCTCGCGGTCCTGCTGTCGAAGATGGGCGCCGGGGAGGACATTCCGATCGGGACGCCGATCGCCGGCCGTACCGACGACGCCCTGGACGATCTCGTCGGGTTCTTCGTGAACACGCTGGTCCTGCGGACCGACCTGTCGGGCGATCCGACGTTCCGCGAGGTCCTCGAACGGGTGCGGGAAGCCGACCTGGCGGCGTACGCCCATCAGGACGTGCCGTTCGAGCGACTGGTGGAGATCCTCAACCCCACGCGTTCCATGGCCCGCCACCCCCTCTTCCAGGTCATGCTCGCCTTCCACAACAACGCGCAACCCGATCTCGACCTGCCCGGCATCCAGACGCAGGACGAGCCGGTGCACATCCCGGCGGCCAGGTTCGACCTGTCCCTCAACCTCGCCGAGACCCATGGGCTCGACGGGGTTCCGACCGGCCTTCTGGGCGAGTTGGACTACCGCACCGATCTGTTCGAGCGCACCACCGTCGAGCAGCTCGCCGAGCGGCTGTCCCGGCTCCTCGAAACGGTCACGGGCGACCCCGACCAGCCGATCCGTAACGTCAGCGTCCTTGCCGCTGACGAGCGTCGGCGGATGCTCGTCGAGTGGAACGACACGGCTCACGCGTTTCCCGGGGCGACTCTGCCGGAGCTGTTCCAGGCCCAGGTCGCGCGTACGCCCGATGCCCTCGCGCTGGTGGGCGGCGGCGTCGAGCTCACCTACGCCGAGCTGGGCCTGCGCGTACGGCAGCTCGTGCACGGACTGGCTGCACGCGGCATCGGGCGGGGCGACCGCGTGGCGCTCCTGCTGGACAGCTGGCTCGACCAGATCGCCCTGACCGTCGCCCTCGTGCACGTCGGAGCCGCGTACGTACCCCTGGACCGACGGAGCCCCGCCGCGCGCCTGGAGCTGATCCTCGGCGATTCCCGGAGCACCGCCGTGGTGGTGGACCGGACGACCCGCGCCCTGCTCCCGGACCGGCACCTCGGCGACGGTCTTGACGCGTTGCAGGTCGAGGAGCTGCCCGCATCGGGCGTGCCGGCAGCAGGCGTGCCGGCGGCGGCCGATCCGGCGTCGCCGGTGCGGCCGCTCGACCTGGCGTACGTCATGTTCACCTCCGGCTCCACCGGGCGGCCCAAGGGCGTGGCCGTCACCCACCGCAACGTCGTCGCGCTCGTCTCCGACCGGTACTGGCAGCACACGGGCGAGGACCGTGTCCTCGTCCACTCGTCGCCGTCGTTCGACGCCTCCACCTACGAGGTGTGGGGCGGGCTCCTCAGCGGTGCCACTCTTGTGGCCTCGGGCACCGTGGCCGCGGACGTCCCCGAGCTCGCCCGCACCATGACGGCGGAACGGGTCACCGTGGGTCTGCTCAACGAGGGCATCTTCCGGGCCGTGGCCGAGAGCGCACCCCAGAGCTTCGGCACCCTCCGCGACGTCTACGTCGGCGGTGACACGGTCTCGCCCTCAGCGGTGCGGAAGGTGCGGGACCACGCCCGCGGCATGCGGTTCACCAACAGCTACGGGCCGACCGAAGCGACCCTGTGCGTCGCCCACCACGCGCTGCCCGCGGGGAGCGAGGACACCTCTCCCATTCCGATCGGCCGGCCGCTCGACAACACGCGGCTGTACGTGCTCGACGAGGGGCTGCAGCCCGTGCCCTGCGGAGTGATCGGTGAGCTGTACGTCGCCGGTGAGGGCCTGGCCCGCGGCTACGTCGACCGCCCCGACCTGTCGGCGGAGCGGTTCGTGGCGGACCCGTTCGGTCCTTCCGGTACGCGCATGTACCGGACCGGCGACCGGGTGAAATGGAGGCCCGAGGGCACCCTGGAATTCGCCGGCCGCACCGACACCCAGGTCAAAGTGCGCGGCTTCCGCATCGAGCCGGGCGAGATCGAGGCGGTGCTGGAGTCGTTCCCGGACGTGGCCCAGGCCGTGGTCGTCGTCCGCGAGGACCGGCCGGGAGACAAGCGGCTCGTCGCCTACCTGGTTGCCGACGCCGACGCTGACGTACGCGTCGAGCCCGAAGACCTGCGGGTCCGCCTTGCCGGTGCCGTACCCGACTACATGGTCCCGGCTGCCCTGGTGGAGCTCGACGCCCTTCCCCTCGGGCCGACGGGCAAGCTCGACCGGACGGCCCTGCCCGCACCCGACTATGCGGGCGGGGGCGGTCGGGCTCCCCGCACCGACAAGGAGCGCACGCTCTGCGCGGTCTTCGCCGACGTACTGGGAATCGACGAGGTCTCCGCGGACGACAGTTTCTTCGCGATGGGCGGCGACAGCATCGTCTCCATCCAGCTCGTCGCCAGGGCACGCGCCGCGGGGCTGATCGTCACACCGCGGCAGGTGTTCGAGCGGAAGACCGTCGAAGCGCTCGCGGCGGTGGCGGTCGAGGTGGACGAGCGCACCGGCGCGGCAGCGGACTCCGGCACCGGCATGGTGCCGCTGACACCGGTCATGCGGCAGCTCTGCGAACGCAGCGACGTCATCGACCGGTTCAGCCAGTCGGTCACGCTCGTGACCCCGGGCGGCCTCGTCCGCGAGGACCTCACGGCCGCGGTGCAGGCGGTCATCGACCACCACGACCTCCTCAGGGCCCGGCTCGCTGCCTCCCACGACGGAACGTGGCAGCTGGAGGTGCTGCCGCCCGGCACGGTCTCCGCCGCATCGTCCCTGTCCCGCATCGAGGCCGCAGGGCTGGGGGATGCGCGGCTCCGGGAGCTGGCGGTCGAGCAGGCGGCCGAGGCGGGCAGCCGCCTGGCCCCGGCGAACGGCCGGATGCTGGACGTCGTCTGGCTCGACGCGGGACCTCACGCGTACGGCAGCCTGGTCATCACGCTCCACCACCTGGCCGTCGACGCCGTGTCCTGGCGCATCCTCGTGCCCGACCTCGTCTCTGCCTGGAAGGCCGTCGCCGCAGGTCGGCAGCCGAGCCTCCAGCCCGTCTACACGTCCTTCCGCCGCTGGGCCGAACACACGACCGCCGAGGCGGAACGGCGCATCGGTGAGCTGCCCTTCTGGGAGCGGCTCGCCGCGGACACCGAGCCGCCCTTCAGTAAGGTGCCCGCCGCCCTCGAACCCGCACGCGACACCTGGGGCACCGCCGAGAACCTCAGCGTGACACTTCCGGCGGAACTGGCGCGGCCGCTGCTGACCACCCTGCCCGAGGCCTTCAACTGCGCACCGGACAGTGTCCTGCTCGCAGCCCTCATGCTGGCCGTCGACCGTCGCACGGCACGGCTCGGCGGAACCACGCCGCCGTTCCTCGTGGACGTGGAGCGCCACGGGCGGCAGGAGATCAGCCCCGACCTCGACGTCTCGCGGACGGTCGGCTGGTTCACCAGCGTCGCGCCCGTCCGCCTCGACGTGCAGGAGGTCGGTGGCGGTCGTGGGCCGGAGGACGGCCTCAAGTACGTGAAGGAGCAGCTGCGGGCAGCCCCGGACAACGGCTTCGGCTACGGCCTGCTCAGGTACCTCAACCCGGCGGCCGCCGACCGCCTCGCGGCCCTCCCCACATCCCATGTCCTCTTCAACTACCTGGGACGCATCCCGGCGCCGACCGGCCACAACGGCACGGAGCCACAGCCCTGGTCGGTCATCGACGACGGAGAAGCCGGCGGCGGCGCCGACCCGAACATGCCCATGACCCACACCCTCACGGTCAACGCCGTGGCCCGCGACGCCGCCTCCGGACCCGAGCTGCTCACCACCTGGGCCTGGCCGGCCCGCCTGTCGACGGCCGGCGAGGTGCAGGAACTCGCCGACGCGTACGCGCAGGCCCTGGCCGACATGGCCGCACTGGTCGATTCCCCCGACATCGGCGGACTGACCCCGTCCGACGTGCCCCTCCTGGGGCTGAGCCAAGACGAAATCGATGAGTTCGAGTTCGCCGAGATCGAAGACTGAACGGAAGGATTTGAGATGAAGCGGTCGCGAATTGAAGACATCCTTCCGTTGTCGCCCCTGCAGGAGGGGCTCCTCTTCCATGCACAGTTCGACGACGAAGCCGCAGACACGTACGTCGTCCAGCTCGTCATCTCCCTGCGCGGCACGGTCGACGGACCTGCACTGCGCACGGCAGTGAACGAGGTGCTGACCCGTCACGCCAACCTCCGGGTGGGCGTACAGCACCGCAAGACGGGGCAGCCCGTACAGCTGGTGATGCGCGACGTCGAGGTCCCCTGGCAGGACATCGACCTCACCCACCTCGCGCACGAGCAGCGCGCAGCCGAACTCGAACGCATCCTCGCGGAGGACCGCGGGCGCCGGTTCGACCTGGGCCGGGCCCCGCTGATCCGCTGCGCCCTCGTCCGGATGGCCGAGGACGACTACCGGTTCGTCTGGGCCAACCACCACATCCTGCTCGACGGATGGTCGAACGCGGTCCTGTTCCAAGAGCTGTTCAAGCTCTACCAGAGCCGAGGCGAAGCCCGCCTCACGCCGGTCACGCCGTACCGCGACTACCTCGCCTGGACCGCACGGCAGGACGGCGAGAGCGCGCGCAAGGAATGGGCGGCCGCACTCGACGGACTCCAGGACTCCACCCGCCTCGTACCCAACCCGGGTACGAGCCCGACCGAATCGTTCCCGCAACGCGCCACCTTCACGGTCGACGAACGCCTGACAAGCGCCCTCGCCGAACTGGCACGCACCCGGAACCTCACCTTCAACACGCTGATGCAGGGCGCCTGGGGCATCCTGCTGGGACGTCTCACCGGTCTGGAGGACGTGGTCTTCGGCACCACGGTCTCCGGACGCCCCCCGGAGCTCCCCGGCATCGAGACCATGGTCGGGCTGTTCATCAACACCCTGCCGGTCCGGGTACGACTCGACCCCGCACGGACCGTCGTCGAGGCCCTCGCGCGGCTTCAGGACGAGCAGGCACGTCTGATGCCCCACCAGCACCTCGGGCTCGCCGAAATCCAGAAGGCCGCGGGACGGACCGACCTCTTCGACACCGTGGTCGTATTCGAGAACTATCCGGTGGACGAGGCCGCGTCCGCCGGACTCGGTGTGGACCTCCAGGTCGCCGACGTCACGGGCCACGACGCGACCCACTATCCGCTGAGCCTCATGGTCCTTCCCGGACGCGAGCTCGTCCTGAACCTCGACTACCGCGAGGACGCCTTCGACCGGGCGGCCGTCGAACAGCTGGCGGCGCGACTCGTCCGACTCCTCGAAGCCATCGCCGCCGCACCGGACACTGCGATCCGTGACCTCGACCTGCTCGGCCCGGCCGAACGGGAGCAGCTCCTCGCCCTGGGCCACGGAGCCACCACCCGGACCCCGCTCCCCACCGTGCCCGACCTCTTCCGGGCACAGGCGCAAGCCACCCCGGACGCCGTCGCCCTCACGGGCGGAGGAACGGAGATCACGTACGCCGAGCTGGACGCCCGGGCGGGCGCCCTGGCCCGCGAACTCGTCGCCCTGGGCGCGGGACCGGAACAGGCAGTCGCGATATGGATGGAACGCTCCACCGACCTCGTGGTCGCGCTGCTGGCCGTGCTCAAGACCGGCGCGTTCTACGTACCGCTGCACGACGGCTACCCGGCGGAGCGCCGCCGACTCGTCGTCGAGGACAGCCACGCCCGGCTGCTGCTGACGGACCGGCCGGAGGATGCGGCCGCATTTGCGGGCACGGCGGTCGTCGTCCATGCGGCGGACGGCACTGCGGCAGCAGCCGGCGAGGCCCGGAACGGCTCGGAGCCCCTCTTCGGTGCCCCCGCCGGTGCTGGCGCTCGTGCGGAGGCCGACGGCCTGGCGTACGTGATGTACACGTCCGGCTCCACGGGTGAGCCCAAGGGCGTTGCCGTCACGCACCGGGCCGTCGTCGACCTGGCCCTCGACCCGTCCTGGAAGAGCGGCCCCGAAGACCGCGTCCTCTTCCATGCACCGCACGCCTTCGACATCTCCGACTACGAGCTGTGGGTTCCGCTGCTCTCCGGGGCGCGGGTGGTCGTGGCTCCGACGGAGCCGATCGACTCGGCGGCCCTGAGGAAGCTCCTCACCCGGGAACGGATCACCTCCGTACACCTGACCGCCGGGCTCTTCCGCGTGATCGCCGAACAGGACGCGGACTGTTTCTCCGGCGTCCGTGAGGTGTTGACGGGTGGCGATGTGGTGTCGCCGGTGGCGGTGCGGCGGGTGGTGGAGGCGTGTCCGGGCACGGTGGTGCGGGTGCTGTACGGGCCGACGGAGATCACCTTGTGCGCGACGCAGTTCGAGGTTCCGGTGGGTTCGGTCGTGGGTGGGTCGGTGCCGATCGGTCGGCCGATGGACAACACGCGGGTGTACGTGCTGGACGGGGGGCTGTCTCCGGTTCCAGTGGGTGTGGCGGGTGAGTTGTACATTGCGGGGACGGGTGTGGCTCGTGGATATGTGGGGCGTGCGGGTCTGACGGCGGAGCGGTTCGTCGCGGACCCGTTCGCCACGGTGGCCGGGTCGCGGATGTACCGGACCGGTGACCTCGTGCGGTGGTCCGCGGACGGTGTTCTGGAGTTCATCGGGCGTGCTGACGGTCAGGTGAAGGTGCGGGGTTTCCGTATCGAGCCGGGCGAGATCGAAGCGGTGTTGGCGGATCACGGGCTGGTTGTGCAGAGCGCGGTCGTGGTGCGGGAGGACACGCCGGGCGACAAGCGCCTCACCGCCTACGTGGTGGCTACGACCGCGGACTTCGACGCTGCCGTCCTGCGCCGACACGTGGTGGAGCGGCTGCCGGACTACATGGTGCCCTCCGCGTTCATCACGCTGGACGCCCTGCCCCTCACACCGAACGGCAAGCTGGACCGGCGGGCGCTGCCGGCGCCGGAAGTCGCTTCCGGCACCACGTACAAGGGACCGCGCACGCCGCAGGAAGAGATCCTCTGCAAGCTGTTCGCCGAGGTCCTCGGTGTCGAGTCGGTGTCGATCGATGACGGCTTCTTCGAGCTGGGCGGCGACAGCATCCTGTCGATCCAGCTGGTGGCACGGGCCCGGGCCGCCGGCCTGGTCCTCTCCGCACGGGACGTGTTCGAGCGGAAGACGGTGGCAGCCCTTGCCGTCCGCTCCCGTCACACGGCCGACCCCGGCGCGGGCGGATTCACTCCTTCAGATCTTCCCCTGGTCTCCCTGAACCAGGCGGAGATCGGGGTGGTGGAGGGGCGGTGGAAGGACATCTCGGACGTTCTTCCGTTGGCGCCTCTGCAGGAGGGTCTGCTCTTCCACGCTCTCTACGACGAGCAGGCGCTGGACGTCTACACGACGCAGTTGTCTTCGCTGGTGGAAGGGCCTTTGGACCGTGCGGCGCTGCGGGCTGCTGCGTCCGTGGTCGTGGACCGGCACGCGAATCTGCGCGCGGGCTTCGCGTACGAGGGCCTGCGGCAGCCGGTCCAGATCATCCCCAAGCAGGTCGACGTGCCCTGGGAAGAGGTCGACTTCCGCGCGGCGGACGTCGTCGCCCAGGAAGCCGCAGTCGAGGCATGGCTTGAGCAGGACCGGACGCGGCGCTTCGACCTGTCCGCCCCGCCGCTGCTGCGTTTCACGCTGATCCGCCTCGGTGACCAGCGGTTCCGGCTGGTCTTCACCTGCCACCACCTGCTGCTGGACGGGTGGTCCCTGCCCGTGCTGATGCGCGAGCTGATGACCGCGTACGTACAGGGCGGCCGCGGTGACGGCCTGGCGCGGGTGACGCCCTACCGGGACTACCTGGCGTGGGTGGCGCAGCAGGACCGTGGTGCGGCGGAGGAGGCGTGGCGGCGCTCTCTTGCGGGTGTGGAGGAGGCGACCCGGCTCGCCCCGGTGCGTGCGGGTCGGGTACCGGTGGCTCCTGAGAGGGTCACGGTGCGTGTGCCGGAGGAGTTGACGGCTGCGCTGACGGCTGCGGCCCGTAGCTGCGGGGTCACGTTGAACACCGCGGTCCAGCAGGCGTGGGCGGTATTGCTCGGGCACATGACCGGCCAGGACGACGTGGTCTTCGGCGCGACGGTCGCCGGACGCCCGGCCCAGATCCCCGGCATCGAATCGATGGTCGGCCTGTTCATCAACACCGTGCCGGTACGGGTACGCCTCAAGCCTGCCGAGTCGGTACAGGAGGCGCTGGTGCGGCTCCAGGACGAACAGAGCGCCCTCCTGGCACACCAGCACCTCAAACTCACCGACATCCACAACCTGACCCCGGCCGACGAGCTCTTCGACACCGTCGTCGTGTTCGAGAACTACCCGGTCGAAGACTCGGCCGTGGAACAGGAGGCTTCCACCCTCAGCCTCACCCACGCCGAAGCACGGGATGCGACCCACTACCCACTCAGCCTGATGGTGATGCCGGGAGCCGGCATGCACCTGCGGCTCGACTACCGCCCCGATGCGTTCGACCGTCCCTCGGTGGAAGGCATCGCGGATCGCTTCGTCCGGATCCTCAAGGCGGTCGCGGCGAACGCCCGGCAGCTCGTCCGAGAAATCCCCCTGCAGAGCCAGGACGAACGCGAGCGGATCCTGACCGCTTGGAACGACACCGCGCATGCCGTGCCCGAGACCACGCTGCCGGATCTGTTCGAGCAGCAGGCCGCACGGACGCCCGACGCCCTGGCCGTCACCGGTGGCGGGACCCGGCTGACCTACGCGGAACTCAATGGGCGAGCGAACCGACTCGCCAGGCACCTCGCCGACCGGGGCGCCGGCCCCGAACGCCTCGTCGCCGTGGCAGCGCCCCGCTCGGTCGACCTCGTCGTCGCCCTGCTGGCCGTAGTGAAGACCGGCGCCGGCTACGTCCCCATCGACCCGGAATACCCCACCGAGCGCATCGCCCACATGCTCCGGGACGCCGACCCGGTCCTCGTCGTCACCCGGGCGGAAACGGCGGAGAAGCTGCCTGCGGAGGCCGCGGCCCACGTGAGCCGGCTCGTACTGGACGACCCGGCCACGCGGACCCTTCTGGAGGGCCAGGACCCCCGCGACCCCTCCGCCGAGGAGCGCCGCCCGAACCGCCTGCTTCCGCAGCACACGGCCTACGTGATCTACACGTCCGGTTCCACCGGACGGCCCAAGGGCGTGGCCGTCTCCCATGCCGCGATCACCAATCGCCTGCTCTGGATGCAGAACGAATACGGTCTGGAGCCGACGGACCGAGTCCTCCAGAAGACCTCGTCCGCATTCGACGTATCCGTGTGGGAGTTCTTCTGGCCGCTCGTCGTCGGCGCCGCACTGGTCGTCGCCGCGGGCGGAGAACACAAGGACCCCGCCGCCCTCGCCGAGCTGATCCGTACCGAAAAGGTCACCACCGCGCACTTCGTGCCGTCGATGCTGGGCGCCTTCCTCCAGCATCCCGACGCAGCCTCCTGCGCACCGCTGAAGAACCTCGTGTGCAGTGGTGAAGCGCTGTCCGTGGAGTTGAAGAACCAGGCGCTGCGCACGCTCGGTGGTTCCGTCCACAACCTCTACGGCCCCACCGAGGCCGCGGTGGACGTCACGTTCTGGGAGTGCAAGGCGACCGACGACACCGTGCCGATCGGGCGCCCGGTGTGGAACACGCGCGTCTATGTGTTGGATGCGGGTTTGTCGCCGGTGCCGGTGGGTGTGGCGGGTGAGTTGTACATAGCGGGTGCGCAGTTGGCTCGTGGGTATGTGGGTCGTCCTGGTTTGACGGGGGAGCGGTTCGTTGCGGATCCGTTCGCGGTGGTGGCTGGGTCGCGGATGTATCGGACCGGTGATGTGGTGCGGTGGTCTGCGGAGGGTGTTCTGGAGTTCGTGGGGCGTGCTGATGGTCAGGTGAAGGTGCGGGGTTTCCGCATCGAGCCGGGCGAGATCGAGGCCGTCCTGACCGGGCACGAATCGGTGAGCCAAGTCGTGGTCGTCGTACGGGAGGACCGTCCCGGCGACCGGCGACTGGTGGCGTACGCCGTGGCGGCGGATGACGATGCTCTCGACCCGGTCGTGTTGCGTGGGTTCGTGGGGGAGCGGTTGCCGGATTACATGGTGCCGTCGGCGTTCGTGGTGTTGGACGCGTTGCCGTTGACGCCGAACGGGAAGTTGGACCGTAGGGCGTTGCCGGTGCCTGAGGTTGCTTCTGGCGGGGGAGTGGGGAGGGGGCCGCGGACGCCGCACGAGGAAGTTTTGTGTGGGTTGTTCGCCGAGGTTCTTGGGCTTTCTGAGGTTTCCGTCGATGACGGGTTCTTCGAGTTGGGTGGCGACAGCATTTTGTCGATCCAGTTGGTGGCGCGGGCGCGGGCTGCTGGTCTGGTGTTTTCGCCGCGTGATGTGTTCGAGCGCAAGTCGGTGGCGGGTTTGGCCTCGGTGGTTGTTGTGTCCGAGGGTTCGGTGGTGGTGGAGGCCGAGGGTGCTGGGGTGGGTGTGGTGCCGTTGACGCCGGTGATGCACCAGGTTCGTGAACGGGGTGGCCCGTTGGCGGGGTTCTCGCAGTCGATGCTGGTGGGGGCGCCGGCGGGGCTGTCGTTGGAGGTGCTGACTGCGATGGTGGGGTCGGTCCTCGATCAGCATGACGGCCTACGGATGAAGGTCACCCAAGGTTCTAACTCTCACTCTGACTCTCACTCTGGCTCTGATTCTGGCTCTGATTCTGGTTGGGGTTCGGGTTGGGGTTTGGAGGTGTTGCCGTCGGGTGGGGTGGATGCGGCGGGGTGTGTGCGTCGTGTGGATGTGTCGGGTGTTGTGGGTGTCGGGTGGGAGGAGGTGGTGTTGGCGGAGGCGGTTTCGGCGCGTGAGCGTTTGGATCCGTTGGTGGGTGTGATGGTGCAGGTGGTGTGGTTCGACGCGGGTGTGGGTGTGCCGGGTCGTGTGCTGTTGGTGTTGCATCACTTGGTTGTTGACGGGGTTTCTTGGCGTGTGTTGTTGCCGGATCTCGCGGCGGCGTGGGCTGCGCTTTCGGTGGGTGGTTCGGTGGTGTTGGAGCCGGTGGGGACTTCGTTCCGTGGCTGGGCTGGTCATTTGGTGCGGTTGGCTGGTTCGGCGGAGCGGGTTGCGGAGTTGGGTTTGTGGCGGGAGATGGTGGCGACTCCTGGTGTTCGGGTGGGGTCTCGTGGTTTGGATCCGGCGCGGGATACCGCTGGGGCGGTGCGGGGTGTGGTGGTGGAGTTGTCGCCGGAGGAGACCCGTCCGTTGTTGGGTGATGTGGCTTCTGTTTTCCGTGCGGGTGTTGAGGACGTGTTGTTGGCGGCACTTGCGTTGGCGGTGACGCGCTGGCGTGGTGGTTCTGCTGGTGGGGTGTTGGTGGAGTTGGAGGGGCACGGTCGGGAGGAAGTGGTGGAGGGGGTGGATCTGTCGCGGACGTTGGGTTGGTTTACCAGTGCGTATCCGTTGCGGATTGATCCTGGGGTTTTTGATGCGGGTGAGGTGTGGGCTGGTGGTGCCCAGGCTGGTGTGGTGTTGAAGCGGGTGAAGGAGCAGGTGCGGTCGGTTCCTGACCGTGGTCTGGGTTTTGGTTTGTTGCGGTATTTGAATGCCGAGACGGGTGCGGTGTTGGAGCGGGGGGCGCGGCCGGAGATCGGGTTCAACTATTTGGGCCGGTTCAGTGTGGGGGGTGGTGGTGCTTGGCAGATCGCTCCTGAGTCGGTGGCGTTGGGTAGTGGGTTGGATCCGCGGATGCCGGTTCCGCATGCGTTGGAGATCAATGCGGTGGTTCAGGATGCTGCGGCCGGTCCGTGTTTGCAGGTGTCTTGGTCGTGGGTGTCGGGTGTGCTTGACGAATCTGATGTCGTCGAGGTGTCCGGGTTGTTCGTCGACGCCCTGAAGGCGATCACTCGGCACGCGGCCGATCCCGACGCGGGTGGATACACACCCTCAGATCTTCCCCTGGTCTCCCTGAACCAGGCGGAGATCGGGGTGGTGGAGGGGCGGTGGAAGGACATCTCGGACGTTCTTCCGTTGGCGCCTCTGCAGGAAGGTTTGCTCTTCCACGCTCTCTACGACGAGCAGGCGCTGGACGTCTACACGACGCAGTTGTCTTCGCTGGTGGAAGGGCCTTTGGATCGTGCGGCGCTGCGGGCTGCTGCGTCCGTGGTCGTGGACCGACATGCGAATCTGCGCGCGGGCTTCATCCACGATGGTCTGCGGCAGCCGGTCCAGGTCATTCCCCGGAACGTGGAGCTCCCCTGGGAGGAGATCGACTTCTCGGGCCTGGACTCCGGCCGTCAGGAGACCGCGGTTGCCCAGTGGCTTGCGCAGGACCGGACGCGGCGCTTCGACCTGTCCGCCCCGCCGCTGCTGCGGTTCACGTTGATCCGCCTCGGCGACCGGCGGTTCCGGCTGGTCTTCACGAGCCACCACCTGCTGCTGGACGGCTGGTCCCTGCCCGTCTTGATGCGCGAGCTGTTCGTTGCCTACGGCCAGGGCGGGCACGGCGGAGACTTGGAACCCGTCACTCCCTACCGGGATTACCTGGCGTGGGTGACGGAGCAGGACCGTGGTGCGGCGGAGGAGGCGTGGCGGCGCTCTCTTGCGGGTGTGGAGGAAGCGACCCGGCTCGCCCCGGTGCGTGCGGGTCGGGTACCGGTGGCTCCTGAGAGGGTCACGGTGCGTGTGCCGGAAGAGTTGACAGCTGCGCTGACGGCTGCGGCCCGCAGCTGCGGGGTCACGTTGAACACGGTGGTCCAGCAGGCGTGGGCGGTGTTGCTCGGGCACATGACCGGCCAGGACGACGTGGTCTTCGGCGCGACGGTCGCCGGACGCCCGGCCCAGATCCCCGGCATCGAATCGATGGTCGGCCTGTTCATCAACACCGTGCCGGTACGCGTACGCCTGAAGCCTGCCGAAACCCTGACCGACGCACTCGTGCGACTCCAGGACGAACAGAGCGCCCTCCTGGCACACCAGCACCTCAAACTCACCGACATCCACAACCTGACCCCGGCCAACGAGCTCTTCGACACCGTGATCGTGTTCGAGAACTACCCGGTCGAGAACGAAGCCTTCGAACGGGCGACGTCCGCCCTCACCCTCACCCACGCCGAAGCCCACGACGCCAGCCACTACCCGATGAATCTGCGCCTCCTGCCCGGGGACAGCGTCGAGATCCGCATGGAATACGGACCCGACCTGTTCACCCGTGCAGCGGTGGAGGAACTCGGCAGTCGGCTCCTCCTCGTTCTCCGGGCCATCGCCGAAACCCCGCGGACCCCCGTGGGCCGTGTCGACATCCTCGACGCACAAGAGCGTGAGCACGTGCTCTCCGCCCTGCACGGCCGCCGTGACGTGGCGGAGTTCCGCGACGTCGTGGACAGGATCAGGGACGTCGCCCGCAGGCAGCCGGACGCGGTCGCCGTCACGGACGATGACGGAGACGTCACCTACGAGGCCCTGATGTCCCGAGCGAGCGCACTGTCCAGGCGCCTTGCGGAACGCGGAACAGGAGCGGGAGCACTCGTCGGAATCCTCTCCGACCCCGGCGCGCCGTTCGTGTGGTCGGTGCTGGGCGTGTTCGGCAGCCGAGCGGGCTACATCCCGCTGGACCCGCACGCCCCGAATGCGCGGAGCGCGACGTACCTCACCGACAGCGGTGCGGACTGCCTGCTGACGGAGAAGAAGCACCTTGAGCAGGCGCACGCCATCGCGGCTGCGTCGGGCGGCAACGTCGAGGTCCTGGTCATGGGCGACGAACAGGACGGGGCCGAGTGGTACCCGAGCCGATCCAGGACGTACGACATCGCGTACTCCATCTTCACTTCGGGTTCCACCGGGCGACCGAAGGGAGCGATGGTCCACCGGGCCGGCATGGAGAACCATCTCCTGGCGAAGATCGAGGACCTGCACCTTTCCGCAGCGGACCACGTCATGCAGAACGCGCCGCTGACCTTCAACATTTCGGTCTGGCAGATGTTCGCCGCGCTGATGCTCGGCGGGCGGATCCGCGTCGTCGACCGGACGGTCGCAGCAGACCCCCGGGAGCTCTTCCGGCGCGTGACCGACGAAGGCGTGTCCGTCCTGGAGGTCGTTCCCTCGCTCCTCCGGGCCGCCCTCGACCTGTGGGACGCCGAGGAAGTGCAGCTCGAACTGCCGCGGCTCCGCTGGTTGGTCGTGACGGGTGAGCCGCTTCCGGGCAGCCTGTGCGAGCGATGGTTCGCGCGGTACCCGGAGATCCCGCTCGTCAATGCCTACGGATCGACGGAATGCTCGGACGACGTCTCGCACGCCGTCATCACGAGCGAGAAGTACGGTGCCGAGCAGAAGGTCACCATCGGCACCCCCATTCGAAACATACGGCTGTACATCCTGAACGAGGCTCTCCAGCCGGTCCCCCAGGGCATGCCGGGAGACCTGTACGTCAGCGGCGTGGGCGTCGGCCAGGGCTACATCGGGGACGCGACCCGCACGGCCGCCGCCTTCGTGGCCGACCCCTTCTCCGACGAACCCGGCGCACGGATGTACCGCATGGGCGACTACGTCAGGTGCCTCCCGGACGGCCGCCTGGAGTTCGTGGAGCGGCGGGACCACCAGGTCAAGATCCGCGGACAGCGGCTCGAACTCGGCGAGATCGAGATCTCCCTGGCGGAGCACGCCCTCGTGAGCCAGGCAGCTGTGGTCGTACGGGAGGACACCCCCGGCGACAAGCGGCTGGTGGCGTACGTGGTGCCGGGTGCCGGCGTGGCAACCGGCGCGCTCGACCCTGCTGTGCTGCGTGGGTTCGTGGCGGACCGGCTGCCGGATTACATGGTGCCGTCGGCTTTCGTCGTGCTCGACGCGCTGCCGTTGACGCCGAACGGCAAGCTGGACCGGCGGGCCCTGCCGGTCCCGGAGTACGCGGCGGGAGGCATGGGCCGTGGGCCGCGGTCGCCGCGGGAGGAGATCCTGTGCGGGCTGTTCGCCGAGGTCCTCGGCGTGGACGTCGTGTCGATCGATGACGGTTTCTTCGAGTTGGGTGGGCATTCGCTGCTGGCGACCCGGCTGGTGAGTCGGATCCGGTCCGTCCTCGGGGTCGAGGTCAGCATCCGGTCGTTGTTCGAGGCTCCGACCGTCGCGGGGTTGGTGGAGCGGCTCGACGAAGGTGGTCGGGTCCGGCACGCGCTGGAACGGCGGGTGAGGCCGGAGGTCCTTCCGGTGTCGTTCGCGCAGCGTCGTTTGTGGTTCCTGGGTCAGCTCGAAGGCGTGTCGGCGACGTACAACATTCCGCTCGTGCTGCGTCTGACGGGTGCGTTGGACGTGGAGGCGCTGCGGGCTTCGCTGGCGGACGTTGCGGGCCGGCACGAGAGCCTGCGGACGGTGTTTCCGCAGGTGGACGGGGAGCCGCGGCAGGAGATCCTGCAGGGTGCTGCGGGGGTTCCCGATGTCGTGGTGGAGTCCGTGCCGGCTGGTGGCGTTGCCGCAGCGGTGGCGGACGTGACGGGTGCCGGGTTCGATCTGGAGCGGGACCTGCCGTGGCGGGTGCGCCTGCTGGAGGTCACCGACGCCCCGGGCGAGTGGGTCCTGGTCATGGTGGTCCACCACATCGCAGCGGACGGCTGGTCGATGGCACCACTGGCCCGCAACCTTTCGCAGGCGTACGCGGCCCGGTCTCAGGGGCACGCCCCGGTGTGGCAGCCGCTTGGCGTGCAGTACGCGGATTACACGTTGTGGCAGCGCGAGGTCCTGGGTGACGAGGACGACCCGGAGAGCGTGATCGCGGCCCAGGTCGCCTACTGGAAGCAGGCCCTGGCCGACCTGCCGGAGCAGCTTGAGCTGCCGGTCGACCACCCGCGTCCCGCCGTCGCATCGCACGAGGGTGCTGCGGTGGACGTCCGTGTTCCGGCGGAGGTGCATGCGGGTCTGGTCGAGCTGTCCCGCTCCTGCGGGGCGAGTGTCTTCATGACGGTGCAGGCCGCGCTCGCGGTGCTGCTGTCGAAGATGGGCGCCGGCGAGGACATCCCGATCGGAACGCCGATCGCCGGCCGTACCGACGACGCGCTCGACGATCTCGTCGGGTTCTTCGTGAACACGCTGGTCCTGCGGACCGACGTCTCGGGCGACCCGACGTTCCGCGAGGTCATCGAACGGGTCCGGGAAGCGGACCTGGCCGCCTACGCCCATCAGGACGTGCCGTTCGAGCGACTGGTGGAGATCCTCAACCCCGCGCGTTCCATGGCCCGCCACCCCCTCTTCCAGGTCTTGCTCGCCTTCCAGAACAACACCCGCCCGGACCTCGACCTGCCCGGCATCCAGACCCAGCCGGAGCCTGCTGACGGGGTGGCCGCCAGGTTCGACCTGTCGTTCAGCCTGGGGGAGACCCACGGCACCGACGGGAAGCCCGCAGGTCTTGAGGGACAGCTGGAATACCGCACCGACCTGTTCTCGGAGGAGACGGGCCGAGGACTCGTGGACCGTCTGGTGCGGGTCCTCAAGGCAGTCACCGCCGATCCCGATGCGGCGATTCGCTCTGTCAGCGTCCTCGGTGTCGAGGAGCGTCGGCGGGTGTTGGTGGAGTGGAACGACACGGTTCGTGGGGTTCCGGATGCCACGTTGCCGGAGCTGTTCGAGGCGCAGGTGGCGCGTACTCCCGATGCTGTTGCCGTGGTCTGCGGTGGGCTTGAGCTGTCGTATGGGGAGTTGAACGCTCGGGCGAATCGTTTGGCCCGGCATCTGGTGGCGTGTGGTGCGGGTCCGGAGCGTCTGGTGGCGGTGGCTTTGCCGCGGTCAGTGGATCTGTTCGTCGCGTTGCTCGCGGTGTTGAAGAGCGGTGCGGGTTATGTGCCGGTGGACCCGGAGTATCCGGCGGACCGGATCGCGTACATGCTCACGGACGCAGAACCCGTGCTGGTGATCACTGATACGGACACGGCGGCTGTGCTGCCCCAGGACGTCGCCGCACCGCGCCTGCTGCTCGACGAGCCCGGAGTCCGGCATGCCGTTGCCGGCCGGGACGGCGCAGATCTGTCCGACAGCGATCGCTCGTATCCGGTGGCGCCTGCTCACCCCGCGTATGTGGTTTATACGTCGGGTTCGACGGGTCGGCCGAAGGGTGTGGTGGTGTCGCATGCGGGTGTGGCGAGTTTGTCGGGGACTCAGGTTGAGGGTCTGGGTGTGGGGTTGGGTGCCCGGGTTCTTCAGTTTGCTTCGGTGAGCTTTGACACGTCGGTCTGGGAGATCTGGATGGCGTTGTTGTCGGGTGCGGTGTTGGTGGTGCCGTTGTTGGAGGAGCGGGTCGCGGGTGAGGGGTTGTCGCGGTTCGTGGTGCGGCATGGGGTGACGCATGCGACGTTGCCGCCGGCGGTGTTGGAGGTGTTGGGGGAGGATGCTCTTCCTGCGGGTTTGACGTTGGTGTTGGCGGGTGAGGCGTCGTCGGCGGGGTTGGTTGGGCGGTGGGCTTCGGGGCGTCGGGTGTTCAACTCGTTCGGTCCGACGGAGACCACGGTGGACGTGACGTTGTGGGAGTGTCGGGCGGGCGATGGCACGGTGCCGATCGGGCGTCCGGTGTGGAACACGCGGGTGTATGTGTTGGACGCGGCGCTGTCGCCGGTGCCGGTGGGTGTGGCGGGTGAGTTGTACGTTGCGGGTGCTGGTCTGGCTCGGGGTTATGTGGGCCGTTCTGATCTGACGGCGGAGCGGTTCGTCGCGGACCCGTTCGCCACGGTGCCCGGCTCGCGGATGTACCGGACGGGTGACGTGGTGCGCTGGTCCGCGGACGGGGTCCTGGAGTTCGTCGGGCGTGCGGATGCTCAGGTGAAGGTGCGGGGCTTCCGCATCGAGCCGGGCGAGATCGAAGCCGTACTCGCTGGTCACGAGCAGGTCGCCCAGGCGGCCGTCGTCGTACGGGAGGACCAGCCCGGCGACAAGCGACTCACCGCCTACGTCGTACCGACACACGATGCCTCTGCACACGACGTGCCGTGGAGCGCCGTCACCGCTGAACTGCGCAGTCACGTCCGTCGAAGCCTGCCGGACTACATGGTGCCGTCGGCCTTCGTCGTGCTGGACGGTCTGCCGTTGACGCCGAACGGAAAGCTGGACCGACGGGCCCTGCCGGCCCCCGAATACACGCCGGACGGTTCGGGACGGGCACCGCGGACCCCGCAGGAGGAGATCATGTGCGGTCTCTTCGCCGAGGTCCTCGGCGTGGAGTCGGTGACGATCGACGACAGCTTCTTCGACCTCGGCGGACACTCCTTGCTGGCGACCCGGCTCGTACGGCGGATCCGCACGGCACTGGGAGTGGAAGTCACCGTCCGGTCGCTGTTCGGCGCACCCACCGTGGCTCTCCTGGCGACGGAACTCGCTTCAGCAGCGACGGCGAAGGCGCGTCCCAAGCTGCGACGTATGCGCCCCCTTCCGGAAGACGGCGAATGACGCCGCTTTCCACATGAGTGGCGAGAGTGGCGGGGCCTGAGGAGGGCTCCACCGGCCCCGCCGGCTCGCACGTTCTTCATGTAATCCGCTGCCTGGATGGGCGGTGTACCCCCTCTGTGTGAGGGAGCAAGCGAAAGGTCGTTCCTGTGATTCCGGTGTCGTTCGCGCAGCGTCGTTTGTGGTTCCTGGGTCAGCTCGAAGGCGTGTCGGCGACGTACAACATTCCGCTCGTGCTGCGTCTGACGGGTGCGCTGGACGTGGAGGCGCTGCGGGCTGCGCTGGCGGACGTCGCGGGCCGGCACGAGAGCCTGCGGACGGTGTTTCCGCAGGTGGACGGGGAGCCGCGGCAAGAGATCCGGCAGGGTGCTGCGGGGGTTCCCGATGTCGTGGTGGAGTCCGTGCCGGCTGGGGGCGTTGCCGCAGCGGTGGCGCAGGTGACGGGTGCCGGCTTCGACCTGGAGCGGGACCTGCCGTGGCGGGTGCGCCTGCTGGAAGTCGCCGACGCTCCCGGCGAGTGGGTCCTGGTCATGGTGGTCCACCACATCGCGGCCGACGGCTGGTCGATGGCGCCGCTGGCCCGGGACCTTTCGCAGGCGTACGCGGCCCGACGTCAGGGGCAGGCCCCGGTGTGGGAAGAGCTTGCGGTGCAGTACGCGGATTACACGCTGTGGCAGCGCGAGGTCCTCGGCGACGAGGACGACCCGGACAGCGTGATCGCCGCCCAGGTCGCCTACTGGAAGCAGGCCCTGGCCGACCTCCCGGAGCAGCTGGAGCTCCCGGTGGACTACCCCCGCCCTGCCGTCGCATCACATGAAGGTGCTGCGGTGGACGTGCACGTACCGGCGGAGGTGCACGCGCGCCTGGTGGAGCTGTCGCGCTCCAGCGGGGCGAGCATGTTCATGACGGTGCAGGCCGCGCTCGCCGTCCTGCTGTCGAAGATGGGCGCCGGCGAGGACATTCCGATCGGGACTTCGACCGCGGGCCGTACCGACGACGCCCTGGACGACCTCGTCGGGTTCTTCGTGAACACGCTGGTCCTACGGACCGACCTCTCGGGTGACCCGACCTTCCGGCAGGTCCTCGAACGGGTCCGGGAAGCCGACCTCGCGGCGTTCACGCACGAGGACGTGCCGTTCGAGCGGCTGGTGGAGATCCTCAACCCGGTACGCTCCATGGCCCGCCACCCCCTGTTCCAAGTCATGCTCACCTTCCAGAACGTCGCCGAGCCCGATCTCGCTCTGCCGGGGCTGAGCGTCCACCCCGAGCGCACGGCGGCAACGACGGCCAAGTTCGACCTGTCGTTCACCCTTGGTGAGTCGCATGCAGCGGACGGCATGCCCACCGGTCTGCGAGGACGGCTCGACTACCGCACCGACCTCTTCGCGGAGGGCACCGCCCAGAGCCTCGCGGACCGTTTGGTGCGCGTCCTCGAAGCGCTCGCTACCGCACCCGACCAGCCGATCCGGAGCGTCAGCGTCCTTGCCGCTGACGAGCGTCGGCGGATGCTGGTCGAGTGGAACGACACGGTTCATGAAGTTCCGGATGCCACGCTGCCGGGCCTGTTCGAAGCGCAGGTGCTGCGGACTCCGGATGCGCCGGCCGTGGCCAGTGGTGGTGTCGAGCTGTCCTATGCGGAGCTGAACGCCCGGGCGAATCGTCTGGCCCGTCATCTGGTGGCGTGCGGTGCCGGTCCGGAGCGCCTGGTGGCGGTGGCGCTGCCGCGGTCGGTCGACCTGGTCGTCGCGTTGCTCGCGGTGCTGAAGAGCGGTTCGGGCTATGTGCCGGTGGACCCGGAGTACCCGGCGGACCGGATCGCCTACATGCTCGCGAACGCCGAACCGGTCATGGTGATCACCGATACGGACACGACGTCCGTGCTGCCCCAGGACAGCACCGCACCGCACCTGCTTCTCGATGAGCCGGGAGTCCGGGACGCCGTAGCGAGCCGGGACAGCGCGGACCTGCCCGACAGCGACCGCCTGTCTCCGGCACTGCCCGCCCATCCGGCGTACGTGATCTACACGTCGGGTTCGACGGGGCGGCCGAAGGGCGTGGTGGTTTCGCACGCCGCGTTGGTGAACTACGTGGTGCGGTGTCCGCAGGCGTATCCGCATCTCGCGGGTTCGACGGTGTGGCACTTCTCGGTGTCGTTCGATGCGGGGATCACCGGTCTGTACGGGGCCTTGGTCGCCGGCGGCCGTGTCGTGGTGGCAGCGCTGACCTCTGCCCCTGCCGAGGAGGGCGATCAGGCCGGGTTGCCGGTGTCGTTCCTGAAGGCGACTGCCAGTCATCTGCCGGTCCTGGAGGGTGCCGGACGCGGGTTCGTGCCGAGCGGCCAGTTGATGCTGGGCGGGGAAGAGGTTCCCGCTCACGCGGTGACGCGGTGGCGTCGGGCACATCCGCAGGTGCCGGTCGTGGTGCACTACGGCCCGACCGAGGCAACGGTGGGATGCACGGACTACCCGGTGCCGGCCGATGCGGTGCTCTCGGCGGGGACCGTCCCGATCGGCCGTCCCATGTGGAACACCCGGGTGTATGTGCTGGATGCGGCCCTGTCGCCGGTTCCTGCGGGTGTTGCGGGTGAGCTGTACGTGGCTGGTGCACAGTTGGCCCGGGGCTATCTGGGGCGTGCGGGTCTGACCGCGGAGCGGTTCGTCGCGGACCCCTTCGCGGTGGTGGCCGGGTCGCGGATGTACCGGACCGGTGATGTGGTGCGCTGGTCCGCGGACGGGGTCCTGGAGTTCATCGGGCGTGCGGACGGTCAGGTGAAGGTGCGGGGCTTCCGCATCGAGCCGGGCGAGATCCAAGCGGTCCTGGCGGATCACGCATCAGTGGGCCAAGTCGCGGTCGTGGTGCGGGAGGACCAGCCCGGCGACAAGCGCCTCACCGCCTACGTGGTGGCTACGACCGCGGACTTCGACGCTGCCGTCCTGCGCCGACACGTGGCGGAGCGGCTGCCGGACTACATGGTGCCCTCCGCGTTCATCACGCTGGACGAGCTGCCCCTCACACCGAACGGCAAGCTGGACCGCAAGGCGCTGCCGGCTCCCGAATACACCACGGACGCGTCGGGGCGGGCGCCGCGGTCGCCGCGCGAGGAGATCCTGTGCGGTCTCTTCGCCGAGGTCCTCGGCGTCGAGTCCGTGTCGATCGACGACGGCTTCTTCGACCTCGGCGGGCACTCGCTACTCGCGACCCGCCTGGTGAGTCGGATCCGGACCGTCCTCGGGGTCGAGGTCAGCATCCGGTCCCTGTTCGAGGCCCCGACCGTCGCCGGCCTGGTGGACCGGCTCGACGAAGGTGGCCGGGTCCGTGAGCCGCTGGGGCGGCGGGTGCGGCCGGAGGTCCTTCCGGTGTCGTTCGCGCAGCGCCGTCTGTGGTTCCTCGGCCAGCTCGAAGGCGTCACCGCGACCTACAACATCCCCCTCGCGATCCGCCTGACCGGCGCCTTGGACGTCGAGGCGCTGCGGGCCGCACTGGTGGACGTCGCGGGCCGGCACGAGAGCCTGCGCACGGTGTTCCGCCAGAGCCCTGACGGCCAGCCGAGCCAGCTCGTGCTCGACCCGATCGAGGGTGCTCCCGAGGCCCGTGCGGAAGCGGTGTCCGCGGATGGGGTGGCTGCGGCCGTGGCCGCAATCGTGGGTGCCGGGTTCGACCTGGAACGCGACTTGCCGTGGCGGGTACGGCTCCTGGAGGTCACGGACGCTCCGGGTGAGTGGGTCCTGGTGATGGTGGTGCACCACATCGCGTCGGACGGTTGGTCGATGGCGCCGCTGGCGAAGGACCTGTCGCAGGCGTACGCGGCCCGCTGCCAAGGACACGCCCCGGCATGGGAAGAACTCCCGGTGCAGTACGCGGACTACACGCTGTGGCAGCGCGAGGCCCTCGGCGACGAGGACGACCCGGACAGCGTGATCGCCGCCCAGGTCGCCTACTGGAAGCACACCCTGGCCGACCTCCCCGAACAGCTGGAGCTCCCGGTCGACCACCCGCGCCCCGCGATCGCCTCCGCCGACGGTGCGTCGGTCGGTGTGCAGGTGTCTGCCGAAACGCATGCCCGTCTGGTCGAGCTGTCCCGCTCCTGCGGCGCGAGCGTGTTCATGACCGTTCAGGCAGCGCTGGCGGTCCTCCTGTCGAAGATGGGCGCCGGGCAGGACATCCCGATCGGGACGCCGATCGCAGGCCGTACCGACGACGCCCTCGACGACCTCGTCGGATGCTTCCTGAACACGCTGGTCCTGCGGACCGACGTCTCGGGCGACCCGACGTTCCGCGAGGTCGTGGAGCGGGTCCGGGAAGCGGACCTCGCGGCGTACGCACACCAGGACGTGCCGTTCGAGCAGCTCGTCGAGATCCTCAACCCGGCACGCTCCATGGCCCGCCACCCCCTCTTCCAAGTCATGCTCGCCTTCCACAACAACGCGCAACCCGACCTCGACCTGCCCGGAATCCAGGCCGTGTCGGAGCCCCTGAGGAACACCGCGGCGAAGTTCGACCTGTCCGTCAGCCTTGCCGAGGTCCACGACGAGGAGGGGATTCCCGGCGGGCTGCTGGGGCAGCTGGAGTACCGGACCGACCTCTTCACCGCCGAGACCGTCCAGAGTTTTGCGGAACGCCTCGTCCGCGTACTGGAGACCGTGGTGGCGGAGCCCGACCGGATGGTTCGCGAGGTCGACGTGCTCGGTACCGATGAGCGCGAGCGCATTCTGCGCACGTGGAACGACACAGACCAGGAGATCCCGGACGGCACGGTGCTCGACCTGTTCCGGGCGAGAGTGGCGCGCACGCCCGACGCGCTCGCCGTACTCAGCGGCGACGTCGAACTCACCTATGCCGAGCTCGATGCGCGCGCGAGTCGCCTCGCGCAGGAACTGATCGCACTCGGTGTGGGCCGGGAGCGCCTCGTCGGCCTGTGCCTTCCCCGAGGGGCGGACATGGTCGTGTCCCTCCTCGCGGTGTGGCGGGCAGGTGGTGCGTACGTGCCCCTGGACCCCGAGTATCCGTCGGACCGACTCGGCTACATGGTGGCGGACAGCGGCGCGGTCGTGGTCCTGGGGACCACCGACACGGTGAAGGACCTGCCGTCGGAGGCGGTGCACGTCTTGCTGCTCGACGAATTCGTCCACGCGGACGACACCCCCTCCGGCGAAGAGCCCCCCGTCGCCGTCGACCCGGACCAGCTCGCGTACGTGATCTACACGTCCGGCTCGACGGGACGTCCCAAGGGGGTAGCCGTTCCTCACCGTGGCGTCGCCAATCTCGCCGAGGTGATGCGGCCGGTCCTCGGCGTCCATGAAGGCGCGGTGGCCTTGCAGTTCGCCTCCTTCAGCTTCGACGCGTCCGTACTCGACGTGGCCGTCACCCTCGCGGCAGGCGCGACCCTCGCCATCGCGTCGAGCACGGAGCGGTCGGAGCCGGAGGCACTGGCCGAGATGGTCGAGAAGTCCGGTGTGAACGTCGCCAGCGTGGTCCCCTCGCTGCTCGGGGTGCTCGACCCCGCCGCGCTCTCCGCAGTGGAGAACTGGGTCCTGGGGGCAGAACTGCTGACGGCGGACCTGGCCAGCCGGTGGACGGCCGGCGCCCGCATGTGGAACACCTACGGCCCGACCGAGGCCACGGTGATCACCACGGCCGTTGAACTGGCCAGGTCCATCCGGCCCGAGGACCAGCCTCCGCCGATCGGGCGCCCGCTCGGAAATGCGCGGGTGTATGTGTTGGATGCGGGTTTGTCGCCGGTGCCGGTGGGTGTGGCGGGTGAGTTGTATATAGCGGGTGCGCAGTTGGCTCGTGGGTATGTGGGTCGTCCTGGTTTGACGGCGGAGCGGTTCGTTGCGGATCCGTTCGCGGTGGTGGCTGGGTCGCGGATGTATCGGACCGGTGATGTGGTGCGGTGGTCTGCGGAGGGTGTTCTGGAGTTCGTGGGGCGTGCTGATGGTCAGGTGAAGGTGCGGGGTTTCCGCATCGAGCCGGGCGAGATCGTGGCCGTCCTGACCGGGCACGAGCACGTCGGGCAGGCTGCTGTGGTGGTCAGGGAGGACCGTCCGGGCGACAAGCGCCTCGTTGCTTACGTGGTTCCGCCAGCAGGCACGGACACGGCCGATCTGGATCCGGTCGTGTTGCGTGGGTTCGTGGGGGAGCGGTTGCCGGATTACATGGTGCCGTCGGCGTTCGTGGTGTTGGACGCGTTGCCGTTGACGCCGAACGGGAAGTTGGACCGTAGGGCGTTGCCGGTGCCTGAGGTTGCTTCTGGCGGGGGAGTGGGGAGGGGGCCGCGGACGCCGCACGAGGAAGTTTTGTGTGGGTTGTTCGCCGAGGTTCTTGGGCTTTCTGAGGTTTCCGTCGATGACGGGTTCTTCGAGTTGGGTGGCGACAGCATTTTGTCGATCCAGTTGGTGGCGCGGGCGCGGGCTGCTGGTCTGGTGTTTTCGCCGCGTGATGTGTTCGAGCGCAAGTCGGTGGCGGGTTTGGCCTCGGTGGTTGTTGTGTCCGAGGGTTCGGTGGTGGTGGAGGCCGAGGGTGCTGGGGTGGGTGTGGTGCCGTTGACGCCGGTGATGCACCAGGTTCGTGAACGGGGTGGCCCGTTGGCGGGGTTCTCGCAGTCGATGCTGGTGGGGGCGCCGGCGGGGCTGTCGTTGGAGGTGCTGACTGCGATGGTGGGGTCGGTCCTCGATCAGCATGACGGCCTACGGATGAAGGTCACCCAAGGTTCTAACTCTCACTCTGATTCTGGCTCTGGCTCTGGCTCTGGTTGGGGTTCGGGTTGGGGTTTGGAGGTGTTGCCGTCGGGTGGGGTGGATGCGGCGGGGTGTGTGCGTCGTGTGGATGTGTCGGGTGTTGTGGGTGTCGGGTGGGAGGAGGTGGTGTTGGCGGAGGCGGTTTCGGCGCGTGAGCGTTTGGATCCGTTGGTGGGTGTGATGGTGCAGGTGGTGTGGTTCGACGCGGGTGTGGGTGTGCCGGGTCGTGTGCTGTTGGTGTTGCATCACTTGGTTGTTGACGGGGTTTCTTGGCGTGTGTTGTTGCCGGATCTCGCGGCGGCGTGGGCTGCGCTTTCGGTGGGTGGTTCGGTGGTGTTGGAGCCGGTGGGGACTTCGTTCCGTGGCTGGGCTGGTCATTTGGTGCGGTTGGCTGGTTCGGCGGAGCGGGTTGCGGAGTTGGGTTTGTGGCGGGAGATGGTGGCGACTCCTGGTGTTCGGGTGGGGTCTCGTGGTTTGGATCCGGCGCGGGATACCGCTGGGGCGGTGCGGGGTGTGGTGGTGGAGTTGTCGCCGGAGGAGACCCGTCCGTTGTTGGGTGATGTGGCTTCTGTGTTCCGTGCGGGTGTTGAGGACGTGTTGTTGGCGGCACTTGCGTTGGCGGTGACGCGTTGGCGTGGTGGTTCTGCTGGTGGGGTGTTGGTGGAGTTGGAGGGGCACGGTCGGGAGGAAGTGGTGGAGGGGGTGGATCTGTCGCGGACGTTGGGTTGGTTTACCAGTGCGTATCCGTTGCGGATTGATCCTGGGGTTTTTGATGCGGGTGAGGTGTGGGCTGGTGGTGCCCAGGCTGGTGTGGTGTTGAAGCGGGTGAAGGAGCAGGTGCGGTCGGTTCCTGACCGTGGTCTGGGTTTTGGTTTGTTGCGGTATTTGAATGCCGAGACGGGTGCGGTGTTGGAGCGGGGGGCGCGGCCGGAGATCGGGTTCAACTATTTGGGCCGGTTCAGTGTGGGGGGTGGTGGTGCTTGGCAGATCGCTCCTGAGTCGGTGGCGTTGGGTAGTGGGTTGGATCCGCGGATGCCGGTTCCGCATGCGTTGGAGATCAATGCGGTGGTTCAGGATGCTGCGGCCGGTCCGTGTTTGCAGGTGTCTTGGTCGTGGGTGTCGGGTGTGCTTGACGAATCTGATGTCGTCGAGGTGTCCGGGTTGTTCGTCGACGCCCTGAAGGCGATCACTCGGCACGCGGCCGATCCCGACGCGGGTGGATACACACCCTCCGACCTTCCCCTGGTCTCCCTGAACCAGGCAGAAATTGATCAACTTGAGCAGCTGTGGAGGAACGACAAGTGAAGCGGAATGAATTGGAAGACGTTCTTCCGTTGGCGCCTCTGCAGGAAGGTTTGCTCTTCCACGCTCTCTACGACGAGCAGGCGCTGGACGTCTACACGACGCAGATGTCTTTCCTCATAGAAGGACCGCTGAATGTTGCCGCTCTGAAAGCGTCCGCCCGAGTCGTTCTTGAGCGGCACAAGAATCTGCGCGCCGCCTTCATCCACGAGGGTCTGCGGCAGCCGGTCCAGGTCATCCCCCGGAACGTGGAGCTCCCCTGGGAGGAGATCGACTTCTCGGGCTTGGATGCCGGCGCCCAGGAGGCCGCGGTCGAGGCATGGCTTGAGCAGGACCGGACGCGGCGCTTCGACCTGTCCGCCCCGCCGCTGCTGCGGTTCACGCTGATCCGCCTCGGTGACCGGCGGTTCCGGCTGGAGTTCACGAGCCACCACCTGCTGCTGGACGGCTGGTCCCTGCCCGTCCTGATGCGCGACCTGATGACGGCGTACGAGCAGGGCGGCCGGGGCGACGGCCTGGCGCGGGTGAGGCCTTACCGGGACTACCTGGCGTGGGTGGCGCAGCAGGACCGTGGTGCGGCCGAGGAGGCGTGGCGGCGGTCCCTGGCGGGTGTGGAGGAAGCGACCCGGCTCGCCCCGGTGCACGCCCGCGCGGCGCAGATGGCTCCCGAGCACGTCATGGTGCGTGTGCCGGAGGAGTTGACGGCTGCGCTGACGGCTGCGGCCCGTAGCTGCGGGGTCACGTTGAACACGGTGGTCCAGCAGGCGTGGGCGGTGTTGCTCGGGCACATGACCGGTCAGGACGACGTGGTCTTCGGTGCGACGGTCGCCGGACGCCCGGCCCAGATCCCCGGCATCGAATCGATGGTCGGCCTGTTCATCAACACCGTGCCGGTACGCGTACGCCTGAAGCCGGCCGAAACCCTGACCGATGCACTCGTGCGGCTCCAGGACGAACAGAGCGCCCTCCTGGCACACCAGCACCTCAAACTCACCGACATCCACAACCTGACCCCGGCCAACGAGCTCTTCGACACCGTCGTCGTGTTCGAGAACTATCCGATCGGCGCCGCACCGAAGGCTGCGGAGCCGGCCGACGCCATCCGCGTCGAACGGCTGGAAGGGCGGAACAGCACGCACTATCCGCTCAGCCTGATCGTGATGCCGGGGGACGAGATCCGGCTGCGACTCGACTACCGGCCCGACCTGTTCGACCGGGCGACGGTGGAACAGATCGGGTCCCAGCTGGCGCGGGTGCTGGAGGCGACCACCACCGGACTCGATGGTGCGGTGGGACGCTTCGACCTGCTCGGTGCAGAGGAGAGGCACCGCATATTGGCCGAGTGGAACGACACGGCCCGCGAGATGCCTGCTGCGCTGCTGCCGGAACTGTTCGAGACGCAGACGGCACGCACACCGCACGCGCCGGGCGTGATCAGCGGTGGGGTCGAGCTGTCGTATGCGGAGTTGAACGCTCGGGCGAATCGTTTGGCCCGGCATCTGGTGGCGTGCGGTGCGGGTCCGGAGAAGCTCGTTGCCGTCGCGCTGCCCAGGTCGGCCGACCTGGTGGTCGCGCTGCTCGCCGTCCTGAAGAGCGGTGCCGGGTACGTGCCGCTGGATCCGGACTACCCCTCCGACCGCATCGCGTACGTGCTGGCTGATGCCGACCCGGTGCTGATGATCACCGATACGGAGACTTCACCCGGCTTGCCCGACGGTGACGTGCCTCGTGTGCTGCTGGACGATGCCGGGGTCGCGCAAGTGGTCGCCACGGCCAGTGCGTCCGATCTGTCCGACAGCGATCGCTCGTATCCGGTGTTGCCTGCTCATCCGGCGTATGTGATTTATACGTCGGGTTCGACGGGTCGGCCGAAGGGTGTGGTGGTTTCGCATGCGGCGTTGGTGAGTTTTCTGGCGGCGGTGGGTTTGCGGTGTGGGTTGGATTCGTCTGACCGGTTGTTGGCGGTGACGACGGTTGCGTTCGATATTGCGGCGTTGGAGTTGTATCTGCCGTTGGTCAGTGGTGCGTGTGTGGTGGTTGCGGGTCGGGAGGAGGTTCGGGATCCGTTTGTGCTGGGTGGGTTGGTGCGCGGGTCGGGTGTGTCGGTGATGCAGGCGACTCCGTCGTTGTGGCAGGCGTTGGTGGCGGAGGTTCCCGGGTCGGTGGGGGGTCTGCGGATGTTGGTGGGTGGTGAGGCGCTGCCTTCGGTGTTGGCGGAGGGTATGTGTGGGTTGGGCCGTGAGGTGGTCAACCTGTACGGGCCGACGGAGGCGACGGTGTGGGCGACGTCGTGTGTGGTGGGTGGCGGTTCTGGTGGTCTGTTGCCGCCGGCGATTGGTGATGCGTTCGCGAATACGCGGGTGTATGTGCTGGATGCTGCCCTGTCGCCGGTTCCTGCGGGTGTCGCGGGAGAGCTCTATATCGCGGGTGCGCAGTTGGCGCGGGGTTATTTGGGGCGTGCGGGTCTGACGGCGGAGCGGTTCGTCGCGGACCCCTTCGCGGTGGTTGCGGGTTCGCGGATGTACCGGACCGGTGATGTGGTGCGGTGGTCCGCGGACGGGGTTCTGGAGTTCGTCGGGCGTGCGGATGCTCAGGTGAAGGTGCGAGGGTTCCGCATCGAGCTGGGCGAGATCGAGGCCGTTCTCGCTGGTCACGAGCAGGTTGCCCAGGTGGCCGTCGTCGTGCGGGAGGACCAGCCCGGCGACAAGCGCCTCGTCGCCTACGTCGTGGCTGGGGTGGCGAACGCCGGACCGACCGATCCGGACGCGTCCCTGCTGCGTCAGCACGTGTCCGAGCACGTGCCGGACTACATGGTGCCGTCGGCTTTCGTCGTGCTCGATGCGCTGCCGTTGACGCCGAACGGCAAGCTGGACCGGCGGGCCCTGCCGGCGCCGGAGTACGTCGTGGCCGCCGCGGGCCGTGGTCCGCGGTCGCCGCGGGAGGAGATCCTGTGCGGTCTCTTCGCCGAGGTCCTCGGCGTCGAGTCGGTGTCCATCGATGACGGGTTCTTCGACCTCGGCGGGCATTCGCTGCTGGCGACCCGCCTGGTGAGTCGGATCCGGACCGTCCTCGGGGTCGAGGTCAGCATCCGGTCCCTGTTCGAGGCCCCGACCGTCGCCGGCCTGGTGGACCGGCTCGACGAAGGTGGCCGGGTCCGAGAACCGCTGGAACAGCGGATACGGCCGGAAGTCCTCCCGGTGTCGTTCGCCCAGCGCCGTCTGTGGTTCCTCGGTCAGCTCGAAGGCACCTCGGGAACGTACAACATCCCCCTCGCACTCCGCCTGACCGGCGCCTTGGACGTGGAGGCGCTGCGGGCCGCGCTGGCGGACGTCGCGGGCCGACACGAGAGCCTGCGGACAGTGTTCCCGCAGGTGGACGGCGAGCCGCGGCAGGAAATCCTGGCAGGTGCCGAGGGGGTTCCGGCATGCGCCGTCGAGCAGGTTTCCGAGGCCGGGATGGCGGCCGCGATCTCAGCGGTGGTGACTGCCGGCTTCGATCTGGAGCGGGACCTGCCGTGGCGGGTCCGGGTGCTCCGGTCCGCCCCGGACGAGTGGGTTCTGGTCGTGGTGGTGCATCACATTGCCAGCGACGCATGGTCGATGGGACCCCTGGTGAGGGACCTGTCCATCGCGTACGTGGCCCGCTGCCAGGGGCGAGCCCCGGCATGGGACGAACTCCCGGTGCAGTACGCGGACTACACACTGTGGCAGCGCGAGGTCCTGGGCGACGAGGACGACCCGGACAGCGTGATCGCCTCGCAGGAGGCCTACTGGAAGCAGGCCCTGGCCGGGCTGCCCGAGCAGCTCGAACTGCCGGTCGACCACCCGCGTCCTGCCGTTGCCTCCCATGAGGGTGCATCGGTCGGCGTACGGGTCTCGGCCGAAACGCATGCCCGTCTGGTGGAGCTGTCCCGCTCCTGTGGCGCGAGCATGTTCATGACCGTGCAGGCCGCGCTGGCGGTCCTCCTGTCGAAGATGGGCGCCGGGGAGGACATTCCGGTCGGGACGCCGATCGCGGGCCGTACCGACGACGCGCTCGATGACATGGTCGGGTTCTTCGTGAACACGCTGGTCCTGCGGACCGACGTCTCGGGCGATCCGACGTTCCGCCAGGTCCTCGAACGGGTCCGGGAAGCCGACCTGGCCGCGTACGCCCATCAGGACGTGCCGTTCGAGCGGCTCGTGGAGATCCTCAACCCCGCGCGCTCGATGGCCCGCCACCCCCTCTTCCAAGTCATGCTCGCCGTGCAGCACCATGCACCGCTCCTCGCCACCTTCCGCAGTGCCACGGCCGGATCGACGCCTGAGCCGGGAGTCGAACTGCCCGACCTGGCCGTACGGCCGGAGCCGATGGAGGGGACGGTCGCGAAGTTCGATCTGTCCGTGAGCCTGGGCGAAACCCACACCGACAGCACGCCCGCAGGACTCGAAGGGCGCCTGGACTACCGCATCGACCTGTTCGACGCGGCTACCGTCGAACATCTCGCCCGGCGACTGGTCCAGCTCCTCGACGCCGTCGCCACCGCCCCTGACGCTCCCGTCCGGCAGGTCGACGTCCTCGGGACGGACGAACGCGAGAGGGTTCTGCGCGCCTGGAACGACACCGCGCGCGAAAGGCCCGGGGCGCCCGGGGCGACCGGGGCGACGCTCACGGAGCTGTTCGAAGCCCACGTCGCACGGACCCCCGACGCGACAGCAGTGGTGAGCGACGGGCTGGAGCTCACCTATGCGCAACTGAACGAGCGCGCGGATCGGCTGGCGCGCCATCTGGCCGCCAAGGGCGCCGGCCCCGAGCACGCGGTCGGCCTGTGGATGGAGCGGTCCGCTGACCTGGTGACCACGCTGCTGGCCGTACTCAAGACCGGCGCCCACTACGTACCGCTGCACGAGGGCCACCCTCCGAGCCGGCGCCGACTGGTCATGGCGGACTGCGCAGCCGAACTGCTGGTGACGGACCGCCCGACGGAAGCCGCCGAGTTCGCAGGGACGGCAGAGGTCATCTGCGCCGATGAAATCCTCGGGGCGGCTTCCGAGACGGGACCGGTGAAGCCGGCCGGTGCACGTGGTGCGGACGGGCTCGCCTATGTGATGTACACGTCCGGTTCGACCGGTGAGCCCAAGGGCGTGGCCGCCACCCACCGCGGCGTGGCAGACCTCGTGCTGGACCGCTGCTGGGAGACGGACCACCACGAGCGTGTCCTCTTCCACTCGCCGTACGCCTTCGACGCCTCGACGTTCGAGCTGTGGGCCCCCCTTCTCGCCGGCGGAACCATCGTCGTGGCTCCTCCGGGAAACCTGGACGCCCCGTCCCTGGAACAGCTGATCAAGGTTCACGACATCACGGGCGTCGTTCTGACGGCGGGACTGTTCCGCGTCATAGCCGAGGAGACCCCGACGTGCCTCGCCCAGCTGCGTGAGGTGTTGACGGGTGGCGATGTGGTGTCGCCGGTGGCGGTGCGGCGGGTGGTGGAGGCGTGTCCGGGCACGGTGGTGCGGGTGCTGTACGGGCCGACGGAGATCACCTTGTGTGCGACGCAGTTCGAGGTTCCGGTGGGTTCGGTCGTGGGTGGGTCGGTGCCGATCGGTCGGCCGATGGACAACACGCGGGTGTACGTGCTGGACGGGGGTCTGTCTCCGGTTCCAGTGGGTGTGGCGGGTGAGTTGTACATTGCGGGGACGGGTGTGGCTCGTGGATATGTGGGGCGTGCGGGTCTGACGGCGGAGCGGTTCGTCGCGGACCCGTTCGCCACGGTGGCCGGGTCGCGGATGTACCGGACCGGTGATGTGGTGCGGTGGTCGGCGGACGGTGTTCTGGAGTTCATCGGGCGTGCTGACGGTCAGGTGAAGGTGCGGGGTTTCCGTATCGAGCCGGGCGAGATCGAAGCGGTGTTGGCGGATCACGGGCTGGTTGTGCAGAGCGCGGTCGTGGTGCGCGAGGACACGCCGGGCGACAAGCGCCTCACCGCCTACGTGGTGGCTACGACCGCGGACTTCGACGCTGCCGTCCTGCGCCGACACGTGGCGGAGCGACTGCCGGACTACATGGTGCCCTCCGCCTTCGTACAGCTGGACGCCCTGCCCCTCACACCGAACGGGAAACTCGACCGCGACGCCCTTCCGGCACCGGAGTACACGCCGGGCGCTTCGGGTCGTGGGCCGCGGTCGCCGCGGGAGGAGGTCCTGTGCGGGCTGTTCGCCGAGGTCCTCGGTGTCGACGCCGTGTCGATCGATGACGGCTTCTTCGAGCGGGGTGGGCATTCGCTGCTGGCGACCCGCCTGGTGAGCCGGATCCGGTCCGCCCTCGGGGTGGAGGTGAGCATCCGGTCCCTGTTCGAGGCGCCGAGCGTCGCGGGCCTGGTGGACCAGCTTGATGAGGGTGGTCGGGTCCGTGAGCCGCTGGGGCGGCGGGTGCGGCCGGAGGTCCTTCCGGTGTCGTTCGCGCAACGCCGTCTGTGGTTCCTGGGTCAGCTCGAAGGCGTGTCCGCGACGTACAACATTCCGCTCGCTCTGCGTCTGACCGGCCCCCTGGACGTGGAGGCGCTGCGGGCCGCACTGGCGGATGTCGCCGGCCGTCACGAGAGCCTGCGCACGGTGTTCCGCCAGAGCCCTGACGGCCGGCCGAGCCAGTTCGTCCGCGACCCGATCGAGGGTGCTCCCGAGGTCCGCGTCGAGTCGGTGGCCACGGACCGTGTCGCTGCGGCGATGACCGAGGCGGCTTCGGCCGGGTTCGATCTGGAGAGGGACCTGCCGTGGCGGGTGCGCCTGCTGGAGGTCACCGACGCGCCCGGCGAGTGGGTCCTGGTCATGGTGGTGCACCACATCGCAGCCGATGGCTCGTCGATGGCACCTCTGGCCCGGGACCTTTCGCAGGCGTACGCGGCCCGATGCCAAGGGCGCGCCCCGGAGTGGCAGCCGCTTCCGGTGCAGTACGCGGATTACACGCTGTGGCAGCGCGAGGTCCTGGGTGACGAGGACGACCCGGACAGTGTCATCGCGGCCCAGGTCGCCTACTGGAAGCAAGCCCTGGCCGACCTCCCCGCACAGCTTGAGCTGCCGGTCGACTACCCGCGCCCCGCGATCGCTTCGCACGAGGGTGCTTCGGTGGACGTCCGCGTCCCGGCGGAGGTGCATGCCCGGCTGGTGGAGCTGTCGCGCTCCAGCGGGGCGAGTGTGTTCATGACGGTTCAGGCCGCGCTCGCGGTCCTGCTGTCGAAGATGGGCGCCGGCGAGGACATTCCGATCGGGACGCCGATCGCCGGCCGCACCGACGACGCCCTGGACGATCTCGTCGGGTTCTTCGTGAACACGCTGGTCCTGCGGACCGACCTGTCGGGCGATCCGACGTTCCGCGAGGTCCTCGAACGGGTCCGGGAAGCGGACCTGGCCGCGTACGCCCATCAGGACGTGCCGTTCGAGCGGCTCGTGGAGATCCTCAACCCCGCGCGCTCGATGGCGCGCCACCCCCTCTTCCAAGTCATGCTCGCCTTCCAGAACGTTGCCGACCCGG
Source organism: Streptomyces sp. NBC_00597 (assembly GCF_041431095.1). Taxonomy (GTDB): domain Bacteria; phylum Actinomycetota; class Actinomycetes; order Streptomycetales; family Streptomycetaceae; genus Streptomyces. Next base: position 474,339 of record NZ_CP107758.1, read on the forward strand.
ATCTCGACCTGCCCGGTCTGAGCGTTCGCGGGGAACAGGTACAGGGCGCGGTGGCCAAGTTCGACCTGTCCGTCAGCCTGGGTGAATTCCACGACGAAGACGGAGCACCCGCCGGACTGCAAGGGCAGCTGGACTACCGCACGGATCTGTTCGCGGAGCACACGGTCCGAGAACTCGCGGACCGTGTGGTGCGCGTGCTGGAAGCCGTCACCGCCGATCCCGATGCGGCGATCCGTTCCGTCAGCGTGCTCGGTGCCGAGGAGCAGCACCGGGTCCTGACCGACTGGAACGCAACTGCTCGTGACGTTCCGCACGGGACGCTGGCCGAACTCTTCCAGGCCCAGGTAGCGCGTACTCCCGATGCTGCCGCCCTGGTCAGTGGAGGTGTCGAGCTGAGCTATGCGGAGTTGAACGCCCGGGCGAATCGTCTGGCCCGTCATCTGGGGGCGTGCGGTGCCGGTCCGGAGAAGCTCGTCGCCGTCGCGCTGCCCAGGTCGGCCGAACTGGTGGTCGCGCTGTTCGCCGTCCTGAAGAGCGGTTCGGGTTACGTGCCGGTGGACCCGAAGTACCCGGTGGACCGGATCGCCTACATGCTCGCGGACGCCGAACCCGTGCTGCTCCTGACGGACGCGGCCACTGCGGCCCTGCTGCCGCAGGATGACGCCGCACCGCACCTGCTGCTCGACGACCCCGGAGTCCGGCATGCCGTTGCCGGCCGGGACAGCGCAGACCTGTCCGACAGCGACCGCCTGTCTCCGGCGCTGCCCGCCCATCCGGCTTACGTGATCTACACGTCCGGATCGACGGGACGGCCGAAGGGCGTGATGGTCGAGCACCGCAGCGTGGTGAACCTCGCCTCTTGGGCTGCGGATGGTCTCGGCGCGGACCGACTGGGGGAGGTCTGCGCATCGACGTCTCTCAACTTCGACGTGTCCGTGTTCGAAATCGTCGCTCCGCTGCTTGCCGGCGGTCGGGTCAACGTGATCCAGGACCTGCTCGCATTCGGAGACGAAGCCGCAGGGGACGCCGACCGGCCGCTTGTGAGCGGCGTTCCTTCGGTGTTTTCAAGCCTCCTGGACCGTGAACCGGCAGTGGACGCGGCAACGGTCGTCATGGCGGGTGAGGCGATTTCGCCGATCGTTGCCAAGAAGATCCGGTCGGCCTTCCCCGTAGCCCGCATAGCGAACTGCTACGGGCCCACCGAGGCCACGGTCTATGCAACCTCGTGGTACACCGATGCCGAACTGCCGGATGCACTTCCGATCGGGCGGCCGGTCGCCAATACGCGGGTGTACGTCCTCGATGCAGGGCTGTCGCCGGTGCCCGTCGGCGTGGCGGGCGAGCTGTACGTGGCGGGTGCACAGTTGGCCCGGGGTTACCTGGGGCGTCCGGGGCTGACCGCGGAGCGGTTCGTCGCGGATCCCTTTGCGGTGGTGGCCGGCTCGCGGATGTATCGGACCGGTGACGTGGTGCGGTGGTCCGCGGACGGGGTCCTGGAGTTCGTCGGGCGTGCGGATGCCCAGGTGAAGGTGCGGGGGTTCCGCATCGAGCCGGGCGAGATCGAGGCCGTCCTGGCGGATCACGCCTCGGTGGGCCAGGTGGCTGTCGTCGTGCGGGAGGACCAGCCCGGCGACAAGCGCCTCGTCGGCTACGTGGTGCCGGCCGCGGGGGCTTCGACCCGTCACGTTGATGCGCGGGACCTACGTGGGTTCGTCGCGGAGCGGCTGCCGGACTACATGGTGCCGTCGGCGTTCGTCGTGCTCGACGCGCTGCCGTTGACGCCGAACGGGAAGCTGGACCGCAAGGCGCTGCCGGCTCCCGAATACATCACGGATGCGTCGGGGCGCGGTCCGCGGTCGCCGCGGGAGGAGATCCTGTGCGGTCTCTTCGCCGAGATCCTCGGCGTGGACGTCGTGTCGATCGATGACGGGTTCTTCGACCTCGGCGGGCATTCGCTGCTGGCGACCCGCCTGGTGAGTCGGATCCGGACCGTCCTCGGGGTCGAGGTCAGCATCCGGTCCCTGTTCGAGGCCCCGACCGTCGCCGGCCTGGTGGACCGGCTCGACGAAGGTGGCCGGGTCCGAGAACCGCTGGCACAGCGGGTGCGGCCGGAGGTCCTCCCGGTGTCGTTCGCGCAGCGCCGTCTGTGGTTCCTGGGCCAGCTCGAAGGCGTCTCCGCGACCTACAACATTCCGCTCGCACTCCGCCTGACCGGCACGCTGAACGCAGAAGCGCTGCGGGCCGCGCTGGCGGACGTCGCGGGCCGGCACGAGAGCCTGCGGACAGTGTTCCCGCAGGTGGACGGCGAGCCGCGGCAAGAGATCCGGCAGGGCGCCGCGGGGGTACCCGCGGTCAGCGTGGAGAGCGTGACTGCCGATGGTGTCGCCTCGATCGTGGGCCGGTGGGCTGCCACGGGCTTCGACCTGGAGCGGGACCTGCCGTGGCGGGTGCGCCTGCTGGAGGTCACCGACGCCCCTGGTGAGTGGGTGCTGGTCATGGTGGTCCACCACATCGCGGCGGATGGCTGGTCGATGGCGCCGCTGGCGAAGGACCTTTCGCTGGCGTACGCGGCCCGCTGCCAAGGGCACGCCCCGGCGTGGCAGCCGCTTCCGGTGCAGTACGCGGATTACACGCTGTGGCAGCGCGAGGTCCTCGGTGACGAGGACGACCCGGACAGCCTGATCGCGGCCCAGGTCGCCTACTGGAAGCAGGCCCTGGCCGACCTCCCGGAAGAGCTGGAGCTCCCGGTCGACCACCCGCGCCCCCCGATCGCCTCCCACGAAGGCGACTCCGTGGACGTCCGCGTCCCGGCGGAGGTGCACGCGCGGCTGCTGGAGCTGTCCCGCTCCAGCGGAGCCAGCGTCTTCATGACGGTGCAGGCGGCGCTGGCGGTGCTGCTGTCGAAGATGGGCGCCGGGGAGGACATTCCGATCGGGACGCCGATCGCGGGCCGTACCGACGACGCCCTGGACGATCTCGTCGGGTTCTTCGTGAACACGCTGGTCCTGCGGACCGACCTGTCGGGCGATCCGACGTTCCGCGAGGTCCTCGAACGGGTGCGGGAAGCGGACCTGGCCGCCTACGCCCATCAGGACGTGCCGTTCGAGCGACTGGTGGAGATCCTCAACCCCGCACGCTCCATGGCCCGCCACCCCCTCTTCCAAGTCATGCTCACCTTCCACAACAACGCACAACCCGACCTCGACCTGCCCGGCATCCAGACGCAAGCCGAAGCCGCCGGCGAGATGGCGGCCAGGTTCGACCTGTCGTTCAGCCTGGGAGAAACACACGCGGCCGACGGCGTACCCGCGGGCCTGGCAGGGCGGCTCGACTACCGCACCGATCTGTTCGAGCGCACCACCGTCGAGCAGCTCGGCGAGCGGCTGTCCCGGCTCCTCGAAACGGTCACGGGCGACCCCGACCAGCCGATCCGTAACGTCAGTGTCCTTGCCGCTGACGAGCGTCGGCGGATGCTGGTCGAGTGGAACGACACGGTTCATGAAGTTCCGGATGCCACGCTGCCGGGCCTGTTCGAAGCGCAGGTGCTGCGGACTCCGGATGCGCCGGCCGTGGTCAGTGGCGGTGTCGAGCTGTCCTATGCGGAGTTGAACGCCCGGGCGAATCGTCTGGCCCGTCATCTGGTGGCGTGCGGTGCCGGTCCGGAGCGCCTGGTGGCGGTGGCGCTGCCGCGGTCGGTCGACCTGGTCGTCGCGTTGCTCGCGGTGCTGAAGAGCGGTTCGGGTTATGTGCCGGTGGACCCGGAGTACCCGGCGGACCGGATCGCCTACATGCTCGCGGACGCCGAACCCGTGCTGGTCCTGACGGACGCAGCCACCGCGGCTCTGCTCCCCCAGGACGACGCATCGATCGCGAAGCGCGTGCTCCTGAACGAGCGTTCTGTGCAGGAAGCCATTGCCGGGCTCAGCGCCTCCGATCTCCTCGATGACGGCCGTCCGTCTCCGGCACTGCCCGCTCACCCCGCGTACGTGATCTACACGTCGGGTTCGACGGGGCGGCCGAAGGGCGTGGTGGTTTCGCACGCCGCGTTGGTGAACTACGTGGTGCGGTGTCCGCAGGCGTATCCGGATCTCGTGGGTTCGACGGTGTGGCATGCGTCGGTGTCGTTCGATGCGGGGGTCACCGTGCTGTACGGGGCCTTGGTCGCCGGCGGCTGCGTCGTGGTGGCAGCGCTGACCTCCACCTCTGCCGAGGAGGGCGATCAGGCCGGGTTGCCGGTGTCGTTCTTGAAGGTGACTCCCAGTCATCTGCCGGTCCTGGAGGGTGCCGGACGCGGGTTCGTGCCCAGCGGCCAGTTGATGCTGGGCGGGGAAGAGATCCCCGCTCACGCGGTGACGCGGTGGCGTCGGGCACATCCGCAGGTATCGGTCGTGGCGCACTACGGCCCGACCGAGGCAACGGTGGGATGCACGGACTACCCGGTGCCGGCCGATGCGGTGCTCTCGGCGGGGACCGTCCCGATCGGTCGCCCCATGTGGAACACCCGGGTGTATGTGCTGGATGCGGCCCTGTCGCCGGTTCCTGCGGGTGTTGCGGGTGAGCTGTACGTGGCCGGTGCACAGCTGGCCCGGGGCTATCTGGGGCGTGCGGGGCTGACGGCGGAGCGGTTCGTCGCAGACCCGTTCGCCACGGTGCCCGGCTCGCGGATGTACCGGACCGGTGATGTGGTGCGCTGGTCCGCGGACGGGGTTCTGGAGTTCATCGGGCGTGCTGACGGTCAGGTGAAGGTGCGGGGCTTCCGCATCGAGCCGGGCGAGATCGAAGCGGTGCTGGCGGATCACGAGCTGGTTGCGCAGAGCGCGGTCGTGGTGCGCGAGGACACGCCGGGCGACAAGCGCCTCACCGCCTATGTGGTGGCCGCCACGGGCGAAGCGGCACCGGCCGATCCGTTGCGCCGACACGTGGCGGAGCGGCTGCCGGACTACATGGTGCCCTCCGCGTTCATCACCGTGGACGAGCTGCCCCTCACACCGAACGGGAAGCTGGACCGGCGGGCGCTGCCGGCTCCCGAATACACCACGGACGCGTCGGGGCGGTCGCCGCGGTCGCCGCGCGAGGAGATCCTGTGCGGTCTCTTCGCCGAGGTCCTCGGCGTCGAGTCCGTGTCGATCGACGACGGCTTCTTCGACCTCGGCGGGCATTCGCTACTCGCGACCCGCCTCGTCAGCCGGATCCGGACCGTCCTCGGGGCCGAGGTCAGCATCCGGTCCCTGTTCGAGGCCCCGACCGTCGCCGGGCTCGCGGAGCGACTCGACGAAGGCGATGTCTCGGACCCGTTCGACGCCCTCCTCCCCCTGCGCCGGCAGGGCTCGGACAGCCCCCTCTTCTGCGTGCACCCCGTGGCGGGTCTGAGCTGGTGCTATGCGGGCCTGATCAAGGAGTTGCCGGCAGACGTGCCGATCTACGGCCTGCAGTCCCGGGGGGTGGGCAGCGGAGAACCCGTGGCCACGGTCGAGGAGATGGCCGCCGAGTACGTGCAGATCATCCGCTCCGTCCAGCCTGAAGGGCCGTACCGCCTCCTGGGATGGTCCTTCGGCGGGACCGTCGCGCACGCAGTGGCCGAAGAGCTCCAGAGGCAGCAGCAGGCCGTCGGTCTCCTCGCGGTCGTCGACGCCTATCCGTCGTCGTCGCAGGCGTCCGACGTGGAGGACGACCGGCAGAGCCTCATCCGAGCCCTCGCTGAGGCCGCCGGTCTCCCCCTTCCCGACGACGCTGCCGTGGGCGACGACGCCGAGGGGGTATCGAACCTGCTCGAAGCCTACGCAGCCGACCAGATGGGCGAGGTGGCACGGAGCCTCGACGTCGACGTCGACCAAGCGGCGGGCCTGATCGACGTGATCGAGAACAACCGCAGGCTCGCCCGGTCCCTGACCCCGGGCGTGGTGGAAGGAGACCTCCTCTTCTTCCGTGCGGGCATCGACAACCCCATGCCGATGACCGGCCGTGAGGCGTGGACTCCCCATGTCACGACCGGAGTTGACGAACACGTGATTGAATGTGATCACATCGGCATGATGCAGCCCGAGCCGCTCAAGCACATCGGCCGTGTGCTCCGGGACCGGTTGAAGCCCGGAAGGCCAGCCGACAGCCCCTGACCTGCCGCAGGGGACGGGGTGCGGCCGCGCGCCGCGCCCCGTCCCCCGTACGGCCTTCCCGGCCGGGCGCGTCTGCGCCCGGCGCCACCTCCTTGCCGCTGCCGTACGCATGCAGGCGCACACCTGACATCGGGAGTGCTTTTGTCCCTTCTTCTTCTCTCAAATGCTTTCTCGTCACGCAAGAGAACTGGAGTTTCCATGACGTCTTCCCAGGCCAACACAGTCGTCGACGACTTCGAGCTGGACTACGTGGAGATGTACGTCCGCGACATGGACGAGCAGGTCGCTCTGTGGCGTGACTCCTACGGGTTCGTGGAGGTCGCGGCCGGCGGTTCCTCGGAGCAGGGCTTCCGCGCCACGGTGATGAGCCAGGGTGCGATGAAGCTCGTCCTGACGGAGGCGACGGCGGAACGGCATCCCGCCTCCGACTACGTACTCGCCCACGGTGACGGCATCGCCAACATCGCTCTGCGCACGGGGGATGTGCGCAGGGCGTTCCGCCAGGCCGTCGACAACGGCGCCCAGGAACTGGCCGAACCCGTGGAGCACGCGGGGGACGACGTCGCGGTCAGTGCGACCGTCTCAGGATTCGGCGATGTCGTGCACACCCTGGTGCAGCGGCGTTCGGGCAGGGAAGCCGGACTGCCCGCCGGGTTCCGACCGCTCCCCAGCGCCGGGGAGCCGACGGAACCCGCGGCCGCGGACGGGCTGCGCCTCCTGGAGATCGACCACTTCGCCGTGTGCGCGAGCGTCGGTGAGCTGGACGCGATGGTGGAGCTGTACGAGAAGTCGTTCGGGTTCGACGAGATCTTCGCGGAACGGATCGTGGTCGGCGCCCAGGCGATGCTGTCCAAGGTGGTCCAGAGCAAGTCGGGCGAGGTGACCTTCACGATCCTCCAGCCGGACCCCGAGGCGGACCCCGGTCAGATCGACGAGTTCCTCAAGAACCACGTCGGGTCGGGTGTGCAGCACGTGGCTTTCGCCGCGGACGACGTGGTGCGGTCCGTCGGGGCGCTGGCCGGTCGCGGAGTGGAGTTCCTGACCACACCGGACGCGTACTACAGCCTCCTCAAGCAGCGCATCTCCCTGAGCAAGCACTCCCTGGAGAGCCTGCACGAGCTGAACGTCCTCGTCGACGAGGACCACGCCGGACAGTTGTTCCAGATATTCGCGCGCTCCACCCACCCGAGGCGCACCCTCTTCTTCGAGGTGATCGAGCGGTGCGGTGCGGAGACCTTCGGCAGTTCCAACATCAAGGCCCTGTACGAGGCGGTGGAGATGGAGCGCCTCGCGAATCAGAGCAACTCCCTGTGAGCCGCACCGTGCCGACCACCGGGCCGTGGGACGTAGACCGGGACGTGCACTGCCTGGAGGACGTCGAACGGGCAGCACGCGAAGCCCTGCCCGCAGACGTGTGGGACTTCGTTTCCGGCGGCAGTGGCGGCGAGGTCACGCTGGCCGCCAACCGTGCGGCGCTGCGGCGGATCGCCCTCGTGCCGCGCGTCCTTCGGGACGTGGCGCACTGCGACCCGCAGACGTCGCTGTTCGGCGTGCCGCAGGCCATGCCGGTGGCAGTCGCCCCCCTCGCGTACCACAAGCTCGTCCACCCGGAAGGCGAGCTGGCGGGCGCGCGGGCGGCCAAGGCGGCGGGAGTGCCCTTCACCGCCAGCACCCTGAGCAGCTGCACGATCGAGGAGATCACCGGAATCGGCGGCACCGTCTGGTTCCAGTTGTACTGGTTGCGCGACCGGAAGAAGACCTTCGAGCTGATCGAACGCGCGGAGGCCGCTGGGTGCGCGGCGCTGATGCCGACCGTCGACGTGCCCTGGATGGGACGTCGACTACGGGACGTCCGCAACCGGTTCACCCTGCCCCCCGGGGTGGAGGCTGCCAATCTGACGTGGGGGTCGGGCTCCGAGGCCCATCGGGCGCCGACGTCCGGATCCGCGGTGGCCTCCCACACCGGATCAGCCTTCACCCCCTCCCTGACCTGGTCGGACATCGAGGAACTGCGGCGCCGCACGAGGCTGCCGATCATTCTCAAAGGGGTGCTGGCGCCGCAGGATGCGAGACGTGCCGTCGACGTCGGCGCGGACGGCATCGTCGTGTCCAACCACGGCGGCCGGCAGCTGGACGGCGCGGTCGCCGGCGTCGACGTCCTCGCGGAGGTCGCCACGGAGGTCGGTGGCGCTTGCCGGGTGCTGCTGGACAGCGGGATCCGCAGCGGAACCGACGTGCTGCGCGCCCTCGCACTGGGAGCCGATGGCGTTCTCGTGGGGCGCCCGGTGCTGTGGGGGCTCGCCGCGGCGGGAGAACGGGGCGTCGGCCGCGTCCTGGACCTGCTGGCGGAGGAACTGCGCGACGCCCTCGGCCTCGCGGGTTGCGACGGAGTGAAGGCCGCCCGGGAGATCCGGACCTTGACGAGGGCCGGCTAGCCGGCCGCCCCGGCGGACGGCTGACGGCGGCCGGCACGTGCCACCTGCGTGCCGGCCGCCGGGCGAGCCCGGCGCCCGAGGCGGCCGGGACGACGGATCACGGGACCGATGCGCCTGCGGACGACATGCCGATGCTGACCCTCAGAAAGGAAATACGGGAAATGGAGAAAAGGGTGAGCCGCCACTACACGGTGTTCTGTCCGCTGTGCGGACAGCGCGGCCAGGACGACGGCATGATGCTGTCGTGCAGCCGCGATCACGGGCCGGCGCTGCTCCGGTCCGACTACGCGGTGAAGGAATTCGCGCCGCAGCCCGATACCGACGGGCTGTTCCGCTACCGGGACTGGCTCCCGGTCACCAGGACGTTCCCGACGGCGGCCCGCACGGCCGTGTTCCAGAGCGAGGAACTCTGCGCCCAGCTCGGCCTGCCGAACCTCTGGATCGCCTTCAACGGGTACTGGCCCGAGCGCGGGGCGTTCCTCGAAACGGCGACGTTCAAAGAGCTGGAGGCGTACGCGGTCCTGGGGCGTCTGCCGTCGGATCCGCCGGTGCTCGTCGTGGCCTCCGCCGGCAACACCGCCGCGGCCTTCGCCTCGATCTGCTCGCGCCACCGGCGACCGTGCCTCCTGATCGTGCCCCGCCGCGGCCTGGACAGGATGAGGTTCCGGGCACCGCTGGACCCGGCGGTCAGGCTCGTGGTGCTGGACGGCGCCGACTACTCCGACGCGATAGCCCTCGCAGAGTCGGTGGCCGCGCTCCCCGGCTTCCAGGCCGAGGGCGGAGTACGCAACATCGGCCGGCGCGACGGACTCGCGACGGTCCTGTACGCGGGCGTGGAAGCCATGGGCAGGATGCCCGGCGTCTACGTCCAGGCCGTCGGCAGCGGAGCCGGCGCCATCGCCGTCCACGAGGCGGCGACCAGGCTCCTCGGCACGGGACGCTACGGTACGGACCTGCCGCGGCTCCTGCTCTGCCAGAACGCGTCGTTCGCTCCGCTCGCCGACTCCTGGAAGTCCGGGACGCGACAGCTCGCCCCGTGCGGAGCGGACGACGCGCGGGCCGCGACGAGAACCGTCTTCGCGGACGAGCTGACCAACCGCTTCCCCCCGTACGCCGTCCACTGCGGCGTCTACGACGTGCTCACCGAGAGCTCCGGCGACGTTCTCACCGTCGAGCAGGACGCGGCTGAGTACGAGAGGGACGTCTTCGGGAAGGCCGAATCCGTCGACATCGAGCCGGCCTCAGCGGTGGCGCTCGCCGGCCTCCGCAAGGCGGTCCTCGACGGCCGCATCCCCGAGGAGGAGCACGTCCTGCTCAACATCACGGGCGGGGGCCGGGCACGGCTCGCACAGGACCATCCCCTGTACGACGCGGAGCCGGCCCTGGTCGCCGATCTGCAGGACGGCACGGCGGAAGGCCTCGTGGCGCGGATCGCCGGGCTGTTCCCCGACCGGACCCGATAGCCGGACGCGAAGACGCGAAGACGCGAAGACGCGAAGACGCGAAGACGCGAGGACGCGAGACGTCGTGCGTTCGCGCGCGGCCCCGACGTCAGCCCTCGCCGAACTCCGTCTCCTGCGGAGCCCCGGCGTTGCGCACCGACAGCCGCCAACCGGAAGGCTCCTCGCTCAGCACGTGCCAGCGGCAGTTCGACAGGCCGGCCAGAGACATCCAGTCCGCCGGATCCATGCCGAGGACACGGCCGGCCGTCGCCCGGATGGTGCCGCCGTGGCTCACCACGACCAGCGTCCCGCGGTCCGGGAGCCGCTCGGCATGGCGCTCCACGACGGCGGTCGCCCGCTCGGCCACCTCGGTGTCCAGCTCGCCACCCCCACGACGCACGGGCTCACCCCTTCTCCAGGCCTCGTACTCCTCGCCGTACCCGGCCACGATCTCGTCGTGGGTGAGCCCCTGCCACCGACCGGTGTACGCCTCGCGGAGCCCCTCCTCGGGGGTGGCAGCCCGGTGCGTCAGCACGGACAGGTGGCGCGCGGTGGCGGCGGCCCGCTTCAGATCGGAGGTGATGACGGCATCGGGGGCGAAGGCCGCCAGTACCCGTGCGGCGCGCCGCGCCTGCGTCACGCCCTCGGCGTTCAGTTCGATGTCGGTGGTCCCCTGGAAACGCTGTTCCCGGTTCCAGGCGGTCTGGCCGTGACGCCACAGGACGATCCTGCGGCCCCGCGAGCTGGCGGCAACCATGATTCCTCGAAATGTCTCTCTACGTGGGGCCCTGCTGCGAGGGCCGGTGACGGCGGGGGCCGTGCCACGGCCCGGCGAGCGGCGGTGGCACGGCAACCCGCCGGCGCGGACGGCTCCCCGGACGGGGGAGCCGTCCGCGCGGGGCGCGGATGCGTCAGCCCCGGGCCGGGGCAGCCTCCTCGACCGAAGCCCCCGAGAAGCGGCTGACCTTGTCGAGCACGTCGGCGTCGTACAGCCGCAGGGCCTGCTGGAGCGCGAACTCGGCCATGTAGGAACGGAACTGCTCGACCGGCTCCTCGGCCAGGTTGAGCATGCGCCGGTTCGCGAGGACGGCAGTGCCGCGAAGCCGCTCCGCGCTTTCGGCCACGGCCGCGTCCAGCGCGGCCGGCTCGTGCACCTCGTCGACGAGCAGCCGGGCCGCCGGCTCGCTCGCGTGGACGCGCCGCCCCTCCAGGATGACCTGCCGGGCCAGCCGGGGCCCGACCGAACGCGTCAGCCGGAAGTTGGCCACGCCCGGGATGATGCCCTCCTGCGCCGCCGGCAGGCTCACATAGGCGTCCGACGCGGCGATGACGTGGTCGAAGAGCAGGAGCAGCTGGGCGCCGCCGCCGATGGCGAAACCGTCCACGACGGCGACCCACGGCTTGTCGACGGTGGGCCGCCGCCAGTCCGCAGAGCCTTGCGGCCTCACACCCCGGATCAGCTTGTGCAGGTAGCCCAGCTCACGCCGCAGCAGGAAGTCCACGAGCGAGATGCCGCCGCCGTGCAGCGCCTTGAGGTTGATGCCGGCGCTGAAGACCCGCCGACCGCGGTAGCGGGGATGCGACATGACGCCGCCCCGCAGCACGCCGACCTCGGTGGCCGGGTCCAGGAGCACCAGGTCGACCGCCGTGTCCATGTCGGCGACCTGCTGGTCGTCCTCCGCGTTCAGGGAGTCCTCGCGACACATGGTCAGATGGGTGACCGCACCGCGGCGTTCCACCGTCACGGACCGCAACCGGACCGTTCCGGTGCGGGTGAACTCCGGCAGCAGCGCGAGGGCGGCAGGAGTGGGCTGCAGCATCGCGTCGAGGAGGTGCGCCCCGGCCGTGGGGGAGCGCAGCACACGGCTGAAGAAGATCCCCTGGTCGATCTCGTGGCCCTCTTTGTGCGACTGGGCCCGGGTGCGCTCGGCGGCCAGCTGCTCCACGGTCGGCACGAGTCCGGGAAAGCGCACCGCGGCCTCCCGGACCAGCTCGGCGATCCGCAGGTGACGGGACCGGTGATCCGTGAGCTCGTCGTACACCGCCTCCGCGTGGGCGTCCATGAACGCCGCACGCAGGGCCCTGGCGGCGTCGACCGCCGCGGCGGCCTCGGCACGCTGCTCCGGCGACCGGTCCGCCGGCTCGCCGAGGTCGGCGAGCAGGGCCGAGGTGGCCGCGGCCGCGCGTGCCAGCGCGAGCCGGGCCGAGTCGAGATCGGCAGGAAGGGCGGGAGCGGCCGCGGCTCCGGCGTGCGTGCGGGCCACGACGTGGTCGACGGTCATGCGGCCGCCTCGGCGGCGGCCGACTGCAGCAAAGCCCGGTCGCACGCGGCGAGATGGGCGCCGAGTGCCTCCTCGAAGCTGGTCGTCGCGGCGTCGAAGAGCAGCTGGCGTCGGATGGCCAGCTCGGATCCCCGCACGGAGGCGGTCGACGCGACGGCCGCCGCCAGCGCCGCTTCGACGTCGTCCGCCACGACGTCGACCAACTGGAGGGCCACGGCCTCCTGCGCACCGATCGCCGTGCCGAAGAGGACGGCACGGCGGACCGCGGCGGCACCGGCGTGGGACCTGCCGAGCCGGTACAACGTCATGCCCGGCCAGGTCGTCCCGTTCTCGACCGGCATCACCAGGCTCGCGGCGCCGTCGGCGATGCGGCGGTCCGTGCACAGGAGGAGGTCGAGCGCGAGACCGCCGCACGGCCCCTCGGCCGTCGCGAAGGTCGCCGCCGGCAGGCGTTCGAACCGGCGCAGCGCCCGCTCCCACTTGCTCACCAGGGAGACCGTCGCCCCGTCGGCCTGCGGCACTGCGGGGACGCCCGAGAGCCGGACGGTCAGGTGGCCGGCGGTGCGCCCGTCCTCGGCAGCGTCGCAGGCCGCGTTGACGGCGGCGACGGCGGCGGAGGACAAGGGCAGGCGGCCGTCGAGGGTCAGGGTCGCGGTGGCGGCGTCGTACGCCGCGGAGATCGTGCCTGTTTCGGTCATGGTTTCCTTCACCTGCTCCTCATTCACCATTGAACGAGTGCCGTTTCGATGGTGGAGCCCGGCCCCATCGTCATCAGGACGCCGTACTCGCCGGGTGCGGCCACGCCTTCCCTGAGCAGCCGCTCGTAGGAGAACAGGAACGAGCCGCTGGAGAGATTGCCGTAGTCGCGCAGGACTCCGGTCGTGTGCCGCACGTCGTGGCGCGTGAGACCCAGGTTGATCCGTACCGCGTCGATGACCTTCTTGCCGCCGGAGTGCACCAGCCAGTGGCCGATGTCGGAACGGCGCAGGCCGGCCGGGGCCAGCAGACGGTCGACCACTTGCTCCGCGTGAGCGCCCACGACGTAGGGCACCTGCGGGTCCAGGTAGAAGCTGAACTTGCCCTGCGCGTCGCTCCAGTCGTACCGCATGGCGTCGATCGCGTCGGTGATCAGGTGGCTGGAGAAGCCCAGGATCCGCGGACCGTGGAACCCGCGGTGCGCGCCGACGGGCGGCGGGGGCTGCGACGGATCGGCGACCAGGGCGACGGCGGCGGCGCCGTCCCCGAAGAGACTGTTGACGACGGCGGTCCGCATCGTGTCGTCGATGACGTAGGCGGCGGAGCAGGCCTCCACGCACAGCATGACGGCCACCTGGCCCGGATGCGCCGTGGCCCAACCAGCCGTCGCCTGAAGGGCGTTGAGGCCGGCGTTGCAGCCCATGCCCACGACGTCCACGCGGCTCGTCTGCGGGCGCAGCCCCAGGGAGCGGATCAGCAGGGCGCTCAGGCCGGGAGTCAGGAAGCCCGTGGTGGTCGTCACGCACAGGTAGTCGATGTCGTGCGGGTCGATGCCCGTGTTGGCCAGGCACTTGCGGATCGCCCTGGCCCCCATGTCGAGGGCGAGCCTCTTGTGCTTGTCGAGGAGTTCACCCTGGACCTCGGAGCGGAGCGCGCCGTGCGGGTCGCGCGGAGGCAGGGAGAGGAAGCGTCTTTCGATGGCGCTGTTGAGGAAGACGGACCGGACCTTGGGGTCCGATATCTCGAACAGGTCGAGGATTTCCTGCTGGGTGTACGACGTCCCCGAAACGGCCGTCGCGACGCCCGCGATCCGCGGGGCGGTCAGTGCCGGGCCGGGGGAGGGTATCGGCGGTTCGAGGAGTTCGGCGTACCGGGGGTTCATCGCGGTGGTCATCGGAAGGTCCACCCCCACATGCGCGGCTTGCTGCGTATCAGTGCCTGTGTGTTCAACAACGTGTCGGTTTCCTCGTGGGCTGTGACGGGTCATGGGCAGCGGTCTCATCCCTGATGAAACGTGCCAGACGCCCGACCCCGTCGGCGATCTCGGATCGGGTCAGGTAGCTGATGGACAGACGGATGCTGTTGGCTCCGCCGCCCTGGGGATAGAAGTAGGACATGGGCGTCCAGATGACGCCGAACTCCTCCGCCGAACGTTCCAGCGCGGCGTTGTCCGCGCGGAACGGGACGTCCACGGTCAGGAAGAAGCCGCCGGTGGGCCGGTTCCAGCGCACGCCGAGTGCCGCGCGCTCCTCCTCGGGAAAGGCCCCGTCCAGTTCCCGCAGGACGGCCTGCATCGCATCGCCGTAGTAGCGGGAGGTCTCGACGTTGATGTCGGCGGTGCGGCCGTCGGCCGCCAGTAGCATCCCGCCCACGGCAGCCTGGCCGAGTGCGGACGTGTTCACCGACACCATGCTCTTGATCTTGGTGATCTCGTCCACCAGCAGACCGGTGGTGCCGTCTCGGTCGACGACGACCTGGTCCGCGACGGCGAAGCCCACCCGTGCGCCCGGGAAGAGCGTCTTGGAGTACGAGCCGAGGTGGACGACGCGGCGGTCACGGTCGAGGGACTTGAGCGTGGGGAGCTGCCGGCCCGGGCTGACCATCCGGTACGGGCTGTCCTCCAGCAGGAGGAAGTCTTCTCGGGCGGCGAGTTCGAGGAGCCCCCTGCGCGCTTCCGCGGAGAGGGTGACACCGGACGGATTCGAATGGTCGGGGACCACGTAGAGCGCCCTCGGGCGCCGTCCCCGGGCCCGCTCGGCCCGGATCGCGGCCTCCACGTCGTCGCAGTGCAGGCCGTCGGCCCGCTCCTCCACGGGAGTGAGGGCGATGTCGAGCAGCCGTGCGGCGCCGGTGATGCCCACGTAGCAGGGGCTCGCCACCAGGAGCACGTCGTCCCGGCTCGCCATGAGGGCGCGCAGGGTCAGGAGCATGGCCTCCTGGCAGCCGACGGTGACGACGATGGCCTCGGGCGGCACGTCGATGTCCTCGTCCTTGCGGAGCGAGTCGGCGATCAGTTCCCGGATCTGGCCGTGGGTCGGTCCGTACTGGAAGACCGCATCGCGTATCTCGCCGGGCGTGTACCCGGTCTTCGCCAGGTGGTCCAGGTAGCGGCGGATGTGCTCGAAGATCTCTTCCGTGTCGAAGAATCCGTCGTACGGGCGGCCGGGAGCGAAGGAAACCGCCTCCGGGTAGCGGTGCGTGATCCCGTTGAGGAAGTTCATCGTGTCGAGAACCGGATCGGAGACGCTGGCGTGCAGCTCCTCCTTTAACAGATGGTTGGCTGCCACGTAGGCACCTCCCGCAGGCAGACCATGGATCGGCCGCCCGCCTGTGATCTCGTAGGAACAAGATTTTTTGGCAGGCTATCAGCAGGTCATCCGGCGGCATAGAGCCGTCTGATCATGGTGGAGCGCCGATCGTGCCGAACGCGTCCCACCCGTCCGCCCCTCACGACGGCTCCCGTGGACCGTCCTCAACTCCACTATTCCGTGTGGCACTTGGGGTCGCGGCGCCGCAGAGGGTCACTCAGACGGCTGTACCGGCAACAGAGCCGATGCCGCGCCGGTCACCACCGGCTGTCAGAGAAGTGGGCGGGGTCGCTGCCGGCGGCGGCGGTCACGCTCGACGACCCGCTCGGCGACGGACCTTCCGGTCCACGCCCCCGTTCGGCGGCCGCACAGCCACCCAGCATCGGCCGCACCTCGGCCCCGATGCTCCGACGGCCGGCGGGGCAGGCCGCACGTGAAGCCCGACAGCTCCGCGGCCGATGAGGCATACGGCAACGGTCCCGATCGACCGAGATCGCACCCCGACACCGCTTCACCTGCCCACCCCGCGGCGGCCGCGCCTCGGCGGCACGGCGCCGTCCGGCTCAAGTGGTCCGGACCGTAGTCGTCGGGGCGCACTCGACGCGCGCAGGTCCGCACGCGCACCCCTCACCCGAGCCGTTCACCGCCGGACGCCGACGAAGACGTCGCAGGTCGCAGGCCGGAGGCCCTTTACCGGAGCGGCCAAGTGGGTGATGCTGACGCGGCGTTGGAAGAATGATCGACACGGGGGCCCGGTCGGTCCGAAGGGGGAGACCGCCGTGGTGCGCGTACAGCTGCTGGGACCGGTTCGGGTGTACGACGAGGACGCAACGCCCGTCGAAGTGGGCGGCGTGCGGCTGCGCATGCTCCTCGCCAGGCTCGCCCTCGGCGGGGGCCGCGCCGTCTCCGCCGACGCGCTCGTCGACGGGCTGTGGGGGCAAGAGCCGCCCGCCGACGCCGCCAACGCGTTGCAGGCCCTGGCGTCCCGCCTGCGCAAACCGCTACGGGGCTCCGCGGCCGTGGAATCCGCGTCCGGCGGGTACCGGCTCTCGCTGCGGCCCGAGGACGTGGACGTCCACCGCTTCGAGGAGCTGGCCGCCCGGGGCAGACGGGAACTGGCGGCAGGTCGCGCCGACGAGGCGGCCGGGCTGCTCGCGAAGGCGCTCGGCCTGTGGCAGGGCGACGCCCTGGCCGACGTACTCGACGCCCCGTTCGCGCAGCCCGTCGCGACCCGGCTCCAGAGCCTGCGGACCGCGGCCGCCGAGGACCGCTGGGACTCCGAACTCCAGCGCGGACGGTACGGCGAGGTGTTGCCCGACCTCGAAGCGGCGGGTGCCGAGAGGCCGTTGAGCGAGCGGGTCGCCGGGCTGCGGATGCGGGCGCTGTCCGCGGCCGGCCGCCAGTCCGACGCCCTCGCGGTGTACGAGGCGATACGGGAGCGGCTCGGCGACGAACTCGGGGTCGACCCGTCGGCCGAGCTGCGCGAGACGCACCTCGCGCTGCTGCGGGGCGAGCTGAAGGCGCCCCGCGAGCGCGCCGAGCCGGCCGTGAGCCGCCTCCCGGCACGCCTCACCAGCTTCGTAGGCCGCGACGGCGAACTGGACCTCGTCGCACAACACCTTGCCCGGGGCCGGCTCGTCACCATCGTCGGCGGCGGAGGCGCCGGCAAGACCCGGCTCTCCCTGGAGGCCGCCACCCGGGACCGCGCCCACGCGCGCGGCCGTGTCTGGTTCGTCCCGCTCGCCGGTGTCAGCGCACCGGACCAGCTGGCCGACGCGGTGCTCGGCGCCCTCGGCTCCACGGACGGCGCCCTCTACGAAGCCGGCCAGGGGCAGCGGACCACCCCCGCCGAACGCATCGCCGGGCTCCTCGGCAGCAGTGACGCCCTGCTCCTCCTCGACAACTGCGAGCACCTCGTCGAGGCCGCCGCGGAACTGGCCACGGCGCTCCTGCACCAGCTTCCCGAGCTGCGGATCCTGGCCACCAGCCGCGAGGCCCTCGCCATCACCGGCGAGTCCCTGTGCCACCTCGGTCCCCTCGACGTTCCCACGGGGTCACCGGAGCCCGCCGAAGCGGCGCAGTCGCCCGCCGTGCGCCTCTTCACCGACCGGGCCGCTGGGGTCCGGCCGGACTTCACGCTCGACGACCTCACCCTCGACGCCGTGGTCGAGGTGTGCCGACGCCTCGACGGGATGCCGCTGGCCCTCGAACTGGCCGCGGCGAAGCTCCGCTCGATGAGCGTCGAGCAGGTCGCCCGACGCCTCGACGACCGCTTCCGGCTCCTCGCCTCCGGCAGCCGCACGGCCCTGCCCCGCCAGCGCACCCTGCTCGCGCTCGTCGAGTGGAGCTGGGACCTGCTCGACGAACCCGAGCGGATCCTCGCCCGCAGGATGTCCGTGTTCCCGGGCGGCGCCACCGTCCCCGCCCTCGAAGCGGTCTGCGCGGACGCGTCGCTGCCGGCAGCCGACGTTCCGTACGTCCTGGACGCCCTCGTCGAGAAGTCGCTGGTCGACACCGCCGACGAGGGGACGGGCGAGCCGCGCTACCGGATGTTGGAGACGGTACGCGCCTACGCGGCGCGGCAGCTCGCCGACACCGAGTCCGGGGACGCCGTCACCCAGCGCTACGCCGCGTACTTCCTGGCCCTTGCGGAGGCGTACGAACCGCGCCTGCGCACCCGCGAACAGCTGCGCGCGATCGAGGTCTTCGACGCCGAGCACGACAACCTCGTGCTCGCGCTGCGCTCGGTCGCCGACGCCCCCGACGAGGGCCTGGCCGCACGCTTCACCAGCGCGATGTTCTGGTACTGGGGGATCAGGGGGATGAGCACCCGACTCGACGGCTGCCTGGCACGGCAGCCCGGGCCGGATCCCGTACCGGCCCGGGCCGGGAGCGAACACGGCGACGCCCCGGGCGAATCGGCGATGGCGCGCGAGTTCCACCCGGCCCAGCTGCTCCTGCGGATGTCCCGGGCCTCCCTCCCCGCGGGCGTACCGGGGCCGGGCACGGCCGCCGACCAGGACCCCTTGGACTCGCCCGATCCGTGGACGCGGGCCAGCGCCCACCTGGCACGCGACTTCGCCCTCACCGAGCAGGGCGACATGGTCACCGGTGCCCGATCCCGTACCGAGGCGCTGCGCGGCTTCGAGGAGGTGGGCGACCGCTGGGGGCTCGTCATGAGCCTGCTCCCGATCGGCCGGGACCACTCGCTGCGCGGCGAGTACCCCGAGGCCATCGCCACCTTCGAGCGGACCGTGGTGCTCAGTTCCGAACTCGGCACCGAGGACTACCTGTACCTCAGCAAGGCCAGGCTCGCCCGTGAGCGCAGGCGCAGCGGAGACTTGGAGGGCGCCTTCCGCGACCTGTACGCCGCGTACGAGCAGGCCCGCTCGCGCGGACAGCTCCGCATGGAGGCCAACATCCTCGTCGGCCTGGCGAACGTCCACCGCAGGGCCGGCGACCTCGCCCGGTCCCATGCGACCCTGGACCGGCTGGAGGCTCTGAGCGTCCGGCGTCCCTCCCTGCGGGAGCTGGCCCGCGACCTGATCATCAGCACCCGCATCGAGAACCTGCTGGCCGAGGAGGACACGGTGCGGGCCAGGGCCCTTCTCCCCGAGGCTGCCGGCGCCCTGCTCGGCCAGGGGGCGGGCGCCGCGCTCGCCTGGGTGGCCGAGCTGCTGGGCGGGATCCGCACGCTGGAGGGGTCCCCCGAGGACGGCGCCAGATCGCTCGGCATGAGCCAGGTGATGCGCGGCGCCTTCGACCGGGGCGAGCCGGAGTGGCGCGAGCTGATCGACCGGATCGTGGTGGTGCTGGGCGAGGACGGCTTCGCGCGGATGTTCGAGGAGGGGGCCTCGTACTCCCGGAAGGACGCACTGCGATGGCTGGAGGCGGAGGCCCTGCGGACGGTGTCACGCATCTGATGGACGTGCGGGGTCGTGCGAAAGCCGGGCGGGGCCCGCACCGTGGGTGCGGACCCCGCCCGGCGGGTCGTGCCGCCGCCGGGTCAGGCGGCGCTCTTGCGGTAGGCGTGCATGGCGAGCGGGAAGAAGACCGCGATCACGCCGGCCATCCAGGCCAGGGTGGCGAGCAGGGAGCCGGCGACCGGGCCGCCGTTGAGCAGGCCGCGGACGCTTTCGGCGACCAGGGAGACGGGGTTGACGTCGGACCAGGCCCGCAGCCAGCCGGCCATGCCGTCCCGGGGGATGAAGACGTTGCTGGCGAAGGTGAGCGGCAGGATCAGGATGGTCATCAGGCCGTGCACGGAGGCCGGGTTCTTGATCAGCATCCCGAGGTACACCGAGATCCACGAGAAGCTGAGGGCGAAGCCGATGAGCAGGGCGAGTGCGGCCAGCGTGGCCACCGGCCCGGTCTGGACGCGGTAGCCCATGACCAGGGCGAGGACGGCCAGGGCCCCCAGGCAGACCACGTAGCGGACGATGTCGGCGAGGACGGCGCCGATCAGCGGGCTGGAGCGGGCGATCGGCATGCTGCGGAACCGGTCGAAGATCCCGGTGCTGGCGTCGGCGCTGAGCGAGGCGCCGACGCCGATGCTGGCCTGGAAGACGGCCATGACCATCACTCCGGGAGCGACGAGCTGCAGGTAGCCGTCGGTGTCGCCGCCCGACATGGCGTCCCCGAAGAGGTAGACGAACATCAGCAGGCTGATGATCGGTGTGAGGACCACGTCGACCAGCTGCATCGGCGACTTCATGAACTTGGTGACGCCGCGGCCGGCGAGGGCGATGCTGTGCTGGGTGGTCTGCGCGAGGCCGGTACGGCTGGTGAGCTGGGTGGTCATGACGGGTCCTCCGAGAAGTCTGTGCGATACGGGCGGAGCGGGGCGGGAACGGTCGGCACGGTGCGTGAGCGGGCTGCTCAGACGGTGACGGGCTGGTCGCTGCCCACGGCGGGAGCGTGTCCGGTCAGCGCGAGGAAGACCTCGTCCAGACTGGGCAGTCGCAGGCCGAGCTCGTCGGCGGTGATGCCGGCGCCGTCGAGGCGGCGGGCGACCGCGGCGACGACCAGCGGCTCATCGGCCGGCACCGTGAGCACCCCGGACTGCTGCGCGGGCGTGTGCCCGGTCAGTTCGGCGAGCATCCCGGCGACCCACGGCACATCGGCGGCCAGCGTGGGCCGGATCTGGAGGATCTGGCCGCCGACGCGGCGCTTGAGCTCACCGGGCCGGCCTTCGGCGACCTTGCGACCCTTGTCGAAGACGGTTATGGAGTCGGCGAGCTGATCGGCCTCCTCCAGGTACTGGGTGGTGAGCAGCACCGTGGAGCCGTCGGCGACCAACTGCCGCACGACGTCCCAGACCTCCTGGCGGGCGTGCGGGTCCAGGCCGGTGGTGGGCTCGTCCAGGAAGAGCACCTGGGGCCGGCCGACCAGGGAGGCGGCGAGGTCCAGCCTCCGCCGCATACCGCCGGAGAAGGTGGAGATCGGCTTGCGGGCCGCCTCGGTGAGCGAGAAGTCCTCAAGGAGCTGGGCCGCCCGAGCCTTCGCACCGCGCCGGTCCAGGC
Source organism: Streptomyces sp. NBC_00597 (assembly GCF_041431095.1). Taxonomy (GTDB): domain Bacteria; phylum Actinomycetota; class Actinomycetes; order Streptomycetales; family Streptomycetaceae; genus Streptomyces. The sequence continues at coordinate 495,417 of NZ_CP107758.1, forward strand.
CGAGCAGCCTCCCGATGAGCACCAGGTTCTCGGTGCCGGACAGGGTCTCGTCCACGGAAGCGTACTGCCCGGTCAGCCCGATCAACTGCCGCACCTTGACGGGGTCCTTGACGATGTCGTGGCCGCCGATGGTGGCACGTCCCCCGTCGGGGCGCATCAGCGTGGCGAGGATGCGCACGGTGGTGGTCTTGCCGGCGCCGTTCGGCCCGAGGACTCCGACGACCTTGCCGGCCGGAACCTCAAGGTCCACGCCGTCCAGGGCGGTGAAGTCGCCGTACTTCTTGACCAGTCCCTCGGCCCGGATCGCGTACGTCATGGTGAACATCCCCTCGTCAGGTCTTCGTCGTGCTCGATGACCTGAGGTTCGCGGCCCCGGCTGACAACCCCCGGCCAGCCCGCTGACAGCCTCCCGGGCGCCCCGTCAGCGGCTGTCAGCGCCCCCGCACGGATCTGTCGACGGGCCGGACCCGTGCCGCGCATGCGCCACGTCCGAGCCTGGCGTCGAACCCGCACTGGACGACGACGGAGAGGGGGATTCGACGGACTCGACACCCGCAGCGCATCGGCAACGGCCGCGCCGCATCGCGCCGCGCACGCCGGACAAACGAGCGGGCCGAGGGGCGGAGGGAAGCGGGGCGGGACCGGCCCCCGCCCCCGGCCGGGTCAGCGCAGCGGGCAGACGCCCGGACCCGTCGGGGCCAGCCCGCCAGACCCTCCGCAAACCTGCCGCTGGACCTGCCGGCGCGACGGTCTCCTACTCCGGCCCATGCCGGGCAACGTAGGCAGGGGCCGGGAAGGGATTCACGCAGCGGGAGAGGAATCCGCCATTCCGCGCGGTGGGACCGATCGCCGCCGGTACCGGTGGAGCTGCCGGGCGGCGTACGCCACGAACGGCACCGAGACGCCGGGCACGACCCACCAGGGCAGGCCGATCAGGAAGGCGGTGAGCGCCACGGCGAGGGTGGTGATCGCCGCGCCGATGAGCAGGGGCATCCCGAGCGAGCGCCAGGTCCAGGGCTCCCGCCCGCCGAACCCGGCCAGCCACGCGGTCGCGAAGCCGAGCCCGAGAGCCGCGACCAGGCCGGTGAAGGTGCCGAGGCCGGCGGTCATCTGGGCGTCGTCGCGGGGCTCGTCGGCGGAGCTCTGGCGGAGGTCTCCCTTGGCGACGGTCATGACCGCGCCGCGCCACACGGTGGCGGTCACCTGGTCGCCGGGCTCCAGCCGCGCGAGCAGCGGCCCGGGGTCCCCGAACCTCACGACGGCCTTCCTGGAGGCGGTGCCGGAGAGAGTTGCCTCGAACTTGCCGTTCCGGCCCTTCTTGACCACCGTGTGGTCGACCGTGAGGGGGAGGGTACGGAGGCAGTCGTCGGTCCCGTCGCCACAGGGCTCGGCGGCCGCGTAATCCGCGTACCGCCGGCTGTCGTCCGGCAGCGCTACGGCGAACAGGAAGCCGCTGATCAGCGCGGGTATCAGCGACAAGACGACCAATAACGCCCCGGCCACCCGCCCCGGCCGAATTCTTACAGCTGCCACCACAAGCCTCCCCCGTACGTATGGTCGCTCACGCGCGCCCCCCCCACAGCCTCCACGGTCGCGGCCGTGCAAGCAAAATTGCTCGACCGGCGCGCCTCGGGGCCAGCCGACGGCGGCGAACACGACGTGGTCCGCTGCAAGGGCGCGGGCGTCACCCGGAGCGGTCCGTACGAGGAGGAGGGCGACAGCGGGCAGGAGGTACCCACCGGTCGAGAACCGTGCTCGATCACAGCCGCGTGGTGGCCAGCCAGATGAGTACGGTCGTCGTGGCGACGAGCCCGACGTTGAGGGTGACCTGGCGGTCTTCACCGGTCAGGTGGACGGCGATCGCGCCGATCTGCAGGAGCACGAACCCGATGGCCGCAGCCACTGCCAGCCAGGGGGCGACGCCGGTCAGTGGCGGCAGGACGAGTCCGGCCGAGCCCAGTAGTTCGACCGTCCCCAGCGCCCTGACGGCGGTCAGGGGCATGCGGTCGACCCAGGCCATCATCGGCCGGAGTTGATCGCGGCTGCGGACCACTTTCATCGCGCCCGCGTACAGGTAGAAGAGGGCGAGGAGCCCTGCGACGGTCCAAAATGCAATGTTCATGAGTCCCGTCCACGGTCACCTGCTGCTGGTGACCCGTCGAATCCCAGGGCAACCCCTGGAGAAGGCCGGGCTGTTGTCTGAGCGACCCGGAAGGTGAAGGGCGAGCGCGCCCCGGCCGTGCTGGTCAGACGGAGGACGGCCGGGCGGCGTCATCCGGCTGGCTCGGCGGGAGGTCGGCGGCGGGCTCGGTCGCGTAGCGGCTCATCGCCCGGATGCTGGCCTGTGGCGTCAGCGGCCGGCCACTGGCGATCACGCTCTGGAGGTCTCGGAAGTACTGCACGTACAGGTCGGGGGTGAATGTGCTGAGGATGACGGCGGGTTGGTCGGTCGGGTTGGCGAAGGTGTGCGGGGTACCGGGCGGAACCATCACGAGCGTGCCCGTGGTGGCGTCGTGGTCCTCGTCCCCGACGGTGAACCGCACGGTGCCGGAGACGATGTAGAAGCCCTGGTCGTGCTGGGCGTGGCGGTGCTGCGGCGGTCCCTGGGTGTGCGGGGCGAGGACGGACTCGGCGATCGCGAGGCGGTGCCCGGTGTGGCTGCCGTCTTCGAGGACGCGCATGCGCGTGGTGCCCAGGATGATCGTCTCGCCGTCGCCGGGACCCACCACCGATTCGGCCGGGGCGGTCTGCGGCTCGCTGGTCTTTGCTTCTTCGGTCATGCTCACCAGTGCACCGCCGGGAGTCTGCCGGTGTCCAAGAACCCATCCCGCAGCCCTGATACCTCATGGGTATTGTTGCAGCGTGGAGCTACGGACCTTGCGCTACTTCGTGGCGGTCGCTGAGGAACGCCACTTCGGCCGGGCCGCCACTCGACTGCACATGAGCCAGCCGCCGCTGAGCCGGGCGATCAAGCAGCTGGAGACCGAGGTCGGTGCCCTGCTGTTCGCCCGCTCACCTGCCGGCGTCACGCTCACCCCGGCGGGCGCCGTGCTGCTCGACGAGGCACGGGCCCTGCTCGACCGGGCCGACCGCATCCGCGCACGCGTGACCGCAGCGGCCGGCGCCGCGACCATCACCGTCGGCATCCTGGGCGACAGCACCGACCCGGGTGTGACCAGGCTGGCCGCCGCTTACCGCCGGAGCCACCCCGGCCGCGACATCCGCATCCGCGACACCGACCTGACCGACCCGACCTGCGGGCTACGCGCCGGACTGGTCGACGTCGCCCTGACACGGGCGCCGTTCAACGAAACCGCCCTGACGGTGCGTGAGTTGCGCAGCGATCCGGTCGGCGTGGTCCTGCGCGCCGACGATCCGCTTGCCCGCCGCAGCCAGCTGCAACTGGCCGACCTGAGCGACCGCCGCTGGTTCCAGTTCCCGTACGGAACCGACCCGATCTGGCAGTCGTACTGGAACGGCGGTGAGCCACGCGAGGGCCCAGTGGTGCGCGCCGTCCAGGAATGCTTGCAAGCCGTGCTGTGGAACGACATCGTCGGCCTGGCCCCGCTCGGACACGGCCTGCCCGCCGAGCTGGCCGCAGTGCCACTGGTCGACATGCCGCCCAGCCGAGTGGTGGCGGTGTGGAACGAGGGTGACACCAACCCGTTGGTCCGGTCGTTCACCGACATCGCGACCGCCGCGTACCGTCGCTGACCCGTCCCCGTGGTCGGTCGACCGCGACGCGTACGTGGTGCGCGCGGGCGCCCCGAACGTGGCTTCGACTGCTGAGCTGGCGGATGCGGGCGCATCTCCCCCACCCCGCGTCACGGGTCACACCACGTCAGGCCGTGGACTGGCCGTTGACGCGGTACTCCTCGGAGGGCATCGAGTCCCATTCAGTATGCGCACCGTCGCGCGTCACCATGAACAACGGACGCGATCGGAGGCCCCGCCCGACTAGTTGCCCGCGCATCACGACCCCGGAATCATCCGGTCCTGCGTAGCCCTCGGGCGTGTAGCGAAGGTGCACGTCCATTGCCTCGGCATACGCGATTGCGTCGTTCTCCAGCTCTGACAGGTCTCTCCCGACCAGCGGGAGTCCGTCGTACGCGACCTGGGGACCTTGCACGGCGTCGACAGCGATGCAGAACAGCCCCACGACTTGGCTCCCGTAGGCCGTGACGGCAAGCGGTGAAGGAGCCACCCCGCGACGGTGGACTTCGACCTTCCACGTCGGCGAGAAGATCGCGTGGTCCCGTGCACACTCGCTGGCCTTCGTCAGGCCGAGTACCTCAGCCGCCTCGACCACTTCGTCGACGGTCATACCGAACCGGAGCGGTCCGACGCCGACAGCCGGCGAATAGGACCACTCGTCCCGTTCGGAGACTCCGGTCTTGAACGCCATGGTCGCTCCTCTAGAGACACCTGGGACTTGCCGCTGCCCATCATGTCAATCGCCTACCAGCAGACTGCCGGCTGCCGGCTGCCGCCGAGCTCGTGCCGATCACTCAGCGCGAGCCCCATCTGGGCCCGGCCGCGAATACGCGACACCTGAACTTGCGAGCTCACCAGTCTCAGCCCCCGTGAGGCCCGCGGGTTCAGAGAAGCGGGTGGGTCCCGAGGCGGCGGGCTTCGGCCGTGACCTCGGCATCGACCTGGTCCACGGTCCTGTCGCCGTATTCGAGGACGTCGTACTCGTCGTCGAGTTCAGCGAGCCGCCCCGTCAGGGGCAGCTCATGTCCGTAGCGCTGGTGAATCCGGAAAGTGAACTCCCGAGGCGATAGCTCGCCTGCGAGCAAACGGCGTGCGAGGGCTCGGGCGGCGGCTTCCTGGCCGGCCACGCTGGCGATCGGATAGAAGGTGAGGCCGAGTTCGTCGAGTGCTGCGGGAAGCAAGTCGTGGACGTCGTAGTCCGCCTCGGCGCGCGTGCGGGCTGCGAGGATCCGAAGGCCGGGGGTGTCGAGTCCGGCGACGAGCGCGTCACAGGCGGCATTGACGACCTCGTTCGCGCGGATTTCTCCCGTACTCCAGAGGGCGGCATGGTCCTGTAGAGCGATTGCTGCTGCTTCGGTCGACGTCACTCGCTCATGATTCCCTTCACGGTGCGTCCCGGTCGAGCAGGTTTCATCGAAGGTGCTGGTCAGCCGCCTGTTTGAGCAGGGCCACTCACAGTGACGTCCAGGTGCCGGGCGAAGGCGGAGGCGAAAGCCGGACCGGCTTAGAGCCGGTCTGCCCGACGTTCCTCCGACGCCCGTCCGGACACACGACACCGGGTGGATGCCTGGTCGTCCACGTCTTCGCCGTGCTCACCGAGTTCATCCGCGAGCTGATCGTCTCCGGTAACCGCGAAGATCGGGACGCCGCCCGCGCCCGCGGAGTGATCGAACGGGCAACCCTGATCAAGTCCTGCACGAGGCCGTCAGAGCCAGCCGCTCTGCGCGGCTTTCAGCCCCGCTTCGAAGCGGCTGGAGGCGTTGAGGCGTTCCATGAGCGTGGCCATCTGTCTGCGGACGGTACGCAGGGAGATGCCGAGGCGTTTCCCGGCGTTCTCGTCGGTCATTCCGGCGGCCAGGAGCCTCAGTAGTTCCTGCTCGCTGGGGGTGAGACCTGTGTGGGTGCCCTGCGGCTGGGCAGTGCCGAGGGGGACGGCGGTGTGCCAGGTCTGGTCGAAGAGGGCGACCAAGGAGGCCACGATGCCGGGCTCTCTCGTGCACAGCGCGCCCAGACGGCTGTTGGACGGATCGATGGGCACGATGGCGACTTCGCGGTCGAAGACGAGGAGGCGGGGCGGCAGGACGGGGCAGGTGCGGACCATTCCGCCCTGCTCCGTCATCCACCGGGCATAGGCGTACGTCGCCGGGTCGTTCCTCGCACTGTCCTGATAGAGCGTCAGGATGCTGACTCCGCGGCCCATCGCCTCTTCGTCCAGGGGGCGTGACGCGTCGAGGCTGGACTGGGACTGGGCGGCACCCGGCATGACGGACAGGCATTCCCGAGTGAGCGCCTCCGCGAGCACTTCGAGCTTCGCCTGGATGGCGTCGAGCCCGACCAGTCGTTCCGTGGCGCCGGCAGTCGCGTCGGGGTGCAAGGAGGCGTACTCGGCCAGGGCCCGCGCCGCGGCCGCCTTGCCGAGCGCCAGTTCCTGCTGGCGGCGCAGGAGCTCGTCCTCCTGGCGGCGCAGGATCAGTTCCAGTCCGCGCTCCGGGCTGACCGCCCGCAGCGCGCCGGGGTCGTCCCGCGACGATCGCAGTAGTTGCAGATCGGCTAGCTGGTCCAGGCATCCCCTGACCGTGCTCTCCGGCAGGCCCAGCAGCTCACACAGCTCGGCCACTCCGCCGGCAGGTCTGGCGAGCATCTCTCGGTAGACCGCCTCTGTGCGACTGTCCAAACCCAAGAACTCCAGCATGCGTTCAGCCCCCCAGCTGCGTCGAACAGACTAAGGGTGCCGTCTGCCGCGCGATCATCTCAGGGCGGAGAAGCGAACCACAAGCACACGCAACCATCAGTTCCACTGGGCGACTTGGCACCATGGGGTCAGACCACTTGGTGCCAGGGCGAACCCCTTCCGGGCGGCGGTGCGCTCGAACAGGATGGTGCTCACCAGAAGGGCGGCGGGGAGCACGGATCCCGCCGGGCCGCCAGGTCGCAGGACCGCTGATCCGCACGCGTCACTCGTCGTACTCCACTTAATCGCCGCACGGCCATCCCGGGGGACCGCCATGTCTTGGATCGCTCGCTCGCTCGCTTCCGCCGCCCTTTCGCTGACGCTGTCCGCACTCGCGGCACCCGTCGCACTGAACGGAGCACTCGCCGCCGACCTCACGGGGATCGGCTGGGATGGCAAGCCGGTGTCCACCGTGACGGCGACCGCGTCCGCGACCGGTCGGCCGATCGGCAGTGGCATCGGATGGGACGGCGTCGGGGCGTCGGTCGTGGCGCCCACCGGAGCATCCCTCGGCGACGGCATCGGTTGGGACTGAGGTTGTTGCGATTGGTCCAAGCTCACCTTCTCAGCGCGGCCGGTAGTGCGGGCACCCACGGGGACGCCCACCTGATGCAGGACCTCCTGTGGGCGTACGCCCACCCGGACCACGCCCTGGAGCACGTCCGCGCCCGCCCCGTGCCGCACGGTATCGAGCTCGTCCTGTTCGTCCGTGCCGAAACCGAAGCAGTCGCGGCGGACCGGGCCCGCAGTCTCCTGTTGAACGCGGTGGCCCCCATCGTCCGCCTTGGATACCTCGTCGGTTCCGCTTCCGACTGACGCCCCGCGGGCTGAAGCCGAAGGCCGGGACCGCCGCGCCACGGCCTCGCTCCAGGAGGGGGCGCGCGTCCCCTTCGCCCGGCCTTCACGATGCTCCGGATCGCTGCACCTGCAGGACAGCGATCCCTCCCACTCTCTTCGCAGTTCCACCTCTTGGATCTCCGTACCCGGAGATCCTCCGCCGCTTGCGAACATCAAGGATTCTGACATGGTCATGATTAGTCGCCTCGCCCTGTCCATAGCGGTCGTCGGTGCGGTCACCGTTGCGACGCTCGGCCAAGCCGCCGCCGATACTCCGACGCCGTCCGCCGCTGCCGCGTCCAGCACGGCGAACCCGGGCTTTCTGACCCAATTCACCCCGACGGTTCCCAACCCGACCACCGCCTCAGCGGCGCAATTGGCCGCAGCCGCCGGATCGGGGAAGGCCGCGGCACCCGTAGCCGTTGGCGCCTTCGCCACCCTGGCCGCGGACTCCTCGGCAGGCGGCAGCATCAGCCGGGCAGAGGTCATCGACCGGGCCCAGTCATGGGTCGACGCAGGCGTGCCGTACAGCATGACCAGCTACCGCACGGACTCCAACGGCAAGTACCGGACGGACTGCTCCGGCTTCGTCTCCATGGCCTGGCACCTGAACGCCTCCAGCGGGACCAACTGGGGTGAGACCACCGGCACCCTGCTGAACTACACCTCCTCCATCGCCAAGGAGTCCCTCAAGCCGGGCGACATCCTCCTCAACCCCGACTCGGGCGCCAGCGGCCATGTCGTCATCTTCAACGGATGGACCAGCTCCGATCACTCCACGTACGACGCGTTGGAGGAGTCCGGTAGTAGCGGTGCCATCCATCACAGCATCCCTTACCCCTACTACAGCGGCCACGGCACCTTCAGCCCCCGCCGCTACGACAACATCCAGGACACCAACACCCATGCGGACATCTCGGGTGATGGCAAGGCCGATCTGATGGTGTTGAGCACGGACGGCACGATCGGTCTTCGTGGGGGGTCCGGGACGAGCTTCGGTGCGAGTACGACGGTCAGTGCCGGCTGGCAGAACTTCCTGGGTGGGGCCGGTCAGGGACGGCTGTACTACGCCGACATTGACGGTGACGGCAAGAAGGACCTGCTCGTGCACGGCACCGACGGTGCGATCGGCGTCCACTTCAACAACGGATCCGGTACTAGCTTCGGTGCGAACGTGCCGATCTCCTCGGGGTGGCAGAACTACCTCGGCCAGCCCGGCCAGGGCCGTCTCTCGTTCCCGGACATCAACGGTGACGGTAAGGCCGACCTCGTCATCCAGGGCACTGACGGCACGATCGCCACCCACCTCGGATCGGGCACGAGTTTCGGCGCCAACTTGCCGCTGTCCGCCGGATGGCAGAACTACCTCAGCCAGGCCGGCCAGGGCCGTCTCTCGTTCCCGGACATCAACGGTGACGGTAAGGCCGACCTCGTCATCCAGGGCACTGACGGCACGATCGCCACCCACCTCGGATCGGGCACGAGTTTCGGCGCCAACTTGCCGCTGTCGTCGGGGTGGCAGAACTACCTCAGCCAGCCCGGCCAGGGTCGGCTCTACTACGCGGACATCAACGGTGACGGCAAGGCCGACCTGATCATCCAGGGCACTGACGGCACCGTCGCCACCCATCTGGGCTCCGGCACCAGCTTCGGCGCCAACCTCCCCCTCTCCGCCGGCTGGCAGAACTACCTCAGCCAGCCCGGCCAGGGCTCCCTCTCCTTCGAGTAACCGACCCCGTGCTCCGGGGGGACTGCACCGTCCCCCCGGAGCACCGGCCTGCCCGCCCTGTCCAGCCCGCCGCACCTGTTTCCTGATGGGAAGAAACCCTGTGTCAATATCGCCCAGCGTCCGCAAGGCCGTGCTCGCCCTCGCCGCCGCCCCCCTCGCGCTCCCGCCGCTCCTCGGCTCCGGCACCGCGGCGCAGGCAGCGTCCGTCACCACATGGGACAAGGTCGCCAACTGTGAGAGCGGCGGCAACTGGTCCATCAACAGCGGCAACGGCTTTTACGGCGGCCTGCAGTTCACCGCCGGCACCTGGAACTCCTACGGCGGAACGGGCTACGCCGTCCGCGCCGATCTGGCCACCAAGCAGCAACAGATCCTCATCGCCGAAAAGGTGCTCGCCTCTCAGGGCCAAGGTGCATGGCCCACCTGCGGTCCCCAAGCCGGCCTCGGCAACGACCACGCCGACCCGTACCCTCCCGCCTCCACCCATGCGGACATCTCGGGTGATGGCAAGGCCGATCTGATGGTGTTGAGCACGGACGGCACGATCGGTCTTCGTGGGGGATCCGGGACGAGCTTCGGTGCGAGTACGACGGTCAGTGCCGGCTGGCAGAACTTCCTGGGTGGGGCCGGTCAGGGACGGCTGTACTACGCCGACATCGACGGTGACGGCAAGAAGGACCTGCTCGTGCACGGCACCGACGGTGCGATCGGCGTCCACTTCAACAACGGATCCGGTACCAGTTTCGGTGCGAACGTGCCGATCTCCTCGGGGTGGCAGAACTACCTCGGCCAGCCCGGCCAGGGCCGTCTCTCGTTCCCGGACATCAACGGTGACGGTAAGGCCGACCTCGTCATCCAGGGTACTGACGGAACGATCGCCACCCACCTCGGATCGGGCACGAGTTTCGGCGCCAACTTGCCGTTGTCGTCGGGGTGGCAGAACTACCTCAGCCAGGCCGGCCAGGGCCGCCTTTCGTTCCCGGACATCAACGGTGACGGTAAGGCCGACCTCGTCATCCAGGGTACTGACGGCACGATCGCCACCCACCTCGGATCGGGCACGAGTTTCGGCGCCAACTTGCCGCTGTCCGCCGGATGGCAGAACTACCTCAGCCAGCCCGGCCAGGGTCGGCTCTACTACGCGGACATCAACGGTGACGGCAAGGCCGACCTGATCATCCAGGGTACTGACGGCACCGTCGCCACCCATCTGGGCTCCGGCACCAGCTTCGGCGCCAACCTCCCCCTCTCCGCCGGCTGGCAGAACTACCTCAGCCAGCCCGGCCAGGGCTCCCTCTCCTTCGAGTAACCACGGCAGAACGCCCTCCTGTCAGGCGGGGGACCGGACGGTCGACGAACACTCATCCGGCCGCCGCCACGAGGCCGGCTGTTCGAGCGGTCACGATGGCCTCACTGCGGCTGCCGGCCCCCAGTTTGGCCAGAATGACTGAGACATAGTTGCGTACGGTTTTATCGGAAAGTAATAATTTTCGAGCGATGTACCCGTTGTTGTAGCCGTGCCCGATAAGTCGGAGCACGTCGTACTCACGGGCCGTGAGCGTGGAGAGAGCTGGATTCGCAAGTGCCCGAGCCGTGTGGGTGATTGGCTTGAGCAGCGATGGAAGCCCGCGACCAACACCGGGGCTGAGGACGACGCCGCCGCCACGGACGATTCTGAGGGCGTCGAGGAGCATGGCCGGCTCTGTGTTTTTCAACAGGTACCCGTGGGCGCCGGCGACCAGGATGGCCAGCGCCAGTTCGGCGCAGCCCGCGGTGGCCGTGCCAGTCCCGATGACCCGGACTCCCGGGCGCTGCTCCAGGAGGGAGCGCACGGCGACGGGTGCTGAGTCTCCCGCTGCGTCGAGATCCTGGAGCACCACGTCCGGGCTGGCTGCCTCAATTCGTTCCAGGCAGGTTTCCGTATCCGGAGCCTCCCCGACCAGGCGCACCGTGCTGTCCGTCAGTATCGTGGCGATGCCGATGCGGAGAATCGGATTCTGTTCAACCAGGAATACCCGAACTTGTTCCGTCGCTCGTGTCACGGGAAGCCTTCCTCCTCAGGCTGGCGCGGCGGTCGCCGGTCGCAGGACCGACATCACCACCTGACACCGTGTGAGAGTGCAAGACGACGCGCAACGACGGTACGTCGCGGGTATGACTAGGGTTCTCCCGCGCAACCGCTTGCAGAGGCCTTGTCCCAGTGCGCCGAGTGCTGTCCGCATCTCGCGTCCGCGTCACCGCTGATGTTCACCGTGCCGTTCGTGCCGCCCGAGACCGACGTGGTCCGGCACACGCACCGTCCGGTTCCACGAGCGCGTCACGAACACCGGTCTGCGGCCGGTCAAGCCCGATTGCCGTCAATCGTCTGCGTCGCCCTCCGGTCCGTCGCCGCTGCCTACGCTGCCGGCAGCCCGTTCACCCACTGGCGAACCTGCTGCCGGAAACGGAACTGGCGCCCGGCCACACCACGGAGATTAGGGGAAGGCCGTCGACGCCGTTCGAGCCAGCGCGGGCGGTCGCCGCGTCGCAGCGGTCGGTGGGGGTGGTGAGCTGAGCGGGTTTTCCCTGTGTGGCCAGGCCGGCCAGCACTTCGTCACGGTGCTCCGCGGACTTCTTGCTGACCGGAAGCCGGGCAAACATCACCCTCGTCGGGGAGGCATGACGCTCGCGCAGCCGGGCGCCCAGGTACGCGGCCAGGGCTTCGAGGCGCTCCTTGTTGTGGGCCCACAAAATCTGCCCCGCACAACTGCGTCTGAACCAGTAGCGGCTGCCGGAAGAAGGGGGCTGCCGTGCCGCCGGGAGCGGAACGTGCCGAGCAGGCCGCCACCCCGCTCCTCGAACACGGGGCAGCGGAGCCCGCGCGGTCTCCAGATGATGCGCCTACTCAGCGAGGCCTGAGTTCCGGACAGACGCCGCCTCGTCCGAGTGCGGCATGGTGGATCACTCGTCCACCTGGGACACCAGGCCTGCCCCGATCAGCAGGCTCAGGCATGCCCGGGCCTGCCTGAGGGCGGTCTCCTCGCTCAACGGGCCGTCCACCGCCAATCGGTATCGTTCTGCGAGGGTTGCCAGCGGTACCCCGTCGCACAAGGCGTAGACGACCCAGGCGTGGGCGTCGAGCCAGTGGAATCCAGCCGTGTCGGGTCGCACCACCAACAGCTGCCGCAGCTCAGGCAGCTCCCACAGGATCGTGGGTTCGGAACGTACGAAGACGCCGCCGGTGACGACGGCCCGATCGCTCGCTGTGGTGGCGACCTCCGCTGACCGCGCACCCGTCACGGCGGGGACCGGGGAGCGGACCGACTGCTCGCCCCACTCGATGCTGTCGAGCAACCAGTGGACGAAGCGACGGCCCTCTTTCGTCAGCTGCCCGTGATCGGCACACAGAGCCTGCTCCGCCAGGTAGACCAAGCGCTCGAATCCGGTGCGGTGCGTGCCGGCGGCCGCCGCTTGACTGCCCGGGGTCGGCTCGTCGATCTCCTCGGCCGTGGGAGGGGGGCCGTAACGGGCGATGACCTCAGCGGAAGCCCCACGCGCCGCTGCCTGAAACACGGTCAGGTGGGCGTAGAAGTGCAGCGCCACCAGCACCCGGATGAAGGTCCATGAGGTCATCCGCCACGGAATGGCGACCCGGGCCGAACCGTCCTGGACCAGCGAACACGAGCGCAGCACGTCAAAGAGCTTCAGGTGCGCCGCCTCGTGCAGCAGTGTCTCGGCCGTCTTCCAAGGGTCGCTCAATCGGCTCGGCGACATCAGCAAGGCGGACGGGAGCGGGTCGCCGCCCGACAGCGACTGCAGCGGACCGTCCGGCGATTCACCGTCACTGAACCCGATGAGCGAAACGTGCTGCAGCACACTCACCCCCAGCTCGGGCAGTAGCGCGGTGAGCAGGTTCGCGCCCTCCTGCAGAGCGTGGACCATCTCCGGTGTGGCTTCCAACGGCTCGTCGCGATCGGAGCCTTCGAAGCTGTTGCGGCACAGCACCCGCACCCTTCTGGCAACCGGCTGCCCGGACTGAGACGACTCCAGTCCGGTCCACACCCAGCTTGCGGAGACGTTGGGCCACGGACGCGCCGGAACCTTCATCATGCTCTCGCACGGACCGATGCCGTCGGTTGCCGGGGCTGGCCAGGCCGCGAGAATGTCGCCGAGCGAGCTCTCGGTGAACACGCCGTTCTCCAGGCGGGCCACGTCGTCCTCGAAGGCATTGCGCAGGACGGGGTCACCCAGGAGGGGCAACAGACCTTCGGCGGGCTCCGCGGACAGCGCGTGCAGAGCGTCAGAATGCCGTGCACTGCGGACGCCCAAGAGCGAGAGGCCGACACGATACCTGGCGAGATTCCTCGTTGCGATCGCGGTGGAGTCTCCGAAGAGACTGTCCCGCGCGAGTACGTCCTCCGCAGTACGCGGGGAGCCAATGCCCACAACGAAGCCTTCTTTCTGTTCGTGCAGCGTGAGCGACGCCCCACCGGAGGCGCACGGCGGCAGGCCGCCGTAGAGACGTCGAACCACCGCTGTGCTGACCCTCAGTTCGAGGGGATCGACTCCGTGATCAGACCGCCGCAGGGGACGGCCTCGGCGCTGGCTACGCGGCGGTCGCGGGAGTCAGCTGAGCGTTGTAGGCGGGGACCCACGCTCGTTCGGCCGCCGAATCGGTCATGACCTGCGGGACCTCACTCTCGTTGAGGGCCGCGAGGGAAAATTGCGGAAGCCGCACGGTCTGCACTGCCATCGCCTTACTCCTTCATCCGATTCATCCCGGTGTTTCCGGACCTGCCGAATCATCGGACGCCTTGTGTCCCAGGCACCAGGGACACCAGTCCCGAACCGTCCCGGGACAACGGCGCCGGCCAGTGGCCCACCCAGACCACAAGGGTCGATCTCGAAATGGATGAGGAGTTCGTGGGCGACGAGTCGGGGTGGGAGCCGGCCGTGAGGAGTTGGTGGAGCCGTTGCCCGTCGAACGAGTCACTGCTCGAACCGGGCACGAAGCTCTGCGGCCGCCGCGGTCAGGCGACCCGGTGTCTGGAAATCATCACGCAGCGTACTGCCCGCTGGCCCGCCGCCCGCAAATTGCGGCCTCTGGCACGCGCAGCCAGCCACGCCGGAGAGTGAGAAGCCCAGTTGGGGTGCCGGTAAGAACCGTGTCACCGATCCTGCTGGCCAATTCCGTTGCTGGTCGGTCGTGACGCTCGTTGGTCATGTAGCGGTCGTGTTCTTCCGTCTGCGGTCGCGGGGTGGGGTGTGGGGTGTCGATGCGGGCGCGGCCGTGGCCGCAGGTGCCGGAAACGACCGGGAGGGCAGCGCGGGCCGCGGCGGCGAAAGGGCCGTATCCGTTGGCGATGCGGGTCCGTGACGAGCTCGGCGAGTTGTTCGCGGATGTCGAGTTCGCCCAGGCGTTCGGGGTGCGAGGCCGGCAAGGGTGGTCGCCGGGGCAGCTGGCACTGGTGACGGTGCTGCAGTTCGCTGAGAACCTCACCGACCGGGCCGCGGCGCATCGGGTGCGGTTCGGGATGGACTTCAAGTACGCGCTGGGCCTGGACCTGGACGATCCAGGTTTCGACGCGTCGGTCCTGTCCGAGTTCCGCGCTCGTCTGGTGGCGCACAACCTGGAGGAACGGGCCTTGGACCTGCTGCTGGCTGCATTGAAGAGCAAGGGCCTGGTGAAGGCCGACGGGCAGCAGCGGACGGACTCCACTCGCGTGCTCGCCGCGGTGCGCGACCTGAACCGCCTGGAGCTGGCCGGCGAAACCCTACGTGCCGCCCTGGAGGCTCTGGCCTGCGCGGCACCCGGCTGGCTATCCGAGGTGGTACCGATCCCACAGTGGACAGAGCGGTACGGGCCGCGAATCGACTCCTGGCAGCTGCCTTCTTCCCAGGCCAAGCGCACCGAGATGGCACTGGCCTACGGCCAGGACGGCTCGCGCTTCTGGAAGCTGCGCATACCGCAGGCGCTCCGGTGTGGCTGCGAGAACTTCCCGCAGTGCAGATCCTGCGGATGGTGTGGGTGCAGAACTACACGCGAACGGTCACCGAGACCGGGCGGAAGGTGCAGCGGCGGGAGAGCGAGGACCTCCCGCCGAGCAGACTGCGTCTGACCTCACCGTATGACCTGGACGCGCGCTACGGCCTCAAACAGGGCTCATGGTGGACCGGCTACAAGGTTCACATCAGCGAGACCTGCGACCCGGAGGAGGAGATCCTCCCGGCTGTCGGCGGGACTGCTCTCGCCTCCGGATCGGGTGCGGCCAGCCCACTGCGCATCATTACCAACATCGCGACCACCGACGCCACCGTGACCGACGCGGAGATGACCGAGTCGATCCACCGCATGCTCGCCGCCCGCGACCTGCTGCCCGCCGAGCATTATCTGGACTCCGGCTACCCCTCCGCCGAGCTGATCGTCGGTATGAAGGAGGGCTTTGGCGTCACCCTGGTCACCCCGGTCCTGTTGGACAGCTCACCCCAGGCCCGCTCCGGTGCTGGCTTCGGTCGCACCGCCTTCGCCATCGACTGGGACAACCGGCAGGCCACCTGCCCGCGAGGACACACCAGCACCTGGTGGAGCCCCACCGTCCAACGCGGTACCAAGGCCATCGTGGTCAAGTTCGACAAGGAGACCTGCCAGCCATGCCCGGTCCGAGACAAGTGCACACGGGCCAAAAACGGCGGCCGCACACTCTCCCTGCGCGCCCGCGAGCAGCAACAGGTCCTCGATGAGGCCCGCGCCCAGCAGACCAGCCAGGAATGGCGGGCCAAGTACGCCACCCGCGCCGGCGTCGAGGGCACCATCCACCAGGCCATGGCCGTCACCGGTATGAAACGCGCCCGCTACCGCGGCCTGAAGAAGACTCACCTGGAACACTCGTTCTCAGCGGTCGCGCTCAACCTCATCCGCCTCGACGCCTGGTGGAACGGCCATCCCCTCGACCGAACCCGCACCAGCCACCTCGCCCGACTCGACCAGCAGGACTTCAACCTCACCGGTTGATCACGGGCCTGCTTGCAGAGAGACTGCGGCTCATGAGGTTCACAGGCTTGCCCGTCGACACACAGACCACCGGCGTCGAAGCGGACCTCTCCATGCAACGGCGGGCTCACCAGTGAGTACCAACCTGCCCTACTTCCGCTACCACCCCGACCCCGTCGCAAGCGAGTCCATCCGCGAGAGCGCCGAGACCTGCGCCTGCTGCAACCTCAATACGGGGTGGATCTACACCGCTACTTTCTTCACGGCCCAGGATGTCAGCGGGAGGTTCTGCCCCTGGTGCATCGCCGACGGCAGTGCCGCTGAACGATTCGAAGGTGAATTTACCGACGCATACGGGCTCGACAGCGTCAGCGAGGAGACCCTGGTGCAGGTCACCCGCCGCACCCCCGGTTTCCACGCCTGGCAGGATCCGCACTGGCTTGTCCACTGCAACGACGCGGCCGCCTTCATCGGCGAGGTCGGATACACCGAACTGGCAGCCCACCCCGAGGCCCTCGACCAGCTTCGACTCGACCTTCGGATGAGCGGTTGGCACGACGCGTCCCAGCTCGACACCTTCCTGACCCACCTCGGGCAGGGGGCAAGCGCCATGCTCTTCCGCTGCACGGTCTGCGGCACCCATCTCGCCTACGCCGACGCTTCATAGCCACGGCCCAACTCAGCAGGGGCCCTTTCCCTTCAAAGGATCCGCCCCCAACGGAATTGGCCAGCAGGATCGTCACCAGCCGCAAACGACGGTGATCAGTCCTTTGCCCTGGAGGGTCGGGGCAGTGCCGCCGTACTGGTCGTCTCGGCGAGTGCGAGGCGGCCGCCCCTCAGTTCGGGCACGTAGTTGTAGATGGTGTTGCGGGAGACGCCGAGGAGCTTCGCAATCGAGGTGACCGTGTTCTCCGGACGGGCGAGCAGATCGCGGGCGTGACGTACCTGTTCCTCGGTCATCGCCGGCGGGCGGCCGAGCCGGGCGCCGCGGGCGCGGGCGGCGTCCAAGCCTTCGTTGGTGCCTTGCACGATGAGTTCGCGGATGAACTCGGCGAGAGCCGCGAACACGTGGAAGACCAGGCGCCCGCCGGCCGTGGTCGTGTCGAGAGCCTCGTGCAGCGAGGTGAAGCCGACGCCACGCTTACGCAGGCCGGACACGATCGCGATGAGGTCCTGGAGGGAGCGGCCGAGCCGGTCCAGCGACGGAACAACAAGAGTGTCGCCCTCGCGCAGGAAGTCGAGGGCCTTCCACAGTTCCTCGCGTTCAGCGTTCTTGCCGGACTTCTTGTCGGCGAAGATCCGGATGCACCCCGCTTCCGTGAGGGCGTGGATCTACCGGTCGAGCAACTGTCCCTTGGTGGACACGCGGGCGTATCCCACGAGGTCGCCGGTCCGTGCGGCCGGAACGGGGGCGAGGAGATCGGCGGTGTCGTCGTCGTGGGGTCGTTGCACCCGTCAGATCGTACAGAAAAGGTCAGGCTCCCTCGGGAGTGATCAGGCAGAAGGGATGGCCGACGGGGTCCTCGTAGACGCGGTAACCGATCGGCTTGTCCGAACCATCCAGCAGCGTCGCACCGAGGGCGAGTACCTGGGCCTCAGCCGTATCGAGGTCCGTGACCATCACACTCGAGTACGGCTTGCGATCACTCATTCCGCCACCCGAGCGAACCCCGAACGCCTGACCGGCCACGATGCCCCAACATCACCCTATCGAGCGACGACAAGCCCGACATGAGGTCGCGTACCGCACTCTGATGGCCGTTGTTCACCGCCCTGACTGGCACGCAGTGGCACAGGCGGCGACCCTGGGCCTCAGGTGGGATGCGCTGCGGGCAGTCCGCAAGTGATGAGGGTCGGGCCGACGTCCCGCTCGCCGGCGTCGGCTTCCGCCTGCCGGATCCGGTTGCGCAGGGCCTCGTGGTGCACGCCGAGCTCCTCGGCCATGCGGCGGATCACCGGCTTCGGCTCGGCTGTGAGGTACATCCGCACGCGTCAGTTCACGGCCGGCCGCGTCCCGCTCGAAGGTCAGCGTCCGGGCCGAGGCGGTGATCTCGGCGCAGTGGCCGCCCGCGTCGTGGGTCACGTAGCCGTGAGCTTGGCCTCCAGTGGTGACTGCGGCTGTACGGACTGCTTGGCCCGGTCCCGACCACGGCCGGTCCCCGGGTTGCGTATCGAGTTCTGCAGCGTCTGCGGATTGGCTCCCAGTTCGGCCGTGGCCTGCCTGATCGTCGCTTTGGGCCGAGTGGTGTACGGAGCGACCGCGTTCGCCTTGAACTCAGCGGGATAGTGCTTCATGACCACGAGATATCCGCTCTCGGATCCTCAAGATCGAGTGTCTCGAGTGTCCAAGATCCAGGATCAGGGCCCTGCGGGTGCTGCTCCGGCGGCTGGTCGCCAGTTCGGTTGCGGGCGGGGGCGAGGCGGTGGTGCATGGGGCGCGGCTCGCGTCTTCGTCACCCGGCCGGGTGTGCCCGAACGCCGGGAAGGAGTCGGCGGCCGTTGCCCTTGGGCGGGCGCCAACGCGAGGTGTTCTGGCGGGAATCACCCGGCGAGCCGGCCGGTGAGGGGGGAGGGCGGCTGCTGGGGCGCGGTTGCCGCACCTGCTCTCCGGCTCCGGCGGGGCGTGCGCAGGGGCGGGGGCTGTCGGACAATGGTTCCAGTCCGGGCCCCGGCCCGGAGAACGCTCCGGGTGGGTGCCCGGACTGGGAGCCCGGCCCGATTTCGGCGGGCCGGGACTCCCTGCTATGCCGTCGGAATCAGGATCAGTCCTTGGCGTCGTGACGCTCGACCACCCGGAAGCTGCCCACGACGCCGTTTTCGACCTCGACGCCGTCGTGTTCGTGGCAATCCGGCTTCACGCCGTTGCTCTGGCTCTGGGGACCGACCGTGGCGATGGGCGCGCCGTTGTCGCACACCGCGCCGCCGAAGACCTCGACAGTGTTACGGGTGTCGTTGCGGATGTTCAGGGTCTTGGCGCCCAGGCCGCTGATGACGGTGATGCAGTCGCCCGGGTGGGCCGAGAACGACCGCTCGTTGATCTTGATCCGGCCCTCCTGGTGGCGGCCCTCGAAGCGCTCCCGGTCCTCGTTGCCCTTGCCCTTGGCCGGGTCGCCGCCGAGGGGCGCCTGAGCCACAGCCGCCTGCTGGACAACCGGGGCCGGCCGCTCCGGCTGGGAGGCGGCCGAGGCGTAGGTGATGCCCATCGCGGCCATGGCTGCGGCGGCCGCGATGCTCGCGGTGACCGCGGTGGAGCGGGCGATCTTCATACGACTTCTCCTGTCTCAGAGGAACCGGCTGTGCGACCGGTACGTGAGTAAAAGTACTAACTACTCATATGACTTTCATGTCGCGACATGCCGGAAATTTGGCGCAGAGGGCCGAATGGGGTACCCTGAGCGCCCCGCGTCGCCAAATGGGGCGTCAAGTGACCGCAATTCATGTGGAGTTGATGACGCCTAGCCCTTTAGAGTGATCATCTGACGCCTGCTCACTATTCGGCAGCAAAAGCGACCAGGATCGCGGGCCTGAGGAGACGAGCAGCTTCAGGTCCGGCGCAAGCATGCGTAGGTGAAGGAGACTTGGGTGACCGGCATGCGCCCTGGCGCAAACGCCCAATACACCAACGGTGTCCCTACCCGGCCCGGGCGCTGCAAGGGCTCTGGGGACATCCAGCTGGGGCCTGTAGCTGGCCGGGGTGATGAGAGGGAGGGCATCGACGGTTTCGGCGAGCACGGTGATGTACGCCTGGCCTACGGCGTCGTCGGCCTCCTCCCGCAGGCGGGGCAGCACTTGGTGCAGCGCCCGCTGGACGGAGTGGAAGCGGGCGGCCTCTCCTGCGGTGTAGAGGCGGCGCCGGGCAGCGGCCAGGGCCCAGGCGGACCACCGGTCCCGGCCCAGGGCCCGGTGGTCGCCGTCGATCACCCGGACCGCGCTGACGGCGGGGTCGGCGGCCGCGGCCGCCACGATGTCGGCCGACACCTGGCAGGCCCTGGCGTGCGCGGCCGGGGCGGGGAGCGCGGTGACGTCGTCGAGCTCCAGGGCGCGGGCGTAGTTGACGAGGGTCCGCTGCCGGCTGCCGGCTGCCGGCTGTCGGCCCGGCCAGGGCCACGACCTCGATCCGGTAGTCGGTCCGGGCGAACCGGCCCGCGCTGAGCGTGAAGTCGGCGGCGCCGGTGAAGTCGGCCTCGATGAGCAGGTCGCCGCGCCGTTCGCGTACGCACCCTGCCAGCCCTCGGCATCCGGCCTCACTAGCTCGTCGGCGAGGCGGGGGGGCGTTGACCAGCTGGAAGTGGTCCGGGTGGTGGCCGCGCAACAGGTCTGGGTCCAGCACGACGGTGCGCGGCCGCATCGCCCGGCGCAGCATCCGGCGCGCCTCCAGCTGCCGGGCGCCCGGCTCACCAACCAGGTAGACGACCAGCGGGTTCCGGGCGGGAGGTGGCCTTGCGCAGGAAGGTCGGGGCGATCAGCTCGTCGAAGGTCAAGCGGTGCTGATCCGGGCTGAGCCGGTGGTAGCCGGTGCCGGGCGGGCCGGGGAGCGGGTGCGCGATGCGGCGGACCGGCTCGGCGGCCGTCGCGGCCCGCTCGGCATCGCGGGAGACGGCCAGGCGGCGGTCCGCGGGCAAGCGCTCGTCATGGACCAGGACCTCGGCGCGCACCAGGCTCCGGCGAAAGACGCGCGTCCGGGGCCCGCTCCAGGGCCGTAACCGCTCCGCGCGTACCGTCGCGGCCGCGGCTGGCCGCCGGCTCCAGGTGCCGTTGTCGGTGAGCTTCGTGGTCGTGTCGAGAGCCTCGTGCAGCGAGGTGAAGCCGACGCCACGCTTACGCAGGCCGGACACGATCGCGATGAGGTCCTGGAGGGAGCGGCCGAGCCGGTCCAGCGACGGAACAACAAGAGTGTCGCCCTCGCGCAGGAAGTCGAGGGCCTTCCACAGTTCCTCGCGTTCAGCGTTCTTGCCGGACTTCTTGTCGGCGAAGATCCGGATGCACCCCGCTTCCGTGAGGGCGTGGATCTACCGGTCGAGCAACTGTCCCTTGGTGGACACGCGGGCGTATCCCACGAGGTCGCCGGTCCGTGCGGCCGGAACGGGGGCGAGGAGATCGGCGGTGTCGTCGTCGTGGGGTCGTTGCACCCGTCAGATCGTACAGAAAACGGTGCTCCTCAAGTTCTTGAGCACATCGATTTTCTGACACCGTTTTATGGGCATGATCCGGCGCCGATCGAGCCGAGGGCAGCCGCTTGCCGATCTTGCTCATCAATCGGTAGATGAGCAACAGCCCGAGGGCTCGCGGACAGGCGAGGCCTCGGGCGCTCACTCGCGTACAGCTTCTACCGGGCTCGCCCGGTCTTCAGGTCGTCCTGGTGAGAGTGATTGGCATCCGTGTGGTGCAGATTGGAGCCGGCGAGGCTCGGGGGATTGGGCTTGCTGCGGCGAGTCCACAGGAGAGCCCCTGCCAGCAGCACGTTGCCTCCCAGCAGCCAGGGCAGCGGGCTTGGCGGAAGGACACCGATGATCAAGCCGGTGAGAGCTCCCGTCAGCTGCAGAGCGAGAGACTGGACGGACAACGCGGTGGCGCGGCCCTCACTGGTGACACGGCGGTGCAGGATGTCGTTCTCACTCGGTCCCGCCGCGCCGAGCCCGAGGTAGACCAGGCCGTAGCCGGTAGCCGCGAGGACCATGAAGCCCACTCCTGTGGACGCTGCGGTGGCGCCGAGCAGAAGCAGACCGCTCGCGCTGGTGCCGAGGCTCACCATGACGGCACGCTCGCCGCTTCCTGCTAGCCGGGCGGTCAGAGGTGCGAGGTGGCTGCCGAGACCCGCGCAGATGAATCCGGCGCAGGCGAGTGCGGCGAAGAGCACCGCCCCCGACTCCGATGCGCCCGTGAGGGCTGCGGCGCGGCCCGGCGTGAGGAGTTCGATCGCGGCCAGGGCACTACCGGCGGCCCATGGCCGCCGACCGGCCGAGATGCCGCACCGCCACACGTTCAGGTGACGACAAAACGCCTATACGCTCTCATACCGCCCTCTGACAGCGATGGCCTTCGCGGGCATCTACCACCTGTGGATCGTGCTGATCGGTGTGAGTCTGCTGGGCATCAGCCTGGGCGTGCGCGAGCCGCTCCTGATGTCCACGATCCGCAGCCTGATCGACACCTCCGCAGTCGCCGGCGCGGTACGGGTTCGTAGCGCCATCATTTCTCCAGTGCCGCTGGTGAGCACTGGGCCCTTGCTCATCCTGGGCACGGCCATGTGCGTCTGTGCCGTCATCGCCTCTCAGGACAAGGCGATCGCCCGGTCCCTGAACCCGCCGGACGAGGACCTCGACTTCGGTACCCCCACGCCACCAACAGAGAAAGTCCCACGATGAAGACCACCTCCCTCTCATGCGCTGGTTCGTCGAGGGCTCGTTCCAGCAGTGCGTGCGGTTCGCCGTACTCCTTGCCTCTGGGGCCGAGGCAGTAGGTCTTGTCGAAGGGGCCGAGCCTGATCCGTCGAGTCCATGAGGTCGGGGCCTGCGCGTGGAAGCTACGAAATTTCGGCTGCCGTTGGCTCGGACCGGGTTCGCGGGCTACGGCTGTGGCCAGGCCCGCCTTCGCCTGCTCCACCGAGCGGTCCGTCAGCCGGACCGTCTCGGTGTGGCCGGCCCGGCGAACAGATGCCGCCGCGCCGGACGCCGTACGGGAAGCGGAATACGTCCCGCCAGAGGTCGCAGACGGCGCCCTCCACGGCGCGGGCCGGCGGCCGAGCAAGGGAACGCGCCGGATAGCCCGAGCACGCGCGCGCTGGTCAACGGCCTGGACACTGGACCGCCTGGCTATACGCCGGACAGCCATCCCGCACCGAAGTCCGAGAGGTCCCGTGCACGCTGCGCGCGTTGCTCGATCAGCCGGCGAAAGCCCACCACGGTGTACCGCTCACCCGTGGCCGAGTGGCGCCCGCGGATGCCCGCGACATCGGCCATGAGCTGCTGGGGCTGGGGCTGCCAGCCAACGACCTGGACGCGCAGACCCAGATTCTCCGCCTGCCGGTGCAGGGCCAGCAGGTGGAGCAGGCCGTTGGCGTCCATGGACTCCGCGCGGTGCAGGTCGACCACGAGGTCCCGCTCGCCGGCGGTGACGTCGTCCAGTGCCCTCTGGAGCGCCGGGCCCGCGTTCTCGTCGAGTGTCCCAATGACGCTGACCAGGACCGTGCCGTGACGCTGAAGGTTCGTGGTGATCAATGCGTTCTCCTCCCGCCCGGGGCGTCGGGGCCCTCGGGGCTCCCCATCCTGGCGCGGCGTTACCCCGGACGGGTGCGAGGCTCGCTGACGTTCCCCCACCAACCTGGCTGACTTCGACGTTGTGACGGAGCAGTGCTGCCGGCGGCATGCGACGAGTGCGGTGCTCAGTGGCCATCAGCGCCCCGGCGGCACACCGAACGGGCCGCGTTGCCAGTTGACGGGCAACGGCCACTGCCCATCGCGCGACCCTCCTGCTTGCGCAACGTTCAGGCGGGGCGCACTGGGCGCCCGCTTCCCGCGTGACGGCGTCAGTGAGGGCTCCTTTGATGGGGGGGGGAGGGGGGAGGGACGGGACGCACGGTCATAGGGCCCTGGCACCCTTGATGAGTGCTGATCAACGGATACGACGAGGGCCCGGTTGTCGCCGGCGAAGAGCTGATGGACCTACCCGGGGCTGATGAACGAGGAAGCGCGGCCGGCCTTCCGGGTACCGTTCGCCGACGATCACACCGCTGTACTGGTGCATGCCAACTATCCCGATGACGCGAGCTTCGAGTACTTCGTGACCCATGCCGACCGGGGGCGTCATGGGTACCTGGCCACTTCGCCGGTCCCGGCCATCGAAGCACGAGGTCTGGCGGGACGGAGGAAGCGACGAGATCTTCGACGGGATCCTCGTCTGCGGTGCTCACCGCAGTCCCCGCTGCGGAATCCGGCTGGGGCAAGGCATCACGCGCGAGCAGAGCGAGAAACTCGCCCGCGCTCTCGGCGCCTGGCCCGCCTGGCCGGGGGACGGCGTGTCCGCGGCCAGCCAGACTCCAGCGCCGCCCTGCTGGTCATCGCACTCCCGATGTCCGCCGAGCTGTTCCACGTCATCGCCTCGATCGTCTGCCGCCACGGCCGACGAGGAAGCCTTGGTCAGCCGCTGCCCGATGCTGCATGTCCACCCCAAGATGCTCGCCCGGCTCACCGAGCTCGGAGCCGACCCTCTGCAACGCAGGACGCAGGCCGAGGCAGAAGGCTGAGCCATCCGTTGACCTCGGCGTTCTCAAGGCGAGAAGCCATGGCGGACACCGGAGTGCCGGAAGGTCTCCACCGCCGCCCAGTCCCAGGAGACGGCCTCCTCCTCCTCCTCCTCCGTGCCGATGTGTGCCAGCTCGCCGGAGTCCAGCTACAGCACGCGGGTGGGAACAGCGTCGTCGTGCCGGAGCCGCGTCCGGTCGGATTAGCTGTTCACCCGACGGCGGGCGGTGCCGGCATGCGTGAACTCCTCGCCGTTCGGCGGCCTGGTCGGCGCGTTCGAGAGGGAGCCGGGCATGGTCGTAGCGGGACTCGGCTACGACACGTAAATGGGAGTCGCTGGCTGAAGGGCCCCCCGGTCAGGCGACCTCCTGGCGCCCGGGCGCCTTCCGCATCTTCACCCCGCTGACGATGAACGCTAGCCCCACGACGACGATGCCGAGGTAACCGGTGGACGGAAGGTCGACGACCTTGTGCATCCAGCCCCACTCCGTGCCGAAGAAGGTCTGCGAAGCGAAGCTGACGACCCCCTGGGCTCCTACGACGTAGCCGATGCTTTCGACGGTGTATCCGATGGTTGTTCGCACGGATCAACTCTCTCGCGGCGGTGCCGCAAGATCGTCCTCCACAGGGCCGAAAACACAGTAGGCCGAAGGATGTAGTCGCTTGCGCAGAGCACCGCACCAACCTCACGATGCGCCAGCTCGCCCCGCTCTTCGGGACTTCTGCCGCGATGGAGCTCTCCGAGCGGCCCCTCGGTGTCTTCTCCCGCCAGCTCGTCCTGGCCGACACCCTCGACACCGAGCGCATCGAAGCCGACTACGAGGCGGGCGTCCTGACCCTGCGCATCCCGATCGCCGAGCGCGCCAAGCCCCGCAAGATCAGCATCGGCGGCGAAGCGGGCCGCAAGCAGATCTCCGGCTGAAGCCTCCCGCACCAGCCGGCCGCGGAGGGCGGGAGGAGCCGATCCCCCTCCGGCACCCGCCCTCCGCCACCCCCTCTTTTGACGTTCCTCACCCCGTCCCGGAGGTGATGTTGATGTCGATGCGCAGGGAGTCGTTCCTGGCCCACGTCCAGCAACGAGGCGTGTACGAAAGCGCTGAAGAAGCCGACCGCGTCGCCCGCGTCGTCTTGGCCCTGCTGGGCGCGCACCTGGTCGGCACGGTCGGGGCCGAGCTCGCCGCCAGGCTCCCCGAGACCTACGCCCTGATCCTCCTGAACCCGCTGCAGGCCGCGGAGCCGCTCTCGCCGGAGCGGTTCGTCCGTGCGACCGCGGCCTGGATCGAGGGCGCCACAGAGAAGACGGCCCTGTGGGACATGGGCGCGGTCTTGTCCACCGCGGCCGCCGCTGCGGGAGACGTCCTCACCCCCGAGGTCCTGCTCCAGCTCCCGCCCGGCTACGACCTCCTCTTCGGCCACCCCCGACCCACCTGATCACCACCGGCCCGAGGGTCGGATCCTTCGCAGGGAAAGGCAACCGCAGCCATGTACGACCAGCCTCGCGCGAACCCGTCCCGCACCGTCATGACGTTCGACCAGATGCTGGAACGCGTGCGCTACGAGGGCGCCTATCCCACCCGCGAACGAGCCGCGGAAGCCGTCCACAACGTCCTGGCCGCCCTCG
The DNA here is from genome assembly GCF_041431095.1 of Streptomyces sp. NBC_00597. GTDB lineage: Bacteria > Actinomycetota > Actinomycetes > Streptomycetales > Streptomycetaceae > Streptomyces. The sequence continues at coordinate 521,259 of NZ_CP107758.1, forward strand.
GCCGCCAGCTCACCGGCGACGAGCGCTTCCGCCTTGCCCAGTGCCTGCCCGTCGAGGCGGCCCTCACCCTGACCGCCCAGATCCCCGACACCGAACACCTCACCGGCTGGGGCTTCGTCAAAGACCTGGCCGCCCGCACCGGTGCCACCCCGGCCACCGCCCGCCGGGACACCGGCGCCGCCCTCGCCATCGTCACACGCCTCGCCGGCCCCGACCTCCTCGCCGAGATCCTGCGCCAGCTCCCCGGCGGCTACGCCCTCCTCTTCGGCCAGGCAGAACTGCCCCGACCCCAGCCCGCCACCGCCTGACCGAGCCGGCTACGCGCGGCGACAAGCGTCAGGACCGGGTCTCGGCTTCGGCAGTCGAGCAAGCCGCGGCGACGCGCGGGGCTCGTCGGGGCAAGCTCGGCCCGGCGGGGCGGGAAATTTCCGGTGGAGTGGCAGTGCTTGGACGGCCGCTCCCTGTCCGGGCTCGGGCAGGGTCAGGGAGCGACTACGCGGCCGGAGTCGATTGTCTTGCTACTCGCCAGGCGAAAATCTATGCCGGCCAGGCTAGACATTGGTTGATGGCGTGGGTATGGTTTCTCTCGTAGCACAGAGAGAACGAAGGGCCTGGCAGAGATGAACTGCCGGGCGGCAAGACCCGCAGTTGCAGCATGCAGGACGGTGCGGTGGTGGAGTTTCGAAGCCAGAGCGGTTGCAGGACGGCAACGGGACTGACGACCGGACCGGGTGGCCCGCAGTGATCAGGGGCCGCCGCAAGCAGTACCGCAGTTGACGCAGTGGCAGTACCCGCAAATGCAGTTCGCAGTACCCAGCAGTGAAGTCAGTGAGCAGCACGAGCAGTACCTCGGTGAAGGCGTCGGCTGCGGGCGCGCGCACCGGGAGGTTCGGCAGTGGGGTTCTAAGCCAGAGCAGACGCAGGATGGGCGACGGGGCTGGCTGCCGGAGTGTGGCGCTGGGACAGGCCGCGCAGTAGTTCGCTTCACCAGCGGTACGCAGTACAGCAGTACGCAGTTGATCACCGAGGGAAGAACGGAGGAGCCGAGCGCCATCAGGATCGCCCGGGCGGAAACCTGAGCCCGGGTACCGCAGGACATCGATAGTGAGGTGGTCTCCGGTCAAGCAACCGCGATCCCCGCAGCCCCGACAGCATCCAGGTCGGGCCCGCGGACACAAAAGGCTGGTGCAGAGTTAGGGCCGGCAGATGGTGTAGCAGTTCCTTCGGGGCCCTGGTGCCGTACGGCACCAGGGCCCCTCAATGCGTTTCCACGAGAGGGGTTCAATGACAGCAGACGACTCGTTCGGCCGTCTCGACGACGACGATTACCCCGCCTACACCATGGGCCGGGCCGCCGAAATGCTCGGCACCACCCAGGGTTTCCTCCGTGCCCTCGGCGAAGCCCGCCTGATCACCCCGCTCCGCTCCGCCGGCGGGCACCGCCGCTACTCCCGCTACCAGCTGCGGATCGCCGCCCGGGCCCGGGAAATCGTCGACCAGGGCACGCCCGTCGAGGCCGCCTGCCGGATCGTCATCCTCGAAGACCAGCTCGAAGAAGCCCAGCGCATCAACGCCGAATACCGCCGCGCTGCCGAAAGAGCGGATCCCCCGCCCGCGTCCTGAGGCGGTCTGCGCCCGCCTGGCCCAGCGGCAGGCGTACACCGGCGCGACGCGATGGCCGTTTCTCTATGGTGACAGGCGTGCGGGCGTGTAACGTTTAAGTCAGCTGTCGTGGTTCGGAAGTTCCCTTTGCCCACGCCGAAGGCGTGGGCGTTTTGCTGTGATGTGCCGCAGGGACCAGGGCGATCACCTCCGCCTTCCGCGTTGCGGGAGGCGTTCATCGACTGGAAGGCATGGATATGGCTACGGGAACTGTGAAGTGGTTCAACGCGGAGAAGGGCTTCGGCTTCATCGCCCAGGACGGTGGCGGCCCGGACGTCTTCGCCCACTACTCGGCGATCAACTCCTCGGGCTTCCGTGAGCTCCAGGAAGGCCAGGCCGTGACGTTCGACGTCACCCAGGGCCAGAAGGGCCCGCAGGCGGAGAACATCAACCTGGCCTGACCCCTCCACCACCACCGCCCGCAGAATCACGGCCACCGCGCTCGAAGCGTAAGGCGGCTCGCACGGCTCAAACCGAGCATGCACAGTGCGGGCGGGTGTGGAGCACGAGATCGGGGCCGCGCAGCTCTTGCCGCGCGGCCCCGATCTGCGTCCGGGCTGGCGTGAGGAGCCGTTGCTCTCTCGATCAGGCGGTACATCGGTTCGGGCCGCTGCCGCTGCCGCTGCCCTGCTGTCGTGCTGAGGGTTTCGCGCTGGGGTGTCGGACAGGTACCGGGGCATCCATGTCATGGGGAACCGGGCAATCGTTTTTGCAGTGAACCGTATCCGCCGCCTGGGCGAGCGCCAGCCTGGTTCTCCGTCCGCCCGCAGCTCGTGGTTGCTAAAACGGAGGGCGTGGTCAACAACCTGTCTTCTACGGGTTGAACGCGGGCAAAGCCGAGGGAGAATCCATGGCGTCGCTGCGGGCTACTGGGTGGGGCCGGCTCCAGCGACGCCCGCGAGCTGGTCCGGCCGCACATGACGACCGCCGGCTCACCCAACGGGGCGATCGGGCGGTCGTGGTGCGCCTGGCGGGAGGTACCGCAGACATGGCCGGTTCGCCGGAAAGCGGGAGGCAATGACCGCAGACCCGCCCCCGAAGTCGGGATCGCAGCCAGCAGCGGGGTCATCGGGGTCCCGTGTTCCCTGGTGGCGCCGGCATTGGAAAGCTCTGACGGCCGCCTTCTCAGCCGCTGTGCTCGCGGCCGTCGCTTCGCTCGTAATCGATGCGGTCAAGTCCGGTCTGGAACATGCCATCAAGGGAAAGGAGCTTCCCTTCACGCTGCACGTGCAACGGGATACGGCCGCGGACTGCCCGCTCTTTCTGGTGCAGGGCGACCGCGCGAGGGTTCAGCCCCCGCGTGCCGGTGAAAGTCTCCAAGCCTGGGCACGCAAATACGACGCCACCGCCATGGACCAGGAGGCCGTCACCCTGACCGTGCAGGGCAGATCGCCGGCGAGCGTCGTGTTGAAAGACGCCCGCCTGAGAATTACCGAACGGTCCTCGCCCGTGAAGGGAACGGTCTTCGCACCCGGCGCGTACGGCTGCGGAGGCACTCTGCAGATCAGGACATTCAGCGCCGACCTCGACACGTTGCGCATCAGCCCACTTGAGAACACGCCGAACTTTCCGTACAAGACGTCCGAGAACGATCCCGAAGTCTTCGCGTTCGTCAGCACCACGAAGCATTGCCTGTGTTCCTGGTACCTGGACATCGACTGGGAAAGCGGACACGACGCGGGCACCGTGACGGTCGACGACCACGGCCGCCCCTTCCGCCTCATGCCCGCTGACCTCTCAGCGACGGTCTATCGGCTCGGTCAAAACCACCACTGGATCACGGGCCCAGACGTGCCGTCTCCCTGAACCACGTGAGGCGAGGAGGTGGGTCAGTCCTCGAAGTAGTTGGTCAGGACGCAGCTTCACGGTGTCCCCCGCGGTGTGTGAGTGCGGTCCGTGGGATGCGGCGTTTGAAGTCGGAGGGCAGGGGCACCCGGTGTCTCGGAGGTTGATTCATATGGTTCCCCTGCTTCTCGTTCTTCTGCTGGCCCTGCTCCTTTTCGGCGCGGGGTTCGCGTTGAAAGCCCTGTGGTGGGTCGCAGTCATCGTGCTGGTGGTGTGGCTGATCGGTTTCGTTGCCCGGCCCAGTGGCGGCAGCGCCCGCTGGTACCGCTGGTAGCGGATTCGGTGGCGGGCTGGTGATCAGCCTGACCGTCAATTCGTTGACTCCGGGCGGAAAGCCCGGCGGTTTGACGAGTTGCCGACACTGGCGAACGGAAAGGAAAGCAGCAGGATGGGCCCGCTGTCTTCTGTTGTCCGAGGAGTTGTTTTCGCGTGACTGAGCATGTGTGGAGTTACAAGTCGACCTCGGGATACCTGGCGGGTATCGACCTCACCGGTTACAAGGTCGAGGCGACGGACGGTGGCATCGGCAAGGTGGACAAGCACTCCGACGAGGTGGGTGACGCTTACCTCGTGGTCGACACCGGCATGTGGATCTTCGGGAAGGAAGTCCTGCTGCCTGCCAGCACGGTCGTGAGTGTCGACCCGGACGAGAGGAAGATCTACCTCGACCGCACCAGCGGCCAGATTAAGGACGCTCCCGAGTTCCACCGGGACCAGCACCTCGGCGACAGCGGCTATCGCGAGGAGCTGGGCACCTACTACGGCACCGGCGCCCCCTTCGGTGGTCGTCCTGCCTGAGTGCCCCAGCTGCCGTGGCCCGGACTCGTCGAGTCCGGGCCATTCGGCGTGTCCGCTTCCCTCCCTGCAACCGTCTTCGTCCTCCTCCGGCAGCCCCGTTCGGGTGATACGGGCGCCGCGTCCGGGGCCGGGGAGGCGCTGCGCGCCCGTGGCGAACGCGCAGGCAGCCTCATGCCCCCGCGGCGCCGCAGGCGGCTTACCAGCGCCGAGGTCAGGGCGCCGGACCCGCCGCCGGGGACCGGGAAGCCGTAGCTCTGTCCGAGCATCGACATCAGCCAGCCGAATCCGCCACTGCCGACGGCCTCGGGAGCCCAGGTCGGCGCCCCGCCACTTCTTCCGGTCCTCCGGGCCGACCCAGTTCGAGGCCGGCCCGTTCTCGTCGTCGGCGATGCGGGCGAGGGGCTTCGTCAGCCAGCGCGCGAAAGTCGGAAGGGAACAGGGGCATAGGAGTTTCCGGGCCGTAGGGCGTGTCGACGGGTTCACCGCCCGGGCATCGCGCCGCGATCAGCGCGGCGGCCACCGCCTCGTCCGCTTCAGGGAGATGGCCAGTTGCGTCGATCGTCGGGATGAGGACGCCTCGGATCAGGGCTTCTCGTGCCTCGGACTCGGTGTCGTCGAAAACGTCGGCAAAGTCCGCGGCCGTGTCGTTGCCGAAGGGGCCGGCATCCGCGCTCCGCCCTCCGCGAGGCACGGCGCAGGGGAGTGTGCAGCTGCCACTGCGGTCGCGCAGTGCTGCGGGCACGGTCCGTCCCCCGGCGGCTGGTGTCAGTGTGGTTTGGCAGGATCACGGCATGAATGATCTTGTGGCGGACCTGTTTGATCCCGGCAACAGCTGGAGCACTCGTACGCGCGAGCGGTTCACCGGCCTGTCGCCCGAGTTGGGTGAGTTGGTCGTGCACCTCGGGACGTCCGACGGGTTCTGGAACTGGCGGTACAAGGTCGACGCCGCCTGGAAGCGCCGGGCGAAGGCGCTGCTGAAGGCGGACGGCGCCGACGAGCTGGTCCGGTACGCGGTCCGGGAGTTGGCCCGCGGCGGGTCGTTCCACGACATGGACGACCCCGAGCACGTGATCCGCGAACTCGGGATGATCAAGCCTGCCTCGCGGGCGCGCAGCCTCGCGATCGGCTTCCTCCTCGCCGCGGGCTGGCTCCGCCGGGACACCGAGGGGCTGAGCGCCGACCTCGCCGCGGTCGCCCGTAAGAACGCCCAGGCCATGGACACGTACCACCGGGTGGACCACGACATCGCGGGCGCGGCCTTCGCGGCGCTCGGCGACCTGCCCGGTCCGGACGTGATGGAGGAACTGTGGGCCCTGCACTACGACGTCGTCCCCGCCCTGCACCCGCAGAAGGTCCTGGCGAAGTCCGTGAAGAAGGCCGCCGCGCGGCTCGGAGTTCCTGCGCACGAGCTCGCCGAGCGCACCGTGCCGCGGCACGGGCTGGAGCGCGACGGGACTCTGACGGTCGGCTGGTTCGGGAAGGGCGTGCTGTGGTGGAACGCCTCGGTCGACGCGGTCGTCACCCTGCACGACACCGGGCAGGTCACCGTCGACTGGGCCGATGGTGACCACGTCACGCGCACGACGGCCCCGTTCCGTTCCCCGGCCGGGTACAAGACGCCGATGCGGGCCGACAGCGTGACGTTGGTCCGGCGCTACGCGCAGAACGTTGGCAAGACCCTGGCGCAGGAGCAGCAGCGGCTGGGAGCACTGGCCGGTGGGACGCGGACCTGGCTGTGGGCAGATTGGGTCCGGTACTACCGGGACCACCCGATCACGGGCGTGGCCACGCGCGCACTGGCCTGGGAGTACCGGCTCCCGAACGAGACCGCGTACCGCACCCTGCATCCGGACTTCTACGCCGCGCCGGAGGCCAGCGTGCCGGCCGCGACGGAGGTACGGCGGCGCCCCGACGAAGGTGCCGTGCCCGAGACCGCGGCGGGGTGAGATGCCGCCGGGGTGTGATCTCTCGCTTTGGTGGCAGCGGTGTGAGAGCCAGCGGGCCCTGGTCTGCGGCCCGAGGCGATCGGGATGGCCTCGCAACCGGACGACAGCTCCGACCGCATCGGCCCCAGGGCGTAAACCCATGGGCTGATGCTGCGCAGGAGGGGCACGTGACAGGGTTCCCCCTGTGCCCACGGACTCGCCGTTGCGGCATGGTTGACGATCCGTCACTAGGGGAGGGCTCTTGATCACTACGCCGTTCATCAGCCGGAAGGGCCTGACGCGCCGCAGCATGCTGGGAGCCGCGCTGGCCGCCGGGGCCGCCGTGCCGCTTGCCGCCGTTGCCGGCCCCGCGTGGGCTGACCCGGCCGCCCCCGACCCGGCCCCGGCCCCCGCTCCGGCGCGGCTCATGTTGCCCGTGCCGACCGGGCCGCATCCGGTGGGCACGGTTCAGCTACACCTCGTCGACCGGTCGCGTCCGGACGACCTCGCGGGCCCAGGGCACTTCCGCGAACTGATGGCCACCGTCTGGTACCCCGCCCGTGACGTCGAGCGGTACCCGGTGGCGCCCTGGATGCCGGCCGGCGCATTCCAGGCGTTCCTCGCCGACGTCGGGTTCAGCGATCTGGCCGCCCTGGGGCCGCTCACTGCCGGCCACGTAGGTGCTCCGGTGCGGCGAACGGCCCAACGGCTGCCCGTCGTCGTTTTCTCCCACGGCGCGCACAGCCACCAGGGCGACCACACCGTCATGGTCCAAGAGCTCGCCAGCCACGGGTACGCGGCTGTGACGGTGGCTCACCAGTACGACACGTACACCGAGTTCCCCGACGGCCGGATCGCCGTCCCGCTGCGCGACAGGCAGGCGCCGACGCTCCCCGGAGACTTTGCCGCTGACTTGCGCTTCGTCCTCGACTGCGTCGAGCAGCTCGCCGCCGGGTGCAATCCTGACGTCGACCACAGGGAGCTGCCGGCCGGGCTGCTCGGCTCCCTCGACCCGCAGCGCATGGGCGCGTTCGGCTGGTCGAAGGGCGGGACGGCCACCGCCTGCGCCACGCTCGCGGACGAGCGCATCCGGGCCGGGCTCAGCCTCGACGGCCCGATGCAGATGAACCCGCCATTGGCTGGCGACTTGGACCGGCCCTTCATGATGATGTCCGCCGTGTTCACCCGGGCAACGACTCCCGAGGCCGCCGCCTTCTGGTCGCACCTGCGCGGCTGGCGGCTGAACATTCAGGCCCAGGGCGCCGTCCACGTCTCGTACGGCGACAACGAAGCGCTGTTCCCACAGGTGGCGAAACTGTTCGGATGGAGCGGGCAGCAGCTCCAGGACGTGATCGGCACCCTCGATCCCGACCAGGCGGTGAAGATCCAGCAGGCCTACCCGCTCGCGTTCTTCGACGAGCACCTGCGCCACCGGCGGGGCCACCTACTCGACGGGCCGTCCCCGGCCTTCCCGGCAGTGACGTTCCTCCCCTGAGCACGCAGGGGGCCAGCACCGGTGCCCAGCGTTCCATCGGGCTCTGCGGGCCCGGGTGGGACGGTAGCGCGAGGTCGATCAGGACGCGGCATGCCGGCCGTCCAGGTCATGCCGCGTGGGCCCCGGCGCGGCTCGACCAGGAGTCCACGTTCGAAGCGGGCCCCGGCGCGGACCAGGAGGACGAGGTGCGCGCCGTCGACGGTTCGCCAGCGGGCCTGGACGGACTCGACGAGCTCGAACACCATGGCCAGGCCGGCCGCGCGGGAGCCGGCGCCTTTGGTGACCTCGGTGCGGAGCCGCACGGTGGCGAAGGTCGACTCGATGGGATTGGTCGTGCCGGGGCCACGGTTGGACGGGTGAGGTCAGCGCAGTCCGGCGAAAAGATCGTTCTCGGGTACGGCCGCGCCGGTGGAGTCCTTGACCCGTACGAAGGTCTCCATGCCCATCAACTGGCCGAACCTCTCCTTGCCCATCTTGAGGAAGAAGATGTTCTCGCCCTGACTGGCGTGCGCTGCCAGCGCATCGAACTTCTGACCGCTGAACGCGAGGGTGTCCACCCACGTGGTGATCTCATCGTCGGGGAGACCGATCTTGGCCATCGCGGCGGCCTCGGCCGGATCCGGCTCCGGCATGTCCTCATGAAACTCGCGCATGATCTCGCCGAACCGCCGCATGACCGAGCGGGGCATCGTCGTCCAGTACACCTTCGGTGTCAGCTCGGTCATCTCCAGCGCCGCCATCGTGATGCGGTGGGCCTGGATGTGGTCGGGGTGGCCGTAGAAGCCGTTCTCGTCGTAAGTGACGACCACATCGGGTCGGTAGTGCCGCATGAGTTCGGCAAGCCGGGCCGCGCCCGTCTCCACGGGGGTCTGCCAGAAGGATTCGGGGGCGTCGTTGCTCGGCCAGCCCACCATCCCGGAGTCGGCATAGTCCAGCAACTCCAGGTCGCTGACGTTCAGGACGTCACAGCTCGCCTTGAGTTCTTGACGGCGCATCAAGGCGACGGCCGCCGGATCGTGCTCGGGATCGCCCGGCTTGACGCCTCCAGGTCCGTCACCGCATCCGCCGTCGGTACATGTCACCAAAACCGTGCGGATGCCTTCCGCCGCGTACCGCGCCAGGACCCCTCCGGTTCCGGTGGCCTCGTCGTCGGGGTGGGCGTGTACTGCCATGAGTGTCAAGGGCCGGTCAGTCATGAAAAAGTCCTCCTGTAGAAGTACGTCTTGGTTGAGTGCGCGGCGGGTACCGCGACGCTGGGGCCCGCAGATCCTGGTGAGGCGGACGATTCTGTGATCTCCGTGCTCCCCGCTCGTGCGGCGCCAGCTACTCGGTTGGTGCAACTGTTCCGACTGGTCCAGCTGTTCCCGGCCGGCACGGCCGATGCTCGCTACTTTCGTGTCCCCGGCCTGCCGCCGGTAGTTCAACGCTGCCAACCGGTAGGTGTGTGCGAGACATCGGCCCGTCGCCCGTCCAGGCGGCGGCCGTCGGGATCGGACCTTCTCCACAGTTGCCGTGTCCACCCAGCGGGCAAGCAGGCGCAGGGTCGCTAGATGCACCGCTCGACGGTGTTCCGCTGTTTGTAGGCCTCGCGGTCGACGGCCGGCGGACGACCGCCGCGCTTGCCGAGCCGCCTGCGGTTCGCGTCTGGTCCGCCGGTCGCGGGATCACTGCCCGGATCCCGCGCCGCCGCAGATGCCGGCGGATCGGTGCGTCACCAGCCTGGCCCGGCGTGGTGTTCCCGCCACCGCCCACCCCGCCGAGGCGTTCGGTCCGGCAGCAACGGCTCGATCCGCGCCCACTGCGCGTCAGTCAACGACACACATCAACCGACGATCAGATGATCCTTAGGAAACGGCGTCATCCGACTGAAGGGGGTAGCGTCCGGGTTTCCTTGGGCGTGGCGTCGATGACGGTGCCGATGGGATTCCAGCCGTGGGGCCCGGAGGGGTCGCCCCCGTCGAAGAGGTGGATGCCGATGCTGCCGTCGGAGCCGGTGAGGAGGTAGTCGGCGTGGCTGTCCCCGTCGAAGTCGGACAGCTGGACCTTGTCGTGGTCGGTGGTGAGGCCGGTTGCGGTCTGCCCGAGGTACTTCCAGCCGCCGTGGCTGTCCCCGCCGCGGTTGAGATAGGTGGTGACGCTGCCGCTGGCGCTGATCATCCAGTAATCGGCCCTGCCGTCGCCGTCGTAGTCGGCCAGCCGCACCCGGCTCCGGTCCGTCGTGGTGCCGGTGGCCACCTGGCCGATGTCGCGCCAGCCGGTGTCGCCCACCCCGTCGCCGCCGCGGTTGAGGTACGCGTGGACGGCGCCGTTGTCGGCGATGGTGAGGTAGTCGGCCCTGCCGTCTCCGTCGAAGTCGGCCACACGGACCTGTTCGGGACGGATCGTCGTGCCGGTGGCCACCTTGCCGATGCCCTGCCACCCGCCTGCTCCCGCGGGGTCGCCGCCGCGGTTGAGCCACACGTTGACGGACCCGTCGGAGTTGACGACCCAGTAGTCGCTCCTGCCGTCTCCGTCGAAGTCGGCCAGATGCACCCGCGTACGGTCCCTCGTCGTGCCGGTGGCGACGGCGCCGAGCGCCTTCCAGCCGCCACCCGGCTTCCCGCCTTCGTTGCGCCAGGCCCGCACCTCACCGCTGTCCGCGATGGTGAGGTAATCGGGACGTCCGTCGCCGTCGAAGTCCGCCCACCGTACGGGGCCGGCGCCGCCCGTCTCCGTACCGGCCCGCGGCCCGCGCGGCCGCACGGCCCAGCCGTCGGTGACGGACTGCTCCAGGCCGTCGCGGTACGCCAGGGCCATCTTGCGGTAGCCGGCGTCATTGGGGTGCAGGTGGTCGGGCAACTCGGCCGCGACGTCCAGGCGGGGCGGTTCAACGAAACGGAACCGCTCGCCGCGGGCGCGGCGCGCCGCTTCCTGGCCACGGAGGGCGGCATTGAAAGCCCGCGTCTGTGGTTCGAGCCCCGGGGTGTCGGTGAGCAGGCCCTGGACGATGACGGTCACCCCGGGTCGATTGGCGACGATGCGGTCGACGAGTGAGGACAGTCGCCGTGCAGCGTCCGCAGGGTCGGCGTGATGGGTGTTGAGGTCGTTGATGCCCAGGTGTAGCAGGACGACGTCGGGGTCGGCTGCGGTCTGCCAGCGGTCGATGTTCGAGCGGACGTCGTCGATGGTCCAGCCGCTGTGACCCTCGTTGTCGGGGTCGCTGACGTTGCCGAAGGAGCCGGAGCCGACGAAGTCGGGTGTGTAGCGTGCCTGGCCCTCGATCAGGCCCCACAGCTCCGAGCGGTATCCGGCGCCGTGGGAACTGCCCGCGCCCGCGGTGATCGAGTCACCGAGCGGCATGATCCTCACCAGGGGTGGGGCGGGCTGGACGGCTGCGGCGGCCGGTGAGGCGCCGAGGCCGAGTGCGGTCGCGACGCCCGCCAGCAGGACGAGGCCGAGTGGGGTGGTGCGCTTCATCAGGGTGACGGCCCTTCAGGGAAAGAACGGAGTCCGGAAACGAAAGTGCCCGCCGTCCGTCCTCCACGCGGGGCGAGGGAACGGACGGCGGGCAGTGCGACCGAGTGCAACCGCAGTGCAGTGCAGTGCAGTGCAGTGCAGATCAGAGCAGATCAGAGCAGCAGTGATACGGGTACGGTCAGGCGCCGCTGGCGACCTTGCCGAGGTCGGTCCAGCCCTTGGCGCCGGCCGGGTCACCGCCGTTCCAGGCGAGGACGGAGGCGCTGCTGCCGGCACCGGCGAGGACGTAGTCGGCGTGGGTGTCGGCGTTGAAGTCGACGAACTGGACCTTGGTGTGGTCGGTGGTCTGTCCGCCCGTGACCTGGCCGACGACGCTCCAGCCGTTGTTCGGGACGACGTCACCGCCGCGGTTGAGGAAGAGGTCGACCTTGCCGTCGGGCTTGACGACGTAGTAGTCGGCCTTGCCGTCGCCGTCGGAGTCGGCGAACCGCACCCGGTTGCGGTCGGTGGTGGCACCCGTCGTCACTCGGCCGATGCCCTGCCAGGGGGCGACCTGGTCGCCGCCGCGGTTGAGGTAGACGTCGACGGCGCCGGTGTCGTTGAAGACGAGGTAGTCGGTGCGGCCGTCGCCGTCCCAGTCGGCGAAGCGGACCTTGCTCTGGTCCGTGGTGACGCCGGTCGCGACCTGACCGAGGGCCTTCCACGGCGCGACCTTGTCGCCCCCGCGGTTGAGCCATGCGTTCACGGAGCCGTTGGCATTGATGACGAGGTAGTCGGCCTTGCCGTCCCCGTCGAAGTCGGCCAGACGCACCCGGGAGCGATCGGTGGTCGTACCGGACGCGACCTGGCCCAGGCCCTGCCAGCCGTTCGCACCGGCGGGGTCACCGCCGTGGTTCAGCCACACGGACACGGCACCGTTGTCGGCGATGGTGATGTAGTCGGGCTTGCGGTCGCCGTCGAAGTCGGCCCAGCGCACCCGGTCACTGCCGCCGGCCTCGTTCACCGCGGCGGAAGGACGCGGGTCGGTGGGGACGGTTCCGCTGGCCCAGAGGGCGCCGCCCTTGCCCTCGCCGCCGTCCTTCCGGTAGACGACGAGGTTGCCGTCGTTCTGGAAGGTGAGGTACGCGCCGGTGTTGCCGTAGGTGGCGGTGGACCAGTAGGAATTGCCTGTTCCGTCGCCGCCGCCCTTGCGGTAGGCGACGAGGTTGCCGTCGCGCTGCATGGAGAGGTAGGAGCCGTCGCCGCCGGCGACGTCGGAACTCCACACCTGCTTGGCCTGGCTCTTGTCCCAGACGTACAGGCGGCCGTCGCAGGCCATGACGAAGATCTTGGCGGGGCTGTCCATCCAGAAACCGGCCGGGTAGCGGCCGTCGCTGGGCAGGGTGTTCGGGCGCATCCCGGTCTCCGACGACCACAGGCCGCCGCCGGTACCCTCCCCGCCGTCCTTCTTGTACACGACGAGGTTGCCGTCGTCCTGGAAGCGCAGGTACGCGCCGGCGTTGCCGAAGGTGGCGGTGGACCAGAGGTGACCGCCCTTGCCGTCCCCACCGGTCTTCGTGTAGACGGCGAAGTTGCCGTCGGCCTGCATGATCGCGTACGCGCCCGGGTTGCCGTAGGTGTTGGAGGACCAGAGCGCAGCGCCCTTACCCTCACCACCGCTGTTGTGGTAGATGACCAGGTTGCCGTCTGCCTGCATGGAGAGCTTGAGGTTCTTGCCGACGAGGGTCGTGCCCGACTCGATGATCTGACCGGAGCGGACCAGAAGCGGGTCGGTGACCGTGGCGATCCACTCGCCGAGGTCGTCGGTACGGGCGGAGACGGCGCCGGTACGGGTCTCGGCGGGGTTGGTGCCGAGGCAGCCGCCCTGCCAGGACCGGCTGTTGACGCCGACGAGCTCCCCGGCCGCGTTCAGCAGCGGACCTCCGGTGTCGCCCTTGCAGATCGCGTCGGTGCCCTTGCCGGTGATGGTCAGGGTGGTGGCGTCGGTCGCATTGACCGTGAAGGCACCGGTGTGGAGCTTGTCGGGTACCCACTCGGTCTTCGTCCGGCCGAAACCGGCGGCGGTGAGGTCCGCGCCGGCGGCAGGGAGGGTGGCGGCGGGTTTGACCGTGGCCGCGCCTCGGGCGGGCACCCCCAGACGGGCGAGGACCACGTCGCGATCGGTGCGCGGGACGAGTTCGGACACTTCGAGGGCCCGGCCGTCCGCGAGGGTGACCGTCGACTTCAGGGCGGGCTTCCCGGCCGGAACCTGCTGGCCCGGGGCGGGGGCGAAGCAGCTGGCGGCGGTGGCGACCCACCACTCGTTGACGAGCGCCGCGGTGCACGCAAGGCCGTTGGCGTCGTCGCCGATGTTCAGCTTGACGACGGATGCGTACTGGCCGGTCGGGGCCTCGGGGCCCGTGAGGGCCTGGGCGGATCCGGCGGTGGTGAGACCGGCTGCGACGGCGGTGGCGGCTGCGAGCAGGCCGGTCATCCGCGCGGTCCGCGGACGGGGTGCAGACATGTGGCTTTCCTTAGAGCAGTGGCGTGGGCCGGGGCTGTCGATCCGGGACTGCCGAGACGCCCGAGAAGGCTGGTTACAGGTACCAGCTCTGAGTGGCGAAGGACGGGTCGGAGGAGTGCTCCCACTGCTGGGCGGGGGCGCCGTTGTCCTTGCTGGAGTCGGAGATCTCCAGGGTCTTGCCGCTGTTGACGTTGCTGATGTTCAGGCTGACGGTGCTGCCGGCCTGCTTGATCGTCCAGAGCATGGTGGGGATGTCGTGGCAGGTGTACTGCTGCGCACGGGCGCCGTTGTCCTTGATGGAGTTGATGATCTCCAGACACTTGCCGCTGTTCACGTTCACGATCTGGTAGACACCTGCGGTGGCCGTGGGGCGGAGCTCCCACTTCGCGCCGGCCTGCGCGCCGCAGGTCCACTGCTGGGCGGGGGCGTCGTCGTCCTTGCTGGAGCCGGAGATCTCCAGGCACTTGCCGCTGTTCATGTTGCGGATCTGACCGCCTGCGGGCAGGGGGAGGGGAGAGGGCCAGGCGTTGGCGCCCGGGGCGACGGCGCCCTGTCCGTTGCCCCGGTAGAAGTTGAAGCGCTGCTGGTTGCTCCACAGACCGCCGAGGTCGGTCTTGCCGTCGCCGTTGAAGTCACCGGACAACAGGACGGGCATGTTGTTCCAGGCGGTGTCGTGCCACATGGAGACGCCGGTGTCGAGGCCGCCGGCGGCGTCGCCGCTGTAGCGGCGCAGGGCGCCGTCGGAGGCGATGGCCACGACGTCGTCGCGGCCGTCGTTGTTGAAGTCGCCGGTGGTGATCTTCTGGATGCCCAGCCAGGTGTTGTCCGGCCACATCTTGCGGCTCTGGCTGGTCAGCACGCCGTCCGCGGTCGTGGAGTACGCGTGCAGGGACCCCTTGGCGTCACCCGTACCCCAGACGGCGATGAGCCCGTCGCGGTCGGAGCCCGGCGCCCGGTAGCGGTCGAGTTGCCGCATGGCGTCCCAGTTGGTGCTCGCGTCCGCCCACATCGCCTTGCCGTCGGCCAGGCTGCCGTCGGACCGGCCCGCGTACAGGCGCAGAGCGCCGTTGCTCCAGACGGAGGCGATGTCGGTGAACCCGTCGCCGTTGAAGTCACCCCCGATGATCTTCTTGGCGGGACCCCAGCTGCCGTCGGCCCGCCACAGCGGGCGGCCGTACTCGAAGGTGCCGTCGGGACGGCCGGCGAAGGTGTGCAGGTTGCCGTCAGTGGTGACGGCGGCGATGTCCGTACGGCCGTCCTGGTTGAAGTCGCCCGTCCCCATCACCTTGGTGACGTTGGGCACCACGGACGCCAGACGCACCGCGGGAGTGGTCTTGCGGACCTGGTCCACCCAGGCCGCCACGTCGTCGACACGGACGTCGAGCGCCCCGGTGCGGGTCTCGGCCGCGTCCGTGCCCAGACAGCCGCCCTGCCAGGAACGAGAATTGACCGCCGCCAGCTCGGGACCGCCGTCCGTCTGACGAAGAGCCGGACCGCCGGCGTCACCCTTGCAGACCACCGCGCCGCCCGATGCGTTCAGGCCGAGCGTGCCACCGTCGACGGAGGCCACGGTGAAGACCCCGGTGTGCGCCTTGTCCGGGACCCATTCCGTCTTCGTCCGCCCGAACCCCAAAGACGTGAGTTGCTCGCCCGCCAACGGGGCGGTGGTGGCGACCTTGACCGGCTCCACCCCGACGACCCGCCAGGCGAGCTTCACCATCACCAGGTCGCGGTCCGCGTGCGGAACGAGCTCCGCCGCTTCGACCACGGTGCCCGTGGACTGCGTGAGATCGGTGCGTCCCACGGTGACGGTGGTCTTCAGGGCGGGCTTGCCGGCCGGGACCGCGGCGGAGCCGTTGCGGAAACAGGACGCGGCGGTGATCACCCACTGGGCATCGACCAACGCCCCCGAACAGGACGCTTTGTCACCCACGTTGAGTTTCGCGGCGAAGGCGTAGCCGCTGCCCGGAGCATCGCTGCCGCTGAGGGCCGTGGCGGGACCGGCGGTGAGCAGTCCACCCCCCACTGCGGCGGAAAGCAGGGCGGCAGCCCACGCGGTGCGTGAACCATGTACGGACATGAAGATCCTTTTTTGGGTGTGCGAAGAAGCAGGGCCTTGCCCGGCCGGGCCATGGTGCGGAGACGGCCAGGCGAGTCATCGACTCACTGGACGCGGGTCGGGAGCGTGGAGCGTCCCCGGCCGGCGATCGAGTTGCTCCGGGCCTGGGAGAACATGAATGACCAGACCGGAAAGCCGGGGTTTTCGGGGCGGGGAACAGCAGCCGAGATTGTTGGGTCCTGCGTTCGGCTGTCTCAGGGCGTCCCCGAGGCCATTACTTGGAAGTCCGGATCTCCAGAAGCATGAAATCGCGACCCTGCCCATCTGCGGTCTCGCCGACGGCCGTCCAGGCGTTCCTGTCGACGTTGAACGTCTTCTGCTCGGTGCCGGCGGACATTTCCACCTGCGCCGCGTAGTTGTTTCCCTTGACTCCGAAGACGGCCGGGATTTCCAAGCTGAGGTAGCCCTTGTCCCCGGTGACGCGGAAACAGACCTTCTCGTTCTGGTGGGAGAAGACCTCCATCAGTTCGGGTGCGCCGGTGCACTCGGCGAGGAGGATTCGGCCGTTTCCGCTCTTCAGCTTGATCTTCTGCTCGGCGAGGATCTTGTCGGCGTTCGGGTAAGAGAAGTCCTCGACGGCATAACCCGGTCCCTCATCGGCGATCGACTGCGTCGCGAGGTTCTCCGGACCGGTTCCGCCGGTCACTCCACCCATGGCGACCCAGGTCAGAGCGCCGGTTCCCAGAGCCGCGCCGACGATCCGCAGGATTGTGCTACGTGCCTTCATTTTCGTCCTTAGTGTCGATCCAGGTGGGGTTCGCGAGCCGTATGCACGTGCTCTGTGCGTGAGATCGATGCGCCCGCATGTGGGGCGCGACCGGAATTGCGAGTTCCGCTGGGCATGATTTATGGCGCACTTGAAACGAGATAGCTTCGAAGCGTGTGCAAGTGGCTGGCGATCTTCTGAATGAAACCAAGACATTCGCGTTCCAGCCAATGGGATATGAGTCCCATATCTGGACATACCGGTGAGTCTGCGTGTGACTTGCGCCACCTTATTGAATGGTTGTGACGATTTTTCGAAAATCCATAGTCGAGATCCAGCCATTCTTCGGGCGCGGCGATAGTTGGGTT
Organism: Streptomyces sp. NBC_00597; assembly: GCF_041431095.1. Classification (GTDB taxonomy): domain Bacteria; phylum Actinomycetota; class Actinomycetes; order Streptomycetales; family Streptomycetaceae; genus Streptomyces. The sequence continues at coordinate 538,136 of NZ_CP107758.1, forward strand.
CCGGCCGAGTGTGTTCCGGGCGTGAGCGCTGCATATGGTCGAGTCATCGCCGTCCGATGGAGAATCTCGGGCGGGTGTCAGCCTCGGCCTCGACGAGGAATCAAAATCAGAGAGGTTCTTCCGTGCAGGAAACATTTTGGAGTCGGCGTCGATTCACGACCGCTCTCGCAGCGAGCGCAGCCGCCGTCTCCACCCCCTGGCTGTTCACCACCCCGGTCCGGGCGGCCACTGGCGCGGCCGCGCCGGCCGGCGACGCGCTGACGCTTCCGGACACGGATCGGGCCAAGGTCGTCAAGGCGTGGATCCTGGGCGGCCGCTCGGTCAAGCAGGCGGCTGCCTACGTACTCGGCGGCACCGACCAGGAGATCACGACCTTCCTCACCGAGCAGCTGCCGAAGGCCACACGGACCGACAACCGTGTCGCCGCGTTCACCTACCTGGGCAACGGGGGCAAGAGCGTTCGAAGGGACGCGAGCGCCGCCCTCACCGGTGGCGACGAGGCGATATCCACGTTCGTCAAGGACGGCTTCCGCTCCTCGGTCACCGAGGACATGCGGGTCACCACCCTCAGCGTCATGGCCAACGGTGGAAAGAGCGTCAAGCGGGACGGCAACGCCGCGCTGACCGCCGGCACCGACCAGGCGCTGGAGCAGTTCTTGCTCACCGGCCAGTACAACGCCAGGCTGGAGGACACCCGGGTAGAGGTCATCCGCAGCCTCGCGACGGCCGGCCCGGAGCTCAAGAAGTACGCGAACCGCGCCCTGAGCGGGACCGCGGACGACATGCAGTGGTACCTCGACACCGGCCAGCACATCGCCCGGGCCCGCGACCAGGAAGCCGCCACCATCGCGCAGTTGGTCGCCATCGTCGAGCGCGAGAGCGCGCGTGCCCGGGAGCAGACCGACCTTGCCGTCGAGGCCTCCGAGCGGGCGACGACAGCTGCGGGCAAGGCCAAGGAGAAGGCCGAAACGGCTGCGGCCGAAGCCGAGAAGGCACGGGACGACGTCCGCAGGTCCGCCGAGGCGGCCCGCCAGGCCGCCACCGCCGCCAGCGGCGCCGCGTCCGCCGCCCGGACGGCCATCCGTGCCTCCTCGGCCGCGGTCCAGGCGTCCCAGCGGGCGTCCTGGGCGGCCACGGCGGCCTCCCAGGCGGCAGCCGCCGCCGGATCGGCGGCCACTCGCGCCTACAACGCCGCGATCGCCGCGTCGAAGGACGCGACGAAGACCAACGAGGCGAAGGACGCGGCCGTCGCCGCCCGCGACGCTGCCGCGAAGGCGTACTCCGCTGCCAAGGCGGCCGACGACGCAGCCGTCGCTTCCGAGCAGTCCGCGAGCGCCGGCCTGGCCGCCGCCGACGCGGCCCGTGACGCCGCGGCCGCCGCCAAGGCCTCCGCCCAGGCGGCTGACGCCTCCGGCGTCGCCCAGGGCGAGGCGGCCGAGGCCAAGCGCCAGGCCGCGATCGCCTCCGACGCCGCCAACCAGGCGACCAACGCCGCCTCCACGGCCCAGGCACTGGCCTCGACCGCGGCGCAGGCCGCGCGCAGGGCGAACGCTGCGGCCAAGTCCGCCGCCGGGCACGCCGAGAAGGCTGCCGATGCGGCCGAAGAAGCCGTCAAGTACGCCGGCCAGGCCATCGACTTCGCGAACAAGTCCACCGCGTACGCCGACGAGGCGGTCAAGGCGGCGAACCTCGCGACGCAGGCGATCGCCGACGCGCTGACCGTGGAGAAGAACGCCCGCGCAGCCGAGGCGGCCACGCTGGCAGCCGACAAGCTGGAAGGCATGAAGGAAGCCGCGCAGCTCGCCCAGCTGGACAAGAGCGAGCGCGCTGCCGCCCTGAACAAGCGCACCCAGGCACAGCAGACCGCCCAGGCCACGAAGGACCTCATAACCAAGGCGGAGCAGGCCCTCGGCAACGACGACCTCACCGCCGCCGCCGCGCTCGGCCGCCAGGCAGCCATCGCACTGCTGGATTCCAAGGGCATCTGGACCCGTCAGGCCGCCCGCTTCGCACTCGCCGGATCCGACTACGACGTCCACTCCTGGATCGACCTCGACCGGCAGCTCGCCGAGTCCCAGGACGACCGCGAGACGATCCTCTTCATCGCCCAGGTCTCCGAGCCGGCCGTCGCGAAGGCAGCGGCTCAGGCCCTCGCCGGCGGCGTCCCCGCGGCAGGGGACTTCAACACCTCCGGCGTCATCAAGTCGCGCGCCGAGGACAACAGGGTCAACATCCTGAAGATTCTGAACGCGAAGCCCGGCAAGACCGTCACCAAGGCCGCCAACGACGCGCTCAACAAGAACACGCCGGAAGCCCTCCAGAAGTTCTTCGACGAGGACCTCGCCGAGGCCGTCGAAGAGGACGACGCCGTCACGACCATGACGATCATCGCCAGCGGCGACGCGTACGCCAAGGCCTACGCGGAGGTGGCCATGGAGGGCCCCGCGTGGATGCGCCGGCGCTTCGTGGAATCCGTCCGGCACCGAGCCGCCCAGCTCGACTACGACTCCCTCAGCCACGCCGCCGCCATGCAGGCGGCGATCGCGGCAGCGGCCAAGATCGCCCAGGAGGCCCAGAAGGACGCGGCCCTCGCCTCCCAGGTCGCGGCAGTGGCCCGGGACGCCGGCCAGAAGGCTCAGGAGTGGGCCCAGAAAGCCCTGGACTCGGCGAAACTGGCCGATGACTACAAGGAGCAGGCCCGCAAGCACGCGGACTCCGCGGACAAGTCCGCCGCCGACGCCCAGGCTTCGGCGAACAAGGCCAAGGACGCCGCCGCCACCGCCCAGAGCGCCTCCCGCGCGGCGAACCACTCCGCCAACCGCGCCATCGACGCGGCCCGCAGCGCACTGGCCTCCTCCAACAGCGCCCAGGCCTCCGCCGCCAATGCCCACCAGTCCGAGCTCGACGCCGGCCGGGACGCCAAGACCGCTGCCACGGCCGCCGCCGAGGCACGCCAGATCGCAGCGGACAAGCGGACGGCGGAAGTGAGGGAAGCCGCACGCGCCGCCGCCGAGCAGGCGCAGAAGGACCGGGACGCCAACCACAACCCCTCGGACACGACGAACAACGACACGGTCAACCCCAAGGGAAGCCAGCCCGGCAAGGACGAATGGTGGAACGACGCCAAATGGTGGGCTGACACCGCCGACAAGGTGAGCACGGCCGCAGGGCTCCTGGCAGCAGGCTTCGCCGTCTCCTGCGTCTTCTTCCCGGCGGCACCCGTCCTCGGCAGCATCGCCGCAGTCTGCCTCGGTATTTCCGTCGTCGCCGCCGGAGTCAGCGCAATCGCCACCGGAATCGAATACGGCTTCACCAGCGGTGAATTCGTTTCATCCGCCGGCCGCGCGGCACTGGGACTCGTCACCCGAGGCGGCGGACGCGCAGCCACCGCCGTGGCCAAGCCGGTCGTTCGAACCGTGGAAAAGGCCGCCGGGGCCGCATCCAAGATGTTCTACGACCTCGTCTCCTGACAGCTGATCCAGCACCACCCCCTGGCCATGCCGGCCCCTTTGCCTCGGGCCTTCGACCACGGGGGGCGGTTCGGCCTGTGATAAAACGTTTCCGCCGGTCGGCGGGCCCGACACGGCGGGCATGACGCGCCGGCCGGCCCCCGGCCGGCGAGCGCTGTACCGAACCCGCTCCGGGAACCGGATCCCTCGGCGCGACGACGACGTCGCCGCCCATCGAGACGGTCGTGACGGACGGTCAAAAACAGGCGCATTCCGCACGGAATGCAGCAGTAGTTCCCTTTCTCGCCCCGGGCGACAGAAGGCGATTCCGCTCGACTGATCGCGAAGCCAGTCAGATGTCGCTCGGGGCGACTTCCTACCGAGAGAAGACATGATTTCACCACGCTGGAGACGAATACTTCCCGGTCTCCTCCTCGCATGGAGTCTCACCGCGACCGGCACCGCGACCGCCGCCGCCGCCGACGGCCAGGCGCCGACGGCGCAGGCGTCCCCCCGCAAGGCGGGCAGCGTCGACCCGAACGGTCTGACCGGCGTTCCCGCCCCCGGCAAGACCCGGCCCGCCACGATGACTCCCGGAGAGAGCTGCGGGCCCACGCCAGCCGGCTCCCGCGAGCGCAAGGCGGGCGCCGTGAAGGGCTGTGTCACCTCGATCGCCACCCCGGCGGCCCCGGCCGGGCGAAAGTCCCTCGCTGCCGCACCGCAGGCGGCGCCTGCTGCCGCCGCCGACTCGGGCAGCTGTGCGCTCGCAGCCCCCAGGACGTGGTACTACAACCGCTTTGCCTACTGCGTCCACGGCCTGACCGTGCTGTACACGCTCAAGGACAGCAACGACAAGGAGATCGGCACCGGCACGCTGGACGTTTCGAGCAGCGCCGTCCTGCCCGCCAAGGGCACGACGTGGAGCGAATTCGTCAGGGTGACCATGACCGGCGCGACCGGGGCCGTCACGACCCTGAGCGTGCGGTTCAGGCCCGCCTGCTCGGCCGGTTGCAAGGTCACCAAGTCGCCCCGGTGGACGGGTAAGACCATCATCAAGGACCAGGTCCTCAACGGAGACGTGGTCTACGAATCCACCCCGGCTCCCGGCACGAAGGTCGACTTCACGACGTCGTACGAGTTGTTCGTGACGTCTCCCGGCGCCCAGATCACGGACCCGAACGCCTCCTGGAGCAACCCGGAGAAGATCCGCTGCGACGACGCCGTCCGGGACACGACCACCTCCGCCGCTCCCGACCCCGGCTGCGTCGTGCCCAGCTACATGCCGGTCGTCAAGATGAGCGACCAGCCGACCCCGCAGGGCGCGGGAGCCGCGGCGGCCGGCTACCTGTGGGCCCAGAGCAATCTCCCCGACGGCTGGGGACGCGCCAAGCCGCTGACCCGGGCCAAGGGTGACGTAGCCGGCCGGACGGCTCGGACCTGCGGCACCTTCCAGGCCCGGACGGACCTCGTTTCGAACGACAGCTGCGGCGAGTTCCCCTTCGCGGTCACCCGTGAAGGCGGAACCGACGGCGCTCAGTGCGCCGAGATCCTCCCCCGTCACAGCACCCGCGGGGGGTGGGTCACCGACGTGCTGGACGGCGGCACGAGCAGCCCTTGCGCGCGCGCCCACGTCCCGCTCGCGGACAAGCAGGCAGCCGAGGCGCAGCTCGCCGAAGGTTTCGAGAACCAGCGAGTGGTGGAAGACGACCAGTTCAAGGTGGAGATCAGCGGTTCGATCGCCGAACCGCAGGCCGTCTGCCGTCAGAACGCTCCCGCCGGTTCGGTCCCTTCCGGCAACGGGTGGATCAAGAACACCACCGCACCGGTCCCGCACGTCAACAAGACCGTACCCCTGAGTCCGGCGGGTACTCGGGCGGAAAGGGCGCAGGCTTGCCTGGGCATCGCGCCCCCGAAGGGCACCGAGGCGGAGGGGGACATCACCGGCTGGGCGGACGCCGACGCGTTCCGCACGGCCAACTCGACCACGGCCGGACTCGCCCGGTGCCATCTGATACCCAACGTCCTCGGCGGCAAGGGTGGAAAGAACGACGGCGGACCGGACAACCTCGTCCCCTGCTGGCAGTCGGGGATGAACACCGGAACGCCCAGCATGCGGACCTACGAGGCCGTGGCTCAAAGGGCGGCGAGGGAGGTCAAGGACGGCGGCATCCTCGGGCCGAACGACGCGATCTTCTATCAGGTGACGCCGGACTACCTGAACAGCGACAGCACGATTCCGCAGGCGGTCACGATGAGCGCTAGGGTCGAGCGGTCGGACGGAACGTCGCAGCCGCTGTTCCCCGACGTCTACATCACCAACACCCAGAAGAACACCGGACAGCTGAACCTCGGAAACTAGACCCGCCTGATTCGTGCCACCGGGAGCCAGAATGAGCCGTACCACGCCGCCGCGGCCGGTCGACGTCACCGCGGTCTTTCCTCAACTGGCCCCGCTGGCACGTCCGGCGATCCGGCTGCATCCCCGCCCCGGGTCTCCGACACCGCACGACAGTTCGGTCGGCGGGCCACTGCTGTGGCCCGCCGACGAGCCGTGGCCGTACTGCGAAGAGCCGCACGGGTGGCTGGAAGAAGGCCCGAACGCCATGCTGCCCGTCGCCCAGCTGTACGTGCGCGACGTACCCCTGCTGCGACCGCCCGGGCAGGCAGACCTGCTCCAGGTGCTGTGGTGCCCCTTCGAGCACGAACCGGATTACAAGCCTCCGACCGCACTGTTCTGGCGATCCGCTGCCGAGGTCACCGACATCCTCGCCGAGCCCCCCGAGCCGATCGAGGAGGAGTACGACGGCTACAGACCGGAGCCGTGCGTGCTCGCGCCGGAGCAGATCACCGAGTATCCCCACCCCATGGACGTCAGCAAGGAACTACAGCAGCAGATCGCGGACTGGGGCAACTGGCAGGCAGCCGGCGCCGCCCTGGACAGCTCCTGGGCCCCCTATCCGGATTCGTACTACGGGAGCGAGCTGTCCGTCGCCCCGGGCTGGAAGGTCGGCGGCTGGCCCCGGTGGGGACTCACCGATCCCATAGCCCGGTTCTGCGCCGCCTGCGGCACTAAAATGGCCCCCCTCCTGACCATCGCCTCGACCGAATGGGACAGCAGCAACACGGGCTGGGTCCCGTACGAGGATCAAGCCCTCAACTCCCTCGACGACGCTGGGGCGGCGAACCCGCCCAAGGTCCAGGTTTCCAGGGCCAACCGCCTGCAGCTCTACGTCTGCCCGCAGTGCCCGGAGCACCCGCACACCGACCTGATCCAGTGAGCTCACCTCCCCACTGAGCAGTGCCGCCGGCGACCCGACCGGCTAAGAGACGCCCACCCGCGGTGACACTCGTCCACCCGGCCGAGGCTCCCTCCGTACCGCCCGGGCCCCTTCCAGCCGGGCTGCTCCAGCAGCCAGGCCCCCCGGCGCATCAGGCGTCGGCCCTTCGGCTCGGATGTCCGGGTGGTCGCCGAGGATGCCGCAGGCCGTATCGAATCCAACCAGTTGAGCGCGGCCGTCGAGCTTGTCCCTCATCTCGTCGGGCCGGCGACGGCCACTGCCGACTAGCGTCGGCCGTCACCTGCGCTGGCGCAACTTCCGGCACTTCGCACCGTCCCGAGCGGACCCGGCTCACGTGTGCCGAACCGTGGTCAGCCCGGGGTCATCCCATCCTGCGGGCCAGTCAGAGAAGCGCCGGTGGGCGGTTGCCCCCGACGGCCTGAACCATGCCGCGGGCAGCTGTTGCCACGTACAGCCCGACGTGGCAGCGAAAAAGAGCCCGCAGCCGGGCAGGGTCGCGCCGCGCCGGGCTACGAGTAGACCTGCCACCACCGGTCTACCTCAGCGCGAGCCACTTCGGCGTCGTACTGGACGGCATCGAAGTGGAGCTCCGGCGGGGGGTAGGGCACGGGGGTGTGCGCCGCCCAGGGAACCTCCCAGTCCGACCATTGCACGATCTCTCCGAACCGTTGCACGACCACGGTCAAGAAGCCGCAGCAGCCACCGGTGCAGTCCGGTTCCCCCAGCTCCAGACGGCGTGCCTCGCCGGTCGCCCGGAGAGGGCTGGGGCGGCCGGGCGGCAGCGCGCAACTTGCGTACGGTCCACGGCCACCTTCGCCGACCGCCTCCTCGACCACGTCCTCGCCGTTGACCCAGAACCGCAACTGGGCAGCGAACCGCGGGCCCGGCGGCAACACCCCGATCTCCAGACGATCGAACATCAGGCCACCCTACGGGGCGCGTTGACGTCGGCGCACAGTCCAGCCGATGTCCATCCCGACCGGGCCGGCGGGAGCGACGATGAGGTGCCTCCCGTTCTCTTGAACAAGCCGCATCTGACCGCGCCGTGGAAGGGCGAGAGACCGGTGGTGGTCCCGGCGGCATCCGCCGTGACCGCCGCGTACGGCCCCTGCTCACTTCACTCCACGCTCCGGAGCGGCGTGATTCAGGGCGTGTTCAGGCCGAAGTTCTGTGTGCTGGTGTTGCTGGCGCCGGGGCTCTTGACGTTGTTGTTGACGTTGATGTTGTTGAACAGCGGGAGGATGCCGCTGAGGTTGATGGGCAGGATCGACCTCGACCCGGTGCCTCCACCGGTGTTCCCGCTGGCCTGTTCGTAGGTGACGGTCACCGCGGCCGGGCCGGTGGCGGGTCCGGAGGTACCGCCCGCCGGGACGCGGTTGGACCCGCCACCCGTCCGGGTTGGCTGGCTCTGAAGGACGGCGCTCCGGCAGCAGGCCGGGCTCCTCGGCGCGGGCGCGCGTGCTGGCGAGGCGGTAGGAATCGGTTTCGGTGCCCGTGCGGGCCTGCCGGTGCTGTTGCTGAGCGCAAGAGGGAGTAGGGCTCACTTCTTGCAGGGGAACGTCACCTGTTCGCTGCGGACGCTCTTCTTTTGGTCCGGTAGGTGGAGCGTGACGTACCCGGTCACCGCCTTGGCGTTCCTAGGCTCCGGCATGTCCACGACCTGAAGGACGACCTTGGTGGAGGTGCCCGCGCCGAAGGCGAAGGATCCCGGGGAGACCCGGGCGCGGCTGGTGTTCACGGTCCAGTGGTAGCGGACCGTGCCGGGCCCGGTTGCTGTGATTTTGCCGTCGAAGGCCATGTCCACGGGAGTGCCGTTGCACTCGACGGTCTCCCCCGACTTCAGCAGGGTGACCACTTCGACTTTGGTGACCTTCACCGCCTGCTTGACCCCGCTCGTCCCGGCGGTTCCGGCCTGCGCCACGTGGGCGGGGGCGAGGGCCACCGATGAGGCGAGGAGGGGGGCTGCGAGGAGCATGAGGTGTCGACGCCGCATTGTGCTGCCTTCCGGATGAGGAAAGCCCCCGATCTCGGTCCCAGGATATCGGCGGCCCGCCCGGGCGGCCCGGCAGCCGGAGGTCAGCCCTGCTGGGCTTGCGCCGGCGGCGGCCGCGGTGTGAGCCGGACGGGCGGTATGCAGCGGACGAGGGGTTCGAGTGCCTGGCTGTCGTGCAGGTTCGTGCCTGAGATTCCGAGGCGTACCTGCCCCTGTCGACAGGATTCGGACCTGTCAGGTCCACCTTTTCCAGGGCGCGCATGTTGACGGAGTCGATCGCGCAGCGGGACCGGTCCAGCTCGCCGCGGGCCCCGCGCTCGTCGAGCACCAGGCGGTGGAGGTCGGCCCGCGCGGGCTTCGGTCCACTCGGAGAACCGCCGATGGGCCGTTGCTCCGGACGGCCCGAACGATGCCGCAGGCAGCTGCTGCCACGGCCAGCCCGGCGTCGCGACGAACACGACCGCCGCCAGCACCTCGCGGTCGCCGTGTCGACGCCTGCCACCGCCCCGAGGCCGCGACGGCGTCGCCGGCACGACCGCAGTGGTTGGCCTACGCCGGCGCGGGGGAGCCGGCTGCGGGCTCACCGGCTGCCGGGCCGAGGCGGGTCAGCAGCAGCCGTGCGCCGGGGGTGAGGTCGGCACGCCAGCTCCAGCCGGGCGGGACGTAGAGCACTTCGCCGGACCTCAGACGGCAGGAGAAGGACTCTTCGGCCCCCGGCACCGCATGCAGCCGCCAAGTCCCGGCCCCGTCCTCTTGCTGCACCAGAAGGTGTCCGGACGAGCCGGTGGACAGCGGCCGGGCACCGCCCTCGTCCGCGCGGTGCCACTCGATGGTCGGCTGAAGGCCCGTCAGCCGTGCGAGCTCACGGCCCTCTGCCGCCAGGACGGTTGTGGCGTCCTGCCCCTCGTGCGCCACACGTTCCTGCTCAGGCCACAGGATGGCGGGCCCCTGGCCGTGGCACAACGCGAGGAACTGCGCGAGTTCCCGTACGTGGGGCAAGGTCACCCCGTCTGCCGATGGCGCGTTGTGCATGGGGCTCCTGTGGTGTGGTGTCCGTACGTGCCGCTCACGTCACGGAACCCGGTTGTTTCCGTCATGGCGAGCATTCCGCACCGCGGGCCGCCGGGACAGTCACGAAAAACCGTTCCCGCATCTCCCGCCTCGTACACGCCGCGCGCCCCGGTCACAACCACGGCTCTAGGAAGCGGTGAGCGGTTCGGTCGGTCCCTCGATGTCCAGCAAGCCCCGCTCCGCGGCGCGGACGCCGGCCTGGAAGCGGCTTCCGGCGCCCAGCTCCTCCATGATGTCGGCGATGTGGCGGCGGGCCGTGCGCAGCGACATACCCAGGCGGCGGGCGATCGCCTCGTCCTTCAGCCCGGCGGCCAGCAGTCGCACGATCGTCTCGTGGATCTCCCGGGAGACCGTCTCCAGTTGCTGGCCGACCGCGGCGGTGAACGGCGTGGCCCGGTCCCAGGTCTGCTCGAAGATCTCGCACAGGTAGTTCACGGTGGACGGCTGCCGGATCACCACGGCTCCCCAACTGCCGTCCTGGACGGGGATGAACGCGGTCTCGCGGTCGAAGACGATCAGACGGCCGAACAGCTCGTGCACGGTGCGGTACTCCCCGCCCAGGGCCGAGGCCGCTGCGACGTAGGCCTGACTGGGCCCGTTGAAGCGTGCCGTGTGGTGGTAGAGGGTGCGCAGCCGGACGCCGCGTTCGAGGATGGCCTGGTCGCGGACCAGGGCTTCTTCCATCGCCTCGGAGACCCGGGCACCACCGCCGGGCTGGCTGGCGATGATCTCGGTGCGGCACCGTTCGGAGGCCTGCTTGAGGGCGTCGCGCACGATGTGGAGGTTCTCCAGGACCTCCAGCGACCCGGAGGCCGAACGGCGCCGGTCGTAGGACGGGGCGGCACGCAGGAGTTCTTCCCGGAGGCGAGCGAGTTGCTGCTGTTGCCGCAGGATCCGGGCTTCCACGGGAGCGGCGAGCTGAGCGGCCGCGGTCTCGGGCGCCACGGCGAAGACCGTGGTGGGTTCGTCGGAGCTTTCCTGCAGCAGGCGGAGCCGCAGCAGGCGCTCGACACCGGCAGCTGCGTCCTCGCGACTCATCCCCGTGCCCGCGGCGACGGCGTCCGCGCAACCCGTGCCGTGCTCGACCACCCAGCCGTACACGGCCATGTCGGAGTCCTGTAGTTCCTTGGCATCCACCAGCGTGTCGTCCAGTCCCAATGCCCTGCGCCCCCACCATCTGCCAGGCCCTTGAAACGAGCCCTCTGGTCCAGGCGAACAGAATAGGAGTACCGGAGCACTCCGACACACCGGGAGGCACTGCACAAGTCGGCCATCTTCGCGCGTCATCCCGGGTGCCGTCGCGGTACCTGACCGGATCCGCGGCGGCCGTAGGAGCGGATCAGGCCCCCGGACTGTCTGGATTCAGCCCCCCGGTCCCTCCGCGCGCCGGCGGGTTGGGCCGGGGTCTCGCTCCTCGGGCGGACCTCCTGAGTCCGCTATGCCATGAAGAGTCCGATATGCCGCCTGGCGCTTAACTGCCAGGTAGTTTGCTGAGGGGCTACCGAGTCGCTCCTGAAGGGGTGCACACGACAGGTTGGTCCCTGTCAGCAACTCGACGTCCACCAGGCTGAGAAGCCGGGATACCAGGAGCCCCCACATGAAGCGACTTTCTCTGCCCGTACGGATCGCACTGGCTGCCGTCATCACCGCCGTGTGTTCCACCACCGCGGCGGTGGCGGTCGTGGCGCAGTCGCCCGAGCACTCCGCCACCGCTCCGCAGACGGTGGTGGCGGAGCCCTCCTGTCCGCCGGTGGGCAAGTGCACCGAGGACACCTCTTGGGGCGGCTGACCCCGCCCGCCTCCAGCCCTTCGTAGATCCGCGCAATCCGATACCAGGAGTCAGTCATGGCCGACATCGCCGATGCACCGCCCAGCTTCACGCCCCGCGAACAGCAGGTGCTCGTCCTCCTGTCAGAAGGGGAGACCTACTGCCGCATCGCGAGCCGTCTGGGCATCAGCCGGCACACGGTCGACACCTACCTGCGCCATCTGCGGAGGAAGACCGGCACCACCAACCGCACACAGCTGGCGGTGCTCGCGTCCCAACTGGGCTTCCGGTCCTGACGCGGCCCGGTGAGGCGGCGCGCGCCGGTCCGGCCGGCCCGGCCGGCAACGCTCCGGCCGGCCCGGACCGGACGGACCGGCATCCCGGTTCCCCCACGCCCCCGGTAAACGGGATCGCGCGGCATCAGCGCAGGGTGAGGGATCCCGAGCGGACCGTGTGCCGCAGGCCGTGGGTGAGCACCAGGAAGCCGATCGCGGCCCAGCCCGCGAGGATCAGGGCCTCGTGCAGTACGAGCGCCACCGACAGGGTGCCGTCGTGCGCCAGCTGCCGGACGGCGGACAGCCCGTGGCTCACCGGGAGCACCCGGGCGACCCAGGCGAGCGCCCCGCTGTGCGGTACGGAGGTGTTCACCCCGGCCACCAGCAACAGCACGATGGTGGTGCCGGCCGTCAGGTACATCCGGGACTCGGGCATCCGCAGGCTGATCCCGGACAGGCACAGGGCGAGGCAGTAACAGCCCAGGGTCATCAGGGCGTTCACGAACAGGATGGCGGGCAGCGCCGCCCAGTGGAGCGGGACCGGAAGCAGCAGGTGCACGGCGAGCAGCGCGACGGTCGAGGTCAGCAGGCCGTCGGCGACCCAGTGCAGCCCGCGCGAGGCCAGCGCGAGGAACGGCGGCGTGCGGCTGATCAGCAGGAACTGCAAGGTTCCCGAGCGGCGTTCGCCCACGGTCGAGGAGACCACGCCGAGCGCGCCGAGCGGGCCGAGCACGACGGCGTTGCCGAGGGCGAGGTAGCCCTGCTGTGCGGGCGAGCCGAGGAGCGCTCCGAGGTTGGCGAAGAAGAGCACCTGGCACAGCAGCCTGACCAGCCAGCCGCCGAGCCAGGAGCGCCAGGTGAACATGGCCCGGTAGTCCTGGTAGCTGGCGAGGGCGCCGTAGCCGATCAGCTGGAGCAGTGTCCGTACGGAACGCCGGCTCGCCGGAGCGGGACCGTGGTGGCTAGTCATGCAGCACCATCTTTCCGTTGCGGACGGAGCCGAGGACGCCGCGCAGCAGGAGCACGCCCAGCAGGGTCTGGACCAGGATCAGGGCGCACAGTACGGCGAGGCGTTGGGCCAGTTGGGGGACCGGTCCCGCGGCCGCGTCCCTGAGCAGGTCGGTGGCCCAGGAGAGGAAGAAGCCCTTCGCGACGGTGCCGAACGGGGCCGGCAGGTGGCCGACGGGGAGGATGAGGCCGCCCAGCAGGTAGAAGGGGTAGGTCAGGGAGTTCTGGAGCGTGCGTGCTCCCCGCACCTTGATCATCAGCCCGCTGACCAGCAGGGCGGCGCTCGCGCATCCCGCGACCAGCAGGACCGCCACGGGCAGGGCCACGGCGGGGTTGTGCAGTGTCACGTCCAGGCCGAACAGGCCCCGGCCGATGAGGACGACCTCGGCCAGCACCGGCAGGGCGAGCAGGGTGGTGGTGAAGGTGCGCACGGCCAGGGCGACGAGATAGCGGTCCGGGGTGAGCAGCGACAGCTCCAGCGTGCCGTCCGACCGGTCGTCGTCGACGACGTCGGAGGCGACGAACACGGCGTGCGCCCACAGGCTCATCACGAATGCCGTGAGCGCCACCGTGGTGGCCAGCTCCTCCCGGTGGTGGCGTTGCAGGAAGTGGAAGAAGACCAGCGAGTACAGCGGGATCACGGCCAGGGTGGCCAGCATCCCGGGAGAACGGGCCAGGATCACCCCCTGCGCCCGGGTGGCGGCGGCCAGCACGGCCATCACAGCGCGAACTCCCGGTTCTCGATGACGGTCCGGTAGACCTCGGCCAGGCCGGGGGCGGCGACCGAGATGGACTCGGCCCGGGCCTGGGCGAGCAGCAGCAGGGCCTGGGAGAGGCTCTCGTCGTCGGCCGGGCGGGCCGTGAGGTTGCCCTCGGCGTCGGTCGTGGCGCTGCCCGGAAGTGCGGCGATGCGCGCGGCGGTCTCCGGCGGCACGCCCACGGCGGTGAGGGTACGGGGGGCGCGGATGCCGGCGAGCAGTTCCGTCGTGGAGCCGATCCGCAGGATGCGGCCGTGGTCGATGAGGGCGACGCGGGAGCAGAGGGCCTGCGCCTCCTGCATGTCGTGCGTCGTGAGGACGACGGTCGTACCGCCGCCGCGCAGCGTGCGGACCAGTTCCCGGAACCCGGCCCCGGCGTGCGGGTCCATTCCGTTGGTCGGCTCGTCCATGACGAGTACGTCCGGTTCGCCGAGCAGGGCCCGCGCCAGGTGGACCCGCTGCACCATGCCCCGGGAGAACGTCTCGACGCGGTCGTCGCCGCGGCCGTCCAGCCCCAGGAGCTCCAGGACCTCCTCGGTGCTCCGGCGGGCGGCCCGCGCGTCGAGACCCTGTAGGGCGGCCCAGTACCTCAGGTTCTGGCGGGCCGTCAGACGGCCGTAGAGCCCCCGGTCGCCGCCGAGTACCAGACCGATGCGGCGGCGGACCTCACGTGGTCGGTCCACGACGTCGAAGCCGGAGACCCGTGCCGTGCCGGAGGTGGGGACGAGCAGGGTGGTGAGAATGCGGGAAAGGGTAGTCTTGCCCGCTCCGTTGGGTCCCAACAGGCCGAGCACCTCGCCCCGCTCGACCTGGAAGCCCACGTGGTCGAGCGCGGTGACCTCGCGGCCCCGCCGGGTCCGGAAGGTCCGGGTGAGATCCTGTACCTCGATGACGGCCATGCCTCTCAGACCTCCCCGTCGGGATGCGGTGCGGTGGTGCGGGCCGGCCGCAGCGGCCAGGGGGCCAGCCCGGCCAGTTCCTGCAGGGCAGCCGCGTGGAGCGCGGGGTCGACCAGCTCTCCCGGGACCATCAGGAAGTCCGCGACCGGCGTCCTCGTGATGACGCCGTCGTTCCAGCGGTGTTCGCAGCGGCCGGTCCCCTCGCCCCGGCGCAGCGGAACGGTCAGCTGCATCCCGTAACGCTGCTCGACCGGGGCTGCCTGCGGGTCGGCGCGCCGACCGCGTTCCGTGTCGGCCGGGCCGCGCAGTCCCTCGATGAGCTCGTCCGGCACGGTGGCGGCCAGCCGCGGGTATGCGCGCACGCGCTCGCAGAGTTCGAGCAGCTCGGGGGCGAGGGCGAACTCTTCGGCGGCGGCGATCAGCGTCCGGGGCGCGGGTGCCGCCGGGGAGGTCAGCACGCAGACGAGGTCGATGATGTCCTTGGCGGTGAAGGGACGCTGGAAGCGCTCCTCCGCGAGGGAGAGCACATCGGCGAGGACCTGGTCCTCGGGCAGGGACGCACGCAGCGGGACCAATCCGGGCCTGCCGGCGAACCCGAAGGTGGTGACCTCGATGCCGTGGTCCGGATCGAGCAGCGGGTCCTCGCCGAGCCACCAGACGGCCGCGAACAGGTGTGGCCGGCCCTGTGCGCCCAGCTCGGTCAGTTCCACCTCGTCGCTGTCGTGCCGGTCCAGCGCGAGGGCCAGTACCTGCCACAGGGCGGCTTCGCCGGGCACGACGACATCGAGGTCGCCCAGGGCTCGCAGGGCCCCTTCGGGATAGTGGCGGGCGAGCGACGGGCCCTTGACCACGCGGGCGCCGGGTACCCGGGCCGTGTCTTCGGCCAGCTGCCGGTAGGTCTCGGCGCGCCGGCGCATGCGGGCGAGTTCGTCGCGGGCGCCGGTGCCCATCGCGATGCCCTCCCGCTCGGCCAGTGACAGGACGAGCGGTGCGAGCACGCCCCGCACCTGCCGGGCGGCCTGGAGCAGGCGGCGGACGGGCAGCTCGGGGGCGACGTCCAGGAGTTCGTAGAGCAGGTCGAGGGTGAGCGGGAAGTCGGAGCGGTGATCCGGTGTCATACGAGAGGACTCCTCGGAGCCGGGGGTGGTCGCCCCCGGGGGTGGGTCAGGGGCGGGCGGCGTACGCGTAGCCGTGCGTCGGCGTCCAGCCCTGTCGGCGCAGGGCGGCCACGACCCGGGCGGATCGGTCCTGGCCCGCACGGTCCGCGGGATGGGTGACGTTGCCGATCAGCGGCGCCCCCAGCGCGGCGGCGGTGTCGGCGCAGGCCGCGACCAGGCGGGCGGTCGCGGCCCGGCGCAGTGCGGCATCGTCGATGAGGATGTCCACCAGTTCGACGAACGGGCTGTCGCTGACGTCGTCGTAGGCGTCGGTCAGGAGCGTGGCGTGCCCGATCGGCTCGGGCCTGCCCGGCACACGCACCAGGTAGGAGCGCCGGCCGGGTGCTTCGAGAAGCCGGCGGACGGACTCCGCGGCGCCGTGTGCGGTTTCGGTGTGCCCGCGGTCGGCCGCCGCATCACGGATCGCCCGTGACAGCCACCGGCCGACCGCCTCGTCGTCGGCGTCCGAGGCTTCGGCTATGCCGAAGGGCGCGGACGCTGCGGCGGGCGCGGCAGCGGGTGCGGCGGCCGCCGGCGGCGGGGCATGGCGCAGATAGCTCAGCAGGGGCTGGAGCGCGCTGGGCGCGGGGAGGTGCGCCGGGATGCGCACCACGGCCGACGAACAGCCGGGGTGACGGCGGAACAGGGCGTCGAGCAGACGGGGCGCCCGGGCGAGGAGCGCTGGGTCCGCGTATTCCACCAGGCACTGGAGCTCGCCGCTGGCCGGCTCCCGGTACTCGTCCGCCACTACCGGCAGGCCGTCGATGTGGCTGAGCACTCCGGCCTCGTCGGCGGCCCGCAGATAGAGGTCGCTGACGTCGAACGCGCAGGGCGGCGGCGCACTGCCAGGAGCGGGGCTCATCGCTGCTCCGGCCGGACGACCGTGATCAGCGAGTCGCTCAGTTCGCGTGCGGCCAGGGCCACGTCTGCGGCCGACACGCCCGCGAGCGCTTCGATCTCCGTCTCCGCGTCCCAGATCCGATCGCCCAGGATGCGCTGGGTGGCGACGGCGATGGTCCGGTCCAGCGGTGCCTCGGCCTCCCGGACCGCCTCGACGGTCGCCCGGCGCACGGCGGCCGCGAAGTCACGCTCGCGGGGACCGTCGTCGGCCACGCCGCGCAGCACCTCGCGGAACGCGTCGAGCAGCCGGGGTGCGTTGTCCGGCTCGCATCCGGCGAGCATCCGCCAGGCCCCGGAGTCGCTGTAACTGCGCGACCACGAACGAAAGTCGTAGGCCAGCGCTTCCTGGTTGCGCAGCCTGGCGTACAGCGGGGACGCCGGGCTCCCGCCCAGCAGGTGCGCGAGGACCGTGTAGGCGTGCCGGCGGGGGTCGCCCGCGTGCGGGGCGCGCCCGCCTGCCAGCAGCCAGCAGAATGCGTCCGGCCACTTTTCTACCGCTCCCGGCACGGGAGGTGCGGGGACGCCGCCGAGGGAGCCGAGCAGTGGATCGGGGACCGGGTTGCACGCCACGCGGCCCAGGCCGCCGCGCCGCAGCGCCTCGCGCAGGGTGTCCTCGGGCAGGCCGCCGGCCACGGCGACGGCGAGCGGGGCGGTGCGCAGCGCGAGGGCGTGCGCGTCGCGCACGGATTCCAGGGTCAGCCCGGACACGGTCTCGGGCCGTCCGCCGACGGGGGAGCCCAGCGGATGCCCGTCGAACAGCCGGGCGAAGAAGGCGTCCTGCACGGCGTCGGCGTCGTCGGAGTCGGCAGCCGCCAGCTCCTGGAGCACCACGTCGCGCTCGGAATCGAAGTTCCCCCGGTCCCAATGGGGTTCCAGCAGTGCCCGGCACATCCACGTGGCCACGTCGGCAGCGTCCTCGGTGAGCACCTGCGCATGGATGACCAGTGACTCGGGGCCGGTCATGGCGTTGCTCTCGCCGCCCCGGTCCTCGATGCGCTCGCTCAGCGACGGCCCGTCCCCGAGGGGTGCCGACATCAGCAGGTGTTCGAGCATGTGGGCGGCGCCGGCACGGCCCAAAGGATCGTGCCGGCCACCGAATCCGAGCGCGAAACACAAGCTGGTGGTGCGCAGGGAGGGATCGTGGTGCACCACCACGGGAACGTCGAACGTCGGTGATGTGGTCAAGAGATTTCCCGTCGTGCGAAGAGGGCGGAGAGACAGGCAGGGGTGCCGCCGGACCGAAGTCCGGCGGCACCCCTCAGGTCATGCGAATTACTTGCCCGTGCGGACGTTGACCTTGTCGAGACGCGGACGCATGGAAACGGCGTGGTTGCGGTTCATGGTGATGACTCCTCTGTGTGAGCTGCTCATTATTGGAATGTCCCGGCGGGAGCGTTTTCCCCGGCGGCACGTCAACCATTTGAGCGTCAGATCCATTCGGCTGTCAATAATTTCCAGCGAATTCGGCCCTCACGAAAACGCGGGTCACGTGACTTCGCCACCGAATTCGAGTTCACAGGCCCACGTAAACGCTGGAACGGGCTGCGCCAATTCGTTGATGGCCGGGATGGATTCTCGGCGGCATTATCGAAATCACTGTCCGGCCATTCGCGCGGCCAGCCGGGTCAGGTCTTCCACGTACGTGTGACTCCTTGAAGGAGAGCCAAGTGTCCAGCAACCACTCCCTGTTCCTGATCAAGCCGGACGGGGTCGAGCGGCAGCTCCAGCAGGCCGTCGTCGAGGCCGCCGAGGAAGCCGGACTCACCGTCGTCTGCCGGCACCGGCTGCTGCTGGGCGAGGAGGACATCGTCCGGGCCTGGGCGGACACGCGCCGCACGGAACACCCGCTGGAGCACCTGTCCCTGGACCTCTGGTACGGCGGGCGTCCGATGGAGGTCCTACTCGTGACCGGCCCCGACGCGCTCGCCCGCGCGAGGCGGGTCAAGTCCGCGGTGCGGGCCGGATATCGGCTGGGCCCCTTCGCCAACGTATTGCACACCCCCGACCACACGGGGGAGTTCGACCTCCAGCTGTCGGTGTTCGCCGGGGACTGCGCGGCCTGCTCCCAGGCGGTGTCCACCGACTTCGGCGACTACTCGGCCGTGCCCCAGGCGTACCCGCCCGGCACGCTGCTGCCCGAGGCCTGGCGCGACATCGAGCGGCTCAGGGAACTGGCTCAGCCGCTGTGGGACGACCCGACGTCCTGCTTCTGGCGCCCGACCTACCCGGATCCCTACCGGGCCGAGGACCCGCAGGGTCCGCAGGACCGGGCGCTGTACATCGCCGCGTCGCCGCACCAGCTCTCCTTCGACAACCTGGTGGGGGCCCTGGTGACGGCGCTGCCCGGGATCGACTTCGGCCACGCCCTCGAACTGGTCATCTCGGCGCTGCACCACCAGGACTTCACCCTCGCCGTGGGCACCAGGGCCGAGTGCGAGCGCTACCGGGACGCGCTCATGCGGCAGGGCCTTAACACCCCCATCCGTACGCTCGCCCAGGACGCCGTGCGCCGCGAGGAGCAGATCCGGACGGGTGCGGTGGCCGACGGCTCCGCGGCGTCAGCGGCATGAGCGGCACCGACACGGGAAGCGGCACCGGCACCGACACGGGCACCGGCACCGACACGGGCACCGGTACCGGTACCGACGCGGGCACCGGCACGGAAGCCGGTACCGGTGCGCAGGCCGCCGGCCGAGAGCGCGGCCGGACCCCCGGCCAGCTTGAGGACCGGCGGGCGAAGCGCGCCGCGCTGCTGGCCGGGGGGATCGACCCGTACCCTCCGGCCCGGCCGGCCGGCGCGCGCGTCGCCGAGCTCCACCGGCGCTACGGCGCACTGCCGCCGCGCACCCGGACCGGCGTCGCGGTGACCGTGAGCGGCCGGATCACCAGCCGCCGCGATCACCGGGACGTCGAGTTCGCCACCTTGCGCGACGGGTCCGAGGACATCCAGATATTGCTCGCGGGCGACCGCGACACGGGCCGGCCGCGCGCCGCGTGGCGGGAGCTGACGGACCTGGGGGATCTGGTGGTGGTCGGCGGCGAGCTGGTCACCACCGGGAGCGGCGCACTGGCCGTGGCCGCGGCGGAGTTCGCGCTCGCGGCCAAGGCCCTGCGGCCGCTGCCGGGCAGGCCCGCCGCCGGGAGGACGGACGGCCACCCCGCCGCGCACCGGGACCGCTACCGGCAGATGCTGCTGGACCCCGCCGAGACGGCCCGCGCGCACGCCCGGGGCGCGGCGCTCAGAGCGTTGCGCGAAGGCCTGTACGAGCGGGGGTTCACCGAGGCCGACACCCCGGTGCTGCACCCGCTGCCCGGCGGGACGGCCCGCCCGTTCACGGCGCACATGAACGCCTGGGGCGTGCCGTTGCACCTGCGGGCCACGGCCGAGATGTACCTCAAGCGACTCGTCGTCGGCGGCATGGACCGGATCTTCGAGATCGGCCGGATCTTCCGGAACGAGGGCGCCGACGCCCTGCACTTCCCGGAGTTCACCGTCTGCGAGGCCTACGCCGTCCACAGTGACTACCGCGATGCCGCGGCGCTGGCCCAGAAGCTGGTCGCCGCCGTCGCGAGCGCTCTGACCGGACCCGATCCGGCGCCCCCGTCCTTCGCCCGCCACCGCTTCCACGACCTGCTCGGCTCGGCGCTCGGCGCGGCGGTGGACAGTTCGACCTCGCGCGAGGACCTGGCCCGCCACGCCGCGCGGCACGGCATCGCGGCGCCGGCGGGAGCCGGCCCGGGCGCCCTGGCCCTGCTGCTCTACCGAAAGCTGGCCGAACCCCGGCTCCACCGGCCGACGTTCGTCTTCGACTTCCCGGCCGAGGGCGCGATCCTCGCCCGCCCCCACCGCCGGGACCCCGCACTCGTGGAGAGCTGGAGCCTGGTGATCGGCGGACTGGACGTCGGCCAGGGGTGCAGCGAGCTGACCGACCCGGTGGAACAGCGCCGCCGTTTCGCCGCCCAGGCCGCCACCCGGGCCGAGCAGGGCCTCGGCGCCACCGTCCTCGACGAGGGCTTCCTGGAGGCCCTGGAACACGGGCTGCCGCCCCTGGGCGGCCTCGTACTGGGCGTGGACCGGCTGATCACCGCGCTGCGCGGCGGAGGACGCCTGCGCGACCACCAGTGCCACCCCATCACACGGCCGGCTCCCGCGTCGTCCGCCCCGTCCGCGTCCACCGGCCGACACCCGTTCAGGAAGGAGCACCACAGTGGCCACTGACCACCAGCGCCTCGACAGCCTGCTGACGAGCGCCTGCACCCGGTTCGCTGACCGGCCCGCGCTCACCGACGACACCGGCTCACTGACCTACGCCGAACTGGCGGCCGAGGCGGCGGCGCTGCGCACCGAACTGGTGTCAGCCGGTCACCGCACGGCGGATCCCGTCCTGGTCCGGGTGGGCAACCGGAGCGCCGACCTCGCCGCCCAGCTCGCCGTGTGGCAGGCCCGGGGCATCGTCGTACCGGTCCACCGGAGCACTCCGGACGCGGTGCTGAGCGAGACCGCCGAGCGCACCGGCGCCCGCCTCGTGCTGGACGTCGCGCACACCGCGGGCGACCGCACCCGCGGGTTGGGCCCGGCGCGGGCCCGCGTCCCCGGGGAACTCGATGCGGACCAGGCACTGGTGGCGTTCACCTCCGGAACCACGGGACGGCCCAAGGGGGTCGTGCTGTCACACCGGGCGCTGACTGCCAAGCTGCGGGCCGTCGCCGAGGTGCTGCCGTTCCGGCCCGGCGACCAGGCCCTACAGGTCCTCCAGCTCAACTTCACCTTCGGGCAGTGGACCTCGCTGCTGACCCTGGCCACCGGCGGCACCCTGCACCTGCTGCCCCGGTTCGACGCACCGGGCGTACTGCGCCGCCTCGCCGCGCGGCCGGCCGACCGGATCGCGGTGGTGCCCAGCATGCTGCGCCTGGTCGACCGGGAGCTGAGCACACCCGGCACGGGAGCGGAACTGTCCGCCGCGCTAAGGGCGTCCGGGGGACCCCGCACCTGGATCACCGGCGGGGAGCCACTGCCCGCCGGGCTCGGCCGCCGGCTGCAAGCCGCACTGCCCGGCTCGGGCATCGCCGACGTCTACGGGCTCAGCGAGACCTCGACCTCCGACTTCATCCTCACCCCCGACCAGTACGGGACGGCGGCGGGCACCATCGGCCGGCCGAGCCCGGGCGTGGAGTTCCGCATCGCCACCGGCGACGGGCCGCCCCGGCCCCCCGTTCCCGGCACCGTCGGTGAACTGTGCCTGCGGACCCCCCATCTGATGACCGGCTATCTGGACGACCCGGCCGCCACCCGTGCCGCGATGGACGGAGACTGGCTGCGCACGGGTGATCTCGCCACCGTCCGTCCCGCCGACGGCATGGTGGAACTGGTCGGCCGGAAGAAGCAGCTGATTTCCCGCGGCGGCGCCAAGATCGCGCCGCTTGAGGTGGAGCGCCCGTACACACAGCACCCGGCCGGCGCCGGCTGCCTGGCCGTCGGCGTCCCGGACCCGATGCTCGGGGAGCGCGTCCACCTGCTGTTCGTCGCCGCCCCCGGCACCAGCCCCACCGAGGAGGAACTGCGCGCCCACGGCCGCCGCCACCTGGAGCCGTACCAGGTGCCCGAGCGCGTCCATTTCGTGACGGAACTCCCGCTGGGCAGGACCGGCAAGACCGACCGCGCCGCCGCCGCCCGGCTGGCCGTCGCCGCCACGGCCGGGGCCGGGGCCGGGGCCGAGACGGGGGCGTCCCGGTGACCCTGCTCGGCGTGTCCACCGCGGCGCTGGCCGACCCGGACGACTTCGAGGCGCTGCTCGCCTACCGGCCCGACGTGGTCGAGTTCTACGGGTATCCCGCGACGGCGCTGCCCCGCATCGCACGGTTCTGCGCGGACCACGGGATACGCCCGGCCCTGCACACCCCCGTTCCCCACGACGGCACCCCGCCCCGGCGCTTCGCGCCCACCGGCCCGGACCGCCGCGAAGCGGCGGCGGCCCTGCGGCTGACCGAGGCCACCGTGCGCACCGCGGCCGACCTGGGCGCGCTCCACGTGGTGGTGCACTTCCCGAGCCCCTATCCGCCCTACGAGGAGGCGGGGTTCGAGGAGGCGTCCCAGGACTTCCTGTCCGCCACGGCTGCACTCGCCCGCGAGCACGGCGTCGCCGTACTCATCGAGAACCTGTCCGCCCACCCGCTGCTGCGGACTCCCGAGCAGTACCACCGCAGCTTGGCCGCCCATGGCGAGCTCGGCCTCTGCCTCGACCTCGGCCACGCCCACCTGCTCGGTGCGGACAGCGGGGCACCTGCCGGCTTCGCCGCCCTCTTCGGGCCCCGCATCCGCAGCATGCACGTCTACGAGACCACCGCCGAGCGCTACCCGCGGTACGGGCACGAGAGCGCCGACCGCGGCGGCACCCCGGCCGAGGGCTTCATGGGCTTGTCCGAACTGCTCCCCGACCTCCTGCGCCGCACCCGGCCGGCGGCGCTGGTCATGGAGCACGAGCCGGTCCGAACCGGCACGGAGCCGGCCGCGGCCGACTGGCTCAGAGAACTGATCCACCACCACGACGCAGGAGCGATCGCATGAGCAACAGCACTCACCTGGGCCTGGTGACCCGCCTCGCCGGGGCACGGGGCACGGACCGCACCACACTGCTGAAGGAACTGTCCGAGACCACCCAGCACCTGATCGACACGACCGGCCGCGGCCTCGACCTGACCGAGGCCGACCTCACCGGCCTCGACCTGAGCGAAGCCGATCTGCGCCGCGCCACACTGAACCGGGCCGTCCTGCACAGCACCCAGCTGGTCTCGGCGGACCTCTCCGAAGTCTCCATGGTCTGTCCCGGCATGGAACGCACCAACCTCCAGGGCGCCAGCCTGCGCTCGGCCTACGTGCACGCGCTCGCCGCGCAGACCTGCACCTTCGACGGAGCCGACCTCTCCGGTCTGCGGGACGCCACCGGCACCCTGTTCCACGGATGCAGCATGCGCGGCACCGAGCTGGACGGCGCCCACCTGGCAGGTTCGTTCTTCTACCAGTGCGACCTGTCGGACGGATCCGTCCGCGCGGCCAATCTCCAGGGCGCGCTCATCAACGAGTGCCTGCTGGACAACGCCGTCCTCGACGGCGCTCTGGTCGACCAGCTCACGATCACCAAGTCCGCCCTGCACGAGACCTCGCTGCGCGGCGCGAGCGGGAAGGGGCTGGTGCTGCAGCGCCTCACCTCCGCGGACGGACTGGTGCTCGCCGACGCCGCCCTGCCGAGTCTGCGCCTGTCCGAAGTCCGGGCCGACCGGGTGGACGCCGCGGGGCTCGCCGCCCGCGACGCCGACTTCACCGAGACCGTGCTGACCGGGGCCGACCTGACGCGCGCCGACCTCAGTGGCGTCCGGATCAGCCGCTGCGACCTGCCCGGCGCGCTGCTCACCGAGGCGCACCTGACCGGCGGATCGATCGCCACCAGCAGTCTGCGCGGCGCCGTACTGCGCGGCGGGCACGGCGAGAACCTGCACGTGGTGGAGAGCGACCTGACCGAAGCGGACCTGTGCGGCTTCACCGGGCGCTGCCTGACGGCCCGCGACGTCCGGCTCACCGGCGCGAACCTGCGGAACGCGAACCTCTACCGCGCCATGATCACCGGCGACCCGCCGCGCGCCATGAGCCTGCGCGGCGCCGTGCTGGAGGGCGCCACCCTGGTCCAGGCCTACATCGCCGCGGACCTGCGGGAGGCCGACCTGCGGGGCGCCAACTGCGCCTACAGCCGCTTCAGCCAGTCGGACCTCAGCGGCGCCCGTCTGGACGGCGCGAACATGTACCAGTCCACCTGGATCAAGGTCCCGGTGCGGGGCGCCGTGCTCACCGGGGTGCGCGCCCCGGTGTTCGCCAACCGCTGCCCCGGCCTGCCCGAAGCACTGCAACGGGCGGGGGGTCCCGCCGCGGCGGAGTTCACCGCCTTCCTGAAGGGGTTCGACGCCGCCCTCGCCACCGGCCGCAAGGGCTCCACGTGACACACGTCCTCATCGTCGCGGCCCACCCCGACGACGCCGAACTGGCGCTCGGCGGGACCATCGCCCATCTCACCGACCACGGCACCGAGGTGACCGTCGCCCTGTTCACCGTCTCCGAGACGGCGGGCAACGCAGACCCCGGACGCCGCGCCCGGCGCATCGAGGCCGCCGAGGCAGCCGCCGGAATCCTCGGGCACCGGCTGCACTGGCTGGGCGACGGCCACTACGACCAGGTCGAGGACGTCCCCGAGTACCGGGCGGTCGGGTTCGTCGACGACCTGGTGGCGCGGACCGGACCCGACACCGTCATCAGCCACTGGGACGGCGACTCGCACGGCGACCACGTCCGCGTCGCCCGCGCGGTCATCGCCTCGTCCCGGCGCTGGCCGCACGCCGCACTGGCGCAGTTCGGCCCCAACGAGCACCGCACCGTGCGCCACGCGGAGTTCGTCCCCAACCTCTACGTCCCCACCGCCGGCCAACTCGCGCGCAAAGCGCGGGCCCTGGCCTGCCACCGCTACCCCGGGCAGGGATTCCGGGCCCTGGACACCGACGCGGTCGAGCTGTTCGACCGGGCGCGGGGGGCCGCCGTGGGGCTGGACGCGGCCGAGGGGCTGCGCCTCGTACGTCATCGCTTCACCCCCGGCCGTCCGCTCCTCTGAGAGCACGGCCCTCCACACCGAGGGAGTCACCGCCATGACAGCACTGACCACCGAGACGTCCTGGGCCCCGCCCGCACCGTCCGCCGCGCCCACCGTCCCCGTGCGGACGGCCGCGCCCACCGTCCCCGCACCTGGCCCCGATTACCGGGCCGACCTGCTGGCCCGGCACACCGCGGCCTGTGTCTGGGGCCTCGGCCACATCGGATGGTCCACCGTCGAAGCGCTCCGCGCCGAGGGCGTCGCCGTCGTCGGGTACGACATCGACCCCGCCCGGGCCGAGGAGCGGCGCGCCGTCGCGTCCGGACCGGCCGGCCCCGCCGCCCAGGTGACCTCGGACCGGGCCCGCGCACTGGCCGACGACGTCGCCGTGCACTTCGTCGCCGTGCCCACCGAACGCGAGGCGGAACCCTTCGCCGGGGCGCTGGTCGAGGTGTTCGCCGCCATCGTCGCCGACACCGCGGCCCGGCGACCGGGCCGCCCGCCGCTGGTGATCGTCGAGTCGACGCTGACCCCGGGCACGGTCGAGGACCTGCTGCTCCCCCTCGTCACCTCGGCCGGTCTCGAACCCGACACCGACCTGCTGCTTGCCCTGGCCCCGCGCCGCGACTGGTTCCTCGCCGAGGGGTACGGCCTGCGCGACCTCGACCGGATCTACTGCGGCGTCGCGGCGCGCTCCGCCGACGCCGCCCGTGACGTGCTGGGCCTGATGTGCGACACCCTGCACCGCGCGCCCAGCCACATCGAGGGCGAACTCGTCAAGTGCGTCGAGAACGCCTACCGCCACGTGGAGATCACCCTCGCCAACCAGCTCACCCTGGCCTACCCGCACGTCGACATGGTGGAGGTGCTGCGCCTCGCCGGCACCAAGTGGAACATCGGGACCTTCCACCCGAGCTTCGGCACCGGCGGCTACTGCATCCCGCTCTCCAGCCGGTACCTCCTGCGGGGCGCGGCCGACACCACACCACTGTCCCTACTCAGCGAGGCGGTGGACACCGACATGCGGATGCGCGGACTCGTCGCCGAGGCGGTCGCGCCCCGGGGCCGGGTACTGGTCCTCGGGGTCGCCTACAAGGGCGGCATCAAGGTGGCCACGCTCAGCCCCACCGTGCGGATCACCGAGGAACTGCGGCTGCTGGGAACCGAGTTCAGCGTGCACGACCCGATGTACAGCGCCGAGGAGATCGACACCCTGCTCGGACCCGGCACGGCCGCCACCGATCTGGCCCTGGCCTTCCGGGAGGCGTCCACCGTCCTCGTCGTGCCCGACCATCCGGAATTCCGCGGGGAGCCGTACCTCTCGCTGCTCGACGAGCGCCGGGAGCAGCCCCTTCTGGTGCTGGACAACCACGGAGTCTGGGCGGACCGGGAGTGGCCGGCCCACATCTCCTACAGCAGGGCCGGCGGCAGCGGCTGGCTGGCCGCCCGCGACGGCGGACCGGCGGACCCCCGATGACCGGCGCCACCCCCACGGCGCCCGCGGCGCCCGCGGCGCCCGCGGCGCCCGCGGCGCCCGCGGCGCCCACGGCACCCGCGGCGCCCGCGGCGCCCACGGCACCCGCGGCACCCGCGCGGCCGGACGCCGCACCCGCGCGGCCGGACGCCGCACCCGCGCGGCCGGGCGTACTGCCGCAGTCCGCGCGCCCGCCGTCCGACGCGTTCACCGACCCCGTGGTCGTCCGCACCCGGGCGCTGGCCGGATCGCTGCTGGCCCCGGACGCCGCCGCGACCGCACGGTCCCGGGTTCCGCGCTCCCACCTGGACGCCCTCGGTGCGGCGGGCGCCCTGGGCACCGCGGTGTACCGGCCCGCCGGACCGCACACCCCGGCGCAGGTGCAGCGTGCGGTGTCCGAAACGATCGCCGCAGCGGACGGCGCGACCTGGTGCGTCTTCGCCCAGCACCACCACCCGCTGCGCGAGGTGGCGGCCTCACCCGTCCCGGTGACCCGGGAGCGCTGGCTCGAACCCATGACCCACGGCCGGGTCCTCGCCGCCGTGGCGACCTCGCACCTGCGCCGGCCCGGGCCGCCGGCCGTCACCGCCGTCCGTGACGGGCAGGGCTGGCGGCTGCACGGCCGCCTCGCCTGGCTGACCGGCTGGGGGCTCGCCGACGTCGTCCTCGTGGGCGCGGTCACCCCCGACGACCGGATCCTGTTCGCCCTGCTGGACTGCGACGAACGGGCCGGGCTCACCGACGTGCGCCCGCACCGGCTGTGGAGCATGGAGGCGACCAGCACGGTGTCGGCGCGCCTGGACGGCGTCGCCGTCGCGCCCGACCGGCTGGTCGCCCTGCACCCGGGAGCCGACTGGCGGCGCGCCGACGCCGCACGCCGGCCGAACGTCAATCCCGGCGTGTTCGGCACGATCGCCGCCGCCACCGCCTGCCTGACCGGGGCCGGGAGCGGTCCCGAATACGGCGAACTGGGCCTGCGCATCGCCGCCGAGGCGAGCACCCTGCGCACCACCGCCTACCAGCTGATGGACGAGGTACCGGCGCACGAGGCGACGACCGAGCGGCTCGCCGTCAGGGCGGCGGCCCTGGATCTGGCCGGCCGGGCCGCCACCGCCTGCGTCGCGGCCGGCGGCGGGGCGAGCACCACCGCCGGCTCACTGCCGGCCCGGCTGCTGGCGGAGGCCTCCTTCCACCTCGTACAGGCACAGACCGGGGAAAGCCGCGCCGCCACGGGGGCACGGATGCTCGCCGTCACCAACGCCGCCACCAACGCCGCCACGAACGCCGCCCGGAGTACCCGGTGACGGGCCCCGGGCGGCGCCGCAGGGTCCGCCTCGCGGACACCGGCCCCACCGTCTTCACCGAAATGTCCGAACGCGCCGCCCTGCACGGTGCGATCAACCTCGGCCAGGGCTTCCCGGACACCCCGGGACCCGCGCCGGTCGTCGACTCCGCGATCGCCGCCCTGCGGGCCGGACACCACCAGTACCCGCCGGTCCCCGGACTGCCGGAACTACGCAAAGCCATCGCCGACCACCAGCGGGCCCGGTACGGGATCGAGCTGGACCCCGCCCGGCAGGTCGTCGTGACCACCGGAGCGTCCGAAGCACTGGCGGCGGCCCTACTGGCGCTGACCGGCCCGGGAGACGAAGTCGTCGTCCTGGAGCCGTACTACGACGCCTACGCGGCATGCGTCGCGCTGGCCGGGGCCACGCTGGTGCCCGTCCGCCTCGACCCGCCCGCCTTCACGCTGGACCCGGCCGCGCTGCGCCGCGCCGTGACCCCGCGGACGAAGGTCCTGCTCCTCAACACCCCGCACAATCCCACCGGAACGGTGCTACCCCCCGAGAGCCTGCGGCAGATCGGGGAAACGGCCCGGGCCCACGACCTGCTGGTCATCTCCGACGAGGTCTACGAACACCTCGTGTACGAGGGGCCGCCGCACCTGCCCCTCGCCGCCCTGCCCGGCATGGCGGAGCGGACCCTGACCATCGGATCGGCCGGCAAGACCTTTTCCGTCACCGGGTGGAAGGTCGGCTGGGCCACTGGCCCACGGGATCTCGTCGAAGCGGTCACCGCGGTCAAACAGTACCTGTCGTTCGGCTCCGGAACCCCCTTCCAGCACGCGGTCGCCGATGCCCTGCGCCTGCCCTCCGCCCACTTCACCCAGCTGCGCGACTCACTGAGGCGCCGCCGGGACCTCCTGGTCGCCGGGCTGAACGACGCCGGCTTCATCGCGCACGCCCCGCGCGGCACCTACTTCGTGACGGCCGACATCCGGCCGCTGGGCGAGCGGGACGGCTTGGAATTCTGCCGCTCCCTGCCCGCCCGCTGCGGTGTCGCAGCCATTCCGAACCAGGTCTTCTACACCGATCCCGACGCGGGACGTCCCTACGTCCGGTTCACCTTCTGCAAACAGCGGGCCGTGCTCGACGAGGCGGTGAGAAGGCTCAGCGTCCTGCCCGGCAGCCGCCCTGCATCCACCCTCCGTACGGAAGAGAAGATCGCGTGATCACAACGGCCGACCGGCCCACCGCCATCCCCGCCGCCCTGCGCCGGGCCGAACTGGAAGCCGCCCTGAGGGCCGTGACCGCCCGCATCGAGGCCGCGGCGGCCGAATCCGGCCGCGATCCGCGTGACATCACCCTGGTGGCCGTCACCAAGACCCGGCCCGCCTCGGACGCCCGCTTGCTGTGCGGGCTCGGTGTCGGGCACCTGGGCGAGAACCACGACCGTGAGGCGGCCGCCAAGGCCGCCGACCTCGCCGATCTCGCGGTGCCGCCGCAGTGGCACTTCGTCGGCACGCTGCAGCGCAACAAGGCGGCGTCGGTGGCCCGTTACGCCGACTTCGTCCACTCGGTGGACCGTCCCACGCTGGTGACGGCCCTCTCCCGGGGAGCCGTGAACGCCCGCCGGACCGTGTCGTGCCTGCTCCAGGTGAGCCTCGACGCAGACCCGCGGCGCGGCGGCGTGCCGGCCGAGGGGCTCGCCGCCCTCGCCGACGCGGTCGCCGATGCCCCGGGCCTGCGGCTGGCCGGAGTCATGGCGGTCGCCCCGCTCGCCGTGCCAGCCCCGCAGGCGTTCGCCCGGCTGGCCTCGCTCGCCACCCGGCTGCGGGCGGACCATCCGCGGGCCACCGTCATCTCGGCCGGCATGAGCGGCGATCTGGAAGCGGCCGTCGCGGCCGGAGCGACCCACCTGCGGGTGGGCTCCGCCCTCCTCGGGGCCCGCCCCTACCCGGCGACTCCCCGTACACCGGGCACGCCGCAGGACGGTGCCGCATGAACCGTCCCCTGAACCCGGTGCCCCCCGCCCCCGCGCTGCCACCCCTGGACACCGCGCTGCCGCCCGCGGGCACCGGAACCCGGGCCCTGGACCTGCGGTACCTGGAACGCCCGCCCGCCGAACACCAACGGCCCTACTTCCCCTTCGTCGCGCACCACCTGCGCGAGGTCCTGGACCGCCCGGGCGCCTCCGTCCTGGACATCGGATGCGCCAACGGCGCCTTCCTGCACCATCTGGCGGGCCGGTACCCGCGCGCCCGCCTCACCGGAATCGACGCACTGCCCGCCCTCGTCGAGCACGCAGCACGCCACGTTCCGCGGGCTTCCTTCGCCCTGGGCGACGTCGGCCGGGCCGAGACCCTGCCCGCGCAGCGGTACAGCGCGGTCACCCTCCTCACCCTGCACAGCCACTTCGACTCCCTCGACCCGTGGCTCGACCACGTCCTCGACCTGGTCGAACCCGGCGGACGCGCCATGCTGTTCGGCCCGTTCAACCCGCACCCCGTCGATGTCCTGGTCCGCCTGCGCCAAGCCGACGGAGAGGGGGACGGCGCCTGGCTCCCCGGCTGGAACGTGCACTCCCGCGCCGCGTTCGCGGACCACCTCGCCGCACGGGGACTGCGCCACCGCTTCCACGACTACCAGCCGCCGACGAGCGTCCCGCGGTCCCCGAACGACCCGCTCAGCACACGCCGCGCGACCTTGGACGGCGCACCCGTGCTGACCAACGGAGGCGGCCTGCTCCTCCCCTTCGCCCTGCTGGAGATCACCGTATGAGCCCCCGCCGGCCAGCCGCTTCCCCGGCCGAGCCGTTCCTCGCACTGCTGCGCAGCCCCACGACGGGGGGCCCGCTCACCTGGGCCGAGCCGTACGTCCTCACCGACGGCGAATCGCTGTGGCCCTGCCTGAACGGCATCCCGTACCTGCGCACCGGACGCGACCGGCTGCGCGCACGCACGATCGACGCCATCCGAGCGGGCGACCTCGACCGGGCCCTCGCCCTGCTGCTGTGCGACCGCAAGGACGACACGGTCCCGGCGGCCGATCCCGTCTCGGCGCTCGCCGTGGCCGCCGGCGCCACGACCGCCAAGGCGGCCATGGACGGGCTCGGTTACGGAGGCCTGGCCCCCTACTTCCTGCACCGCTGGTGCCAGCCGACGTACCTGAGCGGCCTCGCCCTGCTGGACGCGCACGTCCCGACCGGCGCCACCCTCTTCGAGATCGGCTGCGGGGCCGGGCACCTCCTGCGCACCTGGACGGACCGCTCGGGCCCCGCCATCGGCTCCGACCTGGTCTTCTCCCACCTGTGGCTCGCCCGGACCTTCTGCGCCCCCACCGCGCACCTGGTCTGCTTCGACGCCGAAGGCGCCTTCCCGCTCGCGGACGGCGCCGCCGGAGCGGCCCTCAGCCACGACAGCTTCCACTACTTCCGCGACAAGCAGCACGTCCTGGCGGAGCTGCTCCGCGTCAGCGGCACCGGTCCGGTACTGCTGGGCCACGTCCACAACGCCTCGCGCGACAACTACTCCGCGGGCCACCCGCTGCCCACCGACGCGTACCTGGCCGCGCTCTCCCCCGACCGCTGCTACGACGACGAGGTCCTCACTGACGCGGCGCTGCAGGAACGTACGCCGGCGCCGGTGCGCGGTGAGGAACTGCGCGACGCGGCCGCGCTGGCCTTCGCCTGCCGCACGTCCGGGGACGCTGCGGTCCCCGGACGGCTCACGGGGGTCGTGCCGGGGCGCCCGCTCAGACTCAATCCGCTGCTGACCGACACCGGGCCCCGTTGGCCCGACGAGAAGTTCGCCCGCGAGTTCACCGACGGCTGGCCCTATCTGCGCGATCTGACGCGGCCTCCCCGGGCGACCCTGGCCGCGGGCCGCGCGGGACTCGCCGGTTCTGATCCCGACGTCGACTCGTTCGCCCGCCGACGCGTACTCCTGGACCTCCCCGAAAGCTGGCTCTGACATGACCTCCACCATCTTGCCGTCCCCCGCCCTGCCCCTCGTGGACGCCGAGCGGCTGCCGGACTCCTGCCGCACGGGTCCGGGCGTACGCATCCACGCCGGGCGGCTGACCGTCGGCGAGGGCGTGAGGATCGGCGCCGGCACCACCATCGTGGGCGACGACGTCGTGATCGGCGACGGCACGGTCATCGGCCCCGACTGCGACCTGCGGGCCGCCACACTGCGTCTGGGCACCGGCTCCGAGATCGGCCCCCGCGTACGCGTGCTCGTCGCGGAGCGGTTCGCGGTGGGCGGCGCCGCCCGCATCGCCCCCGACGTGCAGGTGCTGTGCCGGGACTTCACGGCGGGCCGGCTCTTCTACTTCGGCGACGGCGCGCGCGTCGGCTACGGCGGGACCACGACCTCGACGGCCCGGGTCCGCATCGGAGACCGGGTCACGATCGGCCAGCACACCATCCTCAACGCGAACCACGAGATCACCCTGGGCGACGGTGTCGGCACCGGCTCCTACCTGGCCATATGGACCCACGGCTACCACTTCGGGCACGGCCCGCTCAACGGCACCGAGCCCGCCTACGCCCCCGTCCGCATCGCACGCGACGCATGGCTCGGCTACCACGTGACCGTGCTTCCCGGCGCCCACGTCGGCGAGGCGACCGTCGTCGCCGCGGGGTCCGTCGTCACCGCACCCCTCCCCGCCGGTGTCCTCGCCGGCGGCGTCCCCGCCCGGGTGAAGAAGTCCCTCGACTTGCGGCCCGTCGGCGACGACCGGGCCCATGAAGCTGTCCTCGGCGTACTGCGGGGCTGGCGCACCGAACTCGTCTGGAAGGGCTGCCCGGTCGAGTGGCAGGAGCGGCCCGGGGCCCCGGGCCCGCTGACCGTCAGCCTCGCGGACGGCTCGCACCGCACCCGGGTCGTCCTCCTCGCGCCGGACGACCCCTGGCCGGCAACCCCGCCGCCCGGCGAGGCACTCGCGGTCCTCGTCCTCGGCGACCGCGCGGCCGAGCACCGGCCCCAGGGCTCCGTCGCCGTGTTCGAGGTGCGCTCGGGACGTCTGCGCGGCCACACCTCACCCGTCATCGAGGACCTCCGCGACCAGTTGCGGCGCCATGCCGTGCCGTGCGGGGACGACCGGTCCTTCAGCTCGATCGAGCCCGAGGCCTTCGCCAGGCTCAGGAGGGCCGCGGCATGACCCCTGCCGACGAACCGGCGGTCATCGGCCTGCTCGGCGGAATGAGCTGGCCGTCCACCCTCACCTACTACCGGGCCGTCAACGAAGGCGTTGGGAAGGTCCTCGGCGGGTCCCACTCGGCCCGCATGGTCATCTGGTCGCAGGACTACGCCGAGGTGGAGCGCCGGCAACTGGCCGAGGACTGGGAGGGAGCCGGCGAGCTGCTCGCCGAGGGAGCCCGGCGGCTCGCGGCAGCGGGCGCGGACATGCTGGCCATCGCCTGCAACACCATGCACCGCGTCTCCGGCGCCGTGCGCGTCGCCTGCGACCTGCCCCTGATCGACATCGTCGAGGTCACGGCGGAGGCCACCCGCAGCCGCGGCATGACCCGGGCGGCGGTCCTCGGCACCCGGTTCACCTCACAGGGAGGGCTGTTCAACGGCGCGCTGGCAGCCCGGGGAGTCGAACCGGTCCTGCCCGCCCCCGGGGACCAGCGGCTCGTCGACCGCATCATCTACGACGAACTGTGCCGGGGCACCGTGAGCGACGCGGCGGCGTCCGCGTTCACGCAGCTGCGGGAGCGGCTGCGGGGCGACGGAGTGGACGGCTTCATCCTCGCCTGCACCGAACTCGGCCTGCTCGTCCCGCCCTCCGAACGCGTCTCACCGGAGATCGTCGACACCGTGGACGTGCACGTCCAGGCACTGGTCACGGCTTCCCTGACGGGACGCCCCGGCGCACCGGCCGCCACCCCCTGACCGTGCCGGCCCCGGATCCCCCGCTCCGGTGGACTCCACGGTCGGACCGGCCCGGCGCCCCGGTCCGCCCTTCGTACACGGGCGCCCGTCGCCGAAACAGCACAGTCACCGGAAGGCACATGAACATCGAGAACCCGGCCGCATCGCCGGCCACCCGCAGCGTCCGGCCCCAGCACACCGGCCGGTGGGGCCAGCCGCGCTACGAGGACACGGACGCGGCCCGCAAGGCGCTGCGCCGGCTCGCCTCCGGCGTGACCGTTCTGACCGTCGACGGCGGTGCGGGTGCCCGGCACGGCACCACCGCCAGCTCCATGGTCGCCGTCTCCCGCGAGCCGCTGATCCTCGGCGTGTGCCTGCGCCGCACGTCCACGTTCACCCGACTGGCGCTCGCCGCCGGCACGTTCTCCGTCAACGTGCTCGCCGCCGGCCAGGGCGACGTCGCCGGCCGGTTCGCGGACCCCGAACGCCCGTCGGGCGACGCCCAATTCGCGGGACTCGCATGGACCACCGACCCGCTCAGCGGCGCCCCGCTCCTCGACGGCTCCCTCTCGCACCTGTCCTGCCGGCTGCTCGACCGCCACCAGGTGGGGGACCACGACCTCCTGCTCGCCGAAGTCACCGCCGGCGCGCACGCCCGCGACACCCCCATGATCAGCTTCGCCGGACGCCTGCACACCACAGCGTGCGCCGGACCGTAAGAGATGACGGGCTGGAGTGGGCTGCGCACGCGGCCGGCCCCCGACCGGTGTCCAAGGGCGCGGGTGCGCGGCCGGTAGGCCCACGCGTCCACCACGGCAGCCCTTCCTGCGCAGGCACGGATGCACGCGGCCCCGAGTGCAGGGCTGCGGCCCGGCGTGACCGGGCCAGGCGTGACCGGGCCGGGCGTGACCGGGACCTCCGGGCGGGGCGTCCCGACAGGATCCCGGCTTCCGAGGCCGTGGCGCGTGCCTTCGTGCTGCGCGATGCCGGGCTGTCGGCCGGTGACACCCCAGCGGTCTCAGGGGTTTCGGCCACCCTCGTGCGTCGTCTCCTGTGGTGCCTGTCCGTGGACCGGCAGCCGCCGGTCCACCGCACCACTGCCGAGGCGATCCTGGGGGTGCCCCTCACCGGTCTGTCCAGACGGCGCTGCCATCTGGGCTGGTCCCGTCCGGCACAAGCGCCAGGTGCCTGAAGGAACGTGCGGAGGGGGCCGGTCCCGGCTTCCTGGCGAGCCGGCCGGGCACGAGCACCCACACCATCGCCGTGATCCGCGCCCGCGCCCGCGCATCGCCCTCGCCTCGACCGGGCCATCCAGAACTGCCGTGGGGAAGACCGCGAGCGCCCCTGCCGAGTACGGCATCGCGGCACACCGCAGCCGGAGGGCCCGCGCCGCCGCCGGGCGGCGCCCAGCGCCTCCTGCGCGCCGGCTGAACCGAGCACCTGCGGCACGGCCGGTGCCCGGCGACCGGCCGACCAGTCCACTTCGGCAGTGGCGACGTGTGGCGACGTGTGTGTCAGCGCAGCCGACAGCCCCCGAAACCGTGCCGAGCCGGGCATCGGAGACCTGCGGGCGCTACCTTCACAGGTATGACTGCCCACCCGGCCGCCGTGGCGGTTACCTGTCCGGAATGCGTCCGGCTGCGCCAGAGCGCGCACCAGCCTGCCCGTGCCGGGGAACCCGACCCCCGCCGTGGCGCACCCGGTCCGGCAATGACGAGGCTGGCGCGCCATGTGGCCACCCGCCACCTCGATCTCTTGCCGGGATGGGTTGCGGGCTGCGCCCGCTGCGATGAGCTCAGCGAGGCGATGAGGCAAGCGGCGGCCGCAGGGCTGCTCGGTGCCGGGATCGCGCAGGTCGGCGCCGAACACCGGGCCCTGCACATGCTCGGCGCCCCGCATACGGCCGCTGCCGGCTGACAGTCCCGGGCACTCCCGGCCTCGGCAACAGCCAGTAGCCGGAGTGCGGCGGACGCTCAGAGTACGGATACCGCTCCGAGCGCCGGGCGGCACCCCGCACTTTCGAACGTACCCCGGAGTGCGGGGAAGAGGCTGGGCGCAGGTCCGCCAAACTGCTCGTCGACCCGCCCGACGAGCAGGGGTGACGCCCGTTGTGCTCCGAGCTTGACCGCCAGACCGTCGCCCATCCGCCACCTCGGGCTCGCCGCACGACATGACACCCCAACCCCCGTGCCGCGTATGAAGATTTCATGAGCCGCCCAACCTCGAACGCGATCTGATCATCTTCCCCGCCGAGTCCGTCACCGCCCCCGAGGTGACGGCTCGCGATCGAGGAGGTTGGCATCCCCCATGAGGCTGCCCCACAAACGCCGCGCGGATCGCGCCGGAAGTCCGGACGACATGGAGTGCCCGGAGCAGGCGGAAGGTCCGAAGCGCACACGGCGCCGTGCGGGCCGAGCGAAGAGCGGTAGGAGGGCCGCCCGCAAGGCCCGTCGCCGCCTCGTCGACTTCCCCAGGCACGGCCGGCGGGGCTGGCGGCGCTGGATGCCCTCCTGGAAACTGGCCTCCGGCTTGTTCCTGCTCTTCGCCGGCGCCTTCGCCGGCCTCTTGGCCGCCGTCTACGTGCAGGT
This sequence comes from Streptomyces sp. NBC_00597, assembly GCF_041431095.1. GTDB lineage: Bacteria > Actinomycetota > Actinomycetes > Streptomycetales > Streptomycetaceae > Streptomyces. The sequence continues at coordinate 574,564 of NZ_CP107758.1, forward strand.
CCAGATCCCGGACCCGCACGACTCCGCGCGCCGGCAGGCCACCGTCTACTACTGGGCGGACGGCAGCCGGATGGTGAGCGTCGGCGATGTGAACCGGCAGGACGTGAAGCTCTCCCAGGTGCCCGATTCCGTCCAGCGCGCCGTCATCGCGGCGGAGAACGCGGATTTCTACAGGGACTCGGGCGTCTCCGTGACGGGCATCGGCCGCGCGGCTGTCAACATCGTCATGGGCGAGGAGACCCAGGGCGGCTCGACGATCACCCAGCAGTACGTGAAGAACACCTATCTGAGCCAGGACCAAACCGTCCAGCGAAAGATCAAGGAACTCTTCCTCTCCCTGAAGGTCAGCAACCAGCGGCCCAAGACGGAGATCCTTGAGGGGTACCTCAACACGTCCTGGTTCGGCCGCGACGCGTACGGCGTCCAGGCAGCCTCGTACGCGTACTACGGCATCCCCGCCAAGGAGCTGAACCCCAGTCAGGGCGCGCTCCTGGCCGCTGTCCTCAAAGGCGCGGAGAGCTTTGACCCGTCCCTCAGCGCCGACAACCATCAACGCGCGGAGGACCGCTGGAGCTGGATTCTGGACCGTCAGGTCGACACCGGTTCGATGAGCGCCGAGGAACGCGCGAAGTACACGGAATTCCCCGAGCCGAAGCCTCCCGTCAAGCCGACCAGCCAGGCCGGGCAGATCGGCTACCTCGTCGACATCGCCAACAAGTACCTCAAGAGCCGTAGCGGGATCACGGGCAAGGATCTGGCCAGTGGCGGCTACAGCGTTCACACCACCTTCGAGAAGGACAAGGTGCTCGCGCTGACCAAGGCCGTCGAGCAGGTACGGGCGGACCGACTGGACCCGAAGAAGCGCGCGGACGACGAATACGTGCAGGTCGGCGCCGCCTCGGTACGCCCCGAGGACGGAGCGATCGTCGCGGTCTACGGTGGCTCCGATGCGATCGAGCACTTCACCAACAACGCGGACACCTCAGGCGTCCCTGCGGCCTCGGCGTTCAAACCCTTCGTGTACGCCGCCGCTCTGGAGGAGGAGCGCGAAGGCAGGGATCACTCCGCCCAGAGCCCTGCCCCGGAGCCCCTGAAGCCCACGCCGATACGGGCGCCCAGTGCATCCGCGAACCTCCACTCGGCCCTGGTGGACTCGGACCACACGCCGTTCGTGGAGGTCGGCAAGAAGATCGGGTTGAAGAAGGTCAAAGAACTCGCGGTCGCGTCGGGACTGCGTGAGGAGAGCATGGCCAAGCTGGAGCCGACCTTCTCCATCGGTACCTCCACCCCCAGCGCCGTCCGGCTGGCGAGCGCCTATACGACCTTCGTCAACGAGGGCCGGGCCACCGAACCCTACTCGGTGTCCAAGGTCGAGCGCAGCGGCGTCGCAGTGGACGGCTTGGGCCGACCCAAACCGCGGCGGGCCATGAGCTCCGAGGTGGCCTCGATCGTCGGCGCGGCGCTCCGCCAGGTGAGCGGGAGCACCGTCGGACCGCCGAACGGGCAGCCGACCGCCCCGTCCTGGGCGGGAAAGACCGGTCCGAACGACCGTATGAACTCGGCCTGGTTCATCGGTGCGACGCCGGACCTGAGCACTTCGGTCGCGATGTTCCGTACGAAGCCCGACGTCCCGCAACTGCTGCCCATGCAGGGTGTGGGCGGCCCCGATTCCGAGCGGGGCAGCGCCCTCCCGCCGCTGATCTGGAAGGCCTACGACGCGGCGGCGGTACCTGCGCCGCACCCGGCGGACGTCCCCCAGAACCGCCCGTGACGGTCTCGTAGCGCGGGACGCGCGTGCAGAAGAACGCTGAGGCACACCGGCGGCGACCCGCACCGCCTGTGCGCGGGCAGGCCGAGATGCTCCGCCTTCGCGAGGAGGTGGGGCGGCAGCGTGCGAGCAGTTCGTCGTACGCGCTCGCCGTAGCCCGGGCGCGCGCCGAGAAGGCCGGACGCACCCCGCTGCCGGTGCCGTGGCTGTTCAGCCCTTGCGGGCCAGCGGTGGCCCGGCGAAGCTCACCCCTGCCAGGCCATGGGCCATGAGGTTGCGAATGTTGCCGTGATCAGTGTCGTTCGGCGTTGCCAGCACATTGCGATAGTGCTCACCGAACGCCAGCAACACTTCCTGATCGCTCAGCCCTTCCAGCAGGGCCAGTCCCAGCGTCTTGCAGGAGCCCTCGTTCTCACCTGCGGCATTTGCCAGTTCCCCGTTGCGGAACGCCTGCGGCTGGTACTCGTAATGGGCGGCGACGAAGGCCAAGGTGTCGGCGAACTCGTGCTCACCTGACGCAAGGCTTGCCCGCAGCGGGTTCAGATCAGTCATGTCGGTTCCCCTGGGTTGGACAGACGATCCGATTGCCGCCCGTGACCGGACGACGATAGCCCCCTTGAGGCCAGCCGTAAGAATCGCGCCACATGTCGGAACGAGCGGCATCTCCGCAGGTCACGATGCGCGACTGTGAGACCCGCCCGAGACCCGTTTCGGTCCGGGCGATCGACCGGGAGGACGGTGCTGATCAACAGGCCGTTGCCGGTCCCGCCCGGTGTCAGGGCGGCTCGGTTGCGGTGGCAAGGCGGGGTCGGGCGGGGGCGTTGTCAGTGCGGGGCGGGATGATGACCTTCATGACCGAAAACAGTGCCCTGCTCTCTCCTGCTGCCTACGTGGAGGCCGTGACCACCGCCGTGGCGGCGTCGGCCGCGTACTACGGCGACGGGACCACCCCGCTCGGTGACGACGAGTACGACGGGCTGCTGCGCGCCATCGCGGCCTACGAGGAGACCCACCCGGACGAGGTGCTTGCCGAGTCGCCGACCGGGAAGGTGGCGGGCGGAGCTGTGCAGGGTGACGTGCCGCACTCGGTGCCGATGCTCTCCCTCGACAACGTCTTCGACGCCGATGAGCTCGCCGAGTGGGCCGCAGGGCTGGAACGGCGTCTCGGGCACCCCGTGGCCGGGTGGTGTGTGGAGCCGAAGCTCGACGGCCTCGCGGTGGCCGCCCGGTACCGGGGTGGTCGGCTCGTTCAGGTCCTCACCCGCGGCGACGGCTTGGCCGGCGAGGACATCACCCACGCCGCCGACGCCGTCCTCGGTCTGCCGCCGGTACTCACCGGGCCGATCGACGTCGAGTTGCGCGGCGAGGTGCTGCTGACGACCGCGCAGTTCGAGGAGGCCAACCGGATCCGGCTCGCCCACGAGGCCACGCCCTTCGCGCACCCGCGCAGCGGAGCGGCCGGCACCCTGCGGGCCAAGGACCGCCCCTACCGGATCGAGTTGACCTTCTTCGCCTACAGCGCGATCGGCCTGGACGACCTCGGCCACGTCGCTCTGCTGGAGAACCTGGCCGCGCTCGGCGCGAACACGGCCGCCAGCACGGCCGCCGCCCCGATGCGGTGCGAGACCGTGGAGCAGGTGCAGCAACGCATCGACGTGATCGCAGGCCTGCGCGGAGACCTGCCGTTCGGGATCGACGGTGTCGTCGTCAAGGCCGACACGGCCGAGGACCAGCGGCAGGCCGGCAACGGCTCGCGCGCCCCGAGGTGGGCGGTGGCCCGAAAACTGGCGGCCGAACACAAGGTGACGCGCCTTCTGGCGGTGGAGTGGAACGTCGGCCGGACCGGGATCATCGCCCCGCGCGCTGTCCTGGAGCCCGTGGTCATCGACGGGGTGACGGTCACCTACGCCACGCTTCACAATCCGTCCGATATCACACGTCGCGGGCTCATGATCGGCGACCAGGTGTTCGTGTACCGGGCCGGCGACGTGATCCCCCGGGTCGAGGCACCGCTGGACGACCAGCGCACCGGCGCCGAGAGCCCGATCGTCTTCCCCGAGGCCTGCCCCCGCTGTGGCGACGCGATCGACACCTCCGAGCAGCGGTGGCGGTGCGTGCGCGGCCGGAGCTGTCAGGTCGTGGCCTCGGTGATCTACGCGGCTGGCCGGGACCAGCTCGACATCGAAGGTCTCGGCGGCACGCGCGCGATCCAGCTGGTGGAGGCCGGTCTGGTCAAGGACGTCGCCGACCTGTTCACGCTGACCCGCGAGCAGCTCCTCGGTCTGGAGCGGATGGGCGAGACCAGCGCCACCAACCTCCTTGCCGCGATCGAGACCGCCCGCGGAGCCGCATTGAGCCGCGTGTTCTGCGCCCTCGGTGTCCGCGGCACCGGGCGCACGATGTCCCGCCGGATCGCAGCGCACTTCGGCTCGATGGCCGCGATCCGGGCCGCCGACGCGGACACGCTGGCCGGGGTCGACGGCATCGGCACGGAGAAGGCCCGGGTCGTTGCGGCCGAACTCGTCGAACTCGCCCCGCTCCTCGACAAGCTCCAGGCCCAGCAGGTCGGCACGCAGGTCACCGAGCCGCAAAAGCCCGCGACCGAGGCGAACGACGGCGAGGTCCCGGCGGGCGGCCCGCTGGCCGGACAGGCCGTCGTGGTAACCGGCTCCATGACCGGCCCCCTTGCGGTGTTGTCCCGGAACGAAATGAACGAGCTGATCGAGCGGGCCGGCGGAAAGGCATCCTCGTCGGTGTCCAAGCGCACCACCCTCCTGGTGGCGGGCGAGAAGGCCGGCTCCAAGCGCACCAAGGCCGAAGAACTGGGCATCCGCATCCTCGACCCCGAGGAATTCGCCGTCCTCGTCGCCGACCTCCTCCCCACCAGCTAGTGCTCTGACCGGGAAGGTTCACCGAGGTCAGTACGCTGAGCCCGGCTGCGGTGGACGAGGAGGTCGGGCATGACGCGGAGACTGTCGATGGACATGGCCGTGGGATTGCTTGAGGGCGAACTGGGGTCAGGGCAGCGAACGCTTGACGATCTGGTCACGGAAGAACTGCGGACGCGGACTCGTTCACGTCGTTGGGCGGCCAGGACGTCGGGGTGGCGGGCATTCTGGTTGCGCCAGCGCAGGTAGGCGTGCAGGGCCCGGGTCTGGACGCGAACGTGCGGTCCGGCCGCTGGTTGATCGCGTACTCGATCCTGGCCAGTTTGGCGTCGAAGTCCGGGTCGGGGGACTCCTTCCAGGTCTTCGTGCGTTGGAAGGAGACCCCGCTCTACGAAGCGTGCCTGCACCTGCTCGACGATGCCGCCGAGCCGTACCGGCCCCACCCGGACCCGGAGGGACCAGCCGCACGGTGCTGGCCAGGGGACGGACCACCGCACCGCCGAGGCGTTCCTGTGCTTCCCTGACGGGTCACCAGGGCACCGGGCCGGTGGCGCCGGTGAAGGCAGGGCTCGGCGCGCCGGAGCCGGCGGTGGCAGCCGTGACGATCACAGCGGCGCCTTCTTCTACGCTCTGGGTGCCCTGGTGGCCGTTGAGGTCGGTCGCGGTGAAGCCGGGGTCGACGGAGGTGACGCTGATCTGTGGGAACGCCTGCGCATAAACGACTGTCAGCATGTTCAGGGCGGCCTTGGAGGAGTTGTAGGCCAGCAGCGGTGCCCACGCGGTGAGGATGCCGGTGTGGGCGGCCGGGGCGGCGTTGATCGCCAGTGAGCCCAGGCTGCTGGAGACGTTCACGATCGCGGGCCGGGCAGCCTCCTGCAACAGGGGCAGGAACGCGCGTGTGGTGCGCACCGCGCCGAAGACGTTGGTGTCGAACACCCGCTGCAGGTCGGCCGCGGTCAGCTCGCCAACGGGCGCGGGCGGTCCGGCGATGCCCGCGTTATTGACGAGCACGTCTACCCGCCCCGCCTCGGCCTGGACCAGGGCAGCGGCAGCGGCCACGGACGCGTCGTCGGTGATGTCGATCAGCAGCGGCCGGGCTCCGAGGGCCTTGGCGGCCCGCTCGCAGCGATGAGCGTCTCGGGCGCCGGCATAGACGGTGTGACCCTGCTCGATCAGACGGCGGGCCGTTTCGTACCCGAGGCCCTTGTTGGCCCCGGTGATCACAGTGACTGTTGTCATGGCAGTCAGCCTGCGCCATACGGAGACACCGAGGGAGAGCCCTCTCCAGCAGGGGGTCGGCCAGTACCAGGCTGTTCCCGCAGACACGACGGACAATGGATGCGTGAACGACGACCCCGCAGGCCTAGGTCAGGCCCTGCGCCACTGGCGCGACCGCACCAGCCCCCAGGACCTCGGCCTCCCACTCGGCGGTGTCCGCCGCGCACCTGGGCTGCGGCGCGAAGAACTCGCACAGCTCGCCGGCCTCTCCGTCGACTACGTCACCCGCCTCGAACGAGGCCGCGCCACCTCACCCTCCCCTCAAGTGCTGGCCGCCCTCTCCCGCGCCTTGCGCCTGACAGGCACCGAACGCGACCACCTCCATCTGCTCGCTGGCCAGGCTCCGACCGCCACCGGCCAGATCTCCGCCCACATCCCGCCCAGCGTCCAGCGCCTCCTCGACCAGCTGCGCGCCACCCCGCTCAGCGTCCACGACGCCGCCTGGAACCTCATCTCCTGGAACCCGCTGTGGGCCGCCCTCGTCGGCGACCCCTCCCCGTGGCGCGGCCGCGAGGCCAACATCGCCTGGCGGCACTTCACCGACCGGGCCACCCGCGTCACCCACACCCACGACCAGCAGATGCGCTTCGAGACCGCACTCGTCTCCGACCTGCGCTCCACCGCCGCCCGCTACCCCGAGGACAAGCCGCTCAGATCACTGATCACCGACCTGCGCCGCGCCAGCGTCCGCTTCAACGACGGGTGGGACTCCCACACCGTCGGCTTCCACACCTCTGACAGCAAGACCGTCCACCATCCCGACCTCGGGCCCGTCACCGTCGACTGCGACACCCTCACCACCCCCGGAAACGACCTGCGCATCGCCGTCCTCTCCGCGCCGGCGGGAACCGGAACGGCTGCCCAGTTCGACCTCCTCTCCGCCATGGGCAGCCAGGCCTGACGGTCGGTCGTGTTTTGCCGTCGTGTAGGGACCGTCGCGGCGGCTGGGAACGGCCCTTTGTCGGATGAGTTGGGCAGCCTGGTGTCGGTGCAGAAGGCGGCGGCCGCCTTGGGCACCAGTGGTTCGGCGGTGGTTCGGCGGTCCGCAGTCTCCTCGTGCACTACAACCGCCCGTGAAGGGGAGCCCTGCCGGCTGTCCATGGCGGTGGGGCCGACAGGCCGGGTGTGAGGCGTCGGCAGGTGTCGCTCCGCTGCGCAACGGCCGGGGGTGGTGCAGGCGTTGGCTTCCCGGGGTGGTGAGGTGCCGTTTCGGCCATTCGCGGCGACTGGCCGAAACGGGAGTCAGCTGCCGCGGGGCCTTTCCCCGGGCGTATCGGTCACGGCCCGGTCCGGTTGGTGAGGGGCTGTGGTGAGGCGGTCGGTGGTGCGAAGAGTGCCTGGACGGTTTCGGTGGCCAGGTCTCGCAGCCAGGTGTGGGCGCGGTCGTCGTCGTAGCGCTGGTGCCACACCAGGTACAGGGGGACGTCGGGCAGTGGGAGTGGCGGCGGCAGTGTGGCGAGGCCGAGTTGTTCCCGGGCTGTGCGGGTGACCGCGTCGGGGAGGGTGACGACCAGGTCCGTGTCGAGGGCGAGTTGCAGTGCGAAGGCGGCGGTGGGACCGGCGGCGACGACGCGTCGTTCGAGGCCGCGGGTGGTCAGGGCGTCGTCGATCGCGTCGCGCAGGCTTCCGCGTCGCGAAACGGTGAGGTGTTCGGCGGCTGCGTAGCGCTCGATGCTCAGCGGGCCTTCGGTGAGGGGGTGGCCTGGTCGGACGGCGACGACCAGTCGGTCGCTGCCGACGTGGCGGTGGCGGATGTCGGGGAGCGTCGGAGCGCTGGAGCTCGATTCGAGGTCGACCTCACCCCGGCGCAGCTCGGCGTCGTCCGTCCCGGGTTCGGCCGACAGGCGCAGCCGGACGCCGGGGGCCCGGCGGTGGACGGCGGTGATCAGGGCGGTGCCGCAGGCTGCGGTCAGGGCGTCGTGCCAGCGCACGGTGAACACCCGGTCCAGAGCCGCCAGGTCGAGTTCCTGCTGCGCGGACAGAAGGTGGTGGGCCTGCTGTACGAGGGCGTGGACCTGGGCGCGCATGGCCAGCGCGCGGGTGGTGGGGACCATGCTGCGGCCGGTGCGGACCAGGATCTGGTCACCGGTGGCTTTGCGGATGCGGCCCAGGGAGCGGCTCATCGCCGGTGCGGTCACGTGGAGGCGTGCTGCGGCGCCGGCGACGCTGCCCTCTTCCAGCAGGGCGTCCAGGGCCGTGAGCAGGTTCAGATCCAGTTGCATGGCAGTAAGTCTATAAGTGAATAGCATGCACTTGTTGTTAATGATCTGGAGATCTACCTTCGAAGTGCGGGCGCGGGACAAGCCGCACGCAGACATCGAACCCAGGGAGCCCACCATGAGCACAGCCATGCCTTTTGCCGCCGGCACGACGCTCTTGGGCGACGTGACAGCCGCGGTGGAGACCGCCGGCGTCACCCTGCGCGAGCGCTACAGCCCGCACGCCCGGGGCGTGAGCCTGGACGAGGTCGTCGCCGAGATCCACGCGAACGACGGCGCGGTGCTGGACGTACTGCGGGAACCCCTGTTGCGGGCCCGGGCCGGATCGCGTTGGGCCGAGGACGAGCTGGCCGGCGGCGCGCTCCCGCCCGGGGAGTGGTGGGTCGTCGACCCCGCCGAGGGCAACATCAACCACGTCCACGGCATGGAGGACTGGGCGGTCACCGCCACGCTGGTCCGCGACAACCAGCCGGTGCTCACCGTCGTCCATCTGCCGTTGACCGGCGACACCTACACCGCTGTCGCCGGCGGCGGTGCCCGCCTGGGCGGCCGGCCCCTGAAGGCGTCCGCCAAGACCGATATGGGCGCCGCGCTCGTCGGCACCGGCCAGGCCAAGCCCGGCGAGGACACGGACACCTACCGGAAGATCGGCGAGTCGGTCACCGCCATGCTCACGGGCGGACTCGTCGTGCGGCTGTCCGTTCCCGCCACGATGCAGCTCATCCACGTCGCCGCCGGACGCACGGACGCCTTCTACCAGTTCTCCGACGTCCGCTCCGGCCTGGTGGCCGGCGCGCTGCTGGTGTCCGAAGCCGGAGGCACCGTCACCGACCTGGCGGGCGAGCCCTGGAACACGGGCAGCCGCGACTTCCTGGCCGCCGCCCCCGGCATCCACGCCGCCGCCCTCGACATCCTGTCGCCGATCGCCTGACCGCGCGGCGACCCCGTTTCCCTTCCTCCCGCCCTACCCCGCAAGGAGCACCACCTCATGACCAGCATCGGCATCCTGGGCACCGGCCGCGTCGGCACCAACCTCGCCGCCAAGCTCGCCGCGACCGGGCACCACGTCATCCTCGGCCACCGCAGCCAGGCGGAGCAGTCCGCCCCGGAGCGACTCGCCGGACCCACCCGCGACGTCGACTCCCGCATCTCCCACGCTGACCAGCGCACCGCCGCCCGCACATCGGAAATCGTGATCAACGCGACGCCCGGCGACAGTGCTCTGGACCGTCTCACCGGCCTGCGCACTGAGCTCGCCGGGAAGATCCTCATCGACGTCGCCAACGCCACCCACGACGTCGATGGTTTGCCCGGCGACCTGTGCTACCCAGGCAGCAGCCTCGCCGAGCGGCTCCAGGCCGCCCTGCCCGACACCCGCGTGGTCAAGACGCTGAACACCATGCTGTTCATGGTGATGACCGCCCCCGACCTCCTGGCCACGCCACCGACCGTTTATGTCTCGGGCGACGACGAGGAGGCGAAGGAGACCGTCACCGGCCTGCTCGGCGACTTGGGCTGGCGACCTGCATGGATCGAGGACCTGGGGGACGTCACCACAGCCCGCGCCACTGAGGCCATGATCCTGGTCGTGCCGCACATCCTGCGCCGAAACGGCTTCAAGCCCTTCGCCGTCTCCCTCGCCCGATGAATTACCACATGGCCGGCAGCGGGCCCGTGGCCTGTGTTCGCTGCCCACCTCGGCGGCCCGGGCTTCGACTACGCCTCCGTGCGCTCAAGAGGCTCTCACCCAGCCGTCGTCCCAAGGATCCGAGACGGATCCTGCGGCACACCGAGGGACAACGGTGTCGATCGAGCCGCGTTCGGTGGCGCCCGACTGCACGACCGTTTATCACGGGGCAACGCCCGCCTCAACCGGAACAGCCTTTACAGCATGATGAAACGATAATTAATCAGTAGGGGTTGAATCGATGCGCATCCCCTATGACTTCGACATGCTGCCCTGTCATATTCGTGCCAGATTTCCCGCTCATCTCGTTGCACCCGTCAGGGGGAAGGCAGGAACATGGGCAAATTCAGGTGCGGAACTGCGGCGTCGGCCATTGTGCTGGCCGCCTTGGGATCGCTCGCGGCCGCAGGAGGCACAGCTCACGCGGAAGCGGGTCAGGACACCATCAGTATGCTGAAGCAGGAGAAGACCCAGTGGTGCTGGGTCGCCTCCGGGCTGACCATCGCCAAGTTCCAGGGCTTCGGCTCCACACAGGCTGACTTTTGCAATCGGGCCCAGCCCTACTACGGCTGCAACAACCAGCCCGCCACGCTCGACGACATGGCCAAGGGCTGGAGCAGTCTCGGCATGGCCCACACCGGCTCGGGCCTGAGCAGTGCGGCCACGTTCAACCAGGTGTACACCGATGTGAAGGCGGCCCGTCCGATCGGCGCCCGCATCGGGTGGACGTCCGGCGGCGGCCACATGAACGTGGTCTACGGCTTCGACACGTCGAACAGCACGATCGCCGTGGCCGACCCGTGGCCGGATACCACCACGTATACGTGGTGGAACTACAACGACTACGTGAGCAACAGCTCGTCCAAGTGGACACACTCCCGCATCGGCATCTCCCGCTAAGGCAGGCGACATGCGCGACACTGAAATGTCCGGCAAGCGGGGGGATTCCCGCTTCTCCCGCCTGTCCATCGTCATCGCACTGAGTGCGTCCGCACTGCTGTCCGTCGTCGGCCCGGCCCATGCGGCTCCGGTCAAGGACCCGCTCCCGGCCGACATCCCCGACTATCAGGCCGCCCTCAACGCGGTGAAGTCCATCGATGTCCGCAACGCCGTCTGCCGCTTCTTGCTCACTCCGGTGCCCACCGGCGGTACCGGCGGGCAGGTGCAGACGTTGCCCGAAACGGCCGAACCGTGCCAGGACCTCCCCGCCTTCACGATCAAGGACCCGGTGGCACGGAACGAGATCACCCCCGGGTTCGTCGCGGGCACCGCCAAGCCACTGCCCACCGAGGCGATCAAGCTGACCCAGCTGGTCTCCTCGCTAAGCATCACCGTCAACGGCCGCAACGCAACGGTCATGCTCGCCCCCACCCAGGGCGGCGGCTGGCACCTGGCGGCCGTTCGTGACGGCGACAGCGACGCCACGTACGCGGGCAAGGCCACCCTGGGGACGCTGGTCTTCACCGAGCCGCAGATCCGCGGCTGGTACCAGCTCAAGCTCACCACCGTCGAGCCACTCAACGACGAGGCCCGGCAAGGCTTGGGCGGACAGGCGTCGATGTCGCTCAGCGACTACCAGAAGCTGGTCAAGGCCCGCTACGCCGATAAGTTGCCCGGCTCGGAGTACGACACCAACGGCTACTCCAGCGGCTACAGTCCCCAGCGCAAGGCGGACGATGCCGCGGACTCCACCCTGCTACTCGCTGGCGCGTCCAGTGCGGCACTCGCCCTCGCAGGCGGGGCCGTCTTCCTCCGCCGACGCTGGCGCGTAAGCACCCGCTGAAGCCGATCCGGTACGCCCCCTGCCTCCATCCCGGTCCGGCCGGACCCACTCCGGCCGGACCATGTCCTGCACCGCGGTCCACGGACCGGCGTGTCGGCGTGCCAGGGGGTTTTCCCGTTCAGCGCGGACGGGCGGCTCACCGTGCCTGGGTCCAGTCGCCCGCCTCCGTGCCCGGAACCTCCGGTTCGGTCGCGGCACCGGACCGGGTGCGGTCTCGGTGGGGCGCACGAACGTCCAGGCGACCGCCCCGGCCCGTGGTCGGGGCGGTCGCGTGTCCCCACCATACTAAATATGATGAGCTGTCATAATTCGTCCCGTTCTGTCAGTCCGGTCGGGAGGATTGCTGTGACTATCTGTCAAACCGTGAGAGGGGTGGGCGCGCAGGAGGCCCTACCGTCGTCGGCGCCGCCTGGTCTTCGAGTGCGTTGCTCGTGGTGGGGTGGGTTGCTGCGGGCGCTGGTGGCAGGTCTCGTCCTAGTGGCCGGCCTGGCCCTGCCCATGGTGGCCCCGCAGCCCGCCCAGGCCGTGCCGCCCGGCACCTACGCCTACGTCGTCAACTTCCAAGATGACACGGTGTCGGTGATCAACACAGCGACGAACACGGTGGTGGTCACGGTTCCCGTCGGCAATGAGCCGTGGGAAGTGGCGGTGTCGCCGGACGGCACCCGCGCCTACGTCACCAACCGCACCGATGGCACGGTGTCCGTGATCGACACCGCGACCGACACGGTCGTCGCCACCGTCCCCGTCGGCCTTGAGCCCCTGGGGGTGGCGGTGTCGCCGGACAGCACCCGCGCCTACGTCACCAACTTCAGCGCCGACACGGTGTCCGTGATCAACACCGCGACGAACACGGTCGTCGCCACCATCCCCGTCGGCGATGCTCCCATCGGGGTGGCAGTGTCGCCGAACGGCACCCGCGCCTACATCACCAATTCCGACGCCAACACGGTGTCCGTGATCAACACCGCCACCAACACCGTCGTCGCCACCATCCCCGTCGGCGACTACCCGTTCGGGGTGGCGGTGTCGCCGGACAGCACCCGCGCCTACGTCACCAATTCCAACGCCGACACGGTGTCCGTGATCAACACGGCGACGAACACGGTCGTGGCCACCGTCCCCGTCGGCGACGTGCCCCAGGGGGTGGCGGTGTCGCGGGACGGCACCCGCGCCTATGTCGTCAACGCCGACGACGACACGGTGTCCGTGATCAACACGGCGACGAACACGGTCGTGGCCACCGTCCCCGTCGGCGATGCGCCTCGCGAGGTGGCGGTGTCGCCGGACGACACCCGCGCCTACGTCACCAACGCCAACGACGACACGGTGTCCGTGATCAACACCGCCACCAACACCGTCGTGGCCACTGTCCCCGTCGGTGACCTCCCGTTCGGGGTGGCGATCGGGGTCGTGCCAGCGCCGGCGCTGACCTGCGCGACCGCCACGGCCACCATCACCGGCACCAATCGCAACGACGTCCTGACCGGCACCCCCGGCGACGACGTGATCTTCGCTCTGGCCGGGAACGACGTGGTCGACGGCCGCGGCGGCAACGACCTGATCTGCGGCGGCGACGGCAACGACGTGCTGTCCGGCGGCGACGGCAACGACCGCGTCGAGGGCGGCAACGGCAACGACTCCCTCACCGGCGGCAACGGCAACGACACCCTCATCGGCGGCAACGGAAACGACTCCCTGGCCGGCGGCGCGGGCAACGACGCCAACGATGGCGGCCCCGGCAACGACGCTCTCAACGGCGGTGCCGGTACCAACACCAACGACGGCGGAGCCGGCCACAACAGCTGCACCAGCCCGACCACCGGAACCGGCTGCAACACCTGATCAACGATCACCAGAAACGGGCCCCGGCACGTCCCTCGCCGCAGCGGCGACCGACGCCCGGGGCCCGTTTTCGACGCTCCGCGACACAGCCCGTCAGGGGGCCTACTTCGCGCTCCGAAACCCTGCCGGCTAGGCACATTCAGCGTGGTTGCGCGGCTCATCGATCAGTGCCAGGTCGCGACTTGATCGACTGGGGGCAGGTCCACCAACCTGCCCCCATCGCTCACCTGACCGATGGGAGCCCGCCGGCGGCTCCGTCGCCGGGCCCGTCTCCGTTCCGCTCCCAGATCAGTCCGTCGACCTGTCGGGCCACGTCGTTCCGGACCGAGTCGACCATGTGTTGGTACCGCGCGGCCATGGCCGTGGTGGACCACCCCATCAGTCCCATTTCGACACACCCGACGACCTCGACCGCAAACTCCGCCGCGAGTTACGCAGGATCCAACTCCGGCCCCACCTGATCGACGGCTGCCTCACCGCCACCAACCTGACCATCGACCCACCGACCCCACCCTGAAAACCTCAGTAATGGGGGCCGTGCGCGTGGGAAGGAGGGCCTCGGGGAGGCGGCGGGACACCACCGAAGCGATAGCGACGCATTCGAGCCCGGCAAGCCCGGGATCCCCGCCCGGGACGCTGTGCGCACGGCGGCGAAACCGACGAGGCACGACCGCTGTGGGGGGCGCTGAAGGCCGGGCAAGCGAGATCCACGGCGGGCTCCAGGTCGAGGAGAACTGGAACAGCGCGAACACGGTGCTCCACTACGGCAAGGTCGGCGCCCTGACCGGCCCGGACAAGGAGCACGCCGAGACGTCGATGCTCGCCCTGCACCTGCACCTGCTCCAGTCCGCGCTCGTGCACGTCAACACCCTGCTGGTGCAGCAGGTCCTGGCCGAGCCAGCGTGGGCGAAGAAGCTCACCGGCGAGGACCGGCGCGGCCTGACCGCCCTGTTCTGGTCCAACGTCAACCCGTACGGAACGTTCCGCCTCGACATGGACAAGTGCCTCGACGTGGGGCTGCCCACTGCCGTGCCCCGCCCCCGCACTACCCCCTCCGCTCGACCGACCACGGAGCCACGATGAAGGACTTCGCCGACCGCACTGACCCCCGGATGAACGAGGCCGCACGGCGCGCCCTCGACCTGACGCGCGCCTACGTCGCACGCGACCGCACCGCGATCGTCGAGCACCTCGCGGACCTGGAGGAGGACCAGCTGACGTTCGCCGGAGGCGTGCTCATCACGATGTACAACGACATCCGCGAGGTCCTGCGGAACACCGGGCGCCCGCACAATCCGGCGACCGTGGTGCGCGCGGTCGACGCGGTGGCCCGGTTCGCGCCGACCGAACACGAGTTCGCCGTCACCACGGCCGCCCGGCGCAAGGTCTTCGGCCTCGCCACCGCAGACGTCCGTCTCGCTTGACCCCTTGCGCGTCAGTCCGGCAGCCAGTGCAGCTCGTGCGCCAGGGTTTTGGCGACGGCACGGATGCGGCGGTGTAGTGGCGACTGCTCGCGTGGGAGGACCAGGTGGAACGTCAGGCTGGGCGCGCCCCGCAGCGGTCGCCAGGTGAGACCGGCCGGTGATGCCGTGACCGCGGCTTCTCCGGCCGGGGCGAGGGTGACCCCGTCGCGCAGGTCGCGCTGAGACATGTCGAAAGAGACTGCGAGCGTGTGGAATCTGGGGTGTGGTCGGGTGTCTCGGAACAGTGCGGACAGCTGATCGTGGACCACGGGGTTGGCCGCACGGTCCGGGAGTCGCAGCGGATACGCGGCCGCGTCGGCGATCTCGATCTCCGGGTGTTCGGCCAGCGGATGGTGCTGCGCCAGCTGGACCCCGATGCGCTCACGCCGCAGCAGGAACCGGCGCACGCCACGGCCCGGCTGTTCACCGCGGGTGATCCCGGCATCGATGCGGCCGTCGGCGACCGCGGGGGAGATCTCCGGCGTCGCCATCGGGACCGCGCCGACCTGCAGTCCGCTGTTGCCGCGAATCAGCCCGTCCACCAGGGCCGGTGCCGTCTCGGCCCCGGCGCTGAGGCTGTATCCGATGCGCAGCGTGCCCAGTTCACCGGCTGCCGCGCTCCGGGCGGTGTCCCACGCCCGGTCCAGCGCCGCCAGCGCGGGCGGCGCGGACTCCGCCAAAGCCGCACCGGCCGTGGTCAATACGACGCTACGCGTGTTGCGGACCAGCAGGGCCGTACCGAGTTCCGCCTCCAATCGGCGCATCCGGGCGCTGAGTGCGGGCTGTGCGATACCGATCCGTGCGGCCGCGCGGGTGAAGTTCAAATCCCGCGCCAGCACCAGGAAGTACCGCAGGCTCACCGTATCCGGCGCCACGTGCCCTCCCTGCCGATTGATAACGATCCGTTCTGAGCCTATCCCGTACCGGTCTTTCCCTCGCCCGCACATCAAGCCCTAACCTGCGCATATGACGATCCAACTGACCGCAGTACTGGACATCGCACTCACGCACACCGCCGATTTCGAGTCCGCCCTCACGGCTCTCGCGAAGGCCGCGGCCACCGAGCCCGGTGTGCTCGACCATGGATTCTGGCGCGACCCGACCCACCCGGGCCCTCCCCGATGTCGTAGCCTTCGTCGGCGACCTCCCGCTGTGGCTGGCCACCGACTCCCACGCGCTCCTCGAAACCACCTCCGTCCTCACCCAGATCCCGATGCTCCGCACCTAGCGAGGTCGGCGGCAGTTCTTAGCAGGAGCTCCCAGGTCACCCGGAGTGTTACGGCCTCGTCTCTGGACGGAGGTCGTCATGCATAAGTTGGTGGTCCTGTATTCCAAGCCCGCAGACCCTGACCACTTCCGCGACTACTACGTGACCAACCACCTTCCACTGGTCATGAATTGGCCCGGCCTGCTTGCGTGGCGCTACAGCTTCGACGTGGCGGCGACCAAGGGAGAAGCGCCGTATTTCGCGGTCTTCGAAGGCGAGTTCGCTGACGCCGCCGCCATGGCCGCGGCGCAGGCGTCGCCGCAAGGCCAGCGGTTGGCCGCCGATGTCGCCAACTACGCCACCGGCGGTGCGGTCGTCATCCACTATCCGGTGCAGGACGGCACCGGCTGAGGCAGGCCGGTACGCTCCGGGACGCGTTCGGTCGGCCGTTGCGGCCAGGTCCGGCTATCGGCGGACGCCGTTCGCGGGTGCCGGTTCGTTGAGCGTCAAAGGTGGGCCGATGTCCTGGCCGGATGTCACGGTGGTTGATGCGTGCGTGCGGCGCGACGGCCGGGGCGGTAGCCCCACGTCCGTCACCGACGACGACCCGGCGGCGACGGACGCGGACCGGCGTGCGGTCGCTGCTGCGGCCGGCACCTCGCACGCGGCGTTCCTCGGCCCGGGACGGACGCCGGACGGTGGCTGGCCGGTCCGGTTCTTCACCGCCACCGCCGAACTGTCCGGCTGCGGCCACGGCACGGTTGCCGCGCAGGCCGTCCGGTTGACCCGCACCGCGCTGGGCGAGCTGAACGACCGCCAACACACCGGCGGGCGCACGTTCGACACCGTCGCGATCCGCCGCCCCGCCGGCATCGAGGTGTGGTTCGACCAGGGCCTCGTCGCGCTGCGTCACCCGGCACCGGACGAGCGCGCCGCGATCGTCGCCGCGCTCGGGCTCACCGCGGACGACCCGCATCCGACCGACGCGCCACGGATCGCCGCGCCCGGCGCACCACGCATGCTGGTACCGGTCCACGACCGGTCGGCGCTGCTCCGAGTCCACCCACACCTCGGCAGGCTGACAGCGGCGTGCCAGCGGTACGGGCTCCTCGGCTGTTTCGTGTACGTACCGCCGGTGGGCGACCGACCTGGTGCGGCGCGGATGTTCGCGCCGGCGATCGGTGTCGACGAGGACGTCGCCAACGCCAACAGCACCGGCTGCCTGGCCGCCCACCTGCTCGACACGACAGGGGCGCAGACGGTCGCGATCGAGGTGGAGCAGGGCGACACCCTCGGTCGACCGGCCAGCGTGCTCGCTTCGGCCCGACGCGGGCCGGCGGGCATCACGACCCGGGTCGGCGGGTTAGCGGTGGTCCGCGACGGACACTGAGGCGACGACTGGACCGTCCTCTTCTGCGATCCGCGCATGGGGCTGGGGCTGTCCGCTGCGGTCAAGCGTTGGCACCCGGTGGCGGGCGTCAGCGGGACGCGGTGCCGAGGGCGCGGCTGAGTGTCCATCGGGAGGCGCGCAATCGCTCATGAAACACCCGCCCGTGCCGCATCCCACCTGCAGTGATCACGTTTCATGAGTTGTTGCAAACGACTGGGCTCCTGAAACATCCTCATGAAACAGTTCGGGGTGTGAGCGACGATTTCAAGCGCGTGGAATCGCACGACTGCCCGATGTCCACCTGCGCCGCCCCCGCGGGCTCCCCGTGCCGGACCGGCACGGCCAAGGTGGCGATCCAGTACCACACCGCCCGCTTCCGCCTCGTGCCCCAACTCGCCAAGGTGCTCAGCGTGCAGACCCCCGCGGTGCGCAAGCCCGGCTCGGCCTGGACCGAACTGCCCCGGCCCGTAAGCGCCGGCATCACCCCAGTCGGGCACGTCCGCCTCGGCTACGCACGCGCCTCGACGGCCCGGCAGTCCCTGGACGCGCAGCTGGACTCGCTCGCCGAGGCCGGGGTCACCCGGGTTTTCTCGGAGAAGATCTCCACCCGCGCCACCGTGCGCCCCGAGCTGGACGCCGCCGTGAAGCTCGCCGTGAAGATCCGGGCCTCCGGCGTTGCCGTCACGCTCGTCGTGCACGAGCACAAGCGGCTCGGCCGCGGCATCGAACTGGCCATGCTCGCCGAGGAGCTGAAGTCGAGCGATGTCGGCCTGGAGTTCCTCACTGGGGAGCTCAAGGGCTCACACGACCCCTCCGGGATCGTCTTCACCGTGCTCGCTGCGATGTCCGGCATGGAACGCGAGTACATCCGGGACCGCACCCTCGAAGGCCACGAGTCCGCCCGCAAGCGCGGCAAGACCATTGGCGGCGCCGGCGTCACCGACGACGACATGCTGTTCACCGCCCTGCGCCTACGTGACGAGGAGTTGAGCCTGCGCGACATCGCGGTCCGGCTCGTCATCTCCAAGGGCACGAAGAAGGGTCAGCACCCCTCGCCCGCCACCGTCCTGCGCATGCTGCGCAAACATGATGAACAAGTTGCCGCGGCCGCGAATGCCTGAGCCGCCAAAGCTACCGGCGGGTTACTTTTTCCCTGGTGTCTGGGCTAGGACTTCGGGGCCTCCTTGAGGAGTCGGCGGAACCGCCGGTGGACCGCTTCGCCGAGCTGCTGGCCGAAGCCGGCCTCGCACCCTTCGCCCGGCTGGTCCACGACCCGGACTCCGAACGGGGCCTCCTGGACGCCCACTTGCTGGCCCGCCACCCGCCACCCGCCACCCGCAAGGCGCTACCGGAGGCGCCTCAGTCCGTCCCCTCGGGCGGCGTGGTGCGCGACGCACGACGCCCCTGCCACCACATGCTCACACCGGCGAGACCTCCGGCGGCGACGAAGAAGCCCGCCTTGACCGCGGCCTTCCCGGACAGCCAGGCCGCGCCGACGCCCAGGTTCAGCCCCAGCCACCAAAAGATCGCGCACACGCCCGCCGCGGCGAGCAGTCCCGCCACGACACCCATTGCGGCCCGCGGCCATTGGCGTCCGCCGGCACCGTCCCCCGTGTCACTGGTCATGCGCACAACACTAGGGGACGGCGGGTGCGGCCTTCGTCCGTACGAAGGATGACCGGGCGCGCGACTTTCGTCGCGAAAAGCCTCCGAGTCCCGACCCGAAAGTCTCTGACGGCACGAACCCGTCACGGACGCCGATGGGCGTTGAGCCGGGCGGCCTGGCGCGTCAGGTGGTCGCGCTCGGCGAGGTTGGGTGCCTTGTGGGCCGCCTCGGCGTACAGCCGGGCCGCGGTCGTCAGGTCGCCGTCGCGCTCGTGGAGGTACGCGGCCACTGCGGCGTGGCGGGGCAGTGAGTCGTCCAGCGCCGCGAGCGCCGCCAGGCCGGCGCGCGGTCCGTCCGCCTCGCCGATGGCGACCGCGCGGTTGAGGCGTACGACCGGGCTCTCCGTCAGGCGCGCGAGCTCGTCGTACCACTCCACGATCTGCACCCAGTCGGTCTCCTCGGCGGTGCGCGCGTCGGCGTGGAGCGCCGCGATGGCGGCCTGGGCCTGGAACTCGCCCAACCGGTTGCGGGCGAGGGCTGCCTGCAGGACGCGGACGCCCTCGGCGATCGACGCCGTGTCCCACCGGCCCCGGTCCTGCTCGGCGAGCGGTACGAGGCTGCCGTCGGGGGCGGTCCGGGTGGCGCGCCGGGCATGGTGGAGCAGCATGAGGGCGAGCAGCCCCGCCACTTCAGGGTGGTCGATCGCGCCGGCGAGCTGCCGGGTCAGCCGGATCGCCTCGGCGGCGAGGTCCACGTCGCCGGAGTAGCCCTCGTTGAAGACCAGGTAGAGGACGCGCAACACGGTGGCGACGTCGCCGGGCTGATCGAAGCGCACGCCGGAGAGGGTCCGCTTCGCCCGGCTGATCCTCTGCGCCATGGTCGCCTCGGGCACCAGGTACGCCTGGGCGATCTGGCGGGTGGTGAGACCGCCGACGGCGCGCAGGGTGAGCGCGACCGCCGACGACGGCGTCAGCGAGGGGTGGGCGCACAGGAAGTACAGCTGGAGCGTGTCGTCCACAGCGGGCGAGGGCCCGGGCGCCGGCTCCTCCTCGACGCGGTCCTCACGCCTGCGCCGTGAGGCGTCCGACCGGGTCGCGTCGAGGAACCGGCGCCAGGCCACGGTGACCAGCCAGCCCTTCGCATCCCGCGGCGGGTCGGCCGGCCAGACACGGACCGCCTCGACCAAGGCGTCCTGTACGGCGTCCTCGGCCGCCGCGAAGTCTGCTCCGCGGCGGACGAGGACCGCGAGGACGCCCGGTGTGAGGCTCCGGAGCAGTGCCTCGTCCATGGACGGGGTCATTCGGTGATGGTGGGGGGCGCAGCCAGGAACGGGCGCAGCTCGACCCACTCGTGGATCGGCTTCCCGCCCGCCCCGGGGGCGGCCGACAGCTCCCCGGCCAGCTCGACGGCGCGCTCGTAGCTGTCGACGTCGATCACCATCCACCCGGCGATCAAGTCCTTGGTCTCGGCGAACGGCCCGTCGGTGACCGGCGGGCGCCCCTCGCCGTCGTACCGGACGAACGTCCCCTCGGGGGCGAGCGCCTGCCCGTCGACGAACTCGCCGGTCCCCTCAAGCCGGGCCGCGAAGTCGCGCATGTACTGCATGTGCGCCGAGATCTCCTCGGGCGTCCACTGGTCCATGGGCACGTCGTTGACCGGAGCCGGGGCGCCACGGTAGTGCTTGAGCAGCAGGTACTTGGCCATGGTGGTTCTCCTCGGTACTGGTGCGACCCATTCTGGCCGCCTTCACTCCGAGGACGGAGCCGCCCACGACTTCTCGACACTCCCGTCCCATATCTTTTCGGTCGGGCGCGGGTCCGTGGTGTGCGCAGCAGCGTGTCCGCGTCGCGCACTCGCACTGACGAAGGTGTTCACGGATCGTGTGGTCGGCGAGTGGGGGATGGCTGTGACATCTGGCGGCAAGGCTGTGGACGATGACCGTTACCCCGGTCCACGGGGCTCGGACCTGTGAGTTCGCCCCTTTTTTAGCGCGGACGTGGGCGGAGTCGAGGACGGCTCGGGAGAGGTCGAGGAGGCTGGCGTCGTCGAGCCGGTACAGGATCTCCTCGTGCAGCCGGCCCCACACTCCGGCCCTCGACCAGATCAGAAACCGGCGGTGGGCCGTCGACTTCGATATCCCGAAACAGGGCGGCAACGACCGCCAGGCGCACCCGCTGACGAGGACGTAGATGATCGCCGCGAACAGCGTCTCATCAGGCGTGTCCTGCGTCCCGCCGCCCTGCAGCCTCACCCTCTCGACGGCGGGATCAGCGGCTCCGCGATCTCCCATAACCCGTCCGGAACAATCCAACTCCACGTACCCCGCCCCATACCGACGTCAACGACGGAAGGCGCCGCCGCGCGGGCATGCGCTGAGCCGCATGCTGGCCGGTCGCGTTGGAGGTCCCATCCAACCCGGTTGGGACGTCCCCGGCCCGTCCCGCCTGCCCCGTGACCGCTTCCCGGCCGCTGCGGGTCCATCGATCGAAGGACCCCGGAGCTCCTTCGACAGCACGCTGTGCCGGGGCACCGGCCCTGCCTAGAGTCCAAGATGTGTTGACTGATCGAGTGATTCACGCACGCAACGTGCGAAAGAACTATGGCGGGCGCCTGGTCCTGGATGTGGGCGAGCTGAGCGTGGACAAGGGCGAGATCTTCGCGCTGCTCGGTCCCAACGGCGCCGGCAAGACCACCTTCACCGAGATCCTGGAGGGCCTGCGCGAACGCGACAGCGGTGAGATCACCGTGCTCGGCGAGGACCCGGGGACCGCCAACGCGGCCTGGCGCACCAACGTCGGTGTCGTGCTGCAGGACTCCCACGACTACCCCCAGCTGACCGTCCGCGAGATCCTCGCCCACTTCGCCTCGCTCCACGCCCACGCACGCGACGTCACGGAACTACTGGAGGCGGTCGGCCTGCGAGAGCAGCAGGGCCGGCGCGCCAGCCGGCTGTCCGGCGGTCAGCGCCGCCGCCTGGACGTGGCGTTGGGCCTCATCGGCAACCCCGAGCTGCTGTTCCTCGACGAGCCCACCACCGGGTTCGACCCCGAAGCACGCCGCCAGTTCTGGGAGCTGGTCAAGAGGCTGCGGGCCGATGGCACCACGATCGTGCTCACCACCCACTACCTGGACGAGGCCGAGTACCTGGCCGACCGTGTGGCGGTCATCGCCGACGGACGCGTCCTCGACGTGGACACCCCCGGCCGCCTCGGCGGCCGCCACCTGACCAAGGCCGTCGTCGGCTGGACCGACGAGCACGGCCCGCACCGCGTCGAGACCGACGACCCCACCGCCGCGGTGGTCGACCTCGCCGGACGCTACGGCGGCAGCATCCCCCAGCTGACCGTGGCGCGCCCCAGCCTGGAAGACGTATACCTGCACATGATCGGAGACAACACGTGAGCGCGCCCCCGGCCCTGCGCCGCACGCACGCCCCGCGGCTCGCCCTGCCGCTGTGGAAGGTCGCGGCCGCGCGCAGCGCCCTGGAAATCAAGCAGTTCTTCAGGGAGAAGGGGCAGGTGATCTTCACGTTCGCTATGCCCCTGCTCATGCTCGTCCTGCTGGCCTCGATCTTCAAGCAGCGCATCGGCGACACCGGCATCGACGCCCAGCAGATCTACGTCACCGGCATGCTCGGCGTGGGCATCATGTCCACCAGCTTCCAGAGCATGGTCCTGCAGGTCGTCGGCGAACGTTCCAACGGCACCCTCAAGCGCCTGCGCACCACACCCATGCCCAAGAGCGCCTACTTCACCGGCAAGCTCGCCGTGGTGATGGTGTCCAGCATCGGACAGGCCGTCGTCCTCCTGGGACTGGGCACCGCGTTCTTCGGTCTCCAACTGCCCACCGACCCCGCCCGCTGGGCCACCTTCGCCTGGGTCTACCTCCTGGGCATCGTCAGCTGCACTCTCCTCGGCCTCGCCTACAGCAGCTTCGTCGCCCCGCAGAGTGCCGGCGCCATGGTCTTCCTGCCCGTCATCGTGCTGCAGTTCATCTCCGGCGTCTTCGTCCCCTTCAACGACCTGCCCCACCCGCTGCGGACGATAGCCTCGTTCTTCCCCATGAAGTGGATCTGTCAGGGCATGCGCTCGGTGTTCCTGCCCGACACCTTCCAGCCGTACGAGCCGGGCCACTCATGGGGCCATGGACAGACCGCGCTGGCGCTCGGCGCCTACGCCGTAGTGGGATTGATCGTATGCCTGAAGACATTTCGCTGGAAGGGCCGCAACGACGGCTGAACACGGCCACGGCCACGGCTCCGGAGCACAAGGCGGCCGCCCCCGCTCCGGAGCCCTCGGCCGCCGAACCCGGGGACAACGGCCAGGGCTGGCTGCTGCGGATCCTCCTCGGCTGGCACGCCTCCTTCACCCTGATGGGCATCGTGCTGGAACTGCTGCTGTGGACCGACGGCGCACCCTGGTTCGCCCACCTCGTCCTCTACGGCCTCGCCGCCTCCTACGTGACCCTCGGCGCCCCCGCGCTCTCCGGTGCGAGGCCCCCTCGTGCGGGCCATCTCTTCCTCGCCATCGCCTACGCCGGCACCCTGCTGCTCACCACGGTCGACGACCGCACCCCCATCGCCCTCTACCTGGTGCTGCCCACCACCTTCGCCCTGCTCTCCCCGATCAGCCTGGCCGTCGCCGCCTGCGCGGGCCTTACCCTGCTCAGCGACGCGCTCTACCTCGGCCACCACTCCTTCAGCGCGCAAGCCGTCGGCGAGACGGCCCTGCAGAACGCCACCACCTGGCTGTTCGCCGTGCTCGTCGGGTTCTTCGTCACCCAGCTCCTCACCGAGAACCGCCGCCGCGGCGACCTGATCCGCCTGCTTGAGGAAAACCGGGCCCTGCTCGCCTCCGCCTACCACGACGCCGGCGTCATGGCCGAACGCCACCGTCTCGCCCAGGAGATCCACGACACCGTCTGCCAGGGCCTCACCAGCACCCTCATGCTCATCCGCGCGGCCGACGCCTCCGCCTTCCGTGATCCCGACCGCGTGCGCGAGCGCCTCGCCCTCGCCGAGAAGACCGTCAGCGAGAACCTCGCCGAGGTCCGCGCCGTCGTCACCGCCACGGGCCCCCTGCACCTGCGCAGCACCCCCCTCGACACGGCCATCGAGAACATCACCGCCCGCCTGGGCGACGAACTCGGCATCGAGACCGAAGCCCACATCACCGGCCGGCCGCTCCCCCTGGACGCCACCTTGCAGGTCGTCCTGCTGCGCTGCGCCCAGGAAGCACTCGCCAACGTCCGCAAACACGCCCGCGCCGACCGGGTCCGGGTCGAACTGGGCTACCATCCCAAATCGGTCCTGCTGGAGATCACCGACGACGGCAGGGGCTTCGACGCCCAGCAGGTGCAGGGCTTCGGCCTGCGGGGGATGCGTTCCCGAGCGGAGCAAGTCAACGGGGCGGTGAGCGTGGTGAGCCGTCCGGGGGAAGGCACCCGCGTATCCGTCGAAGTGGCATGGGAGCACTGACACCACAGTGCGCGTACAAGGGAGCCCCCGGGCAATGACCATCCGACTGTTGATCGCCGACGACCATCCCGTGGTCCGGGCCGGGCTGGTCGGGCTGCTGGACTGCCAGAGCGGCCTCGAAGTCGTCGGCGAAGCGGCCAGCGGCACGGCCGCCGTACGCCTCGCCGCCGAACTGCGGCCGGACGTCGTCCTGATGGACCTGCGGATGCCCGAGCTCGACGGCGTCGACGCCACCGCCCGGATCGCAGCCGAGTCTCCTGCCGTACGGGTGCTGATCCTGACCACCTACGACACCGACTCCAACATCGTGCGCGCGGTCGAGGCCGGGGCGGCCGGCTACCTCCTCAAGGACGCCACCCCCGACGCACTCGCGGCCGCCGTCCGCGCCGCCGCCGAGGGCGAGACCGTCCTGCCGCCGCTCATAGCGGCCAAACTCGTCAACCACATGCGCACCCCTGCCCCGGAGAGCCTGACCGCCCGGGAGCTCGACGTCCTGCGCCTCGTGGCCCGCGGCCTGACCAACGCCGGCATCGGCCGCAGCCTCCACATCGGGGAGACCACCGTGAAGACCCACCTCGTACGCATCTTCGCCAAACTCGACGTCGACGACCGCACCGCCGCCGTCACCGTGGCCATGCAGCGTCGGCTCCTGACCGACGTGCTCTGATCCCCCGCCCGGCGGCGCCGCCCCCGTTGTGGATCGGTTCCCCGTCGCACTTCTAACCCGACACCACAAGCTGAGCCTCCCAACGTCAGCACGGGCGGCCTGCCGGAAATACACCAGTGGCTGCGGGAACGGGCCCGCGTCAACGAATTCACCACCACCCCGGTCCCCTTCGCCGAGCTCGACGGGTGGAGCTTCGCCGCCGACACCGGCGACTTGGTGCACCGCAGCGGCGGCTTCTTCCGCATCCGCGGCCTGCACGTCACCAGGGCATCCGGCCCGGTCACGCAGTGGTCCCAGCCGATCATCGACCAGCCGGAAATAGGCGTCCTGGGCATGCTCGCCAAGAAGATCGACGGCGTGCTGTGCCTGCTCGTCCAAGCCAAGATCGAACCCGGCAACATCAACATGCTGCAGCTGTCGCCCACCGTGCAGGCGACCCGCAGCAATTTCCTGCGCCTGCACGGTGGCGCCGCCACCCGCTACCTGGAGTACTTCACCGAACCCGGCCGAGGCCGCGTGCTCGCCGACGTCCTGCACTCGGAACAGGGCGGCAGCTTCTACCGCAAACGCAACCGCAACATCATCGTCGAGACCGACGAGGACGTCCCCGTCCACGACGACTACCGGTCGCTGAGCGTCGGGCAGATCCAAGCCCTGCTGCGCGAAGACAACATGGTCAACATGGACGCCCGCACCGTCCTGTCCTGCCTGCCCCTGAACGCTCCCCACGCCGCACCCGCCGACCCCGCGCAGCAGGAGACCACCGAGATCCAGAGCTGGCTCAACGACGCCAAGAGCCGCTCCTCACTCACCGCCCGGCCCATCCGAGGAAGGCGGCCGGAGCGGGGTGGTTCACGGGGGAAGGCACTGCCCCCGCCGTCGAGGTCCCCCGGGACGCGGGTGGTGTTGGCTGCGGTGCGACACGGTTCTGCTATGTCCGGTCGGCGGCCACGGGTCGGACGGCTGCCGCCGCAAGGGTCTGCTTCGTGGCGGCGGCGAAGGCTGGGCCTTCTCGCAGTGCCTGAGGGCTCAGTGCTTCACTTCCTCGTGGGCGTTGCGGGCGCTGTTTTCCACTTTGGTGAGCAGGTTCTGCCGGGTGGGCTCGTCCATGGAGCGGGTTTGTGCCCAAGCGCGGGCCATGTCAAGACCTTGGGTGCGCAGACGCTCTGGGCGTTGCCCTTCGGGGGTGTTTCGCAGTGCCTGGAGCCACGCGGCGGTGAGGCGACCGGCCGGCTCCGCCTGGTCTGCCGGTTCGTTGAGCAGGCAGTCGAATACCGAAGCGTGCCATTTCCCGGCCTCTTGGGTGTCCTGGCTTTCGGCCGCATCGGCGACGCCGTCCAGGATGCCGAGAGCGCGGGCGTTCTTCGTCGGCTGCAACGAGAGATCTACGCCGGTCGCGTCCGCAGGGACGGCTGCAAGCTGCCCAGCTGCGGTGTGGGTCTCTGCCATGCGCAGCAGGGCGTATGCCTGGGGGTTCACCGCCACCGCGCGCAGGGTTTTTGTGAGCACGCTATTCCACACCGACAGGTGATAGGTACCCTCGGCTCCCCAGGGCGACTTGTTGTCGCCTGCGTTCACTATGTACTCGTTGTCAAGGCCGGCGAGCATCTCATGTACGTCGGGGGCGTAGCCGGCCAGGGCGGTGGCAAGGGGCACCCTCAATGCGGGGTCTAGCTCGATCTTCTGCGACTGGACCCAGCCGAGCGCAAAGATGACGTCCTTCATCGCCTGCGCCTGCGCCTGGGTGTGACGCCCCGGTTGGCTGCCCGCAGTCGCCTTTACGATCGCCTCTCCGAGTGCCGCGCAGCTGATGCCGGGGTGGACAGCAGCCCCCACTGATTTCTGTACGCTCGCGTTTTCGGCCAGGCCATTGCAGGGTGGGGACGTCTCACGCCCGAGGAGGAACCAGGCCCCGAATGCGCCGAGCAGGGCCAGGCATATCCCTGCCCCGACCCACGCTTTCACTGGAACGCCTCGGCGTCCCGTGCTCCCCGTCATCGACGTCCCCACTTCACTCTCTCGCTGCCCGATCAGTTGGTCGTGTCGGTCAGGTACTTATGTGCTGTTTCAGTACCGCGGTTACGCCCTTCGAGGACGTCGCGGCTGTAGTCCTGAATGAAGCTCTCTTGGATGTCCGGCCTATCCTTGGCCCACTCACGGATCATGATCGGCAGTTGATTGTTGACCTCAAGGTACTCGTCCGCGATCTGGGGTTGACCTTGCCGTCGATCTCGCCCTTCATGCGGTTGCCCCACTCCCAGGCCCAGGTGTCGACGCCGCGCTGGATCGAGTCGCCGAAGGCGAGCGAGACGCCGCCGGCCGTGGTGAAGTACATGGGAGCCACCGCGCCGCCGATGACGTGGTAGGCGAGCTTCGACTTCCAGTCGGCCTCGCTGTAGCCGGCCATCCGGCCGTCGTTGATCACGTCTTCCCGGACGGAACTCATGACGCCCAGAGCGGTGCCCGCCTTGTTGATCGGCTTGGTGACGTCCGGTCCCTGTGCCCCTCAACTCAGAGGCCCGCACCCAACTCGCAGCCATCCTCCAGCAGGTCTCCGACGGACTCCTCAAGGACGGGTAACCCTCCGGGAATCCTGCGGAGGGCTGGACGGCGATGTCGCTGACCATCCAGAGCTAGCCCGCGCATTGCGGACTATCAGGACCCACTAGGAGGCCCCCGCCTACGGCAGGTGACCTCCTATCTTGTCTGGGCTTGGCATGGGCGGCCTCCCATGCCAAGCCCAGACCGTGGACGACGGGCCCCCGCTGACGCCAGTCTCATGCCTCGCAGTCGTACTGCTTGGCGAGATTGTCGACGGCCTCCAGGACCACGGTGCGGGAGGCCGCGGTGAGGGCCGCCTCGTCCCACTTCTCCGCCACGACGACGCCGGGTGCGACCTCCAGCGAGACGGTGACGTACTCGGCGTCCGCCTTCATCTTCTTCAGGCACCCGGCGGGGAGCTGGACCTCGCTCTGCCGGGGGCTCACCCATCCCGAATGGCCGTCGGGAAGCCCGGTGGCACCGTTGGCCGGGCTGTTCAGGGTGTTGGCGGGACGGACGGCGAGGGTGTACTGGAGCGGGCCCTCGGTGGCCTTTTCCGGGACCCGGATGACGAAGCAGGTGGTGGAGAAGACGGGGTCCGCCCCGGACCCTCCGCTCTCGTCGACCGTGAGCCGGCCGCCCTTGCCGTCGGACAGCAGCCCTGCGGTCTTCTCGGTGAGCATGCCGAGGCAGAGGTTCTGCGCGCGCAGATCCTTCAGCGTGCTGGGCCACAGCTGGATGGCGGTGACGACTGCCGCCGCGACCACGAGCACGGCCGGCAGTGCCAGATACTTCTTGTTCATCAGTACCGCTCGCCCATCTTCATGTCGGCGTCCTTGATGCCGTTCTGGTACCACTGCTGGGCGGTCGGTTGGAGGCCGTCCTCGTACTCGCCGGGGCTCGCGTCCAGCTCCGAGACGCGCAGCTCTCCTCGACACAGGGTGTTCTTGGATCCTCTCCGCCGCTTCGCGGCAGCGCATTGCCGTCGACTGGCAGTCTTCACCCGCCATTGGCTGCCGGTGAAGGACCGTTTGCTGCCTATGGCAACCTGATTGCGCGTCAACGGGTTCGCCGACGCGACGAGAACGGGGGAGTGCGTGACGGAGAGGGAAGCACCGCAAGACCGGCTGACGGCGTATGCGGAGTGCCTGCGCGACGCCTGTACCACCGGGCGCCGGATGACGCGCTCCGAGCTGGAGGCACGCCGCGCCGAGGGGGAGCGGGCCGCAGAGCTCGGCCTCACGCTGCGCGTGCTGATCCGCGAGCACCTGGCCGTGTCCCAGGAGGTGCTCAATCGGGTGCCCACCCAGCAGGTAGGTTCCCTGCTTGCGGTAACCGAACAGGCAGTAGACGCCTTCGTGGAGGGGTACGAGCGCGCCCAGCACCAGGCCGTGCGCCAGGAGGAGGCCGCACGTCGCGAGTTCATCGACGACCTCCTCTACGGTCGCAGCGATCTCGGGAGACTGGCGGAGCGCGCAGAACGCTTCGGGCTGCGCCTCTCCCAAGCCCACGCGGTGGCCGTGGCGAGCGGCCCGGAGCCGTACGGCGACGGCTACCCGGTGGCCCGCGGGATCGAGTCGGCGGTACTGACCCGGTTCGCGGGCCGGCAGATCCTGCTCACCACCAAGGACGGGCGGCTGATCTGTGTGGCCCCCGGCGACCAGCCGGACGTCCTGGCGTTCTTCGCCAAGCAGGCGTACGCCGCCACCGACGGCGGCAAAGTGGCCATAGGCCGCTCCCATCCCGGCGCCGGCGGCGTGGTGCACTCCTACGAGGAGGCGCTCAACGCCCTCGATCTGGCGGAACGGATGGGCCTGGACGGGCCGGTGCTGCACGCCGCGGACCTGCTGGTCTACCCGGTCCTGACGCGGGATCGGCAGGCGATGGCCGACCTGGTGGAAAACGTGCTGGGCCCGCTCCGCAACGGGCGCGGCGGCGCCCAGACCTTCATCGACACCCTGACCGCGTACTTCGACAGCGGCTGCGTGGCGACCGAGGCCGCGCGCCGGCTGTCGCTGAGCGTGCGGGCGCTGACCTACCGGCTGGAGCGGATCCACAGCCTCACCGGCGCCGACCCGGCCGACCCGGTCAACCGCTACACCCTCCAGACCGCGGTGATCGGCGCCCGCCTGCTCGCCTGGCCCGACACCCAGGTGTGAGCCCACGCCTCAGGGCGTGCGGTTCCTGCGGGCCGCCCAGTCCCGGATGCGGCAGCGCAGCCAGTGGGCCACTTCGCCGAGGCTGATCAAAAGGGCGGCGCTCGCCGCACATGCCACCAGCGAGGCAGGTGCGTCCCTGAGGTGCCCTCCACCCCACAAGAGCACGGTGAGCCCACCCCACCACAGGGCGATGGAGAGGGCCTCCGCGCGCCGGCTGCGTGCCATGCCGAAGCTTCCTTTTCCCCTCCTCAGGGGGAGGGGCGGTCGGTTCTCACGCCAGGGCGAAGTAGCGAAGCCACAGGTAGAGGGCGGAGATGGCGATCGTGACGGCGGTCACGATGAGGCCGTATTTGGTGAACTGCCACAAGGTGATGGGGTGGCGGTTGCGTTCGGCGATGCCGGCCTTGGGGAACATCGGTACAGCCGTTGGCGCTGAGATTGATCATGAGGTCTAGCTGCGGATCTCCGTGTTCGGGTGAGGCTGGGCCTGGAGGCGTTCGCGGAGGTCGATCTCCTCGGGAGTGAGCGGGTCCCCGGGCCGACGGATGCGGACGGGCTTGGGCCGCACCGGCAGGCTGTCGTCCGCGGCGGCTTCCTCAGCCTCGGCCAACGCTCGGTAGAGCGAGGCGACCGAGGGGTTCTTGCCCGCGTTCTTCCCGGTCTTGATGACCAGCTTCTTGGCGATCTCCGGCACGGGGACGCCCTTTTCCTTGAGTGCGATGGCGAAGGTAAGCATGTCGTCGTCGATGACCTTCGGCCTTCCGCCGTGGTTGCCCTTGGCCGCAGCGGTGACCTGACCTTCGAGGGTCTTCTCCCGGATGTAGTTGCGCTCGATCTGCCCGGCCACGGCGAGCACGGCGAAGAACATGGCGCCCATGCCGTTGGGGTCGTAGATGCCGGTGAGCGGGCCTGTGAGGAGTTCGAGCTGGATGCCGCCGGCCTGAAGCTCGGCGGACAGCGTCATCAGCTCGGCGGCGTTGCGCGCGAGGCGCTTGAGCTCGTGGACGGTGAAGATGACCGGCGTCTCGGGTGCGGCCTCTTTGAACTGCCGGGCCAGGGCAAGCGCCTTCTCCAGCTCGGGCCGCACCTTGATGCGGGTGCTGATCTGCTCCTTGAAGACTTTGTGGCACTCCGCCCGATGGAGAGCTTCGAGCTGGCTCGCCAGCTCCTGCCGGGCGGTCGATGTCCTTGCGTACCCGATCCGGACCGGCCGCTCGGTACGGGGCGCGGGCACGATGGCGAGCGCCGGGCCCTGCTTCCACGCGCGGCCCGGGTGCCGGTCGGCGGGGACGGGGATCTCCAGTTCTTCGCGGAGCGCGGGGACGAGGACGAAGCGCGGGGTGTGGTACTTCGCTGCGGTCTTCCCGCCCCGGGTGCGGCAGGGGCTACCGGCGGGCGCGTCACAGTTCGGGCAGTCGTGACGTTCTACCGCCAATGCTGCCTGATCGGGTGTGAGATCCATGGCGGCAGTCTCTCAGAAGTGCCTCGCACAACATGCGGGTTTCGAGAGGATTTTTGCGAGTGGCGACCTGCGGAAACGTGATCACTTCCGGCGCTCTCGCAGAACTCTCACAGATGTTCATTTGTGAGAATGCCGAGAAGTCGAACATGCAACCGGGCGGCGCCCGATCGGAGCCCCTTGCCGGGCGTCACGTCGCGGCGAGGACCAACCTGTGTGCTCAGGCGGGCTGACGGAGCGCGCTGACCAGTGCGCGCGGGTCGTCGGCGTGGAAGCGGATGGTGTGGGCCTCTTCCGTTGCGCCGAGCGGGCGGGTGAAGGGGAGTGGCCGGTTCAGCTCCAGGGTCACCGAGGTCTGGCTGCCCACTATGAGGTCGAGGACCCCGTCATCGGAAAGCGTGATCAGGCCGCCTTCGGGATAGCGCCGGTCGACCCGGACCGAGGCGACCGCGTCCGGCGGTACGGCGAGGTCGAAGAGGGCTCCGTAGCGGATCCGCAGAGAGCCGTCGGGGCGCACGACGTGCGGCCGGGTGACGCAGGCGGCGTGCAGGGCCAGCACGAGGACGACGCCGTACAGGTCGAGTACCAGGATCACCCGGTGGACCACCGGCCAAGGGATGAGGAAGGCCAGGACCACCGTCTCGATGACCATCACGAAGAGCAGCCCGTACATCATCGCGGTCTGGGGCTCGGTGTACGCGGCAGCGTGGTCCCCGGGGCGCACCCCGTGCGTGCCGCGCCGGACCCACCGCCCCAGGGAGGCGAGGGCGCGCAGTTCGTGGAGGACCAGGCGGCGGACCGTCACCGGCACCGCCTCCTGTACGGCAGCTCGCCGCGCCGCCCGGCGGTCTGCGCCACGCGCGCGCGCGGCGACATACAGCGAGCGCAGCACCCATGCCTCGAACAGCAGCACTACGAGCACCAGCGCCTCGGCGCCCGCCAGCGCCCAACCGGGCGGCCGGACCCCAGCCACCAGGCAGGCCGCCAGGGCCAGTTCCCCCGGCAGTACGGCGGCGACCGCGACCCGCGCCGCCCGTACGCCCCTTGGTCGGCCGTTCATCCCCGGCCCCTCTCCATGAACGCGTCCATAAGTCGGCCCACGACTTCCGCTTGCGCGGGGGTGTACTCGGCGAGCAGCGCCTCCTTGAACCCGGTCACGACCGCCCCGTCCTCGGGGATTGCGGCGAACAGCTCCTCGGGGACGGCTGCCATCAGGTCAGCTGCCAGAGGTGCGATCCGCGGATCGTCGGCGGGGGCTTCGGCGAGCGCGTCGAGGCGCTCATACAGTTCGACGACCGCGGGATCGGCGACCAGTGTTCCGAGCAGCGCGAAAATCTCTTGGCTACCGGAGCTGGTGGCGTCCATCAGCGTGAGGTACTCGCGGTCCTTGGCCGCGCTCGGCGAGTCTGTCCTGGGGGCCTGTGCCAGCAGTGCGGCGAGGGCGGGTGAGACGGGCCCGGTCGCGCCGGGCGGCTCGGCGAGCAGGGCGCTGAGCCGGCAGCGGCGCTCCCGGATGTCGGCTTCCTGGCGGGCCAGGTCGGCGTCGAGTTCTTCCAATATCTCGGTCAGTTCGCGTCCGGCATCATCGGCGAGGGCGTCGCGCACTTCATCTAGGCTGAGGCCGAGTTCGGTGAGTCGGCGCACCCGGGCGAGCAGTACGGCGTCGCGGACGCTGTAGGCCCGGTAGCCGTTGGGGCGCCGCTCCGGTTCCGGAAGCAGCCCGACATGGTGGTAGTGCCGGATCGCCCGGGTGGTGAGCCCCACGAGCGCGGCGATCTCTCCGATTCGCATGCCGCCAGTAGAAACCCTGCCGTTGCGTCAAGGTCAAGCGCTGAAAGTATCGTCGGGCGCAAAATGATTCGAGCGTGTCTACACACCGGAGGGGTACGTCTTCGTCAGCGCACGTATCTGGCCAGGGTCCGCTCCCGCTACCCCTCGTCGTCCTCGTCGAGTTCGACTGTGTCTGGGTCGCGAAGCGGGCGTAGGGCGCCGCCAGCCGGGGTCGAGGCGGTGAAGCTGTAGCGGCCCAGGACGTTGAGGTTGCGGTGCTTGAGCGGGGAGAGGCGGGCGATGTCCTCGTCCCGGATCTCGTGGCCCTCGGCACGGAGGTGTACGACGGTGGCGTCGATGTACCGGGTGGTCCAGAGCACCACGGCGTTGAGGACCAGGCCCAGTGAGCCGAGCTGGTCCTCCATCCCGTCCCGGTACGCCTGATGGATGGTGCCGCGCTTGCCGTGGCACACGTCGCGGGCCAGCTTGTGCCGGGACTCCTGCACGGTGAGCTGGCGGTTCATCTGGCGGCGGTAGGTGTCGTCGACCGGGTCGACGACGCGGAGCAGGTGCTCGGTCTTGGCGATCCGGCCGTACTCGGCGAATGCCTGCCCCAACGGGGTCGGGTGGCCTTCGCGTCCGAACATCCGCAGTAGGTCGTAGGCGCGAACCTGGTTGGTGACCAGGGAACCGGCGACCCGGAGCATGTCCGGCCAGTGGGTGATCACCTTGTTCAGGTTGACCCGGTTGCGGGCCAGCGGCTCCAGCGGCCCGTACGTACCTGTCCCCACGCCCGGAAGGGACGCGCGCCAGAACCGCTGGTCTTCCAGGTCTTTGAACCGGGGGCTGAAGTTGTAGCCCAGGATGCGGAAGATGCCGAACACGATGTCGCTGTACGAGGCCTTGTCGGTGGCGACCATCTCCGGCTTCACCCCGCCGTCGAGGTTCAGCAGGGCGTCCAGGATGTGCAGGGAGTCGCGAGGGGTGCCCGGGACCACCATCTGCCCGATGCCCGCGACCTGGTCGTTGACGGCGTTGAGCCAGGTGATGCCGCGCTTGAACCCGAAGTACTTCGGCGACGGGGCGGCGTTGATGGTGCGGACGGGGACGACGAACCGCAATCCGTCGACCGAGGCCAACAGCCCGTCTCCCCAGTACCGCACGATCGGCACCTGGCCCTGCGCCTCGATCAGTGCGGCGTTCGCCGCGGCGATGGTGTCGGCCCGCAGGTAGAACTGGTCGACGTGCACCAGCCGGGAACGGTGAAGCGCCTCATGTGTGGGGTTGATGACCGGGGTCATGCCGATGTTGCACGCCTCCGAGACCAGGAGGGCCACGAGTGAGGTGGTCAGGTCCTTCATGCGGGTTGTGCCGTCGCCCAGGTGCACGAAGGCGTCCAGGAACCCGGTCCAGCCGTGCACCTCGAACAAAAGCTCCGGCAGGTCGATCTTCGGGAGCATCTTCTCCACCCGCCCCCGCAGCCACGTCAGGGACTTCGGTTCGCCCAGGGCACCGAGTTTGGACACGTTCAGCTTCGCCCGGCCGCCCGGCGGGACCTCGATGGTGACCTTCGTGTCCTGCCCGGCCGTCTCCAGCCGCTCCGCCATCTGCTTCCACGCCGCATCCAGCGCCGTCACCAGCGCGGCCAGGTGCTCCTCGACCGGCATGTCCAGACTCAGCCCGGCCAGGACGTCCTCCCGCACGGCCTCCCACTCCGTGCCGTCCAGCAGCCGGGCGCGCGGGTCGGACCAGCGGTGCGAGGGAGAGGCGAACACGTCCCGGCGCTGAAGCGCGCGGTACAGCTGCTCCAGCACACACACGACGTATGCGTCCCTGTCCGCGGCCCCCGGCGGCAGCTCGGCGTTGGCGTACACCGCCTTGCGCCACGCGGCCGGCACCAGCTTGTCGTCGACCTCGCGCGGCAGCAGCGGCTTGTCCTTCACCCGCCGCCGGGCCAGGGCGGGCAGCCGCTTCACCCCGGCCAGCACCCGCTTCCCGCCGGTCGCCGCGTCCAGCGCCTTCGACTCGCCGAGCAGCGACAGGAACGGCCGCACCGTGTTGTACCGAGTGGCCAGCGCCGCCCGCACGGCGACCGCCGCCGAGTCCTCGTCCTCCGGCACCAGCGAGACCACCAGCGCCGCCGCGCTCATCACTACCGCCCTCGGGGCGACCTCCTCCACCGCCCGCCACAGCGCGGCCGCGTCCAGATCCGTGCCGTGGCTCTCGACCAGCTCCAGTTCCCCGAACAGCACCTTCGCCGCCCGCGCCAGGGTCCGCGACGCCTTCTCCAGCTGCGGCAGCATCGAGAGCCGCTGCTTGTCCGTCGCCCGCTTCGCCGTGCTGATCAGCCTCGTCGCCAGCAGCACCGAGAACAGGTCCAGTGCCTCATCGATCGCCTTGGCCTCAAGGTGACGCATCACCGCGGTGAGCATCGCCGTGCGCTTGGGCTCCACAGCCCGCTCCAGGCTCGCGGCCTTTGACCCCAGCCCGTACCGGGCCAGCGCCGCGAGCCGGTTCGGCGGGATCTGCGACAGCTTCAACCGGCCCAGCTGGAACGCACCGATCTCATCGACCCGCTCCAGCGACCGCGCGAACGCAGTGCCCGTCGTACGCGTCGGCGGCCGGCGCAGCCGCTCCAGCTCCGAGTACCGGCCGCCCTCCGGCGTCACCAGCGTGGCCACCAGGTCCGCCGGCAGCGCCGGGTCCGCGCGGTGAGCCGCCCTGGCCACGGTGGCGTGCAGCCGCTTCTCCGCGATCGTGCGAACCTCCGACACCTGCCGGGCCAGCACCGAGACACCGGGCAGCAGCACCCGGTTCCGCCGCAGCCAGCCCACTGCCTGGTTGAACAGCGCGACCGGCCCCTCCGCATGCGTCCACGCCCGGCCGTGCAGGAACGTCCGGAACTTCCGACCCCACTCCGCATCTTCGTAGGGGTGATAGCCGTAGGCGTCCCGGATCTCCCACGCGTGCTCGTACGCCGTCTTCAGCCGCTCGGTGTACCGCTTCACACACGACGGGTCCTCGATGCCGAGCTGCACGGCCAGGTGCTCGACCACTGGCCACGGCACCACGAGAGGATCCTCCAGAAACAGCCCCACGTAGCGCACCGTGCACATCTGGAGAGCAAAGCCCAGCTGATGATGCTTCGTACGCCGCAGCGCGATCAGATCCCGGTCGACATCGTCCAGGAAGAAGAACCGCTCCAATTCAGGTCTCGTCGGCTCCTCGGCGAACTTCCCGTACGCCTCGGCCTGATCATCAGTTAAGAACTCCACCGGCATGACGGGGACCGTAGCCAGGCCCACCCGTGATCGACGATCTTTCGGCGAACCCCCGTTCCGGAGACGACCGCTGTGCTAGTGTCCTGCGCCGGAGATCCGTTGGCAGAAGCGGGCGAGTGAGTCGAGGATCTCTTCGGCTGTCTTGGTCCAGGTGAACGGGGTCGGGTTTTCGTTCCACTGCTTGACCCAGGCTCGGATGTCGGCTTCCAGGGAGCGCACACTCTTGTGGGCGCCACGGCGGATCTTCTGGTCCGCGAGGAAGCCGAACCATCGCTCAACCTGGTTGATCCAGGAGGAGCCGGTGGGTGTGAAGTGCAGGTGGAACCGTGGGTGTTTGGCCAGCCACGTCTTGATGGCCGGGGTTTTGTGGGTGCCGTAGTTGTCGCAGATCAGGTGGACCTGAAGGTGTTCGGGGACCTCTTTGTCGATCTTGATGAGGAACTTCTTGAACTCCGCGGCCCGGTGGCGACGGTGCAGTGAGGTGATGACTTCACCGGTCGCGACGTCGAAGGCCGCGAACAAGGTGGTCAGCCCGTTGCGAACATAGTCGTGAGTGCGGCGCTCGGGCATGCCGGGCATCATCGGCAGCACTGGCTGAGAGCGGTCAAGAGCCTGGATCTGGGACTTCTCGTCCACCGACAGCACCACCGCTCCTTCGGGCGGGTTGAAATACAGCCCCACCACGTCGTAGAGCTTCTCCACGAACAGCGGGTCCGACGACAGCTTGAACGTGTCGCTCAAATGGGGCTTGAGCTGGAACTTCCGCCAGATCCGGCCCACTGTCGACTTCGACAGGCCACTGCGGGCGGCCATCGATGAACGCGACCAGTGAGTGGCGTTCTTCGGGATCTCCTCCAGCGTGCCGACCACTACCGCCTCCACCTGATCAACGCTGATGGTGGGTGGCCGGCCAGGCCGGGGCTCGTCGACCAGCCCGTCCAGCCGGGCCGCCAGGAACCGGCGACGCCACTTGCGGACCGTGTCGGCCGCGATATGCAACTCCCGTGCCACCACGACAATCGGCGGCACATCAGCACCGGCACACGCCAACACGATGCGGGCCCGCAAGGCCACCGCCTGCGCAGATGACGCCCTGCGGACCCAACGCTCCAACACCACACGCTCATCGGAAGACAACAACAACGGTTCCAACTTCGGACCACGACGAGGCACCGGCACATCCGCGGAAGCAGTCATACATAAACTAACGACGGATCTCCGGCGCAGGACACTAGTGTCCTGCGCCGGAGATCCGTTGGCAGAAGCGGGCGAGTGAGTCGAGGATCTCTTCGGCTGTCTTGGTCCAGGTGAACGGGGTCGGGTTTTCGTTCCACTGCTTGACCCAGGCTCGGATGTCGGCTTCCAGGGAGCGCACACTCTTGTGGGCGCCACGGCGGATCTTCTGGTCCGCGAGGAAGCCGAACCATCGCTCAACCTGGTTGATCCAGGAGGAGCCGGTGGGTGTGAAGTGCAGGTGGAACCGTGGGTGTTTGGCCAGCCACGTCTTGATGGCCGGGGTTTTGTGGGTGCCGTAGTTGTCGCAGATCAGGTGGACCTGAAGGTGTTCGGGGACCTCTTTGTCGATCTTGATGAGGAACTTCTTGAACTCCGCGGCCCGGTGGCGACGGTGCAGTGAGGTGATGACTTCACCGGTCGCGACGTCGAAGGCCGCGAACAAGGTGGTCAGCCCGTTGCGAACATAGTCGTGAGTGCGGCGCTCGGGCATGCCGGGCATCATCGGCAGCACTGGCTGAGAGCGGTCAAGAGCCTGGATCTGGGACTTCTCGTCCACCGACAGCACCACCGCTCCTTCGGGCGGGTTGAAATACAGCCCCACCACGTCGTAGAGCTTCTCCACGAACAGCGGGTCCGTCGACAGCTTGAACGTGTCGCTCAAATGGGGCTTGAGCTGGAACTTCCGCCAGATCCGGCCCACTGTCGACTTCGACAGGCCACTGCGGGCGGCCATCGATGAACGCGACCAGTGAGTGGCGTTCTTCGGGATCTCCTCCAGCGTGCCGACCACTACCGCCTCCACCTGATCAACGCTGATGGTGGGTGGCCGGCCAGGCCGGGGCTCGTCGACCAGCCCGTCCAGCCGGGCCGCCAGGAACCGGCGACGCCACTTGCGGACCGTGTCGGCCGCGATATGCAACTCCCGTGCCACCACGACAATCGGCGGCACATCAGCACCGGCACACGCCAACACGATGCGGGCCCGCAAGGCCACCGCCTGCGCAGATGACGCCCTGCGGACCCAACGCTCCAACACCACACGCTCATCGGAAGACAACAACAACGGTTCCAACTTCGGACCACGACGAGGCACCGGCACATCCGCAGAAGCAGTCATACATAAACTAACGACGGATCTCCGGCGCAGGACACTAGTGCTGTGACCGGCAACGTTTGCCGGGTTGCTCGTTGTGCTGGTTGGAAATGAGTTCTCCAAGCAGCGTGGGGAGGCGGGATGGCGAAACCGGTCCGGGTTCGCAGGCTGACCGAGCAGGAGGGGCAGAAACTCCAGCACATCGTCCGGAGAGGCAGTACCAGCTCGGTGCGGTTTCGACGGGCGATGGTGCTGCTGGCTTCGGCCGGCGGCAGCACGGTCCCGGTCATAGCCCGCCTGGTCCAGGCGGACGAGGACACCGTCCGCGACGTGATCCACAAGTTCAACGAGATCGGGCTCGCATGCCTCAACCCTCGTTGGGCGGGAGGCCGTCCCCGCCTTCTCAACCGTGACGACGAGGACTTCGTCGTCCAGACGGCCACCACCCGACCCACCGTCCTGGGCAAGCCCTTCACCCGCTGGTCGATCCGCAAACTCGCCGATCACCTGCGCAAGAACATCGACCGGCCTGTCCGGATCGGCCGGGAGGCGCTGAGGTGCTTACTGGCCCGCCGCGGTATCTCCTTCCAGCGCACGAAGACCTGGAAGGAGTCCCCGGACCCGGACTTCGACGCCAAACTGGCCAGGATCGAGTACGCGATCAACCAGCGGCCTGACCGCACGTTCGCGTTCGATGAGTTCGGACCGCTGGGAATCCGCCCCACCGCCGGCTCCTGCTGGGCAGAACAGGGCCGGCCCGACCGGCTGCCGGCTACCTATCGCCGCACCCACGGAATCACCTACTTTCACGGTTGTTACTCCGTCGGTGACGACCAGATGTGGGGGATCAACCGGCGCCGCAAGGGCACCGACCACACCTGGGCGGCCTTGAGAACGATCCGGGCAGCCCGCCCGGACGGCGCCCCGATCTACGTGATCCTCGACAACCTCTCCGCCCACCTGAACTGGAGAATCCGCAGGTGGGCGGCCCGCAACAAGGTCGAGCTGTGCTTCACCCCGACCTACGCGTCCTGGGCCAACCCGATCGAAGCCCACTTCGGACCCCTGCGGCAGTTCACCCTCGCCAACTCGCACCACCCCAACCACACCGTCCAGACCCGGGCCCTGCACGCCTACCTACGCTGGCGCAACAAGAACGCTCGCCACCCCGACGTCCTGGCCGCCCAACGACGCGAACGCGCACGCATCCGCAGCGAGAAGGGCATCCGCTGGGGCGGCAGACCACTACCCATCGCGGCCTGACCGCTCAACCCGGTGAACCTTCCCGGTCACAGCACTAGCCGACCATGATCGTTCTCAGCGCCAACGGCTGTACCGATGTTCCCCAAGGCCGGAGGCGACACCAGCACCTGGTGGAGCCCCGCCACCCTGCGCGGCACCAAGGCCATCGTCATCAAGTTCGACAAGGAGACATGCCGCCCCTGCCCGGTGCGCGGCCAGTGCACCCGCTCGAAGACCGGCGGCCGTACCCTCTCCCTGCAACCCCGCGAGGTGCAAGAAGTCCTCGACCACGCCCGCCTCCAGCAGGGCGACGAGCAGTGGCGAGCCAAGTACGCAATCCGCGCAGGTATCGAGGGAACCATCCACCAGGCCGTCGCGGTGCTTCCGACCGTGAGCCCCATTGCCGCCCACTTCCACACCCACCTGGTGGTACGCCACCCGCGACCGTCTGCCGCTGGTGCGACGAGATCGCCTACACACCCACCAACAGCTCCTGGCTCAACCGCATCGAGGCCCAGTTCACAGCCTTGCGCTACTTCGCCCTCGACGGCACCGACCACCCCAGCCACAAGGCCCAGGGCAGCATGATCCGCCGCTACATCATCTGGCGGAACAAAAACGCCGGCGACCACCACCTACGCGAGGTCGTCACCAGGGCAAACGTTGCCTGATGCGGCACTAGTAGTGCTTGGTCAGGTCGGTGTTGGTGTGGGTATGCCGCGGTGGCAGGTGGGGCAGACGCCGGTCCATGTCGCGAGGAGGGTCTGTAGCTCGCGGACGATCCGGTAGAGGCTCAGGCCGGCGCCGTGTCTTTTGGGGCTCTGGCCAGTCGTTGCAAGGTGCAGAAGGCATGCGCGACGGAGACGAGGGTGACGTGGTGGTGCCAGCCGTTCCAGGTGCGGCCCTCGAAGTGGGCAAGTCCCAGGGCCTGTTTCATCTCGCGGTAGTCGTGTTCGATGCGCCAGCGGAGCTTGGCTAGGCGGACCAGTGTGGTCAGTGGGGTGTCGGCGGGCAGGTCGGAGAGCCAGAACTGGACGGGTTCGCCCTGGTCGGCCGGCCACTCGGCCAGGAGCCAGCACTCGGGCAGTTCCGGGCTGTCGGCCGCTTGGCGGACCTCGCGGCCGGCGGGCCGGATCCGCAGGGTCACGAACCGCGAGTACATCCGTTTGAAGCCGCTGCGGCCGGTGCCGGGCCGGGAGCCCTCACGCCATTGCACCGGCTTTGCCGCCTTCCGGCCGGCCGCGATGACCAGCTGTTTCACCGACTGCGGCTTGTCGGGGTACTTCTCCACCGGTCGGCGTCCGATCCCGGAGTACGGCTCGGCGACCGGCACCGCGTGGCCGGGCTGGGCCGAGAGGGTGGTGGAGATTCCCACGACGTAATTGAGGCTGCGGGCCTGCAGGCCGTGCCGGAATGCCGCCGCGTCGCCGTATCCGGCATCCGCGACGGCCACCGGCACTTCGACGCCCCAGGAGCGGGTCTCATCGAGCATGTCGAGTGCGAGTTGCCATTTCTCCACATGCCCGATGTCGTCGGGGATCTGGCAGGCGGTGCGGCGGGCGACCTTGGCCGGGTCCGCCTTCACCGACCCGGGGGCCCAGGTCTCGGGCACGAACAGCCGCCAGTCGACGGCCGCCGAGGCATGATCCGAGGCCAGGTGCAGGGAGACGCCCACCTGGCAGTTGGTGACCTTGCCCGCAGTGCCGGTGTACTGCCGCGACACACACGCCGAGGCATTGCCGTCTTTGAGGAAGCCGGTGTCATCGAAGACCAGCACGGTGGGCCGGATCGCCTTTTCCATCTTCCAGGCCAGCCGGGCCCGCACATGCGCGGGGTCCCACGGGCTGGTGGTGATGAAGTGGGCCAGGGCCTGACGGTTACCGTCCTCGCCCAGCCTGGCGGCCATCGGCTCGACGGACTTGCGCTGCCCGTCCGTGAGCAGGCCCCGCAGGTAAACCCGCCCCCACCGACGCTGATCCTTACGCGCGAACGGCTCGAAAACCTCCGTCGCAAAGTCCTCCAACTCGCCACGTACAGCAGCAATTTCCTCCGGCGTCACACCTCTTGAACGACACACCGAGCCCCTAGGACACGCAACACCAGCCCCAACCTGACCAAGCCCTACTAGGCGCCACCAGCACATGCCCTGCAAGACGCGGCGCCTGGCTACCTGAGGGGACATCCCCGGCGGGAGCTGGGAGCAGACGCCGATGGGCATCGGGGCGGAGTCGACGCCAGGCTCATCCCCGCGGGCGCGGGGAGCAGCCGGTGACGAGGGTTGCGACACGGTTGTGGCCGGGTTCATCCCCGCAGGCACGGGGAGCAGGCCTCATACAGGGCCACCCTGGACGCGATGTTGGGTTCATCCCCGCGGGTGTGGGGAGGAGCAGAGGTGCCCCTCTCGCTCCACGTACAGGAACGTGGGTTCATCCCTGCGGGTGCGGGGAGCAGTCCCAAATGGGCCATGCCTCGATGTCACCCGGGGGTTCATCCCCGCGGGCGCGGGGAGCAGACTTGCTGAGCAGCCAGTTTAGGCGCGCCAGGCCGCCTTCTGGAGCACTTTCACCGATCGCGACCTTCAAGTCAACCGTCGCATATCCAGCTCTCCATCAGCCTGCGGGAGACATGCCAGCGCGTCGGCCAGCTGCCGAACAGACACGGCACCGACTTCCGGGAGGCCCGCCTCCGACCATGCCCGCTGAGCGACGGCCGTGTCGCCCTCGGCAGCCGCAAGGACGTTCTGCTTCGCGCTGTTCTCGTGGACCGGGTCGGTATCGAGGCCGAAGTCGGCCAGATGGACCACAATGCGCACCTCGAGTTTCGGATTCGATGCCATCCGCTCATTGAGGCGGTACACCCGCACCCGGTGGCCGATCAGAGCCCGAGCCCGCTCGATCATCGCGTGGGCCGGGTGCGGTCCCACGCAGCAATTACCCCCCACCCGCTTCGTGGCAGAACAACCACCCATAATGCGTTCGACAGCACCGTTGGGCCATGGACCTACACAGTTCGCGTGCCGCTTGAGTTCGGAACGTGCTCCACACAGTTCGGCGAGTCTTACACCTGCTCCTGCACCATCAGGGCGTCCTCGGCTCGGAGCCCACCCGCTCCGGACCCGACGAGGCAGACCTTCCCGTGGTGCATTTCGTCCAGCACCTGCCGAGCCTGCCCGTACCACTCGATCTCCGTCAGCTCCACGGTGTCATCCGACGGGAACGGCATCCGATAGACCGTCCCGACGCTCGCCGGCCCGTGGAGGCTCCGGACCACGCACTCAGCCCGCGAGCCGTCCACGGTCTCGACCGAGATGATGAGGAGCCGGTGGGCATCAGCCGCCATATTCATGAGCCCTTCGAACGAATTCTGATATCTGTTCCGGCGTCAGTTTAGGGACATCGTATTCCAAGAGGGGGTCGATGTCTGACTGCCCGACCCGGCCGGGGACATGGATTCCCATGTCCCCCAAAATGTCACGGGCAACAGCGGAGGGGATCTGCGCCGTCGCGCGAGCCGTGAGCTCCGCAGGACTCAGGCCCACGGGTACTTCCGCCTCCCGCCTGATATAGCCGTGGTAGGTCTCCACCCCGTCGAGTGAGCTGCGCGGGATGACTTGGACGACCGCGTCTCCGAACTCCTGTGCGCGGGTGGCGAACACCGTCGCCACACCGGGATCGGTTGAAGTCGGGGTGATAGTCAGATCTTGGACGCCCGGGCTTCCCTCAAAGCCGTGGGTGGTGCCCCGGAACAGGTGCTCGTCTTCAGGGCAGGGTGTCAGCCCCAACGGATCGGCCCATGTGTGCGGGTTGTGTACGTAGGCCACGGGGTTGGCTGCCGGAGCCAGGCCCAGGGGATCGGGCGAGAGATACCGGGCTGTCTCCGGGTCGTATGTCCGGAAGACATTGTGGTGAAGGCCGGATTCAGGATCGAAGTACTGACCAGGGAAACGAAGCGGGGTGTATGCCGTCGCGTCCCGGTTCCATGTGGTCTTGCCCCATACCGTGGCCTGGGTGCGCCAGGCCGTCTCACCGCCTTCGTCGATCAGTTCGATCGGCGTGCCCACCAGGTCCGTGACGATCGAGAAGAACCGGCTGTCGATCTCGGACTGTGAGGAGTCCGAGTGGATGCGTTCCGTCTGGGTCAGAGGATGTGCGCCCTCATGGGTCCAGGTCAACGTCACCGGGTGCGGCAGGTCCGACGAGACCGTGGTCTGTTCACACAGGACGGGGCCGTCCCAGGCGAACAAGGTCTCCTCCATCACCTCGCCCGATGCGGTGAGGCGTTGCTTGGAGGTGCGTCGGCCCAGCGGGTCGTAGCGGTAGCGCCAGGTTGTGCCGTCCGGCGTGATCAGCGAGGTCAGCCGGTCCTCGGCATCCCACGTGTACCGCCACGTGTCGGGCTTGCACGACAGACGGGACTTCTGCCGGAGAGTGACCCGGCCCGCCTCGTCGTACTCATAGCGGACCGAGCCGGCACGCCGAATCCGCGTGCCTTCGTACTCCCGCTCCCCCTGGGCCTGGCCTCCAGGGTGGGAGAGCGGCCATGAAGCCGAGGTCTGATTGCCGACTTCGTCGTAGGCGTACCGCTCGGACCAGCCATCAGCATCCACCGATGTGACACGGGATGCTGCGTCAAGGGTGATGGTGCGGGTTCCGGTCAGGCTGTCGTCGATCCCGATCAGAGCGCCGTCCCCACGGTATGAGTATCCGCGGCGCCGCAGGGTCCGACCGTCGTGGCCGATCACCTGCTGACCGGTGAGACGGCCACCTTC
This sequence comes from Streptomyces sp. NBC_00597, assembly GCF_041431095.1. Lineage (GTDB taxonomy): Bacteria > Actinomycetota > Actinomycetes > Streptomycetales > Streptomycetaceae > Streptomyces. The sequence goes on from NZ_CP107758.1 coordinate 619,390, forward strand.
ATCGAACGTATGGGAGAGGTCCGCACCACCGCCCAGGGAACGCGACAGGATGCGGCCAGCGGCGTCCCGTCGGAAGGTCACCGTTCGCCCCGCGGTCGTAAGGGCGGTCCTGCGGCCGGCCGCATCGTGCGTCCACTCGGCCCGCTCGCCCGTGGGAGTGGTCCGCCCGGTACGGCGACCCAACTGGTCATAAGTGAAGGTCAGCGTGCGCCCGTCGACTGTCTCGGAACACAGCCGTCCGGCACGGTCCCTCAGCCGGGTGACCTCTGAGTCCGGACCAGTGATCCGGACCGGCTTGCCCGACACGTCGTACTCGTAGGTCGTCACGGCGCCGGCAGCATCCTTGCGAACGACCCGGCCCAGCTCGTTGTACGTATAGACGATCTGCTCGCCCGTGGCAGTCGTACGGGTAGTAAGACGGCCCGCCGCGTCATACGTGTAGCCAGTGGTCCGCGCGTCGAAGTCCGTCTCGCCTATCACGCGCCCGGCCTGGTCGTACATGTACGACCAGGTCAGACCCTGCGGATTGGTCACCCCGGTGAGCCGCAGTTCGGCATCGTGGACGAAGGTGTAGCGCGCCCCGTCCGGGCCGGTGCGGGCGGTGAGCAGGTCGAAGTCGCCGTATTCGGATTCGGTGGTGCCACCGGCCGCATCGGTGAACTGGACGCAGTTGCCCTCGCCGTCGTACGTCCAGGTCTCCGAGCCGCCGGCCGGGGTCGTGCGGCGCAGCAGCCGGCCCTCCACGCTCCACTCCATGCGCACGGTGTGGCCGAGGGGATCCGTCACCGCACTTGGGCGGCCAAAGGCGTCGTACTCATAGCGGGTGACGTTGCCCAGCTGGTCGACGGACTCGACGAGAAGTCCCGCGGCATTGCAACGGACCGCCGTCGTGTTCCCCTGCGCGTCGGTCACCGATGAGAGGTGGCCACGCGCGTCGTAGGCGAAGCGGGAGATCCCTCCCGATGCGCCGGTGACCGAAGTGCGGTTTCCCCGCTCGTCGAAACTCTGCCGGACCACGCTGCCGTCTGCATTGACGATCCGCACCGGTCGGCCGAGCTCGTTGTACTGTGCCGTCGACTCACGGCCGTCCGGACCCACCACTGACGTGACCCGGCCCGCCTCGTCGTACGCGAGGGTGGTCCGGTGACCCATCTGGTCAGTGCGGGACAGCAAGCGGTTGAAACGGTCCCGTTCAGTGCGGATCACCGCACCGGTGGCGTCGGTTTCGGCGACGACCTGCGCTTGCTCGTTCGATTCGTACCTGCGCAGGTGACCCAGTGCGTTCACCGCGCGCGTGACACCCGGCTCATACGCGTAGCGCATGCTGAGATGGCCGTTGGTGCCCGACTGTTCGATACAGCGGTCGCGCTCGTCGTAGGTGTAGTCGAAGCGGCGGCCGTTGGTGTCGGTCCAGGAGGTGATGCGGCCGTGATCGTCGTAGGCGAAACGCAGCGGCTTCGCAGAGGAATTGACCACCTCGCTGAGGTGGCCGCTCTCATAGCCGTAGTCGAGGACCTTGGTGCCGTCTGCCAGGGAGAGTGAGGTGATCCGGCCCTGAGCAGTGGTGACGCGCACCTGATATCCGCCGCTGTGGCTGATCGCCACCGGCATGCCCTCGGAGTCGTATTCGTAGATGATCCAGGCACCGTTACGGTCGTCAAGCTGTGCCAGCGCACCCTCTTCCGTGTAGCGCCACACCCGGCCCGTCTCAGGATCGGTGACCGTGAACTCGCCCTCGGGCGTGCGGGCCAGTGGCCAGCGACGCCCGTGGCTGGGAAGCACGGCAATGCCCGGTGCCGGGTGCGGGTACTGGAGCAGACTGCCGTCCTCGCCTATTCGGACGACACCTTCGGCATCGATCTCCAGCCTCTGGTCGAAGGTACTGGCCCACGAAGGACCGAACCAGCGGCCGGACCGGTATGAGGACTCGAAGGTCCGGGTGAGGACCAAGGGGAGCGAACCGGGCAACAGGAGGTCAGTCTGCGGAAGGACCATACGGCCGGTTGCCACGTCGACCGGATCGTCGATACACACCTTGTCGCTCGGGGCACGCGCCGGGGCCTCGGGGCCCTCCCGTTCCAGGCCCCGTCGGGCCGGCCCCTTCAGGTCGTCCAGATGCGAGGCGGCCGAGCCGACCTTCTTCAGGGAGCCGAGCCCCTTGGAGCCGATCAACTCCGGGATCATCTTGCCGATGCCCTCGGAGGGGTCCTTCATGAACTCGTCGAGCATCTGCTTGCCCGCGCCCCACGGGTCGTTGGCCATGGTGACCAGGCCCGCGGCCGTCGAGTTCAGGTGACTCATGTACTCGGCCGGGTGAGTGATGTTGTAGGGGTCCATCGGGTTGAGTGCGCGGGCGAAGTTGAGAGTGCCGGCCGTACCCTTGATGACGCCGCCGACGAGGTGGGTCGAGGCGAGGTCGAGGTAGTCCAGGCCGTCGCTGAGCTGCTCCGCGTACGAGGGCTTCTTCGGAGCCTTGTCGCGGGCCGCGCGGACCGCCGTACGGGTCGTCTCGGCGACCTCGTTGCGCTGTTTGCGCGCGCTGTCGAGCTTGTCCTGGGCGGCGGTGGCGAGCGCTTCACCGGGGTCGACGAAGTCTTTGGCATCGACTGGCCGGGGCGGCAAGGGGTCCTGCTTGGCCTCCACCGCGTCCTTGTAGGCGGTGACCTTCTTGTTGTGGGCGCTGCGGGCATCGGTGGAGACCTTCTGGGCGTGTTCGTACTCCGCCAGGGCCTCCTTGGCCTGGCCCTGCGCCCATTCAACGGTCTCGGCGAAGCGGCCCATCGCGTCGGCGGCCTTGCCAAAGGCCGCGGCCGCCTCGAACCAGCGGGGCGGTTCCTTGGCCACCGCCTTCTGGAAAGCTTCTGCGGCCTTGCCCTTGAGGCCGTCGGGCTCCCCGATGCCCTTGAGGCCGTTGCCGACCTGCTCGAAGGAGGCCTTGAAGTCGTTCAGGTGCGACACCTGAGCACGGATCTTGGAGACGCTGCCGTAGACCAGTTTCTTCGGGTCGTCGGTCTGGCCGAGCTCCAGCTCCGAGACGTCCGCGCCGAGCTGGTTGGCGGCCGAGCGGGATTTGTCGCGTATCCAGTCGCCGGCGTCGTCGAGGCCGACCTCCTCGGCCAGGTCGGCCGTCTTGTCGCCGGCCCATTCGATGGCGTCGCCGACCTTCTCGACCGCGTGCTCGACCTTGTCCTCAATCGAGTCCGGTATGAAGTCACCCAGGCCCATCAGTTACCGCCCCCGTCACCTTTGGCCTGGTCCAGCAGGTCCTTCAGCGAACCGATCCTGCCGGTGGATGTCACCGTGTCCTTGGTGTCCGACCAGGTCTTCTTGATGTCCTCGGCGCCCTTCTCGAAGGACTCCTGGCTATAGTCCGGCTTGTAGACGTCCGCCCGGAACAGGTCCCCCCAGCCCTTTTGCTCGATCTCGTCCTCGGTGGCGTGCGGGTTGCCGTAGCCGGCATTCACGACGACCTTGAAGGCACCCTGCATGTACTGGTCCTCCTCCCACACCGTGCCCGCGGCGATGCCGAGGTTCCCGGCGAGGGTGGAGGCGTCCTGGATCAGCGAGCGCACGCCCCACTCCCAGCGCTCGCAGAAGTCCTCGAAGTCGGTGGCCAGGCCGGCGTGTCCGGCCTCCATCCCCGTCATCGACAGGTCACTCAAGCCCTCGCCCTGCGAGGCGCCCGCTGCGTCGGAGGACTCGCGCAGCTCGGATATGGCCCCGCGCAGACCGTCCCGGATGTTCTTGACGGCCGCTGGGGAGACCTCGAGGTCCCCGTCGCCCGCCATCAGGCCGCGTCCCCGTGATCGACATCCACCGCGTACGCGTCAGGGACGATCCCCGCGACCGGCGGGAAAAACATCGAACCATTCTCATCTGCCACGTTCACGGCCACCCCCGCCGGACCATCGACCATCGGAACCACCGCATCCACGAGACGGGCGCCCAGGATCGCCAGGTACTCCCACTCCTGGTCGCCGGCGCCGCGCGCCTGTACGAACCGGGCCAATGCCTCTTCGTCCGTGAACGCGAAGAACCAGCGGATCCCGCCCTGAACGGCGGACATCAGACCACCGCCGGGGCCGTCCGCGAGCGGGGCGAGCAGAACGGCACGGCGGAACTCCCCCACCAGCCGCGCCGGATCACCCTGCCCATCCCGAACGGCCGCAATCTCCCCCGTCAACTCCATGTCCCTCTTCCCCCAAGCAACGGTCAGCGCCTCAAGGCAACCGTACCTTGACCGCTTGCTCCGCTTTCTGGCGCATATCCGCTACCCCGCACAAGAAGCCGGATCCCGACCACAGCTGGTGTCAAGGGGTCGCAGGCGGCGCCGTTCACATCCCGCCCCCTGCCGACGACCGCGGCGGTGGTCTTCCCTAGGGGCCGCGGGGCAGGCCCCCCGCTTCAGCAGCGCACAGCCGTGGGTGGTTGCATCCCCGAGGGTGCGGGAAGCAGAGCGGCAACACCGACGCGGTTATGGCAGGCCTGGGTTCATCCCCGCAGGAGCGGGAGGCGAGCTTCTCGGGGCCGTAGCGCCGGGGTTCATCCCCGCTGAGGGGAGCAGCCCCACGCCACGCCCGGCGATCTCCAAATCATGGGGTCATCCCCGCGGGTACGGGGAGCAGCATGTTCAGCAGTTCCAGGTTAGTCGGCAACCGGGGTCATCCCCGCGGGTGCGGGGAGCAGCAGTTGAAGATGCCCTGCGCCTTCATGCGGGTGGGGTCCTCCCCGCGTCGGCCGGGAGCACGAGAGGCCAGTCCGGTGCCGGCCGTGAGCCCCGGTGCTCCCCGCTGGCGCGGGGGTGGACCGATGAACTCCGACAGCATTGCTGCGCTGCGCAGAACGCACTCTCCCAGGAATCAGGTCACCGGAATCATGTCGGAGTGGTAGACCGTTCGGTCATCCCCGCAGGTGCGGAGCACTGCCACGGTCGGTCTCGACCAGCGGCCGACGCTTCGGTTCATCCCCACGGGTGTTGGCGGCAGAAGCCGCTCATCACTGCCATGTGCTCGGTTTAGGGGTCATCCCCGCATGGGCGGGAAGCAGGCTTTTTAGAGCTGCTCGGCGTCGTACTCGGTGCCGATGGGGTCATCCCCACCGACGCCGGGAGCAGATGTCCTTGATCTGATCCCAAGCCCGCTTCATGGGTTCATCCCCGCGGGCGCAGGGATCAGGCGGCCTGCGTTGCCAGCGCCAGCGCCGTGTCGGGTTCACCCCCCGCGGGAGCGGGAGCAGCGGCACGAAGTCGACTCCGCCGTCCACGAGGCGGGGTCATTCCCGCGAGTGCGGGAAGCAGCTGGGCACGGCGCTGGAGTGATCAATGGCGTAGGGGTCATCCCCCGCGAATGCGGGGAGCAGCGCCGGGCGGCGGTTGCCGCCTTGTAATCCTTAGGTTCATCCCCACGGCTGCGGGGAGCAGGGCGCCCAGGTTATCCGGGGAATCGGTGGCGCGGGGTCATCCCAGCTGGTGCCTCCGCCTCGGCGAGGTCTCCCGAAGCATCTTCGGGGCAGGTTAGTGTCACCAGCCCAACAACGTTTTCTATCAGGGCCTGAATCTGGCCTGGTCGCCATCTACGTAGATCATGAAGGGAGTAAGCACTGGGCCAGTCTCACCGCCCAGTGGGCGTAGTTCCACGCCTCGGTCACGGAGCTCCTTTGTGGCCCACCCTTTGTCTGGGGGAAGTCCCTCCCTTGCGGCATCGTTCTGTACGTCGAAGAGAGGCCGCACCGCTTCCCAGTCTTCCATCGGTTCGAACCTGCAAGTACTCCACGGCTGGTCGTGTACGGCCAGGTAGAGGAGACCGACTGGCTCGCCGCGACGTACATCCGCCACCGCGCGGAACTGATCGCGTTGGACTGCATGTGTCGCTACCCCTGTCCCAAGTCCCGCAGCATCTGCTGCAGCAGCGAATTCAGGTAGCCGACTTTGTCTCGTGCCTTCCACACGAGAGTCCACCCGCAATCGCGTTCCAGGTACCAGGCGACCTCCGGCTCCGGGACGGCGCAGCGGATCCACAGGGGTGGGGTGATCTGTCGAGCGGCATAATCACCGATCCACAACGTGGCCAGTCGGCCGAGCCGGGTGCGTTCGGGATCGGTGAAGGCCTGTCGCACCATCCAGCTCGGCTCTGCGCGCTCGTCTGCGTTCCACCCCGCGGCGTCGGGTCCTTCCGCGAGGGTGAGGGCTCCGACCAGTTGGTCGTCCTCCCACCTGCCGATGAGCTGGATATCCGGCTGGGGGTCAGCAGCCAGGCGGAGCAAGGAGGAGCCGTCGGTCGTCGCGGTTCGGATCCGCTTCTCGTGGTCGGTGCGGCGGTGGACGAGATCCGCGAGCGGGTCCCAGTCTGAGTTGGTCAAGAGCAGCATGGGGTACATGGCGTTGGTCTCTGCCTGCGAGGGAGGGTGCTTCACTGCGGCGCCGGCATACGCGGCGGAGACGTAGTCGGGGACTGCGGAGAACTGGTGGGCGTTCTGATGGCGGGCGGTGGGGACGACCCGAACGCGGCCCCGTAGAGGTCCTCCCAGTCGCCGAAAGGCCGACGGAAATCACAGGATTCGCGACGGCTGGGGGCAGATCCTCCGCACGGAAGGCGCCTTCGGTGGCGCGCCTGAGGGCCCGCCTGGCTCGCGGCGTCTGCGACAGCTGGGTCGAAGGTCGAGTTCCACCCCTTCTGAACTGCGATTCCACTGCACAAGCGGCGCACGTCGAGCGCCTTCTAATGACAATGTTGGAGTTGTGATTAAGGTGGGCGATGTGCACACTCCCTACATGAGCGACACGCCACGCCCCCGCGCCCGTCAGGCTGAACTCACTGCCGCGCACAAACGCGAACTCAGCGAGGGACAGACCGCCATCGACAACGCGCTCGAAGAGGTCGAGCGGCGGCGGAAGGCCTACGCGAAGTCCGCGGGTCGCATCGCCGACGAGCTCGGCCGGGGAGGGACCTCCGCCCTCGCCCGGCATCTGGACGTCTCGGCCCAGTACGTCTCGACGCTGATCGCGTCCGCCAAGGACGCCCCGGCCTGCAATGAGAGGAGCGCAGCCGCATGAGCCAGCCCGCCCACGAACCCACGGTCGTACCCCAGCCACCCGTGCAGGCCGAGGCGATCCGCATCGTGCTCGCCTAGGTCGCCCCCCACCTGCTTCCACAATTCGACCAGGACCGGGCCGCCGCCACCGACCGGGCACGCGCCGAGACGTCGCCGACGCCGCTGCGGGTGTTCGCCGAAGCTTGGGCCGTCGAGGTCGCCATCGCCCGGCATCCCGAGACCGTCACACGATTGCGGGAACTGGAGGCCGCCGCCGACGCGGAAACCGACGCACGGGCCGCCATGGGGATCGCCGCCGAGATCAGCGGCATCCGCCGGGCCGCCGCGGCCGAGGCTGGCGTCAGCGGGGCCGCCCGGTGAGCGACGAGTGGACGTGGGACTACGCGTTCCAGGCCGAGGATCAGGCGAGCTTCCCCAAACTGGTCCTCGATGAGGTGAAGGCCCTCGCCGAGCAGATCGTCGACCTGGCCAACCTCGGCATCGACCCGGCCGAACTCGGAGAACTGAGGTTCCCCCGCTGTGCGGGAGCGGTTGACTAGCTGGCCAGGGCGGGTTGACGTGGTGTCAGGTTCACTTGTTCGGCTGCTGCCTGGTCGGCGTAGTGCTTCTCCTCGTACTCGATCGGGCTGAGGTAGCCGAGCCGTTTCTGGATGCGGCGGGGGTTGTAGAAACCGTCGATGTACTCGAAGAGCGCGAGGTTCGCCTCGGCCCGGGTGGCGAAGACGCGGCCGCGGACGCCCTCGGTCTTGATCAGCATCCACAGGTTCTCCGCGAGGGCGTTGTCGAACGAGTCGCCGACCGAGCCCATGGATGCCTGGATCCCTGCCCTGACCAGGCGTGTCGTGAGCTTCACGGATGTGTATTGACAGCCGTGGTCCGCATGGTGAATGAGCTCGCCGGGGGTGGCTTCGCGGCTGGCCAGGGCGTACTCCAGTGTGGTCAGGACCAGGTCCGCGTCCGCGCGGGCAGAGGTTTCCCAGGCCACCACCCGGCGGGAGAACGCGTCGCGGATCGCGGAGAGCCACAGCGGGCCCTCCAGCGTCGTGATCATGGTCAGGTCGGTGACCCACAGCCGGTTCGGCCCGCTCGCGGTGAAGTCGCGTTGCACCAGGTCAGGGGCCAGATCCGCGTCCGGGTCGCGTCGGGTGAAGCTCTTGCTCCGGCGAGGGCTGATCCCGGCGAGGCCGGCCTGGCGCATGAGCCGTTCGACGCGCTTGCGGCCGACGCGCGTGCCCTCGCGCTTGAGGACGGCGTGCACGCGGGGTGAGCCGTAGATCCCGCCGGACTCGTCGTGGACCTGACGGATCCTGCTGGTCAGCTCGGCGTCCCGACGGTGCCGTTCGCACGGCTCGGTCTCGGCCTGGCGCCAACGGTAGTAGGTGGTGGAGGGGATGTTCAGTTCCCGGAGTACGGGCTCGACCCCCAGGTGCGGGTGCTCGTCGACGAGCGCCGTCACCTGGGCCGGGTCGGGTCGAGCTGGGCCGCGAAAAAAGCCGAGGCCGTCCGCAGGACCTCGTTCGCCCGCTTGAGCTGGACATTCTCCTTCCGCAGGGCGGCCAGTTCCTCGCGCTCGGCGGTGGTGAGCAGGTCTCCTCGCTCGCCGGCGTCGGCCTCGGCCTGCCGGATCCAGTTACGCAGGGCCTCGTGGTGCACGCCGAGATCCTCGGCCATGCGGCGGATCACGGGCTTCGGCTCGGCGGTCCGATACATCCGTACCGCACGCTCACGCAACTCCAACGGGTACTTCCTCGGTGCGGGCATCGTCTGGGCTCCTCTCGCGAGACCCATCTGACCATCCGTCACTCATCCCCGCATCTCGGGGGAACCTCAGACTACGCCGAACGCTGGCCCACACCGGACCTGCGCAGACTCCTGCAAGAGCCAGCCTTGCACCGCACCGGCGTTCCCGTGCGTGTCCTTCTGCTGGCCCGCCCGGCCGACGTCTGGTGGGAGAGCCTGGCGACCTGGATCGGCGACAAGCTCGAAGCCTCCGCCGCTCCCCATCCACTGCTGCCGCTGGCCGATGGCCCGCCCGCGCGCGCCGCCCTGTTCCGCCAGGCCCGCGACCGCTTCGCCGACCGCCTCGGCCTGCCTCCCAACGAGGCCAGCCGTATCGGGCTGCCCCTGGACATGGACAGCAACGAGGACTATGCCCAGATCCTGACCATCCACATCGCCGCCCTGGCCGCCGTCGACGCCCACCTGCACCACGACCCCGCCCCCACCAACCCGGCCCGCGCCTCCGCCTACCTCCTCGGACGCGACAGTCCAAGCCTGGCGCCGTCTCACCAACGCCGATCCCGCTCACACACCCGACCTCGCAGACTCACTGGGCAGCCTCGGCAACCGGTTGGCGGAGGCGGGGCGGAGGGACGAAGCCCTCCCTGTCACAGAGGAGGCTGTGGAGATCCAGCGCCGCCAGGTCGGCAGCAACCTAGTGTCCTGCGCCGGAGATCCGTCGTTAGTTTATGTATGACTGCTTCTGCGGATGTGCCGGTGCCTCGGCGTGGTCCGAAGTTGGAACCGTTGTTGTTGTCTTCCGATGAGCGTGTGGTGTTGGAGCGTTGGGTCCGCAGGGCGTCATCTGCGCAGGCGGTGGCCTTGCGGGCCCGCATCGTGTTGGCGTGTGCCGGTGCTGATGTGCCGCCGATTGTCGTGGTGGCACGGGAGTTGCATATCGCGGCCGACACGGTCCGCAAGTGGCGTCGCCGGTTCCTGGCGGCCCGGCTGGACGGGCTGGTCGACGAGCCCCGGCCTGGCCGGCCACCCACCATCAGCGTTGATCAGGTGGAGGCGGTAGTGGTCGGCACGCTGGAGGAGATCCCGAAGAACGCCACTCACTGGTCGCGTTCATCGATGGCCGCCCGCAGTGGCCTGTCGAAGTCGACAGTGGGCCGGATCTGGCGGAAGTTCCAGCTCAAGCCCCATTTGAGCGACACGTTCAAGCTGTCGACGGACCCGCTGTTCGTGGAGAAGCTCTACGACGTGGTGGGGCTGTATTTCAACCCGCCCGAAGGAGCGGTGGTGCTGTCGGTGGACGAGAAGTCCCAGATCCAGGCTCTTGACCGCTCTCAGCCAGTGCTGCCGATGATGCCCGGCATGCCCGAGCGCCGCACTCACGACTATGTTCGCAACGGGCTGACCACCTTGTTCGCGGCCTTCGACGTCGCGACCGGTGAAGTCATCACCTCACTGCACCGTCGCCACCGGGCCGCGGAGTTCAAGAAGTTCCTCATCAAGATCGACAAAGAGGTCCCCGAACACCTTCAGGTCCACCTGATCTGCGACAACTACGGCACCCACAAAACCCCGGCCATCAAGACGTGGCTGGCCAAACACCCACGGTTCCACCTGCACTTCACACCCACCGGCTCCTCCTGGATCAACCAGGTTGAGCGATGGTTCGGCTTCCTCGCGGACCAGAAGATCCGCCGTGGCGCCCACAAGAGTGTGCGCTCCCTGGAAGCCGACATCCGAGCCTGGGTCAAGCAGTGGAACGAAAACCCGACCCCGTTCACCTGGACCAAGACAGCCGAAGAGATCCTCGACTCACTCGCCCGCTTCTGCCAACGGATCTCCGGCGCAGGACACTAGCTCTCCACGAGCGTGACCTGGCCACGTACCTGTCGAACCTTGGCGCCCTCATGTCCATGGCGGGACGGCTGGACGAAGCCCTCCCGGTCACAGAGGAGGCTGTGGAGATCTGGCGTCGGCTGGCCGTCGGCAACCCAGCCGCCTACGAACCCGACCTTGCCACGTCGCTGTCAAACCTCGGCAACCGGCTGGCGGAGGCGGGACGGCCGGACGAAGCGGTGACCGTCGCTGAGGAGGCTGTGGAGATCCAGCGTCGGCTGGCCGTCGGCAACCCGGCCGCCTACGAACCCGACCTCGCCGGCTACCTGTCTAACCTTGGCAACCGGCTGGCGGAGGCGGAACGGCGGGACGAGGCGGTGACCGTCGCTGAGGAGGCTGTGGAGATCCAGCCGCGGCTGGCCGTCGGCAACCCGGCCGCCTACGAACCCGACCTCGCCACCTCGCTATCCATCCTCGGCCCTATCCTGGCGTGGGCAGGGCGGTTTGACGAAGGCTCAACCACTATCGGGGAGGCGGTGGAGATCTGGCGTCGGCTGGCCGCCGCCAACCCAGCCACCCACGAACCCAACCTGGCCAAGGCACTGACTCTCAGGGCCATACTTCTGGCGTCGAGTGGCGACCTCTCCGGCGCACTGCAGGACACAGAGGAAGCCGAGGCGATCTGCCGCAACCACATTGTCACGACACCCTCTGTAATCGCACCCTTGCATGCCGCATTGGCCGTGCAAGCGGAGCTGCTCGACAATCTCGGACGCCAGCGGGAGGCACAGGACGTGCGCCGCTGGCTGGCCGCGAATCCAGTTCAGCGCGGTCATGATGAGTAGCCGCGGTTCCGTGCGAGCAGTGAGTCAGCAGCAAGGTCGCCGGGCGTGCTGCTTCGCATACCGTGGCGCGACGTCGACGGCTGTCCCGTTCGATGTTTCATAGGTCGCTCGTGAAACACCCGACCGCCCAGCGGTCCACCTGCGGCGATCATGTTTCATGAGTTGTTGCAAACGACTGGAAGTCTGAAACACCCTCATGAAACAGTCCGGGTCGTGAGCAACGACTTCAAGCGCGTTGAAGCGCACGACTGCCCGATGTCCACCTGCGCCGCCCCTGCGGGCTCCCCGTGCCGGACCGGCAAGGGCAAGGTGGCGATCCAGTACCACACCGCCCGCTTCCGGCTCGTGCCCCAACTCGCCAAGGTGCTCAGCGTGCCGACCCCCGCCGTACGCAAGCCGGGGTCTGTGTGGACGGAGCTGCCCAGGCCGGTGAGCGCCGGCGCCGAGACGGTCGGTCACGTCCGCCTCGGGTATGCCCGTGCCTCGACCTCCCGGCAGTCCCTTGACGCACAGCTCGACTCCCTCGCCGAGGCCGGGGTGACGCGGGTCTTCTCGGAGAAGATCTCCACCCGCGCCGCGAAGCGGCCCAAGCTGGAGGCTGCCGTGAAGCTCGCCGGGGAGATCCGTTCCTCCGGCGTCGCTGTGACACTGGTCGTCCACGAGCACAAGCGTCTCGGCCGCGGCATCGAACTCGCCATGCTCGCCGAAGAGCTGAAGGCGAGCGATGTCGGCCTGGAGTTCCTCTCCGGGGAACTGAAGGGCTCGCACGACCCCTCCGGGATCGTGTTCACCGTGCTCGCTGTCATGTCCGGCATGGAGCGCGAGTACATCCGCGACCGCACCCTCGAAGGCCACGAGTCCGCCCGCAAGCGCGGCAAGACCATCGGAGGCGCAGGCGTCACGGACGACGACATGCTGTCCATGGCCCTTCACCTGCGCAACCAGGAGATGAGCCTTCGCGGCATCGCCAAGAGGCTCATCATCACGACCGGCGCGAAGAGGGGTCAGCATCCGTCGCCCGCCACCGTCATGCGGATGCTCCGCGAACACGACGAGCAGGCCGCCACGGCGGTGAGCAAGTGAGCGTGGCCTGCGACTCGGCGAGCGTCTCCAGGCTCGTCACCGCCTCGGCCCGCTGCTCCCCGGCTACTTTGCGGCTGGTGTCTGAGCTAGGACACCGGGGCCAACATGGTCGCCGAGCTACGCGACCGAGGGATCGGCTTCACCTCGCTCCACGAGAACCTGGACACCACCACCCCCGGCGGCCGACTCGTCTTCCACGTCTTCGCCGCCCTGGCGGAATTCATCCGCGAACTCATCGTCATCGGCACCAACGAGGGCCTGGCCGCCGCCCGCGCCCGCGGCCGCGTCGGCGGGCGCCCCACCGTCGCCACCGAGGAAGTCATCAAGGCCGCCCGCGACCTGCTGCCCGACCCCGGCCGCTCCATCACCTCGATCGCCAAGCTCCTCGGCGTCTCCCCGGGCACCCTCTACAACCACATCCCCGACCTGCGCGAACTACGCGCCGACGCCGTCCCCCGTCAGCTCAAAGCTCGTACGGAGCAGGCGAACCCCAGCAAGATCGATCTCACCGGGATTTCCTGTACCTCAACTACTCACACCCGGGCACGACGCGGCCGGAGGACCGGTGACACCGGCATCGGCATCCAGCTCAACTACCCCTGACAGTTTGGAGCTTCACACCCCGCGACCGGGTGCCCGCAGTTATGGTCGCCGTGATGGTCGTGTCCGATGGAGGAAGCGAACGTGGTAGGCGTGGAGCTGGCAGTGGGCTACTTCTTTCGCGTGGGCCGTGCGCAAGGCGCGGCGGGTGTCCGGTCGGGCGGATGCGGAGGTCGATCAGGCGCTGGACGCCGGGATGGACCGGCTGCACGAGGTGGTGGCCACCCGGTTGGGCCGTGAGCCGGCGCTGGAGAGTGTGGCGCGGGAGGTGACCGACGGCCGGGAGGAGCCGACCGCGGAGACCCGGGACCAACTGGAGCTGGCCTTGAGGTACACGGCCTCGCGCGACGCGGAGTTCGCCGCGGCGCTGCGACAGGCCATCGAGCAGGTCCGGATGGCCGAGGCGGCCGCCGGTCCGGGGGCGGGCAAGTACACCGTGAGCGGGAACACCATCGAGAATGCGGCCGTGCAGATCGGCGACAACAACGAGCAGCACAACCACTTCGGGTCCTAGTGACGACTGAGGCAGCCGGAGGCCAGTGGCCCGGATTCGGTCCCGGAACCGTCATCAACCTCGCGGTGGTGAAGGGCGACCACAACGTCCAGAACAACTACTTCATCACCAAGGACCCCGATCCGGTGGAGTCGGCGACGCGGCATCTGGCCGGGTTGGTGTGGGAGCAGTGGCACCACGAGGCCGAGCTGCGGGACCTCTTCCCGGTGCCGATCCCCGTTCTGTGGCGCATGACCGACGGCGGGAACCTCGGCGACCACGACCACCTGACGGGCGCTCCCATGGCCGGAAGCGCCTCGGATCTGGACTCCTTCGCTCGGTCGTTCTCCCAGCGGCAACCGCAGCGCCTGACCATCCTGGGCGGGGCCGGCAGCGGCAAGACGACCATGGCCGTCCTGCTGGTCCTCGAACTGCTGCGGCAGATGAAGGGAGGGGACCGGGTCCCGGTCCTGCTGCCACTGGCCTCCTGGCGGCCTGCCGAAGAACACCCGAAGTCCTGGCTGATCCGTCAGATCGTCGATACGTACCCGTTCCTGAGCGCCAGGACGGTCCGGGATCTGCTGAACCGCAGGCGCATCCTGCCGGTGCTCGACGGCCTGGACGAACTACCCGACCTCGAACGGCCGCTGGCCCTGCGGAAACTCAACTCCGGCTACCCGGCGCACGAGCCACTGGTGCTGACCTGTCGGACCCACGACTACGCCAAGGCGATCAAGAAGGGGCCCGTGCTGCGCTCGGCCCCGGTGGTCGAGGGCCGGCCGCTGACGGCGGAGGCGGTCGCGGGCTATCTGCTCGACCACGCCACCCCGCAACAGCGGGACCGTTGGAGGCCGCTCACCGATGCCGTGACCCGGGACCCGGACGGCCCCGCGGCCCAGGCCCTGTCGGTTCCGCTCCTGTTGTGGCTGTGCGGCAAGGTCCACGAGGACCCGGACCAGGACAGGAATCCCGGCGATCTCGCGAACCGGAACGCCTTCCCGACGCCCGAGAAGATCGAGCAGCACCTGCTGGACTCGCTCGTGCCGGCGGTCTACCCGAGTGATCCGCGGGATTCTCCGCACCCCGACCGAAGGGCGCCGCGCAGGTGGGCCAGGGGGCACGGGCCCCGGGAGGCCGAACGGGCGGCCCGCTGGCTCGGCCATCTCGCCCGGCACCTCACGAAGCGCGAGCAGACCGACCTCAAATGGTGGGAACTGGGCACGACCATGCACCCGTCGGCCCGGATGACCGTGATCGGCTGTGCGGCCGGGATATGCGTCGGGGCGGTCGTCTTCCTCGTGGACACGGTCTTCGTCACCGTCTTCGCGGCGCGTCCCGGCTGGGGCTTCCCCGCCAGGCTCGCGAAAGGACTCCTGGTCGGGCTCGCGGACGCCCTCATCAACGGGCCTCCGGCCGCGCTGCTCTTCGGCCTCGCCCACCGGGTCCGTCGGGCGTTCGTAGGGGCGGCGGTGGAGCCCTCGCGGATGCGGATCGGCACCCGCGGCCGGAGCGGAGCGCCGCGCACTAGGTCCGTCCGGGACATCCTCAAACAGGTCAGAACAGGGAGCCTCGCGGGGTTCGCGGGCGGAGCCGGGATCGGGCTGTTGTTCGGGCTGTGGGGAAAGGGGGTCGGCGACTCGCGCTGGTTCGAGATCGGGCTGGTGGCCGTGATGGTGTACGGCGCTCAGTTCGGGCTCGTGTTCGGGCTCGTGAGCGGGCTCGTGGCCTGGCTGGAGACTCCGATCGACACCGACTCCGCCGTTCGGCCCCGTGGTCTGCTGGCCACCGACCGGAACAACGTGCTCGTGCAGCTACTCCTGCTCGGACCCCTGGCCGGAGTCACCGTGATGGTCGGAAGCAGGCTCATCGTCGGGTTCCTCGGAGGCTCCCTCTGGGGCGTCCCCGTCACGGCGGAGCCGGTGTGGACCATCCGGTTCGCACTCCTCACAGCACTCGCGGGAGGTCTCGGAGCGGCCCTCTCCATGACGGCCTGGGGCGAGTGGGTGGTCCTCGCACACGTCTGGCTGCCGCTGACCGGGCGGCTGCCCTGGCGGGCGATGGCGTTCCTGGAGGACGCCCACCAGGAGCGGGGCGTCCTCCGCCAGGCCGGAGCGGTCTTCCAGTTCCGCCACGCCCGGCTCCAGGAGCGCCTCGCACGTCCGGCGGAGGCCGGGGCCGACGACCGATCCTGATCCGGGAACTGCCCGTTCTGCAGAACTAACCCTCCAGGACGCAGCCGGCCGGGCCGGAGTGTCAGGGTGGGGCAGCCCTGGCAGCGGCTCAGCCAAGATCATCCCGTGGCGGCTTTTGGGCTCACCTTGGCTCAACCCCCAGAGCGGCGACACCATGGTGGTGCCCGCGCTCGACCGCTACGGGCGCTCGCTGAAGGACCTGGTGAACATGGTCGGCGAGCTTCGCGCCCGCGGGATCGGCTTCACCTCGCTGCACGAGCGCCTGGACACCACCACCCCCGGCGGCCGGCTCATCTTCCACGTCTTCGCCGCGCTCGCCGAGTTCATCCGCGAGCTGATCGTCTCCGGCACCCGCGAGGGCCTGGCCGCCGGCCGGGCCCGCGGCAACGTCGGCGGCCGGCCCGTCGTCGCCACCCCCCGACCGTCATCCCATCAAGATCATCCCGCTGCCGCTTTTGGGCTCACCTTGGCTGGACCCCGACCGTCGTCCTGACCACGGCACACCTCGACCACACGCCGGAGAACTGCGACCCGGGCAACCTCCGCGCCATGTGCCAGGGCTGCCACCTGCACTACGACCGGGACCACCACGCACGCACCCGAGCTGAAATCCGTCGGACTGCGCTCGAAGCCGCAGGTCAGATGACATTCGAGCTGTAGCGGCTACTTTGCACCGTGGGTCAGGGATAGGACACCGGGGCCGGGTCGCACTGATCAGGCGTCAGAGGACGACGTCCAGGGGGTTCAGCCCACGCCCATGTAGTCACGGCCGGCGAAACTCACCTTGCCTCCGCCGGACGTGTTGGCGTAGACGTACAGCTCACCTGGGGGGAGCGGCCGACGATGTCGCTGCGGCCGTCACCGTTGAGGTCGGCGAGGCGCAGCGTGTTGTACGTTTGCCAGCCGTTGCCGATGAGGACCCGGCTGCCAAGCGTCTGCGTGCCGGTGCCTCCGGCGTGCGGGTAGACCCCCTCCAGACTGCTCACGACAAGCTGCTGACCGGTCTGACGGCTTGTGTTGGGAGCTGAACGGTATTACGGACACCTCTGACGAGGGCTTCCCGGTGCTGGTGATGTCTGAGCTCGGTACGCCGGCTGAACGCAATGAGCTGAACCGCCAGGCGTGCTCCGCCCGAGACGCGTCCTGCCCGCGTACAGGGAAATGGTCAACCTCCTTACTGATCTTTTCGTAAGTTCGGTGGGTGTGGTGGGTGGATGGCAAGGCCGGTGTGGGCGAGGAAGGACCATGGAAGTTGGGGGTTGTCGTTGATGCGGTGGATGCCTTGCTCTGTGGCGTCGGCGACATCGGCGAGGTGGTCGCCGGCGAGGTTGGCGAGTTCACGCTTCTTGAGCGAGGACCACAGCAGTTCCACCGGGTTCAGCTCGGGAGCGTAGGCGGGTAATCGTTCCAGGGTGAGCCAGTCCTGTTCTGCAACCCAGGCGCGCATCGCCCGGCTCCAGTGGGCGGACAGGCCGTCCCAGACCAGGACCACTCGCTCGCCGCGGTAGAACACCTTCATCTGCTCCAGGACCTCGATGAGCCCGGCGGTGTCGTAGCTGCCGGGCTTGAGGTGGAAGCACAGGCGGGCCCCGCGATCGGGGTCGGTGGAGTGGTAGCCCAGGGCCCCGGCCATCGAGGCGCGCTTCCAGTTCAGACGGTGCCGCAGCAGTGGGGTCCGGCCTCGGGGCGAGTAGGTGCGGCGGATCTGAGGGAGCAGGGAGACGCCTGATTCGTCGAGGAACACGATCCAGGCACGTGTGTTCACGGCCCCTTTTTGATGCGCGGCCACTCGTGCGCGATCCAACGGGCGATCTCCGACTCGTCCCGCTCGACGGCCCGCCGCTCGGGCCGTTGCAGGCTCCATCCGAGCCGGCCGGTCAGCAGACGCCAGACCGACGCCCTCGACAACACCACCCCCGTCACCCGCTCCACGACCATTCCGACTCGTTCCAGGGTCCACAGGTCGGCGTCGAAGCCATGAGCCTGGGCGCCTTGCTCCAACGCGGCCCGGACCGTCTCGACCTGGGCGTCGTCCAACTTGGGCGGCCGGCCAGTGGCCGCACGCCGCCGCAGGGCCGAAACACCGCCTTCCTCCCACACCCGCCGCCAACGCCGCACACTCTCCCCACACACCCCCACCGCCCGCGCGATCTCCGCATTCGAGACACCCTCCTCGAACAACTCGACCGCCCGAACACGACGCGCTCCGCCAACTGAGGCCGTGACAACGGAGGAAGACAGGAGCCGACAGCCGAAGGTGAAGGTTGATAAGCCACCCCGACAGCCTCCCACCCACACGGCCACCACACCCACTGAACTTACGAAAAGATCAGTAGTGGCCCTCAACAGGGGCGGCCAGGGCCTTGCCGGTGATCGGCCCGCAGGGCCGCGGTCGTGGGTGCCCCCGCCCCGGGCTCGTACTCGTCTCGGGGCGGGGGCGGGGGCGGGGGCGGGGGTGGTCAGTGTTCGGCGCGCAGGACTCCGAGTAGGCCGTTGTTCTCGTCGTTGATTCCCGCGGCGAACCAGACGGCTTCCTTGCCGCCGGACTTGTCGGTGCCGCGCTGCAGCCCCCACAGCCCGGGGATCTCGATCGGGTGCCCGTCGCGGTCCTCCACGGTCGCCTTGAACGCGCCGGTGTGCAGGTCGAAGACGTTGATGCGGCCGTCTCCGAAGTTGCCGACGAGCAGGTCGCCGGAGAACTTCCCGAACCCCTTGGGGGCCACTTCGAGGCCCCAGGGCGAGTTGAGCACGCCCTGGCTCGCGAAGCGCTTCAGCAGCTTCCCGTCCTTGCTGAACACGTCAATGAAGCCGTTGCCCGGACCGGGGGTGTCGTCCTCCTTCTCATCGTCCTGCAAGGCGTAGGTCACGAACACCTTCGAGCCGATTTCCTTGACGTCGAACGGCGCGAAGCCGGCGGGAAGGTTGGAGTCCTGGAACGCGCCATTGGACGGCACGAGCCTGAAGTCCTCGTTGAAGATGTCGATGCGCGCGTCACGGAAGTTCGCGACGAGCACCCTCGGCTCCCCGTCCTTCCCGTGCTCCCCGTCCCTCCCGTGCTCCCCGTGCTCCCCGTCCTTCTCGGCCTTTCCGTCCTCCTCGGCCCCGTGCCTGCCGCCGAGCAGCGTCAGCCCCTTGAAGATGGCGGTCTCGTCGCCGCTGTCCTCGTGGGCGACCAGGACAGCGTTCGTCCGGGACACGTCCGGGTTGTACGCGAACAGGTCGCCGTGCTCCCCCGCGAAGAGGAAGCGGGCGGGACCGGTCTTCCCGAAGCCGCTGAACTCGAAGTCGTCGCTGTCATTGCGCACGACCCCGGTCGGTGCGCCGTCCGTCGGGAACGACACGACCCGGGACAGGATCTCGACCGGCTGCCCCTTCTGGCCGCCCGAGTAGGCCGTGGCCTTGTCGGTGTGGTTGTCTGCGACCAAGAGCTTTCCGGACCGGGTGGTCACCAGGCCCCAAGGGTTGGCCAGATTGGGATCGGTCGCCTCTGCCCTTCCCGGGATGTCGGATACGAGATCGGTTTCCCGGAAGCCGTGATGCTGCTGCGGCGCCTCGCCTGGCTCCCCTGACGGGGGCGGCGACGCGGCGGCGAGGGCGCCGACAGTGCCCAGGGTCAGCGCGGCTGCCATCAGCCGCTTCCGGAAGTGGCGGGGTCGGTGGGCCGGTGCCTGCGGTGTCATGGTGATGCTCCTCTTCCAGCGTTGGTGTCCGGTGCGGACGTACTGTCGGAGTCATCACAGTGGAGCGCACATGCGCACGCCACTCGACACACGTCACCCATCGACTTGAGTAGGTGCATTCCCTGGTGGGAACACACGATCAGACGAACGCCGCTTGTCGCGCTCGGGATCGCCTACGAACGGTCTCGCGGCCGGAGGCCAGGGCTCGTCGTCCGGGTTGACCGGGAAGGGTTCAGGGGCGGCGGGGGCGAACACCTCGCGGCCAAAGGCGTTGGAGACACCGTCGTTCGAGGCGTTGCAGCGCCGAGCCGCCGCCCGCGGCCGCAGCACCCCTGCCCTGGCGGCCCGGTGGCCGGCGTTCTTCGTATCTGGAGTACGGACGGGTTCCGGCGAGCCCTGCCTGGGTGACTCTGCGCAGGCCCGCAGGTCAGACACCTACGTTCGGGCTGTAGCTCATGGGTGTGAGATTCCTGCGGTCACGCGCAGATTTCAGGAGTGACGCTCGTAATCTGCGTGTCCGTGGACGATTCACGAACTCGTCGTCTGGCAGTGGTTCCCGCGGGACCGGCTGGGCTCGACTCGCTGGGCGCCGGGCCAGATCGCGGTCTGGCGGACGTGTTCACGCTGCAGGGCAACGGTCGGCCTCTACCGGGCCTGTGGAGGAGAGGGACTACTTCTTCGACACGCTTGCGGAGTACCAGTGGGCCCGCGATGCCGCTGGTCTGATGCCACGGACCATCGATCAGTTGATCAAGCCAGTGATCGAGTTGTGCGAGTTCTACGACGCCGTTCCGTGGAGGCTTGCGCCGAAGCACTTGGATCAGTACTTCGCCGGTGCAGGCAAGAGAGCGCGCTCCACCGTGCGGGCCAAGATCAACAAGATCGACGGGTACTTCGCGTTCCTGGAGCAGCGCTACGCCTGCGAGATCGCCAGGCGGTTCGGGGCGGCGGTCGAGTCGCCGGTCGACCCCTTCAACCGTCCCCGCCATCGTGGTGACTTCGGGCTGAGGATCCCGCCGTCGCAGCGGGCGATGAAGGAGTCCTTCGCCGCCTGGCGTGACGCCCTGCCGTCCGCGCGCAAGGAGGCGGTGGCTTGCCGGGACTAGGTGATGGGGAAGATCGCCTACCTGTCGGGGGTCCGGGCGGCCGAGCTGTGTGCGGTGGCGATTGCCGATGTGCATTGGGAGGCCGGGCAGTGGGGCCGCTTCCTGGTCCAGGGCAAAGGTGCGCGTGGCTCGGGCCCGCGGCAGCGGGAGGCGTTCCTCTTCGAAGAGGGGCGGGCCCTGCTGTGGTGGTACCTGGAAGAGGTACGTGGACTGTTCCAGGACGACCCGGAACAACCGCTCGACCCCATGGCAGGGCTCTCCTTGTCCACCCCCGTCCGGCTCCCCACCCCGCTGCCCAGCGACCGCCAGCAAGGAGCCCTTCACCAGATCCAAGGCGCGCGGGGCAGGTTCGCAGTAGCCCTCGTGGCCGTGCACGCGATCAAGGCCAGCGAAGTTCGGCGCCTGCCCCTGGCCGCCGTCGATCTCGTCCGCGGAACGCTCACGGTCCGCCGCGGCAACCACACCCACACCGTGTACTTGGACCCCTCATCATGGGGCTCGCGGCCGACTGGCTGCACGAACGGCGCCGTACCCGGCCCATGGCGCCCAACCCCCACCTCTTCATCACCAGCCAGACCGCACACCATCCCGCGCTCATCCCGGTCAGCTACTTGGGACTGCGCGCGGCTTTCGACCAGATCGGCATGACCCCGAGGCAGCTCTGGAGCGACCGCGTGCTGGACGAGGCACGGGTGAGCGCCGACCCCGTCCACCTCATCCGCCTCTTCGGCATTCACCCGTCGACGGCCATGAAGTACGTCGCGGCAGCCCACCCCGACAAGGCTTTCCCCAAAATCCGCTGAGCATTAGTACTGCAATCACACAAGTGTGATTGCAGTACTAGGCGTTCCGTATCCTTAATGAGGCGGCCGAATGCGCCGACCCGCTCCGGCCGCCATGCGCTACGTCAGCACTGCATACCCGGAGCGCACCTCGAAACTGCCCAGGTAGTGGGCCCGCTCCGAGCCCAACGCCGCAGCCGAAAGCCCGTGGCGACGAAGCAGCGGGTCCGGCATCATCCCCATGTGATTGTTATGCAACCCGTTCTGGAGATCTCCGCTTCCGACGACTTCGAGCTCTGGCCCGTTGGCGAGCACGAGTCATATGGCTACCTCGTGCTGAACGGGGGGCTGACTCCGGCGGAGGTCGGCACGGCCGTTATGCGGATCGCCGACTGCAATGACTTCGAGCCGCAGGAGGAGCACGAATCGTGTCCGACCGACCCGCTCGGCGCCTTCCTGCACGGGCTGCTCACCATGCCTGACCTGTTCGCCGCCGGCGGCTTCCGGGTGACCGACAACGCCACCGACACCGTCTTCGTTGAGCCAGGCTGCTGCAACGGACTGGAGCCCTGGCGGGACTGGCTGGAGGTGCTCGACGGTACCGGCTGCGCATACTTCGGCCACGATCCATCCTCGGTGGCCGAACGCGTCAACGACGTTCTCCGGTTCACGCTCGATGCTCACGGGGTGGACGGCAGCCCGGTGATCGAGCTGTCGGTAGACCAGGTACGCAGGCTCGTCGCCGATGCTCAGCAGGATTTGCAGGACTTCCTCAGCCTTGCCGGAACCTGGGTGGAACGACACCTGCCAGCACATGCTGCTGCCGTCACTACCGCCCTGGCACGGGCACTGGACCTGGCACCCACACCATGACCAGCTTCCTGACCCACCGAGCGCACGTGCACGATGCCGGGCTCCCCCTCCACCGTCGGCACAGTGCGCTGCGGACCTGCATCACCCTCTTTGCTCCGTACGGCTTCCGGGCGACGTACCACCACCTCACGCTGAGCGCCGCGATCCCCCGGCGGCTGGAGGCGGATCCGGACGCGCTGGTGCGGGCGGTGGAGGAACTGTATGAGGCGCGGGTGCTGTGGCTCGCGCGGGCGGAGGAGTACGCCGCGCATCGCCGGGCGGAGAAGCGGGCCGGGCGGCGGACTGTAGTGAACCCGCGACCGTGGTGGCTGCGGAGCTGGTGGGAGGGCCCCAACCGCGCCTGGTACGAAGACCCGTTTCGCCATCCGTCGCTGCGGCTGCCCGAGTACGTCCGGCGACAGAACGCGATTCTGGACGGCGCCGATCTCCCCGGCTGCCCCGCCTGCGGGGACGAGAGACCGCTGGTGTCGAACTCGACCGGGCACGGCTGGGTGGAGCTGTGCCGTGGGTGCGCGTGGGTGCTGGCGCCATGTCCGTGCGGGCAGCGGCACCGGTTCGTCCCGGAGACCCCGTTCAACTGGAAAGGGATCTGGCAGCGGGCGCACGTGAGCGATGACGGCATGCCGAACCCACATTGGCCTGCGGGCTAGCCAGTTGGATCGGCGGCGAACGCTCGGAAAGCAAATCCCGCCAGCTTCACCGGAACCTGCGCGCGGGATCGCCTCAGCCATTAACGGGCACGCGGGTTCAGGCTTCCCTACGTTCAGGAATCTCGGAACCCGCGCGCTTCCGCGTTCGACGTGCTGCAAAAAGACGGCTTCGCCGTCGGGACACCACGGAGGCGATCACCGGCACCCTGACCCGCCCGCAGCTCCTCGTCCTCGGCCGCCACGACGACCGCGGCCGCTTCCACGCGGTCGGGCGGACGGTACCGCTGCGCCCGGAAGCGGCCCGCCAGGTCGGGGAGCACCTGGCTGCAGCCGGCTCTGGGCAGCCGTGGACGGGAGTGCGGTTCGCGGGGGACGGGATGGCGCCGCAGAAAGTTGCCCGCCTGGCGGGAGGAAACACCGTCGCCGACGAAAGACCGGCTGACGGCGCTGCCGCGGTTGCCACCTGGGGCTATGACCTGACTGCCCTTCACAGGACCGTGGAGCCTCTCCTCGAAGGGGATCCGCGCCGGACGCTGCCCGTCCCGCTGCTGATGAGAGCCCTCCAGCGGCTCGGCCCCGCCGAGAACCTGGCCGTGCGACGAGCCCTCGGCCGAGGAACTTTCACCGACTCCGCCTGGCGCCGGAGGCGGCCGGGGACTTTGCGGGGGCGGGCGTTGATCCGCCTCAGAGGTCTTGGCGGTAGCTCGCTCGTTGGAAGGCTTTGCGTATCTCGGGCGGGACGCAGGTTCCGTTGTCGGTGTACGTCATCCCGTTGGCGGTGGCCCATGCCCGGATTTCGTAGTAGTCGGGCTCTCGCCTGGTGCGCATGTCAGGGGTGCCTCGGACTGCGTAGGCGGGAAGGCGGCCCTCGGCGAGGCAGGTACGGGGGAGCGAGAGACCGAACCGGGTCTCGATGACCGAGAGGGTGCGCTTGTAGGTGATCGTGTACGGCTCGTACGGAGCGGAGGCGTCCTTGCTCCCGTCCGGTTGGAGGATCCGTGCGGCGACGAGTTCGGGCAGCAGCAGGTCGGGTTGCTGTCCCCACCGATCGTCTTCCTCTGCGAGACCGAAACCGCAAAGGTATGCACCGTCGCGGGCGTAGTCCACGGTGGCCGGGGGGTGGTCCGCCATCGGGTAGTACTGAATGACCTCGACGCCGTTGCGGGAGATGTCCACGAGGCGATCGGAGCCGGTGGAATCCCCGTACTGGCTTTGTTCGTGAGTTACGAGAGCGCAGGGGCATTGCAAAGTCTGATGATCTTGTGAGCGGGCTGGTCAGGCGATGCCCAGGAGGTCAAGTGGGCGGGTGAACGGTTCGTAGGAGGCGTGTCGGAGGCCGGCGGCGACGTTTTGGTGCCCGGCTGTGCGGACGGTGTTGATCGCCAGGTTGCGCAGGGTTGCCATGTTCTCGGGGGCGTGGCCGGTTCGGATCTTCGAGGCGTCCTCGCGGAAGGTGGTGTCACGAACGAAGTGAAGCCGGTTCTCGATGGTCCACTGCGAGCGGGCGAGCCGGCCGAGCCGTTGCGGCGATGCCTGATGTGAGGTCAGGTCCGTGACCGCGTAAACGGTCTCGCGGCTGACCTTGCCGGTCGTCAGGTCGGTGCGGTGGCGCAGGATGCGCACGGCCTGGGCTGCGTGGGGGAAGTCCAGGCCGAGGTCGATGACGGTGAGTGCCCTGGTCGCCCGGGTCTCCCGGCGGCCGTGGCCGGTCTCGCGGTCGTAGCGGCGCGAGGTGACGTCCTTCCATGGCAATGACCGCAGCCGGCGGTGCAGTTCGGGCTGGTTGGCCTTGACCACGAACAGGTAGTGGGCCTTCTTCTCCTCGACGAGGAAGCGGACGTGGCCGCGCTGGGTGTGGAGCGCGTCCGCTGTGATAGTGACCCCGGTCAGGTCGAAGGGCTCCAGCAGCGCCGCGAAGCAGGTGATCTCATTCGTCTTGTCGGGGACGCGTAGTTGGGTGACGGTCCGGCCGTCGCCGGTCATCGCGGCCAGGAGGTGGGCGGCGGGCGAGGTGCCGTGCCGGGAGCCGCGGGCGGCCTTGCCGTCGATGGCCAGTGATTCCGAGCCGGCGGGGTCAGCGCCGGTCAGATCGGCCAGGCCGCCGGGGCAGGCCATGCCGACGACCCGGCGGATTGTCGCGACACTCGGCGTGACCCGTACGCCGAGTGCCCCAACGACGCGGGCGCCCAGCCGGGCCAGGGCGTGCTGCGGGGCGTTCGCGGCCCACTGGCCGATGGCCGCGAACGACTGCGCGCCGCCGACGACGGCGGAGGCGGCAACCAGCAGCACGGCCACGAACGGGTGACGCACCCCTCGGCGCCGACGCGGATCGGGAAGCAGCCGCAGCCGCTCCACCAGCGACAGTCCCGCCACGTTGTCCAGGACCGGCGACTTGATCAGGCAGACGGTGGCAGACTTGCGGCACATCGAAGCTCCGGTGGTTCGAGGCGACTTGGAGGTCACCCCGTCCAACCGGAGCTTCGTTGCGTTCGTGACGGGCCAGTCCCGCCCCCTGCACAGCCGCGACCTGCGGACTCAAGCGCTTGCGGGGACTTTGAAACGCCCCTGGTAAGGCGACTGGCTCAGGACCTCCCGCCGGTGGGAGCAACCATCGAACTGGTCGTCGGCGAAGTCCGCTCGTGGCACCACGAACCGTGGGTATGGGTCGATCTCACGAGCCTCTGAGAGTCATACGCCGGAAGCGAGTTCCTCGCGACCCGGCAGGGGGCCACGGCATCACGCAAATCTGTCGCGCGAGCGGGCCCCCATGCGCTTTTGGGAGGCGAAGTCCGCCTGCTTGGGCTTCCGCCGTTGCGCGCCGTGGGCTCCGAGGCTGCTCAGCAGTTCCTCGAAGGCGTCCAAGGCGTGGGCCTGGTCGTCGAAGGGAGAGTCTGCGCCGGGCTGGGCGGCTACGGTCCCAGGAGCCGGGCGGTACGCGCTGGTAGTGGCGACGATTCCGGCATTGAGCCCGTTGGCAGGCGGCTTGCGCGCTACGCTCAAGATCACGCCGTGCCGACAGGAGTGTGCGGACGAGGGCAGGTGTCCCAGGCGCTCTGGACAGCACCTGACCGCACGAGGTGCCCCCGCCGGTCGGCGGGGGCACCTCGGCGACATTTCACCCGAGCATGCGGCGGTGGTGTCCGGCACGGCAAAAGCCTGCATCCTGACGCGGGCCGATTCCGCCCCCTTGCCCGTCCGGTCTGTGCCGGAGAAGCGGCAACAGGGTCACGGCCCCGTCGTACGCGGCACATGCCGCTGTAGCGGGCCGCGAGGACATCCAGGGCGCACCAGAAGGATCTGCTTCATGGACTGGCCCCCTGCGCTGAGAGCCTACGGATCCACGGTTTGTTGTCATAGTGCGTAGGGTGACGGTGTGAGGGAAACCAAGGCCACGGGCTACGACTGTCTCTCGTCTCGTCTGGTTTCGGAGAGCGAGTTGCGGGCGTTCCTTCTGGACTGTTTCGAGACCGCCGAGTGGCAGTTGTTCGTGGGCCATGAGGACCGCGTAGCTGAGGAGTTGCGGGACATCCCGCAGGACGTGGTGTTCTCCGTGTTCTGCACCTACCGGGAGGTCTTCGGCCACTTCGCGATGGGCTTTGACGCCGGCATCGAGGGCCGGTTGGCCGACCGAGTTACTGAGGTTGAACTCGCGATGTCGTAAGGGGTGACCGACCCCGGAGCCAGTTCTACGAAGTCCGTCCTCCGCCCCCTGTGAAGGCGCTCGACGTGGCGAGGTAAAAAGCGCCCGTCTACCAGCGGTGCCACACCGCTTCGGGTGCGGCATCACGCGTGACGGAGTGGTCATCTCCCGCGACGAAGAACAGGGCCCAGGACACGACGTGGTCGCCGGCGCGCTGGGCGCCGAGTTCGAGTTGGAAGCCGTCACAGAACAGGTCTCCCGTGGGACTGAACCGCAGGCCGGTGTCGTACGTGACCGCGTGGGCTTCCATCTCCTGCGCGAGCTGCGACGGCACACGGCCGATGAGCCGGATTCCCCCGCAGGTCACCTGAGGGCCGAGGCGTCCGTCGACGAGGACATAGGCCAGCTCCCCGTCCGCGTGGAAGTAGCACTCCACCGCCGCCTGGCTCGTGGGGGTGTCTTCCCTGGCGAAGCGCACGGGGTCCCACCCTGGGCTGTATCCGTCTGACCGGGTGGTGAAGCCGTGCGCGGCCAGGGCCGCGATGGCCTCTTCCTGATGCATGTCCATGCGCAGCGGCCCCAGGGTCCGCCCGGGGAGGTAGTCCCACTGATCCCGTTCCACGTCCGGAAGCACCGGCCACATACCCGTATCCATCACACGATCATCGTTCACCCGGTTCACGCCCCGTGCATGGGTCTGTCAATCGAACGGTGTATCCAGGGTGGTTGGGGCTACTGGCGGGCTGCGGAGAGGCGGCCGTCGAAGGTGATGTCGAAGGCGTTGAGTGCGGTCTTCCAGCGCATGGTCCAGCGGGCCTGGCCTTTGCCGGTGGGGTCGAGCGACATGATGGCCATGTAGACGCACTTCAGGGCGGCGGTCTCGTTCGGGAAGTGTCCGCGGGCCTTGACCGCCCGCCGGATCCGCGCGTTCACCGACTCGATCGCGTTGGTGGTGCAGACGATGCGGCGGATCTCGGTGTCGAAACGGAGGAACGGGGTGAACTCCTCCCACGTGTTCTCCCAGAGCCGGACGATCGCCGGATACTTCCGGCCCCAGGCGTCGGCGAACTCTGCGAACCGCTCCAATGCGGCGTCTTCGGTCGCGGCGGTGTAGACCGGCTTGAGCACTTTCGCGATCTTGTCCCAGTCCTGGCGGGCGGCATAGCGGAAGGAGTTCCGCAGCAGGTGGACCACGCAGGTCTGGACGGTGGTGCGGGGCCAGACGGTCTCGACCGCGTCGGGAAGGCCCTTGAGCCCGTCGCAGACCAGCATCAGGACGTCGTTGACGCCGCGGTTCTTGATCTCGGTGAGGATGTGCATCCAGTGCTTGGCCCCCTCGCCGCCGTCACCGAGCCCACAGCCCGAGAATGTCCCGCCGGCCCTCCGTTGTGACGGCCAGGGCCACATAGATGGGCCGGTTGGCCACAGCGCCGTCGCGGATCTTCACGTGGATCGCGTCGATGAAGACCACCGGGTAGACGGCGTCGAGCGGGCGGTTCTGCCATTCCGCCATGCCGTCCATGACCTTGTCGGTGATGGTGGAGATGGTCTGGCGGGAGACTTCGGCGCCATAGACCTCGGCCAGGTGGGCCTGGACCTCGCCCGTGGTCAGGCCCTTCGCGGACAGTGAGATGACCATCTCGTCCACGCCGGACAGGCGCTTCTGCCGCTTGCGGACGATCTTCGGCTCGAAGGAGCCCTCACGGTCTCGGGGCACGGATATCTCGACCGGACCGACGTCCGTGAGCACGGTCTTGGCCCGGGTGCCGTTGCGGCTGTTGCCGCCGTTCTTCCCAGCCGGATCATGCTTGTCATAGCCGAGGTGGTCGGTGATCTCGCCCTCGAGAGCGGACTCCAGCAGCCGCTTCGTCAACTGCTGGAGCAGCCCGCCCTCACCGGTCAGCTGAAGGCCCTCGGCCTGGGCACGGCCGACCAACTCGTCGATCAGCCGGTCGTCCACTGCCTTCACCCGCTGCGGCTCGGCGGCCTCGACAGACTCGGCCTCGGTCACGTTGTCACTGGTCATCGATGCATCTTCCTTGATCAGGAGTTACACCGAACGATTTACAGTCCTCCGGAAGCCGGCCGCTGAGCCCACCAGGTGCGGTGCACGTCGCACGATGTCGTGCACTCTCCGCACGGATGCCTGACATTTTCGCGGAGTGCACAACGTCAGCTTGAAGCTCAGTTTGCAGAATGGGAGCGCGTCGCGGGTGGTGACCGGATTGACGACGGGGCCGGCCCGGCGTGGGCGGGTCCGCCCCGTCGCATGTGGCACTCACGGGGTAATCGCAGCGCTGCTGCATTCCTGTGCTGCGAAGCCAGCAGCATGCAAAGGGGTGCGCCGGTGATCCGGTTGGCTCTGGACCCTACGGTGGTGCCTGGTGTGCTCGCAGGGGGCAATCAGGGCGGGTCAGGCTGGCGGGGAGATCATCCGCTCGGTGCCGAGGCTGTTCATGCGGGTGTCCTGGTACATGGTGGTTTCGCCGTCGCTCCAGCGGATCATGAGGTCGTTGGTGAGACCGTCACTGGTGAACTGTCCGGTGGTCGTGATCACGCTGTGGGTCCACGTCTTGTTGGGGCCGTGGATGCGCTGCTCGCCACCGAGGCCGCCGGTGGTGGTGCCGACGTAGTTGTCGAGTTCGCCGCTGTCCCAGCGGACCATGAGGTCCCACTTCTGGTTGCCGGAGAACTGCCCGGAGGTCAGCAGTGTGGCTTCCTTCCAGGTGCTGTTGGGGTCCTTGAGCTTGTATTCCTGGCCCAGGGTGCCGGCGCCCACGTTGGTGAACAGGCTGAGCTCGCCGTCGGACCAGCGCACCATGAGGTCGGTGACGTAGGTGGAGGCGTTGAAGCGGCCGGCGGCTATCTGGGTGGCGTGGCTCCAGATGGAGCCTGAGGGAGCCATTTCGACGCCGGCGCCAAGGCCGTTGGAGCCGACGTCGCCGTGCAGGGTCATCCTGCCGTCGTCCCAGCGGACCATGAGGTCGAACTGGTTGGAGCCGGTGAAGTCGCCGGCGGTGATGGTTGCGACCGGCTTCCAGCCTGCGTTGGGCGCTAGGAGCTGCCGTTCGGGACGGAAGCCGCCGTTGCCGTCACCGGGGTAGAGCGTGACTTCGCCGTCGGTCCAGATGACGAGTAGATCGCTGTGACCTGTGCCGGAGAAATCTCCGGCGGAAATCTGCTTGGCGTGCTTCCACGTCTCGCCGCTGCCCGGCAGGACCGGACCGTCCGTCGGAGGCTGGTAGGTGCCGCGATGGACGTTCTTCGGTCCGATGCCGTTGTTGGCGTCGTTGTAGAGGTCCTGGGCGTCCTTGCCGTAGAGCGGCGAGTACGAGATCCAGTCGACGTTGGCGTCGTTGCCGCCGCCGTGGTATCCGCCTACGTTTCCGATCACCTCTCCAGTCCTGGCCGAGGCGTTGTATCCCCTGATCCAGGGACCGCCGGAGACACCACCGTAGTAGCCGCCGCACTCCATCTGCATCTGCCGGAACCCATACAGCCGACGGGTTGGCACGTCACAGCGGATGGCCTTGTGCTGGCTGTTATCGCTGGCGTCGGCCGGGTAGCCGATGACCGTCACGTTGTGGTCGTACGACGTCGAGGTGGTGAAAGTGAGGGCGCCGACGACGTCCTCGACCGCACCCTTGCCATTGGGGGCGACGGTGACGAAGGCGAAGTCCAGGTCCGACACGGCAGCCTTCGTCTGGCCAGTGTCGGGGTAGCGGGGGTCCTTATAAACGTCGCCGACCGCGAAGAGTCCCCACGGCTGGTTGGCCGGGATCTTGAGAAACTGGTACTGCGGCACGAAGACACGGTGGGTGGCCGCGTTCAGGCCGTTCGCACAGTGCCCCGCAGTAAGCACCAGGCTCTTTCCCTTGCTACGCACGACGCTGCCAGTGCAGTAGGTGGCGTTCCCACCGACCGGCGTGCCGTCGAAGAAGAACGTCCCCACCATCGGGAGGCCGTCGAAGTGCGCGGCGTGGGGCGTGTCCGGCGGTGCAGCGGCTATCGAGTTGGGTGCTGATGGAGCTTTGATGGGCCCGGCGCCGCGGGCGGCGTCGATTGGCTTGGCCTGGGCCATCCGCTCAGCTGTCCAGTACTGCTCGTCCGCGGTTGAGGCCGCGGAAGCAGGGGGTGAGGTGGGGGTGGACGCGGAGGGAGAGGGGGGAGCGGATGCCGGTGGTGCGGCCGGAAGGGGAAGCTGCGAGGCGGAGGGCGTGGAGCCGGAGCGGGGTAAGTCTGAAGGGCTGGGTGTGGGGGGCGACGACGAGGATGAGGCCGAGGGTGAAGGGAGCGTCGTGCCGGCCGGAGAGGGAGCGGCCGACGCCGCCAGGGCAGTGGGGGCGGTGAGTAGCACGGTGCTGGTGCCGAGCGCGAGTGCGGTCAACCATTTTGATCTCAATGACTTGCTTCCTGAGTGCAGTGATGACGCCTGGCATCGCAGTGCGTTAGTGCGTCAGTTCGACGAAGGGGGCAGAGTAGGCAGTGGTGTGAAAGATCGTCAACGAATCCAGATAGGCGATAAATGAAGCGATTACGGGCATGGATCGGCGCGGCAATCCTGACGATTCCGCTGTTCATGTCACTCGGAGCGGAGGGCGTGCAGGCCGCTCCGCTTACAGATGTGCCACTGCCGCTTCCAAGTGGCGGCGAGCAGTCGGTTCGGCTTGGAGAGCAGGTCAGCGTCTCAGTGGGCCTGCAGGACGCCGTCGGCAATGGAGACAGGGTCTTCTCCGAAGCGTTCACCGCGGATGGCCGGATGAGGATGAACGATCCGCACGTCACCGCGGTCATGACGATCTCCTGCACCGCTGCGCCCGGGTCCTACGAGGTGCGCATCGGAGCGGGTGGAGACCGGAACCCCGCCGAGGTCACGCGGCTCTGGGGGAGCGTCCGGGTGCCTCCGGCTGAAGAGACGGAACGTGCGGCGTGCGCGCGGCGGGTGTCCGAGCTGCCGCCTGAGCCCCAGGAGGAGCGCTGGCCTGCGGATGTGGAGTGGCCCGCGAGCCCTTGGGACGTGCGGTCGGTGCGGGCCGGCGGCGAGATGACGGCCACCGATGGCCTGGTGATGGGCGGCGACGGAGGCGTCACGTTGACCTCGCCGGCGTTCACGCGACCGGTGGTCATGCGCGGAGCGAAGCGGGTCTCCGCGGTAGTCCGTGTCAGGTGCGACGCGAAGCCGGGTCTCTACACCGTGGTCTGGCGAGAGAAGGGCAAGCCGTCAAAGGTCTGGGCCCGGCTGCGGGTGGAACCCGCAGCCCCTGACTGCCATGACCCTGCCCCTACGCCGGTCGACATGGTCAAGGGCACGGCTCTCTGGCTGGCGGCAGGCATCTGTGCTGCCGCGCTTGCAGTAGGGGCGTATGCCCTGAAGCGGAGGCGGCGCGCCCATCCTCTTTCGTGATTGTGAAGCGTCGGTATCGTGTGCTTCGGAAACGAGTGGTAGATGCGGTACGCACGAGTCGGGTGCGCGTTCCGGTTATTCCTGCCAAGCCATGAGAAGGGGGCGCGGTTCTCTCTCTGGGAGCAGTCGAGTCGGCGATATAAGTGCGTCGTTCACCGTGGCTGAAACGATTCCATAAATGACTTAAACCGCAGACCCGTGCTGGTCGGACTGCTTGGATGCTCAAACTGACCTCGGGACATGGGCAAAGCCGTTGCCAAACGGTTCATTTGCTGTCTGATAGCTCCTCCCTGAAGCTGTCGACCGACGGAGGCGTCCAATCGCAGAGGGCCGGAGGCGCCCCTGTGCCTTTATGCCAAGCTCGTCAGGTGGTCGTCGTCGGCGGGTCGTTGGCGGGCCAGGTTTGTCGAGCACCGGATCGCCAGCTTGGGCGACATGCCGCGCAGCCGCGCCAGCGGACACCGGCGACCATGCGATTCGACGCCCTGCCCATGGTGGGCCGGTCCTTTCCAAGAGACCGGGGTCTGCGGTGACAGCACCTACTGCATTGCCAGTGTCGTGCGCATCTCAGGCAAGAACCTGCACGTGTCCGCCGGTCACGCTGGTACGCAGCCATGCAAGTCCGAGGAGCCCGCCTTCGCCCCGCAACCACCGCCACAGCGGGACGTGATAGCGCAGGATTCGAGAACGGTTATGCCACAGGGACCTCCCTTTCACCGGGGAGGTAAAGGAGAGGAAGGTGGCTTCGGCCATGTCGGAGATGCCGGAACCAGACCGCGCGCAGAACTTCGCGCCCGGCACCCCGCCGTCGGGGGGCAGCCTGTGGACGTACTCGTCCTGGCCAGGGCAACATGGCTCGGCCCTGAACCCCGACGGACCGCGGCCGGGACCCGTCCCGGCGCCGTCCGGAACGGAGTACCACGAGCAGGCCAGGAATGGTCGGCAGCGGTGGCCGCGGCGGCTCGGCGAGGCCCTTGCGGTGTTCGGGCTGCTGGTCACAGGGTTCGTCGTGGCCATCGGGGTCAGCATGCAGGTGGCCGCGGTCGTGGGCCTGGACCTCGCCCCTGATGGCAGCACCCGACTGCTGGTCAACCCCTTGGCGGACGAAGCCGTGGGGCTGCTCGCGCTGGCGACCGGTATACCAGCGGTGCTCTTGGCCGTGCGGTGGTGCGGCGACCGCCCGGCGGGGACCGTGGCGGCGGTGACCGGTGGGGTGCGGTGGGCTTGGTTCGGGATCTGTGCCGGCGTGGCCTTCCCCCTGATGGCCCTGGAATTGGGCGTTCTGGCGCTGTGGAGCTGGATGGAGGAGGGAGACGAGGTTTTCGAGGGGGACGCCCCAGGGCTCGGGAAGTTTCTGTTCGGGCTGGTACTCCTCGCCGTGCTCATCTCGTTCCAGGCTGCCGCCGAGGAGTTCGTGTTCCGAGGCTGGATCGCGCAGTTCTTCGGCGGGTTCCTGCGCTCTCCGTGGCCGGGGGTGTGTGTTGGCTCGGTGCTTTTCGCCCTGGCCCACGGGTTCGGCAGTTGGAGCGGCTTCCTTCTCCTGCTGTACTCGGCGCTGTGGTGGGGGTGGCTCGTCATCCGGACCGGCGGGCTTGAGGCCGTGATCGCCATGCACGCGGCCAACAACATCTTGTCCTATGGGCTGGCGATGGCGCTGGGGCAGTTGGCAGAGACGGGCACCGCCGCGGACGCGCCTTGGGAGGCACTGGTCCTGGAGCTGGTGAGCGCGCCGGCATACTGCCTGCTGATGGCACGGCTGAGCAGTGCCCGTGGTGTCGCTTCGCGTCGACCAGAGGGCCTCGGCCTCCGCAGCGGTCGTGCAAGCTGAAGGCTGCCCGGGCTCCGCCCGCCAGGCACTTGTCCGCCCTTTTCGCGGCTCCGGCGAGTACCCCGACGGCGCGGAAGGGGCGCAGTGCTCCTGTCGGAAACCGGAGAAGGCGTTTCAAGCCATCTCTCGAATCGCCGAGTTGCAGCAATCCGCTCGTCCTCCGGAGTAAGCCGCTGATAGCAACCACCGGCGCGGGCGGAACGAAGAAATCCACGAGCTGAAGGCCGCGTCCGGAATGCGCCGTGTGACTTGAGTCACGCCGGTATCTCTTTGGGTAAGATCAGACTGGTGCGTTACGTTCGCAATGAACGCATCAAGTTAACCCGGACCAGGTCGACTTGACGCGGTAGAAGCCAAATTGCACGGGGGGCGGAGTCAGACGCGGTTCGGGGCCGAAAGTGTCCAAGCCGACGGCTCCACGAACAGGCGCCTGATCTCCGCACCCCTTTGTGCACAACGCAAAGGAAGAATACGTGAAGCGCAACACGTTACGCATCGGGGGCGTCGCAGTACTCGCGGCACTTGCTCTGGGCCTCGGCGGCACTGCAGCTCAGGCGAGCACGGCTCCCTCCGCCACCCCTGCCCTCACCATCACGGTGACCACGCCGGAGCAGCAGCAGGCCGTCCAGTCGCTGGCCGCCGCCCTGCTGAACTCCCCCGTCGAGTACACCGCGGCCGAGCGCGCCGAGCTGCAGTCGATCGCGAACGGCGAGGCCGCTACCGCCGGCAAGTTCGACGGGCTTGTCAAGCTGCTCAAGAAGGTGCCTGGCTTCGCCAAGGCCGTCGGCGGAAAGTTCAGCGACTTCCAGGCCTGGTACAACGGCCTCTCTTGGTATTGGAAGGCTCCGCTGGTCGCCATGAACGCCGCCGGCAACCTCTACACCATCTGGGAAATGTTCCACTGACGAACAAACCGATCTCTGATTGATCGGTAGGGGCGTGCTGCAACTGCGGTTGCAGCACGCCTCTTGCGGCATCCCATCCGCGAACCCGAGAGGACATGCGACGTTGAACACCTCTTCAGCTGTGCCGCACGCCAGCGAAAGGGAGCAGAAGCCGGGATGGTTCCTGACTGCGGCACTCATCGGCGCACTGTCCCTGCTGCTCCGCCTCACTGACACCTGGTCCTGGTGGGCCTTCCTCTGGGCTCCGTTGCTCGGCCTTGCCGTCGGCTCCGCGACGTACGAGTGGCGGCTGACAGCCCGCAGCCGGTGGCGTATGCCCCCCATGGAGTGGGTGCTGCTGATCGTCGCGCACCTTGGCCTGGGCACATCACTGGCGGTTGTAGGAGGCATCCTGCCCCACTGATCACGGACTGCCCCCGACGAATACCCCCAAGAATTGCTCCGCCACCTTGCCATGCCCGGGGAAGACTAGGTTCTCGGCGAGTCGCAGCAGTAGGCAGGCCAGCTCCGGAGCAGACGGTGCGGCCGGAGGCGCGGTTCCCGCCGCCCATTTGAAGAGCGAGGACGTGTCGAAAGCGCGGTCGACTTCCTCTGGGGCGAGCGGGGGACGTGGGCAAGCCCCGCGCTGGCTGGGCAAGCCGAAGTGGGCTCCTTGAAGGGGCACTTCGGGGCCTCCTTCGGTACCCACTTGGGCGCCCGACACCTGGCAGGCGGGCGTACATGCAGGTCAGTACGCGAATCGGCGTGAAGCCTGCGCCGTCACACCCCTCTTCTCCCCTCTTGTTGTCCGTGTGGGAGGAGATCATCGGGTTCCAGGGGGGCCTGGCGCCCTCCACGACCAGCCAGGTCCAGCTCACGGCGGACCGGTGCAGCTGGTCGCGAGCGTTGAAGGGGTGGAGCTGATGGCTGGCAAGCGGCTGACGAATCCGGCGGGGTCCTCGAACGACCTGCGGGGCGATGTGCTGCGCGTGCTGGGGGTGCTGAAGGTGGCCACGGCCGACCAGATCCAGCGGATCGCCTCACCGCACCTGACCTACCGACACACGAGCAAGCCGACCGCCTCCGAGCGGAAGACTGCCCGTACGGCCTCGCACGCGGGTGCGCTCTCTGATCTGCGCAAGCACGGTCTCGCCGAGAACGGCGGCACCACCCGGGCGGGGGAGTCGCTGCGCAACCTGACCACCAAGGGCCTGGAAGCCGCCTCCTACGAGCTCGGCCGCCCGCTGTCGGAGATGGGCTCCACCGCGCGCGGCGCGGGTTCCAGCGGGGCCACCCACCCCATGGCCGTCAACGAGACGGTCATCGCGATGCTCCGCCCCAAGCCCGACCTCCGGCTACTCACCGGGGAGCCGGCCGAAGCCAAGGCTGCTGCGCAGGCCGCCGTCGACGCCCCGGCCGGCATCGGCACGATCGCCTCGTACGCGACGGAGGTTCCGCTGCCCGCCACCGGGACGTGGGGTGCGCCGGGCAAGGGCGGCGCCCAGGCCGACATCGTGCTCACCGCTCCGCAGGACGGGGTCCCGCTGTTGTTCATCGAGGTCGACAACTGCCACGAGACCGCGGAGGAGATCGCGGCGAAGCTGTTGAAGTACTCCAGGTTCTTCAAGCGGCAGATCAAGGACACCGACGGCAAGGACAAGCCGATGTGGCGCACCCGCTGGATGGCCCGCGTTGCGGAGCGAGGGGAGGCCCCGCACCCGCCGGTCCTGATCGTCTTCAACCACATCGGCGCCCGCGACCCCAACCGCACCGTCCCGCGGCTGCAGGAGCTGACCCGGCCGCTGTGGGCGGGCGAGCCGGCCGACGGGTTCAGCAGCTACGACAGGAAGATCCCGATTATCGCGACCGGCCTGCGCAACCTGCGCGAGCACGGCCCCGAAGGCCCGGTCTTCCTCCGCTTCGGCCGCACCCACATGCAGCCGCTGCGCGACGCGATCGGCAACCCCCGCCGGGACGCAGTCCTCGCCCGCCGGGCAGAGCGGGCGCGAGCACAGCAGGAGGAGTACCAGGAGCAGCTGCGCCGTGCAGCGGAGCAGAAGAGGGCCGAGCGCGAGGCCGCCCGCCCTGCCTGCGCCGGCTGCGGGACGAGGTTCGACAACGACCGATGGGAGAACACCCGGCTTTCCCCGGAGCCGGGCCACCGGTGGCACCCGACGCTGTGCGAGCCGTGCGAGGCCAAGACCGTCGCGGCTGCGGACCAGGCCGAGCGCGACCGCCTGGAGGCGGAGGCCGCCGAGACCGCCGAGAAGGCCCGCGGCTGGCGCTCCCGCTTCCGCCCTGGGCAAGCCCCCTGATGGCCGTGCTTGCCCACCCTGCCGGCAGGGTGGGCAAGCCATAGGTGACCCTGGGTAAGCCGTTCTTGGCAGTGCTGACTTCCTCAAGCGATCCTCGCCGCATCGGGTGGGCCGCCATACTGCTGCCTGACGCAGCCCGACGGCGTTCGAGGACGATGAGCTCATGGGTCCGATCTGCTGGCTGGCGGCGTAGGCCAACTCCTACTGCTCTGGAGCAACAACGTTGTCTGACGACCTGACCAGGCTCTTCGTTCGTAGGTGGCTTGAGGCCAATGAGCGCGTGCAGGAGCAATTCGCACAGCGGGTCGCGGAAGCGGAAGCCGCCGGACACCGGATCGTCGATGGAGGGCAGACGGGCTCCTACGACGATGCTGGCCGGGCGCCTTGGGCTATCACCGACTGGCGTACGAAGGTTGTGCTGGCTTCGGGGCGCGACGACTACGAGGGCTACGACGCTGCCCTGGCGAAGACGGATCCGGACGGCTGCTGGCTCTTGGTGGACAACCTCTCGCAGCAGACCGGACTCCCCGAAGTCGACCCCATCCCTGGACTGCCTGAATCCCTGGCCGAGGCGCTCCTGGAATGGCTTGAGTCGAAGGCAGCGCCAGCGGAGGTCGCAGCCTGGATTGACGAACGGTTGGAAGACGTCGAGCCCCGCATGAGGAACGAGGTTGGTGCCTTCCTGGCCACGTAGCGCCTGGGCCGATACGGCGCCGACGCCCGCTCACTCCTGGCGGGCCGCCTGCATCGTTGGCAGTTCGCGCAGCCGGTCTCACGCTGAGGGAGGCGGCGAGCTTCCCTCCGTGCGGTGATTGAGAAGGGGACCCGGGCCGGCTGCCCGGCGGCCCGGGACTGCGGGGGAGAGGTACCCGCGATCCCGGGCTGCTTTGATCCAGTCCTTGATGGTGGGCTCCGGGCGTTCGAAGAGATCCGCTAGGCGCCGGTGGAGTCCAGGCCCGTTACCGGCCTCGCGGAGGTAGGCGTGGGCCAGCTCGTAAAGGAGGGCTCCCTCCAACGGGGGCCGGCCGCGCTTCGCCGGCTGCGCGAGGGCTCCGGCGTTTTCCAGGGCCCGCACGGACGCCGGGGCGAGGTCGCCTGACCGGCGGTCTGCCGCAGCCGCGATCCCGATGGTGGTCACGCCCTCGTCCTTCCAGGACTGGCTGGCCAGTTCGGCTTGGGCCTTGGCGACGATCTGACCCAGTGGGATGTGCCGCAGGACGTCGCCCGTGATCGGCACGGCAACGGCTGTCGACGCGTCTTCGTCGGCAGGTCCGACGAAGTCTCCGAAGTCGTCCCAGTACCCCCAGTCCGGGCGCCACAGCTCGAGCTCGATCACACCGAGGCCGGCCCCCTGGTTCACCAGGACGCCGTGCACGGTGACGGGTAGGTCGGCTGCTTTGTAGACGAAGTCGGCGACGTACCCCGCCCCTCGCGGCCGCTCCTTGACGAACAGGGTCAAGGAAGGGCCGGGCACGGCGTCCTCGGGGATCTCTGAGAGGTCCGGGTAGGCGTCCCAGGGTTCCGTCACGGTGGCGATGAGCGACCCCTTCCACAGGTCCATTGCCTGCCTGCCCCGTGAGCGCTCGTAGGAGAGGTCCCGCACGCAGGGGTGGTCGGGCCTGAGGTGGCGCTCGTCCTCAGGGGCCTCGGGGTTGATGAAGTCGTCGTCGCGGAACTCAGGCTGCGGCATGTCCTCAGGCTAAAGACCGCTGGCTCGCAAACGGGAGGGAAAAAGCGGATGAGAAGCGGCGCGAGACAAGTCACCCTCCGGCGCCACCGGATGCCCGACAATCTTGGAACCGATCCCCGACGGCGCTGTGCTGATGGCCGAGCTCGGACACTTCGGCGCCGGCGGCCGGGCCCTGTACGACCCGCGCCTCGGCGAGCGGAACGCTGGGACTGGTCCGGAGACACACCCTGATCAGCAGCTCACGGCGGTGCTTCTGCCGAATTGGGTGGATGCATGGGGAACGCCGCGTCATGCTGTTGTGGATGTGAGGGGGGCACGTGGGACGCGGTCAGACAGAGAACCTTGAGGGGAAGCACCAACGTTGGCTTGAGGCGTACGTGGTACGTGCTCGCCGTGTGGAAGAGCACTCCCTCGCAGCTGACTGGGATGCGCTCGTGGACCTCACCCGCATGAAGATCGAGGTCCGCCGCTTCGCCAACGGCGAGGTGAGGATCCGGCACGAGCTGCCGCCCGAGGAGGTAGTGGAGTCCGCTGCGGCGCGGATCCGGCCAATCCTCCTGGAGACCGAGGACTGCTTCCACATGAAGGCGCTGAACGCATTGGGCTACTCCTGCCGAGCATCGCCGTACGACGCTGCATGGGTACGCGCAGCGCGTGCTGAGTGGCGGGCACGGGTGGCCCCCTCTACACCAGCAGAAGCGGCCTACCGAGTCATGGTCACCAACACGGCTACAGGTGAGGACCACGATCTCGACGCGCACAGGCTGGCCATGGCCTGGATTTACGGGGACGTGGTGCACCACGACACGGAGCGGCGGCAGGAGGGCGACGCCTTCGGGCTGCAAGACCGGTTCCGGGCTGCTGTGCCACTGGTTGCATGGGCCATGGTTGGAACGATCGAGCTCCTCAACTACATCCGAGCCCTGCGGGAGGACGGTCTTCTGCAACTGCGGCAGGAGGTCTTCGACGAGCGGGTCGCCTTGACGTCGACAACGTGGGAAGAACCCGCCGAGATGTTCTTCGCTCCTGTTGGTGCAGAACCGCCGTCGCATGCCAACACCCCGCTACCTGAGGGATGGCTGCGGCTGGACAACGAAACGGACCTTTCCCGCCTCCAGCACAGCATCGAGGGACCACTCCTACATGTGAAGGTTCAACATCCATGACCGAACTCCCGTCGCCTGAAGAAGTCGAGGCCGCCCGCTCGCCCAAGGGCGGCTACAGCAGGGCACAGCTCGCGGCCTGGGGCGTTCCATGGCCTCCGCCGAAGGGCTGGAAGGCCGATCTGGCTGCGCGCTGGAAGACGGCGCACCCGGACGGCGTGCCAGCGCCCCGCCTGGGCCCGACGCTCCCAGTGCAGGAGACATTCGACTTCGGCTGACCTGAAGGCCGCTGGGCTGGGCAGAATCACCCTGCCCAGCCCAGTAGCCCGTCCCTCAGGGCAGACGCCGCGGAGAGACACTGGCTACAAGGACGACGACGCGCTCTACGCCCACCGCATCCCGACCTTGGAGAGCAGTTCGACTCGCTCCGGGGTCAGCGTGGCGGCCCGGCGGCGTTGGTTGTCGACCCATGTTCCGAGCTTCAGCGCCATGTCCTGCTGCGCCTGGTCGTCGCGGGTGGTGATGGTCTCGATGTGCTTGCGGGGCACCGTGAGGTGGCCCTCGCGCTCGAAGAACTGCCTGGCTGCGGTGAGGTGCATCGCCCACTTGTCCGCCTGGCTGGTGCGCGGCTTCGGCTTCTCGTTCTCGCTGGCGGGCTCGATGCCGAGGACCTGCTCGCACATCCACTGTTGCACGGTGGTGAGCTGGTCCCAGCCGATCCGCACCGAAGTCACCCACCGGCCGAGGTCCTCGCCCTGGCGCACGACCTCGCCCGCTGTGGTCGGCAGCGCTTCGCCAGCGTCGAGGTGGAGGCGGACCAGGTGGAAGCAGCGCTGCCAGGTCACGGGCCAGTTCGGGCACCAGGAGGGGTCGATGTCCTCGAGCTGGTCGCGTCGCTTCCGTGTCATCGCGCCGGCGGACGACTCCACGGGCAGCCCTTCGGCCCGCCGCTGCTCGATCTCCATCCCTTTCCGCGCGGCGACCCGGGCGTTCTTCAGCCAGATGCCCACGGCCGCGCCTTGGAAGGCGGCGTCGACCGGCGCCAGGAGGTGCCCGTGCTCGGTGGCCCATCCGCGTGCGGCGGCCAGCCCTTCCTCCCAGGCGACGTCGAAGTGGGACCAGACCATGCCGAGCTTCTCCAGCTGCGCGACACGCTCCTCGTCCATGTCCCCGCGGGCGTAGAACCGCCGGGCGTCGCCGGTCCACTGCCCGAGGGGGAAGTTCGCCAGCGAGGCCGGCCACCCGGACGCCTCCGCGCCTTCCGCGCCCGGGACGCGGAAGACGAACGGGACGCGCAGGTCGCCGTGGGCGCGGGCGTAGATGACGGCGGCTTCCACGCCGCGGCGCCAGTGTTCGTGTTCGGGGTTGAGGACGCGGAGGTTGATGAACGCGGCGAGCGCGGCCGGGTCGCGGGGCACGCTGAACTTCAGCAGGGCTGTGGCGGGGGCGCTGACGCCCCCGGAGCCGTTGCCGGTCCCGTTGCCGCTCTTGCCGCTGTCGTCCTTGCTGACGGGCTTGTAGCGGCTCGGGGCCTGCTGCTCCGCGAGGGTCTCCACGATCCGGGCGTCGTGGGCCCGGAGTGCTTCCAGGAGCTTGGCGAGCCCGCCGTACGCCTTCGAGGTGAGCATGCTGTCGGCGGTCTCGCCGGGCCCGAGGAGGATCGGCACCACGAGCGAGGCGACCTTGCCCTCGCCGGGCTGCATGCGCAGGGCTCGGCCGACGGCCTGGACGAGGTCGGGCATGGAGCCGCGCACGTCGGCCCAGTAGACGGAGTCGCAGTTCTTGGTGTCGACGCCCTCTCCGAGGACCTTCACGGACCCGAGGTAGCCCTTCTCCACGACGGTTCCGTCCGTGGCGATGCCTTCGGCGAACTCGGCGAGGACGCGGCGGCGGTGGAGCGGCTTGTGCTCCCCGCACAGCCAGTCCGCCCACACCGTGGCCGGGTACAGCTCGCGGTCGCTGGCGTGCAGCTGCTCGGCGACGTCGGGAAGGCCGGCCGCGAAGGCTTCGGCCTCCTTCACCACATGGTGGAAGACCAGCGTCCTGCGGAAGCCCTCCTCCGCCGACGCCTTCACCAGCGCGGTCTGCAGAGCGGCGAGCCGCGCCCCGCGGACTTCGGCCGAGCTGCTCTCCGCGCCCAGGAGCTGCGCGGCCTGGAGCTGGGTGTCGGTGACGTCCACGCAGACGACCTGGTAGGGGGCACAGATGCCCCTGTCGATGGCCTCCGAGAGCGACAAGGTGAAGCACCTGCTGCCGAACGGGCCGTCCGGGTCGTCGTCCATGCTCGCGACCAGCTCGCCCGGCGAGCCGGCCTCGTCCTCGTCTCCGAGCTGCCACATGCGGGGCGTGGCCGTCATGTACAGCCGGCGCAGCGAGGGGATGCGGGTGTTGTCGTGGATGACCGCCCACGGCTTCCCGATCCGGCCAGAAACGCGGTGGGCCTCGTCCACGACGATGAGGTCCCAAGCCGCCAAGCCCCCGGCGTGCGCCCGCTCCAGCGTGCCCAGCCCGAGGCTCGCGTACGTGGCGTACACGGTGACCTTGTCCAGGCCCCGCGTCCACTCCACCAGCTCGTCCACGTCCGTGGTGTTGGGGAAGGACACCTCCTCGCCCCGGAGCGAGGACACCCCGATCATCGCGCCCCGGCGGCCGCCCTCGCGCCATGCGGCCTCGGTCTGGGCGAGCAGGTCCAGCGAGGGCACGAGCACCAGCACACGGCCCGCGTGGAGCTCCTCTGCGCTGCGGACCGCGACCCGGGTCTTCCCGGACCCGGTCGCCGTGATCACTTGCGTTCGAAGCCCTCGTTCGGGCAAGTGTGAATGGGTAAGCAGGCCGGACTGGTTGGGCGTCAGCCGGGTCCGCGTGGTCGTCCCTGCTCTCACCGCATAGTGATGCTGATCTTGGCTGCCACTGCGTGACCAAGCTGCTGTCATGAGGTGGCTAGCACGGTGGTGGTTGGCTGTCATGGGTTTGCCCATTCCTGTGTGCGGCTAGCCGGGGCAGGGGTGTGCTGGTGGGTATGGACGTGGATGGTCGGTTGGCGCGTGGTGTGGTGGTGCGTCGGTTGTTGGTGGATCAGGGGCCGGGGTCGGTGTCGTCGCTGCATGTGCAGGTGATGGCTGAAGCCGCTGGGGTGTCGGTGAGGACGGTGTGGCGGTGGCTGTCGGAAGCGCGTGAGGGTCGGCTGGAGCCCGCGGTGCGGCAGGACAGGTTCACTCTGGACGATGGGCAGTGGCAGGTTCTGGCGGAGGTGGGCGGGAATGTCGCGGCGTTGCACCGGTGGCTGACGGCCGATGGTTCGTCCTCGGCCGGGGGCACGCCGTCGTTGGGGACGTTGCATCGTGCAGTGCAACGGGATCTGCGGGCGGGGCGGGTCTTGGAGGTGGCTCGGCCGTCACGGAACCGGGTCGAGGTCGGCCGCTATGACCGGGTACTGGCGGAGCTGAAGCTTGAAAGGGCGGGTGAGGGCCTGCCGGTGGTCGACGCGGATCCGGTAGTTCCGGCTGGTGCCGTGTCTGAAGAGGACGCTGCGCCGCCGCCTCGGGGTGGGGTGCGGTTGTTTGTGCCGGGTGCCCGGGTGGTGTCGACGGCCGGGACGGCTGCGGTGGTGGAGGCGGTGGGGCACACGGTGGCGGCGCGTGGGGTTGGGTGTGTGTTCGGGGAGCCGGGGGTGGGGAAGACGGTGGCGGTGCAGCAGGCGCTGCATCTGCTGCCTGACCGGGTGCCTGTGTGGCGGGCGGTGGTCGGGGTGAAGCCGGGCCTGCCTCAGATGCGCGCTTCGCTGCTGGACGCGATGGGGCTGTCGGCGGGTTCTCTCTCGCACCGTGCGCAGCCGGCGGACCGCGCTCTCGGGGAGGCGCTGCGCCGGCCGGGGGTGATGTTCCTCGA
The DNA here is from genome assembly GCF_041431095.1 of Streptomyces sp. NBC_00597. Taxonomy (GTDB): domain Bacteria; phylum Actinomycetota; class Actinomycetes; order Streptomycetales; family Streptomycetaceae; genus Streptomyces. The sequence continues at coordinate 663,069 of NZ_CP107758.1, forward strand.
TGACGCGCAGCGCTTGTCTCCGCCGTTGCTGGATTACCTGCGCCTGTTGTGGGACGAGCCGAGTACGGCAGCAGCGCTGGTGCTGTGTGGGGCGGGCGCGGAGCGGGTGATTGCTCGGGCGCCGGCGCTGCGGTCAAGGGTGCTGACCTGGCACCAGGTCCCCGGCCTGGACCAGGAGCGGCTCGCCGAGATCCTGGCGATGTTCCATGACGTGTGGGAGGGCGTCGATCCGGCGGAGGTGGAGTGGGCGGATGCGACGGTGGCGCGGGGGAACTTCCGTACCTGGGCGAAGATCACTTCCCACGTCTACGCCTTGTCCAAGCGAGGCCGGGACGTACGCGTGGACCGTGCGTTGATCGAGCAGGCCTGTGCCCGGCTGGGCCCCTACCCGTAACAGCGGGCGGTACGGGATCGGAAAGGGAGACCAAGACCGGCGGCAGGGAGCGGTTTCGTGATCAGTTCATCCGAGGTGGGGGAGTCGGCACCACTGGACGTGCCAGGACCAATACCTGAGCTTCAGGGTCCGGCGCTCGCGGCGTTGCGCGGTCCTGCTGTGCAGCGGTTGCTGCGGCTTCGGAGCCAGGGAAGGCTGTCGCGGGGACACGTGCGCCTGGCAGGGGAGTGTCTGGGGGTGTCGGAGCGGACGGTGTGGCGGTGGCTCGCCCAGGCCGAAGCCGAGCCCGGCGAAGGGGCCGGTCCGGGTGCCCGGTCAGCGGACCGGTTCGAGATCACGAGCGAGCTCCGGGTGCTGCTGGCGTACTGGCGGGGCAACGCGTCCGCGGTTCACCGGCAGCTGGTGGCTCGCGCCCGTACGGCGGCCGGTGAGCCGGCCATCGCGGTTCCCGGAGGTGCGCCGATGGAGGCGGTGCCCTTGCTGGATCCGGTCCCGTCGTTGTCGACGTTCCTGCGCGCGGTGCGCCGTGATCTGACCGCGGGCGAACGCGCGGGTCTGGGCCGGGGTTCGGAGGCGGCCCGGGCCCACGATGTGTTCGGACGTCGCCCGAGGCTGTGGCGGAATCACACGTGGGAGGCCGATCACGTCCAGGCGCCGCTCCTGGTCGACGCAGACGGGCAGCTGGTGCGCCCGTGGGTGACGTGGTTCATCGACGTCGCGACGAAGGCCATCACCGGTACCGCGGTCACCCCTGGCCATCCGTCGCGGGCCTCGATCCTTGCCGCCCTGCGCGCGGCCGTGCTGCGCACCGGCCCGTACGGGCCAGCGGGAGGCATACCCGAGCACGTACGCGTCGACCGCGGCCGGGACTTCCTGTCGAAGACGGTACTGGGCGCGTTCACCGACCTGGATACCCAGTTCGAGGATCTGCCTGCCTACAGCCCGCATCTGAAGGGGACTGTGGAGAACCTCAATCGGTGTGCGGACCGCATGCTTTTCGCGGTCCTGCCCGGCTACACGCTTAACCCCGGGCCCCGGCATGCCAAGAAGAAGCCTGGCCTCGCCGAGCCGGTGCCACTGACCTTCGCCGAGTTCACCGCCGAGGTCTTGGACTGGGCGCGTTGGTGGAACACCGAGCACCGCCCCGCCGGCCTGGCCGGCCGGACCCCTCTTGAGGCCTGGCAGGCCGATCCCACGCCGCTCTCGGACATCTCCGAGGCCGCGTTGTGGGGGTTGATGCTGGAGGACGACGGCAGGGTGCGGAAGCTGAGCAGTCACGGGGTGCGCTGGCGCGGCCGGGACTACGTGGGTGCGTGGATGGCCGGCCAGGCAGGCCGCAGTGTCCGGATCCGGCACATGCCCCACCACGATCACGAGATCGAGGTGTGCGACCTTGCCGGCCGCCATCTCGGTACCGCCCACCTTGCCGACGCCGCGACCCCCGAACAGCTCGACGAACTGCGCCGCACCCGCACCGCGCGGGCCCGCCGCCTGCGCGAGGAGACGAAGAAGGCCGAGGCCCTGCGCCGGCAGCGCTTCGCCCCCGCCACCACGCCCACGCCCGCGCAACGCCTGGGTGCCGTCACGGCAGCCGAAGCCGATCAGGAACTCGCCGCGGCATCCGACAGCGACATGGCCGCCTTGGCCCTGCCAGACCTCATCCCTCACGCGCCGCCGCCCGACGACTGGAACACCCCAGCCACCCTGCGCCCCGCCGCCCGGGATGAGAAGCGATGACGAGCCAGCTACCGCGGCGGGAGACAGATCACTACACCCAGCTCGCGGACGCCGCGGTCGTCACGACCCGGGCGCTCCTGGCCGCGAGGGAGAACATCACCGACACGATCGACGCCAGGGCGATGATGTGTCTCCACGGCCCGGCAGGCGTGGGCAAGACCCTTGCCGCGAACGTCTGCCTGCGTGAGCTTGAGCGGATCCGTGGCGAGGAGGTCTGCCGGATCGCCTTCCGCGCCCGCCCCACCGCCCGCGCGGTGCGCCACGAGCTCTTCACCGCGCTCGGTCTGCCAGGCGAACCTCCGCGTCACCCATCCGAGTTCGACAGGCTGCTCCTGGACTCGCTGGCAGCCCAGCCTCGGACGCTGGTGGTCGACGAGGCCCAGTGGCTCAATCGAGAAACGTTCGAATATTTCCGGTTTGCCTGGGATAACCCCTACACCCAGATCGCGATCATCTTCGCCGGAGGAGAGGGCGCGCACAGCGTGCTGCGCAAGGAGCCGATGCTGTCCTCCCGCATCTTTATCTGGCAGCACATCACCAAGCTCACCATGGAGGAAGTCCGGCAGGTCATCCCGCTCTACCACCCGATCTGGGCGAAGACGGACCCCGCAGACATCGCCTTCGCCGACCGCCACGCAGCGCACGGCAACTTCCGCAACTGGGCCAGGCTCACGGCCCACACCCTCATCGGGCTCCAACGCACAGGCCGAGACCATCCGGACCAGGAAGTCCTTCGCTGGGCCTTCAGTAGACTGGGCAGTTGATCTGTGTGCTGTCCGAATACGGTGCCGGTCACCTGCGGGTAGCTGTCCTACCGGGCCCAGTCGACGCCGAGTTCGGCGAGGGCTGCGAGCTGCGTCTGATCGAGCCGGTCGCGGCGCTGTTTCTGGTTGGCGATCCATACCCCGGTCCGGTGCTTCCCGTCCGGGAGCTGCTCGACGTGAGCGCGCCCAGGCAGGCGACCTTCCCGTGCGACGTACTGCGCGAGGGCCTCCAGGCCTTTCTGGAACGCTGTGCCGCCCGTGCCCGGCCCGGACGCCACGGCGGCCTTCGTGGGGGCTTTACGTGTCTGTGCGGCCTTCTTGACGCCCAGCTTGCCGAGCCTGCGCTGCTGCTCCTCGTTGAGCTTGCTGAAGTCGCGTCGTTGGGTGGTGAGCCAGCGTCCGACGTCTTCGCCGTGCAGGGTGACCCCGGGTACGACGTCGGCGAGCCGGGCGCCGCCCGTGAGGAGCTGGGTGAGGTAGGCGTAGTGGCGTTGCCAGTCGACCGTCCACCGCAGTTCGCGGGGGTTCCAGTCCGGATCGATCGCGGCGAGTTCCTGGGCCCGCCGACGTGCGCGGCCAAGGTCTTTCCCGAGCCCGCCGGGGCGCCGGATGTTCGTCAGCCACTGCCCGAGTGCCCGGTCCAGGGCGGTGGCGTGCCGTGGGGCGGCCAGGGTTCCGTGGAGTTCGTAGTAGGCGCGCGCGGCGGCGAGGTTCTGCTCGAAGGCGGCGTCGGCGGTGTCCCACACGATCCCCAGTTCTTCCAGCTCGGCCGCCCGTTCCCCGGTCATCTGCCCCGCCCGGTACGCGCGCCGCTGGTCGGAGAGCCACCGCCCCAGCGGGTACGTGCCCTCGGTGTGTTCGTAGGGCACGTCCAGGTGTTCCTCGCGCTGCCGGTAGCGGTACGCGGCTTCCGCGCCCCGCTTCCAGTCCTGGCGCTCGGTGTTGATGACGGTGTAGCTGATCCACTTCGCGATCAGCCCGGGGTCTCGGGGGGTCGCGAACCGGAGCAGCAGCCGGTCGTCCTCCGCGCCCTCGGCGGGCTCCGGACCGACCGGAAGCGACGGATCGACAACGCGTTTCCGGACCTCCTGTGGAATGGCGAGCATTTCCACGGCCTTTTCATCGTGCGCCCGAAGCCCTTCCAAAACCCGAATCAAAGGGCGGTACGAGTTCGAGGAAAGCATGTCCTCCGGCTTCTCATCCTCGGCCAAGAACACCGGAACGATCAGCGTCGCCATCTTGCCCTGCCCCGGCTGCTGCCGCAGGGCCCGGCCGATCGCCTGGACGATGTCCACAGCCGACCCCTTCGGGTCGATCAGGGCTACCGAGTCGGTCGCTCGGATATCGACTCCCTCACCGAGAACCCGGCAATTACTGAGCACGGCGCGCCCCGCCCGGCGCCCGAAGTCGGAGAGCACCGACTGCCGGTGGACGCCCTCGTGTTCCCCGCACAGCCACCCCGACCACACCCTCTCCGGGTGCCGGTCCGGGTCCACCTGATGCAGCCGCGCCGCGACCCGAGGCAGCCCGGCGGCGAAGGCCTCCGCCTCGACCGTCCGGTGGTGGAAGGTGATCGTCGTCTGCAGGCTGTGCGCGGCCATGGTCTCCAACAGCGCGGTCTGCGTCGCCGCGAGCCTCTGACCCCGCAGCTGCTCCTCGTACCGCTCCACGCCGATGAGCCGGGCCGGGGTGACGACGGGGTCGGTCAGCTCGGCGACGACGATCTGATACTTCGCCAAAAGACCCCGGGAGATGGCCGATGCAAGGGACAGTTCGTAGACGACGGGCCCGAACACGCTCTCGTCGTCCATCGAGCAGGCCATCTCACGCGGCAGCCGGTCCCGTACCCGCCGGGTCCGACCGGGTGTCTCCTCGTCCACGACGGCGACCTGCGCCTCGTACAGCTCCTGCTCCGCCCGCGAGCGTGGAGGGTATTCCTTCCAGATCCTGGGGGTGGCGGTCATGTACAGCCGGCGCATGGCCGGGATGACCTCCTGGTGGTGGATGTCCGCCCACGCCTTACCGGCCGAGCCCGAAGTCCGGTGGGCTTCGTCGACGACGACCAGGTCGAAGACGTCCATCGGCAGCCCGTACGCGCCCTCGTGTGCCTCGGCCAGGACCGGCAGGGAGGCGTAGGTCGCGTAGACGGTCACGGGACCCCGGCCGTGCCACAGTCCGAGCTGCGGCGCCGACGTCGTCGCCCGCACCCCCAGGTCCCACAGGGTGGGGTCGTCCGCCAGCGAGCACACCGCCACCGCGGGCCCGGTGTGGCCGGCCAGCCGCCATTCCCGGGCCGTCTGCGTCAGCAGATCCAGTGTTGGCAGCAGCACCAACACCCGTCCGTGCCGGGCCAGACGAAGCGCCGCCGCAGCGGCGATGAACGTCTTCCCGGTCCCGCACGCGGCCACCACCGTCGCCCGCAGACCGGCCTCCGGAATCCGCTTCCCGGGCGGAATATCGAGCCCCCGGACAATCGCCTCCACCGCCTCCTCCTGGTGAGGACGCAGTACGATGTCACCAGACTTCTGCATTCGGCACTCCACTGAAAACGAAGCGGCGGGAAAACCCGACCAGGGGAGGAGGTAGAGGTTTTCTCGGGATCCTACACAGCTACACGCATCACATCCCGCATGATGCATACTGATGACTGTACCGCGAACGAGGTCCACGCAGAGTCGTCCGGGACAACTCCGACTCCGGTGGGAGGGAGTGATCGGTAGGATCCGGGACATGATCAACCCTCTTTCGAAGCCTCCCGAGCGGGGGTACGTCATCGGCTCCCTGTCGCTGGCCACCCTGTTGGCGGTCGGGTGATACGGCTTTCAACCCGTCCCCACCGATTGCGTCGTATATCACGGGTCGTACGTTCCTCTTGAGGGGAATGAACCCACCACGGAGCAGCTCAAAGAGCCTGAGAGACAGGCCTCCACAGCCGAAGGATGCCAACGGACGAGACACTGGGACACCTGGGGATCCTCGACCTGACAACCCCTGCCGGGATTCGACAGGAACACACCCCCCTTTCCAGCCCGCAGCCCGCGCAGCGGGCCGCCCTGGAGGCGAAGCCGGAAGGGCTCGGGGTGGGTCCGCTCCGCTCCCCCACCCCAACGGGCCGAAGGCCCAGACCCCGTGAAACGGGGTCACCCCGGCTCGCGGAGCGAGCCGTTCGAGCGAGCCCGAACCAGTCGGAGCGAAGCGCAGGACACCGGCGAAGGGCCGGCCCCTAGCTCGGCGAAGCCGAGCCCGCCAGCTGCAGCGAGGCG